>CAIMEY010000011.1 GCA_903840165.1 uncultured Myxococcales bacterium | reverse complement strand
GGTGTCTGCCGGATGGATGTTGACGATGCGCCCGGCGTAGGCCTGCACCAGCTCAGGCGAAAGAATCCTTTGAAAACCAGCAAGAATGACGACATCAATCGCTGACTGCTGCAGCTTGTCTAACAGGCGGTGACTCAAGGTCTGGCGGCCCAGCCCAGAGCCGTCAACCAATTCCCAAGGAATCCCAAACTGTTGCGCCACCTGCTGACCCGGAGCCTCTGGGCAGTCCGTCAGGGCCAGGACGGGGTCGATCAGGCCACGCAACACCCCTTGACGCATCTGCACCGCCAAGGCAGCCACGTTGCTGCCTCGGCCCGAAAACAACAGCGCAGCACGCAGAGGCGGCCACCGCAGGCCGATGTCGCCTCGCGACTGCAGCCCTTGGGGGCGCAAACGCTCGGCAAGGTTGTAGGCCTGTTTGCGCGCCAAATTGGGCGTGTCGCCCCAACCGACGCAGGTCAGCACCCGGCCCGAGGCCAGCTGCCACTGCCCGTCGACCCAAGCCGTGCCCGCGTGAAACAGGTGCCCGGGCAGTTCCGGCAGGGAGCCAAGTGCCTCTTTGCTATCAAGATTGTGCGGATAGCCAGGGGCCGCCAGCACCACGGCGACGCGAAACCCGGGCAGCACGGGCAACGGCGACGACGGCAGGTTCCCCTGGGCAATCGCTAGCAAATCATGGGCGAAATCGCCGGCGAGACCCGGCAGAACGGCCTGCGTTTCGGGGTCACCCAAGCGCACGTTGTACTCGAGCAGCTGCGGGCCTTGGGCCGTCCAGAGCACACCGAGATACAGAACGCCGCGAAAGGAAAGATGTTCCGCAACCAACCCGCGCAGCGTTGGCTGCAGCAACTGCGCATTGATTTGCGCGACCATGGCATCGGTACACCACGGCACAGGACTGATGGCGCCCATGCCGCCGGTGTTGGGGCCCTGGTCACCATCGAGCAAAGGCTTGTAATCCTCTGCTGTTGGCAGCAGAACGGCCTTCCCATCTGCGACTAGCGCCATGAGCGACAACTCGCGGCCATAGAGCCGCTCTTCGAGCAAGCAGGGCGCCGACGTTCCGTGCGTTTTCTCCATCTCTTCAAGCGTTTGCCTGGCCTGCCCCAGGTCCGCACAGACCACGCTGCCCTTGCCGGCGGCCAGCCCTGACAGCTTGACCACAACGGGCCCCGCCGGTCGGTTGTCCAAGGCGGCCAAGGCCTCGTCAATTTGGGCAAAGGGCTGCCACGCTGCGGTCGGTACGCCATGGCGCTTCATGAAGGATTTCGCCCAAATCTTCGACGCTTCCAGCTGCGCAGCCTCGGCTCCAGGGCCAACTACGGCCAGGCCCGCCGCCCTCAAGGCATCCGCCAGACCCAGGGCCAAAGGCGCCTCAGGCCCGACGACGACCAGATCGAGCTGCAAGGGCAGCAGGGCATTAGCAACCGCCGCAACCGAGCTTAAATCCACGGGAATCGACGTTCCATGGCCAGCGCTCCCCGGCAGCACCGTCACCGTATGCCCGTCCTTGCGCAATCGCCACGCCAGGGCATGTTCGCGACCGCCACGGCCGATCACGGCGATCTGCATGGATTGCTTGGCAATTCTTTCGACCGCACTAGCCACGCTAACCGCCTGCCATCGCCTGATGAGACGCCATACTGCTCTGCACATCTCGCCCGTTCGCGCAGGAGAAAATCCTATAAATTACGCGTACTTTTACCAGCAATTAGTGGCGAAAATGCCGTATCCCGGTGTGCACCAAGACGGCCTGCGCCGCATCACAGGCGGCCACGACTTCGGCGTCGCGAATCGAGCCGCCGGGCTGCACCAGGGTACCGATGCCGGCCTGCAACGCCAAGGCTGGACCATCGGCAAATGGGAAAAAAGCGTCAGAAATCAAGAAGCAATCGCGCAACTGTAGGGGTTCATCAGCTTGGCTCGCACCGGCCAGCAGAGCCAGGTTCGCTTGAGCGCGCGCCACAGCCAACTGCACAGACTGCAAGCGGTTTGGCTGCCCTGCCCCCATGCCGATCAGTTGCAGGCCGCCCTCATGACGACGAACAATGGCAATCGCGTTTGATTTCAAAGCCTTCACCACGTGGACACCAAAGTCGATGAGGGCTTGGTCCAAGCGTCCGGGCACCTTTTGCGACACAACTTGTCGCTTCAGGTCCGGCTCCACGTCCGGCGTCTGCACCAGGGTCCCCAAGCTGAGGCTCCGGCGCTGCTGAGGCTGAGCCGTGGTGGCCTCGGTGACGGTTATGACTCGCAAGTTTGCGTTATTTGTCAGCAATGCGAGTGCACCCGCTGTGAAACTAGGCGCCGCGATGACTTCGACGAACTTGCGCTTGGCCTTGTCAGCCAGTTGCAGGAAGCTCAAATCGCTGGTATCCATGGGAAAATTGACGGCTACCACCGAGCCAAAGGCTGAGGTCGGATCCCCTTGCCACGCGCGCTCCAGCAAGCTCGCCAGGGCCCCGCCCTGCGCAAAACCACAAGGGTTTTCGTGCTTGACCACCACGCACGCCGGCGCTGACAAGGGCAAGACCACCGACAGCGCTGCATCAAGATCGACCAGGTTATTGTACGACAAGGCTTTTCCCGCCAACTGCTCCATCGAGCGCCCACGCCTTGAGGGCACGAACACCGCGTTCTGCTGGGGGTTCTCGCCATAGCGGAGCGGTTGCCCGCACAGGTGGTCGGCAATCGCTTGGTCATATTCCGCTGTCAGAGCAAAGGCTTGACGCATCCATTGCCGCCGCTGCTGCAAGCTGGTGTGGCCATGGTGGCGCTCCAGTTCGTCCAGCAAGGTGCTGTAATCACTTGGATCTGTGACAACGGCGACCGCGGCGGAGTTCTTGGCGGCGGCGCGAATCAGGGTCGGCCCACCAATATCCACAAATTCAATGAGTTGATCGATGGGCAGTCCGAGATCGCGGTGTTGCGCAAAGGCGTACAAGTTGCAGACCACGAGGTCGATGGCGCGGACCTGCATAGCCTCTGCCTGCGCCGCGTCGCGCTGTCGATCGAACAGGATGCCCGCACCCACTTGAAAAGACAGGGTCTTCATCCGTCCACCGAAGGCCTCGGGCTGCCCCGTCCAGTCGCTGATGTCGACGACGGGCAACCCAGCCTCGCGCAAGACCGCCCGGGTACCGCCGGTCGAAATCAGCTCAATCCCGTGTCCAAGCAAACCCTTGGCAAGTTCAACGATGCCGGATTTGTCGGTCACGGTCAGCAGGGCCGTGGCGATGGGCTGCAGGTCGGTCATGGCGTGGTCCCAGGGGTCGCCCAAAGGACCCAGTGGCGCAGGAGGGCTAGGCCGTCGGCTTGCCCCGCAATTACAGGCAATTGACTGCGCTGACGCTCGGGCCAGCGCGGGTGATTGTAGGGCATTAGGAACGCTTCTGGATGGGGCATCAGGCCCAGCACCTGGCCATCGGCCGAGAGCAGCCCCGCAATCCCAAGTTCTGAACCATTTGGATTTGCAGGATAATCATCCGTTGGCAGGCCACCGGCGTCGACGTAGCGCAACACCAGCAAGCCCTGACGCTGCGCCGCATGCTGCAAGGACGGGGTGGCAAACACCACGCGCCCTTGACCATGACGCACCGGCAACTCATAGTATGTGCTAGGTTTTTCCCCTGACATCATGCCCGTGCCCTGGCAGCGGACCCAGCGATCTTCAAAGCGGCCGCTTGGATTGGCAGCCAGGGCCAACTCCTGATCAAACTGTCCGCCAAGATTGGGCAACAGGCCGGCTCGCGTCAGAATTTGCATACCGTTGCAGACGCCGATCAGTTTGCCGCCACCGGCGAGGTAACGGCGAATTTCACCAAAGATTGCACGGCTATCGGCCATCACGCCATGACGAAGGGTCTGCGCCAAGGCTTGCCCGGCCCCGAGGGCATCGCCATGGGTAAAGCCACCGGGCAGGTGAACCAGTTCAAAGTCCTGCCAATCTACCGATCCGCTGAGCCACTGGGCCACCGAGGCGACACAGACTTGCGCTCCGGCCATTGCATAGCCCGCCGCCGTTTCCTCTGTACAATGAAAGCCTTCTCCGCGCAGTACCAGCACGCGTGTCATCACTGGCCTCCACTTTGGTAGGCATCGATCAAGGCCGATACGTCGATGTGCGCCAACTGCTCGGACCCACGGCGCAAAAGCAGGTTGTCTCCGCCAACTGCGCCCAGACGCCTGGCCGATGCAGGCATTATCACCGCGAATTCTGACTCCAGGTGCTCAGGGACCGTCACCAGCAGACGGCTGTGCGACTCGGCAAACAAGAGCGCGGTGGTCGTCAGGTCCGGTTCCAAGACCTGCAAATCGATGTCGGCCCCGATGGCGCCGCCAATGCAGCATTCTGCCAGGGCAATCGCCAGACCACCGTCGGACAAATCGTGGGCCGAAGCCAAGAATCCGCGCGCATGGGCATCCATCAAGGCCAAGTAGCTTTGGCGGGCCTGCTGCGGGCGAACTTGGGGGACATTGGCCCCTAAATGTTTGAAAAAACGATAGAACTCGGAGCCGCCGAGCTCATCGTACGTTGGCCCCACCAGCCAAATCCCGTCGCCCTGAGCCCCAAAGCCGGAGGTGAGGGCCTTGCGGACGTCCCCCAGCTTGGCAGTCAGGGTGATCAGCAGGGTCGGCGGCACAGATATCTGCAGGCCTTCACTGCGGAAATCGTTCTTCATCGAATCTTTGCCGCTGGTCATCGGCACGTCAAAGGCCAGACACATGTCGCGCAGGCCTTCGCACATTCGCACCAATTGTCCCAACTTTTCAGCACCTTGTGGATTATTCTCGGCGTCATAGACGCTATTGGGCACGCAGAAATTGTCGCAACCACTCCAAGCGTTTGATTCTCCTGGCAAAGGCAGCCGAGCGCCGACGGCAATGAGGCTACGGACCGCTTCGTCAAAGGCACCACAGGCCATATGGTAGGGATCTAAGTCGCCGAACTTAGGGCAAATACCGCTAGCCACAGCCACACCATGCCAAGCCGTCCAGTTGGCCCGCACGACCGCGGCGTCCTGAGGCCCGTGGCCATCCGTGCCCATGTAGGGTTTGATGACGATTTTCCCTGTTACTTCATGGTCATACTGGCGAACGATCGATTCACGGCTGCAGACCATCGGACTACTCAGCAACCGCAGCAGGATCTCCTTGATATCATAGGAAAACTGCTCAGGTTCACCCTGGCGAGGTGGGGTCCAACGCGCGTGGAGGTGCAGACGGGGCACGCCGTGGTGCAGGAATTCCAGCGGCAAATACGCTATTGATTCGCCGCGATAGCGCACATCAAGGACACCTGAGTCCGCAAACGCGCCCAAATCGGTCGCCACCGTCCCGTGTTCGTTGGCAAGCGCCAGAATCGCTGGCAGATCAGAAGGTTGCACGGCCAGGGTCATGCGCTCCTGCGCTTCGGACACCCACAGTTCCCACGGTTGCAATCCCGGATATTTCGTAGGAATCGCGCTTAGTTCAACGCGTACGCCCCCCGCTAGCAGCGCTAGTTCGCCCACCGAGGAGGACAAGCCGCCCGCGCCATTGTCCGTGCACGCCTGCACAAGGCCACGCGCGCATGCCTGCTGGAGGAATTCGGCCACCCGTTGCTGCGCCAGTGGATCGCCAATTTGCACAACGGAATGAGGCACATCGGGCAACAAAACCGTGGACGAAAACGTCGCGCCGTGAATGCCATCGCGCCCCACAGCGCCGCCGACCATGACCACCCGGTCGCCCGGCCGCAGCGTCTTCACATGGGCCGGCCGGCCCGCCTGCAGCCGCGGCAAGATCGCGCCAACACCGCAATAAACCAGCGGTTTTCCAGCAAAGCGGTCGTCAAAGAGGATGGCGCCATTGACCGTTGGCACGCCGCTGTGATTGCCTGCCGCGGCGATGCCAGCGATGACGCCTTGGGCCACGCGCTGCGGATGCAACTGCCCTTTGAGCAAAGGCTTTGCATAGTCAGCCGGGCCAAAACACAGCACGTCCGTGTTCAAGAGCAGCCGGGCCCCACCGATCCCCATCCCCAAGGCATCGCGGTGCACGCCGAGCAGGCCCGTCATCGCGCCGCCGTAAGGGTCGATTGCTGAAGGCGAATTATGGGTTTCTACTTTGAGAACAAAGAGTTCATCTGCGCTCAGCACGACGGTGCCGGCATTGTCCGTAAAGGCGCTGACGACCCAATCTTGCCCCATGGCCTCATACTTGGCGCGAATTTCTTGTGTCGGCGCCATGACATAGGTAGGCATGAGGCCGCTAATGCGCTCGGAACGCGGCGACTGCCCCGGCAACGCCCAAGTCATGTCAATGATCGCGTTGAATTCTTTATGTTTACAGTGTTCCGACCACGTTTGCGCCAAGGTCTCCCACTCGCAGCGCGTGAGGTCCTCGGGCAGTCCTTGGGCAACGCGCAGGGGGCGCTGCACGGCCGCAAACGCCGCAATCGCTTGCATTTCTTGGAGGTTCAGCGCCCAACCGTAGGCTTGACTCAGGTCCACCAGGCCAGCATCGGTCGCGGGCAGGGGAATAGGCAGATTACCATTGCTGGTCAATGGGTTAGGCAGCTCCTCTAGCCACATGGGGACAAGGGGCCAAGCCGGCTCACCGCGCCCCCAACAGGTTCGTTCCACTGCGGGATTGGCCAAAAGCGGCAGCAAGAGGCGAAGATCGTCGTCCGTCAGCGCCTGGGCAAACAGGTAGCATTGCCCAGCAAAGATCCACTGTTGGGCCTCCTCAGGCAGGCCCAGGCCAAGCGCTTGCAGCAACCCCTGCGCGGTGCGCCCCAGCGAATCCGTCACCCCGGGCAGAGGCTGCACAAGCACGTAGCTTTGGCCCAGGGTCGGCCAGCGATCCACATGCAATTGCTGCAAAATCGGATTGGCCCATGCTTCCTGCAGATGCGGGTCCAGCTGCCCCTGGGCGTCTGTAGGGGCCCAACTGCGCGCGCTGGACAGCACCACGGCCACGCGCACCGTCCCGACGTCGACGCCTAACGCCAGGGCAGCGTCTTGCACCTGCCGGCATTTGGCGGGCTCATACGGCAAATGCCATGACAGTACGGCAAAATGGACGGCTGGCACCAGTTCCATCGACTACCACTCCGCCAGCGTCTGCGCCACGCCCGCGACGCGCACACGCAGGGTTCGGCAGGACGTAATTTCTCCGGCCAGCCGTGCGAAATAGCCTAGTGATGTCGCAAGGTTTAGGGCTTGTACTACAACGCTAGGCGGCACGACCAGCAAAAAGCCATTGCCCATATTCCAAGTGCTGTAGGCCTGTAGGTCACTGTATCTACAGAGCTCTTGCGCCTCACGCATGGCCGCAGAGGCGGGCCAGAGCTCGGGCAGGTTGGCGCCTAGGCCGCTGGCCCGCAGGGTACGCTGCATTTTGCCGACAAGCCCACCGCCTGTCAGGTGGCTCAGGCCATGCAATGGTATGTTACTATTGCGTAATTGGATCACAAGCGGCGAATAGATGGTGCTCGGTGCGAGGAGCTCTTCCCCCCACGTGCCGCCGCCCAGCGGTTGCCGGTGCCAGTCGTCGCCGTAGCGGACAGCCAAGGCTTGGCGGATCGCAGTAAAGCCATTGGCACGAAACCCTTGACTTTGCAGAGCAATCACCGCATCACCGACGCCAATCTGCCGGCCATCCACGGATTGCCAACCCGGACGCAGGACGCCCAAGGCCGTGGCGCTCCAGTTGCAGTGCATTCGCGGGCCCCAGCCAGCCACACGCTCGCCCAACTCCGCGATTTCACCCCCAGAAACGACGATGCCCGCCAACGTCGCGGCAGCGTGCAGCCCCGCCATCAGGGCATCCACCATCGGCAATTCCAGGCGGTCGACGTCCAAAACATTAGTCATCACAAGTGGTTCAGCTCCTTGAGCGGCCAAATCGTCGGCGACCATGGCCACGAGGTCATGGCCCAGCGTGTCGTAGCGACCGAGGCGCTCGGCCACTTCGATCTTGGTGCCAATGCCATCGGAGGTCAGGGCTATTGTGCCGCTAATCCCTTGAAGACAAGCAGCAAACTGCGCACCGTGATGATGCACGATACGCCCATGGGCGTGCTGGGTCCTGTGGGCCCAACGCAGCGCCAAAGACGATGCATCCTCTTGTTTTTGCAGGCGTTCTTCCACAACTCCGCTCCGCGCCGCTGCCGCACGCGACCCGGGCAACGTGATTGGCCCCGGAGCGCGGCATGACAGCCCAAAGCCAACGGTACGCGGCCACGGCGGTGACGACAAGGTGCCCAGGGGCTGGCGCCAAGCTAATGCAGAATATAGGCTATCTTTTCCGCTATTTGCTGTACAAGTACGCTTCAACCGGTCCAAAGGACAGGTTGTTGGTATTGTAGGCAACGCCCTCGGCCGACGAGGAGGCACCGCCCAAGAAGTAAGCGCGGCCATTGAGCAAAGCGATTTTGAAGCGGTTGTAGCCGGTAGAGGCCTGCAGCGGCGTGATGAAGTTGTCGCGCACGCTCCAAGTCTGGCTGTCGGTGTCAAAGACGCGCAGACGGCGGTCGTAGCTGTCCCAACCACCCCAAACGTAAATGGAATGCCCGGCGACATAGGCCCAGCCATCGGTGACGCCGCCGCTTGGGACCTGGGCCAAGGACTCCCAAGTATCGGCGCTGGGATCGTAACGGCGCATGGCGACGCGATCGGGCCCTCCGGCGTAGGCACCGCCGATGACGTACAGGCGTCCATCGACCTCGGCAACGCAGTGGTCTTCCCCAGCACCGCCCGGCACCGCGGCGCCAACACTCCACTTATTGGCCGTCGCATCGTAAATCTGCGTCGCGCCTGAGGAACCGGCAAAGAAGTAGCCCTTGCCATTGTAGGGGATGGCCCACGAAGCACTGCTGGCTTGGGGCATGGGCGCGAGGACGGACCACTTATCTGTGCTCGGGTCGTACGCCTCTAAGTTCGCAAGATTATTCTGATCTTTGACACCGCCGGCGACGTAAATCACCTGATTGATCACGACCCATGGTACCCAGCCGCGCCCGGTGGGCATGTCGGCCTTCTGGGTCCAAGTGTCGGTTGCTGGGTCGTATTCTTCATTGGTTTTGAGGCCGCCGTTGAAGTGACTCGACTCGCCGCCACCGATGACATAGGCCTTGTTGCGCACCACGGCGACGGTCGGGTGTAAGCGGCCCGTGGGCAGAGGCTTGTGCGTCTTCCACGTGCGTTCCACTTTGAGATCAATGGTGTAGGGTGAGAGCTTGTAGCCTGCGCCGAGCAAGTTTGTGTCATAGGGCGACATGGACACCATCATCGCACCCGTAGGAACCACCCCGACATCATTGGCCAATTTGGCTGCCGTGATGGCGCCATCGGCCAGTTTCGCAGAAGTAACTGATTTATCGGCAATTTTTGCCGTTTGGACCGCTGCATCGGCCAGTTGGGTCGTTTGCACGGCGGCGTCAGCCAGTTTGATGGTCGTCACACTAGCGTCAGCCAACGCTGGCGTGGTGACGCAACCGGTGCACTGCAGGCCATAAGCCGACTTTGCGGCGAGTGCATCGCCGCCAGGCGCGTCTGAAATCGCCCAATTGACGTTCAACTTGTCTGAAGTCACGGACTTTGCCGCCAACTTGCCAGTCGTGACGCCCTCATCGGCCAGCTTGTCCGTGGTCACCGCTTGGTTAGCGATTTTGCTAGGCAAAACTGCGCCATCGGCGAGATTCAAGGCAGCCACGGCGCCATTGGCCAAATCCGTACCATCGACACAACCGCTGCAATTCAAGTCATTTGCGGGACCACCCTTGGCGCTACTGCCGGCGTAGGTGAAGTTGACCTTATCGGCCCCAATCGCCCCGACGCCAACCTGATCGCCGGTCAGCGGCTTGGTCAAGCTGTCTGCGGCATTGGCATGGGCCGCTTCGGCGCTAGCAAGGGCATAGGGCACGCTAAACAGGCGAATTCGCGGTAGTTCTGGGTCGCCATCAACAGCCACGCCAAGCCAAACCTCGGCATTGGCTGTGATCGCAGCGACCGGCAGGGGATTCTTGGGGTCAGACTTGCCTAGCGAAGTACTGAAAATTCCTAGGGTCACCGGCAGACCGATCTGTGCCTCTTGCCAGAATGGTGCGGCTGCTGCGGCACTATCATAAAGACCAAACATTACGCTGTATTTGCCATCCACCACCGGTCCGCCGGCTTGGCTAGCGAGGCGTCCCTGCACCGGCACCAAAGCGGGAACAGCGGCGTGTGCGGGAACGCTTAGGGCGACTGAAATCGCGGTGGCAACCGCAAGAAGATGCACTAGGTCAAGGGCTTTCTTGGGGCAGTTCATCGCAACTCCTGTAGGTGAAACCAGACCGATTCGGTTGGACCCTGCGAGAAAAAGCGGGTGAAGTCAAGTGGTTCCGAGTACTTAATGTGACAGCTACCTGACAATCAGGGGCGTTTACCTGACATCAATTGTCACTTAGCAGACGGGTGGTGCCTAAGCCGACCGGTTCAGCCAAGCCGCGCAGCCAGCCTGGGGCTTTGCAAAACGCCCAGTTGCAGCCATTCGCCCAGGGCATGCTGACTGCCGGTCACGACCACGCCGTCGCCCAGCGCCGCATGGTCCAGCGCCGCCTGCAGGCAGCGAGCAAGACTGGCCACAGCCACATTGGCCTGGGGAGCGAATTCCTCCACCATCCCCGCAAGTTGATCGGCAGGCACCAGGGTTTCGCCCTGGACGCGGGGGAGCCAAAAGGCCTCAGCAATCGGCGCGAGGAGCTCGATAATTTGCTGAGGATCTCGGTCTTTGCGCACGGCCAACAGCACCTGCCAGCGGCGACCGCGATGGGCGAGCAAGCTGGCCAGGGCAGCCATCCCCCCCGGGTTGTGGGCCGAGTCAATGAGCAACAGCGGCTCAAGACTCATGATTTCGGCGCGCAGGGGCCAATTGGTCTGGGTCAATGCCGTGGCCACTGTGGCAGCCTCAGGCAACACCTGTCCCACCTTTTCACCTAGCATCACGCGCAGTTCAGTGTACGCGGCGAGGGCCAAAGCAGCGTTTTCGACCTGATGCTGTCCCGGCAAGCCGAGACCCACGTCGACGGGGGCCTTCCACCCAGAATACTCAATCGTTCCATGCGTTTGCAGCGTCGAAGGCTCGATTCGCGCCGATGTGACGCGCAGGTCCGCCCCCAAGCCGACCAGCCGCGGCTGACGCCCATGCCGACGCAAGGCTGCTGCCACCAGCAAGGGATCTGCCACCACCAAGGGCACACCATCACGGGCAATCCCCGCTTTTTCAAAGGCGATTTCAGCTAGAGTCCGCCCGAGGATGGCTTGGTGGTCATGGGACAGGTGCGTGATAACGCCCAGGATCGGTTCGCAGGCATTGACGGCATCGAGACGACCGCCCAGGCCTACCTCAAGGACCGCAACATCAAGTGCGGATTGAGAAAACAGCAGGAGCGCCGCTGCCGTCAGGGCCTCGAAAGGCGTCAATTCGAGGTCTAACGCCGCGGCCTGCACTTGCTGCAGGGCATTGTCCAAATCTTGTGCAGATACGCAGTGTTGGCTAACCAAGACCCGCTCGCGTGTCTCCAGTAAGTGCGGACTGGTGTAGTGGCCCACGCGCAGACCCGCAGCGCCTAGGAGCGTGGCGATCATCGCGGAAGTAGAACCTTTTCCGTCCGTTCCGCCGACGATAATGCAGGGCTGACTTTGCTGCGGCCTGCCCAGCCTCTGCAAAAGGTCCGTCATCCGCTGCAGGCCCAGGGACATGCCCCGCTGCCCCAGGGAGGCCAGCCACAGATGTCCGGGCCCACGATGGGAAATCAGGGCTTCATTCATGGGGTTGCCTAGCCTTGCAAGCGGCCTGCGCGCAGGCCTTTAGCGGCCCAGCCCTTCGTCGATGAGCTTATCGTGCAGACCGCGTTCCATTTCAACGCTTTGCATCTGCCGGTCGCAGGCCATGCGCGACTCCAACTCGCAGGACTTGCGGAAGTCTGCCATTGCCTGATCAAATCGCCGGCTAAATTGGTAGACAAGCCCGCGATTCCAATACGCTTCTGCCTGATCCGCTGGCTTGGAGTTGCCAAGGCGGCCAATGGCATCGGTGAACGCGCCTTCGGCTTGATCGTACTGCGAGGCCGCGAACTGCTGAACACCGGCTGCGCACGCCTGTTTTGCCGGCTCTTCGCAGTCAAAGAACACGACGTCGACGCGATCGCGGTGAGGAGCAACGACGGCTGCAATCTGCTCGGCGACGCGGGCGCGCAACATCGACAGCTTTCCCTCTAAGTAGGGAAGACTTGGCTCAATATCCACTTGCTCGCTGGTGACGCCGCTCTCTTCGGCCATGTGGCTGCGCAGGTAGATGAGCTGACCCTGGGCGGTGCTGACACGGACGTGGGCCACAACGCGAACGCGCCAATCAATGCGTCGATACACGCAGTTACGCGTCACCGATTGCTGCGTCTTGACGCCGTTTTGCACCACCGTGACGTTGTCCGTGCATTGGGCAGGTCGGTCGTGTACGAAGCTCGTTACGCCATGTTCTAGCAGCGATCCGCTCACTTGCAGGCCCGCGGGCCCCTGCATCAGACGAACTACGCCACCCGGCGAGGCGACGATGCGTTGCTCCACGTCCATGCGCAAAGCCTCGGCCGCGCCTTGCAAAAACGGCATGGGCGACTGAAAACCCAAGACCGAAACCGTGTCGCCATAGGGGCGGGCGTTGATCATCGCCGGACGCACCACGACCATCTGCACCGTGCTGGTACCACAGGCGGTGGCCAGGGACATGAAAGCGGATATGGCTAGAAATTTCAGGCACTTATTCATGATCTCTCCTGCATACGGCAAGCCCTGACGCAGCGCTTTGAGCGGCCAAGGATGCAAGGTTTGTGGCCAACGTCAAGGCTGTTCGCCCGGCCGGGCCGCAGCCGCCTCAAAGGGCAAATAGATGTGGCGGTCCGCGCGGAACTGCGTCTGCGCCGTAGCAAAATCGGTGGCCCGACCAATGTCCAGCCAGCGCCCAGCCCCCCAGTTGAAGGTGCCGACGCGATCGCCTTTGGCCAGCATCGCCAGCACCAGTTGGTCAAAGCCAAAGGCCTGACCGGGCTCAAAGTACGCCAAAACACCGCGGTTCATCGCGTAGACGCCCATGGACACCAGAAAATCATGGTGCGGCTTTTCGACAAACGCAGTCACGCTGCCGCTGGCATCGGTCTTGAGAACGCCGAACTCCACTTTTAATTCGCGGGGATACGTCGCTATTGTCAGCGTCTGACCACCGATCAGATGGGCCTGCAAAAGACCGGCAAAGTCGATGTCGCTGAGGACATCACCATTGAGAACCAGAAAGTTTTCAGGGAGTTTATCGGCAATCAGCGCCAGGGGCCCGACCGTGCCCAGGGGCTTTTCCTCGCGTTGGTAGAGCAATTCCAGGCCAAAGCGTGAACCATCGCCGAGGACGGCCTCGATCAAATGGCCCAGGTAGCCGATGCTGACAAAGACGCGCTTGACACCGAAGTGCGCCAATTGTTTAAGTAAAATCTCAGCAATCGACTCGCGATCGATGGGCACCAAGGGCTTGGGAATCACAGCAGTAAAGGGCAAGAGCCGCGAGCCCAAGCCACCAGCGAGGAGCACAGCGGTAGTCGGCAATTCGTTGTTATTACGGACATTTTGCGACATATCGAGTTCCTGATGCCAGAGCGTAGGGATGGCGCGCGAAATTGGCGAAATCTAGCACAATTTGGGGGAACTGAGCCGAAGCGCCGCCTCCACCTAAACGTTGTACTCGCCGGGGCGATAGCGATGCAGGTTCTGTGCCAACCAATCGGCCGTGCGCTGCAGTCCCGCGACCAGACCGACGCTGGGCTGGTAGGCAAAGAGCGCCTGGGCTTTGCGAATATCAGCTTGAAGGACGCGGACTTCGCTATTGTCTGGGCGTACGCGCGCAGCGTCTTGAACCACGGGCACGCGGCGGCCCGTCACGGTAAAGCAATGTTCGATGAGGTCGCCGATGGTCAGTGTACCGCCAGAACCGACATTGACGACTTCGCCAATCGCCTGATCACATTGTGCAATCGAGAGAAACCCTTGAACCGTGTCGGCGACGTAGTTCAGGTCGCGCTTGGGGTCCAAAGAGCCGACCCGCAGCTGGGGAGCGCCACTGATCAACTGCGTCAAGATCGTTGGGATAATCGCGCGCGCCGACTGCCGCGGGCCAAAGGTATTGAAAGGCCGCAAGATCGCCACGGGCAGATCGAAGGAACGGTGGTAGGCCACCGCCATTTGGTCGGCGCCGATCTTGCTGGCACTGTAGGGCGACTGTCCAACCAACCGATGTTTTTCATCAATTGGCGTGTACTGCGCGGTGCCGTACGTCTCTGAGGTCGACGTGTGTACCAGGCGCCGCACGCCGGCCTGCCGACAAGCTTGCAGAATATTGAGGGTTCCCTGCACGTTGGTCGTCACGTAGTGATGGGGTGCATCGTAACTATATGGAATACCAATCAAAGCGGCCAAGTGAAACACCGTATCGCAGCCGTGCACGGCCTTGGCTACGGCGAAGGGGTCCTCCACCGTGCTGGCAAAAACTTCGAGGTGCTGCTGCCGCTCGTCGGTCAATTCATCAAGAAAACCGCGGCGTCCGGCTGAATGGTAGCGGATGAGCACCCGTACCCGGGCACCCGCGTCGAGCAGGGCTTCGGTGAGGTGCGAGCCGATGAAACCGCCTGCGCCGGTGACGAGCACCTGACGTCCTTGCCAAAAACTCATGGATTCTCCTTTGTTGCCTGGGCCAAGTCGCCAGCATCCTGCGCGATCCTGCCTTGGACCCTCGCCTGCATCGCCGTCACCGCTGCGTCCAGCACTTGGGTCAGGGCCAAGGTCGCCGTTTGACTTGAAAATGCTTCCGAATTGCGCGCTTCACAGCGGCGCCTACCCTGGCGCATCAGGGCCACCACAGCATCGGCCAGGGCGGCTGGTTGACCATGGGCAAGAACCTGACCACCGCCAGCTTGATTCACAATTTCGCGGACTTCTTCACTATCCGCCACGACCAGGATAGGCCTATCCGTGCCCAAGTAGTCGTACAGCTTGGCATTGACGCGCTGCGACACCCCCGGCTGCAGGACAGCCACCAGCACGTCGGCGGCGTGCATCACGGCACCGACTTGGGCATAGGGCACGTGGTCAGTGAGGTGAAGAAATTGCTCCACATGCAAGGACTTAGCCAGACTTTGCCCGGCTTCATCAAAGGCGCCGGTCACCACGAGCTGCAGTTCGGCCGGGCCAACGCCGCGCGCCGCCAACTGGGCCAAGGCATGGAGCAGGACATCGGGACGAACGTAGCGGTCAAAACGACCTAGAATCAGCAGGGTAAATCGATCAAAGCCCAGATGGGAGCCATGACTGACCAAGGCGCGGTCGAAGTGATTGCGAATAAACGTAAACTTCTCAGGCGGTTGATCAGCGTAATGTCGGCGATAATCGGCCAGGGCCGTGCGGCTGTTGACGATGACGCGCTCCGCCTTCTGCACGGCTTGGCGCTCGAGGCGATCATCTATCCAGCGAATTGGAAAAGGTTTTCGCGGGCGCCTCAACTCGCAAGGGGCCCAAGGGTCGCGCAGGTCAAGCACCAAAGGCAGTCCGGTCTTGCGCGCCAAGGCTGCGCCAACCAAGCATGCCGCCCAGGGATCGGCGTTCACCAGCAAAACCTCAATCTTTGGATGGGCTTGAAGCACGCGCAGGCCTGAGCGATAGGCGTAGAGCATATCGGGCGAATGCTCAGCCAAAGGCAACAATTCCGGGCGATTGAGCCAGGAGGGCAGATAGCGCTCCCAGTCTATCTTGCGCCGCGGCGCGGTCTTGGCGTGGGCCTGACGCTCGGGCAAGGCCAGCAGCGTTCGGGCGGCGCGATGGCTATAGTCAAAGATCACAGGTACTTCTGCAGGCACCTCTGCCCGCAAGGACACGTCGACGGCATCCGAAGGCCACAGGTCCGCCAAGACCACGGGGAGCCAGCCCAGGGCAGGCAAATGGCGAACAAACTTCAGCGGTCGCAGGGCGCCTACCTGCGATTGCGGCGGGAAATAGGGGGTGATGTAAAGCAGTTCGCGCATCGTCTCAGGGCCCAAAGGCTAGCACGGCCCAAGCGGCGTGCGTAATTGCGGATCGCAGGCCGTGTCAGCGACGCCGTTCACTGCCTAGGGTTTGAGCCTATCCTTTGTATTTTTTGCTAGTTGCTCAAGCTCATCGAGCCAGGGCTGGACCATCTGCCCGAGCAAAGTTTGACGGCCAGGGCCGGTCAGCCATGGGGTATCCAAGGGTCCAACGCGTCGAGATAACACCGAATCATAGAGGTGAGCGCACACCGCAGCCGGATGCGGCGTCTTGCCCAGACGCCCAAGCGGATCGGGCTGCACGTAGGCTACGCAGATTTCTGGGCCCAGGGGAAAGAGCAACTCGGGTGGCAACAGCTTGAAATCAGCCGTTGATCGGTTGTCGGTCGCTCTTTCGAGCAGGCGAGGCCCGAGTTCATAGAGCTTAAGGGCCTGTTCACACGGCAATGCCAGGGCATCATGCAGCAATTGGCCGATCAGCGGGTGGGTCGCACAGGCGCCAAGGATGGCATTGTTGCAGGCCAGCCAATGAAGAGGGGCAACTGCAGCAAAAGCCTTGATCGGATTGGCCATTCGACTTGCCACATCGCGAGTCGCCAGGGCTAGGCCTGCCCTCAGCCACCGCCCCGGATGGCGACCGTGAACGACATGATTGGGCAGCGCCACGGGTTCCAGGCCGGCAAAACCACCCAGATGCAGGAGATCCCTAAATGATTGCAAGCAGATAGCATCGGCATCCAGATAGACGCCGCCGTGTTGCCACAGCACCCGCAGACGCCAGAGGTCCGCGCGGGCGGCGGGGCTTTGCAACTGCAGGTCCAGGGCATCAAGCGCTATCTGAGCGTTGGCGTCGGGCGCAGATTGACTTGTTGATTCAAGCATTTTCAGTTGCAAGCCAACGCGTTCGATCAGGTCCACGATCAGGGAATCGTCCGCCAGGGCCGCCGATTGCGTATGCAAGACCATGCGTTCAAAGCCGCCCCTGTCCCGCGCGGCCCGCACAGCCAACCAGGCGATGGGTGGCAACTGCGCGCCAAGCCAGATGAAATGGGCTACATTGGCGATGGGCACAGGGGTGGTCATGCCGGCGCACCGAGGAGGTCGGCGTAGGAAATCGGCGTGTGGCTCTGAGCCAACGGACGGAGCACCTGTTCGATGCTTGCAACCAGCCGTTTATTGTTGTAATCATTGGGATGTATCGCCACGCGAACCAGGCTGCTGCGGGCCAGCACCGGCAGGGCGAGCTTGGCCTGCAAGCGCGAACCAAAACGCCGCGTCAGGCTGCGCGAAGCCCAGGACAAAGCTGGGGCTAGCCAATGACGATCGCGCTGCAAATCGTGAATGTTTAGGCGATCTTCGCACCACCTAAACTGAGCCTCTTGCAAGGCCCTTCGCACCGCTGCGTTGTCCAGCCAGGCCGGTGCGACAAATCCTGTCGGACGAATGCCCAACGCCTGCTCCAAGACCGCGACGCCGCGGTGGATACGGTCTAAGGCCTCATCATGACTCAGGGTTTGAAACTCGCCTTCCCCAGCTGTCCACGTGGCCGCCTTGAGCCGGGCCGGCAAAGTCGAGGGCACGGCCTGACTTAGGTGATAGTAGCCGTGCAGATGCAGTCCGTCGGCCGGCGTTATGACTCTCTGTAATTGCTGGCAAAACTCGGGAGCCTCGGTCAGACTGCCGCGATGGTGAAAATCCGGTACCAGCAAAAGCGCCAAGGAACTGGTGCCCAGAGAACGCAAATGGTCAATGATCTCAAAGATCCGCTGCCCATGGGCCGGTGAAACATCGTGCAAACTGACTAGAATCCGGCGCTGCATCTGGCCTCCCTGCCTCTGCGACGGCTCGCTGGCGTAGACGTACGCCACATCAGCATTCTGCCTGGAGGCCCCTTACTCCAATCGCAACGCAATTCAATGGTTACGGTGGGGTCTCGACGGATTCAGCCGTGCCTGATGGCTCGGGCAATGGCAATCGGGCCTGGGGTGACTACGCCTCGCCCAAAGCCTCGCGCTCAGCCTGCGCATCGCCAACAAGTCCTGCAAAAACATCGACCCACAGTTGTTGCCGTGCCGCCACAGCCGCCTGCGCCGGTGGCCGATGGTGGTTGGGGTCCAGACGCCCCTGCAAGCGTTTGACCGCGACCTCCATGCGCTGAACCAGGGAGTCAACCGGAGAAACCTGAACGGCTTCATAGGGATGTCCGGCGCCCTGTTCGAGAAAGTTCAAGTTCGATTGTTGTTCCGGCTGCGACGTCATGACCGCAACCAGCGGCGTCTCAAACAGGCGCGCCTGGGCCAAAACGCCCATCCCCGGCGCGGAAAACAGCAAATCTGCAGCGGCAATCGAGTCCACGAGACGCTGATCGTAGGCCAGCCAGCCCGGACGACCTTGGGCCGCATAGCCCTCGCCGACCAAGTGGGGATGGCTGCCATGGGCCGCGATGGCATCCTCCACAGCTTGGGCGATCTGCGGGTCGCGAAAATTGGGATTGAGGTAGGCGACAGCCAGCATTTTCCCTTCTGGTACACCTAGTTTGGCACGCAATTGCCCACGATCTGCCGGCGTGTCGGGGATCAGCGGCGGTAGGCGATGCCAATGCCCGATGTGCTGGCCCTGGTCGCTGGCGTCAAAGGTGTGCTCGACGCGGGCAAACGACGAGTCAACCAAGTCAGCGAGCGTATTGCTGTAGAAATTCGCCCAAAACCGCGGTCCGCGGCCGCCCTCAAACTGCCCGAGCACAGCCTTGCGCATGTACTTGCCGTACACTTGCACCAAGCGAATCCCCTGCCACGACTCTAATTTTGTACCGAAAAGCAGGGCCACGTGAAAAGAGTCGTTGACCACCAGATCGTAGTGCTGGCCGCGATCGCGCAGCCAAGCCATGTCGCGCATCAGGCGAGTCGGCAAGAACATGTAGAGCAGCGTCTTGATTTCAGTACGCATTTTGTCCATGTCCTGGCGCGCATCCATCACCGCCCCGTAGGTCGGCGACAGCATCTCGGCCTCAACACCAAAACTACGCAGGAAATCGCGGGCTTCTTCGTTGGTCGTGACAATGTCAACGACAATTCCGTGCTGGGCAAGCACCTTGCGGATGGTCAGCGCCCGCATGACATGGCCGCGCGCGTCGCCCAGGGCCAGCCATAAGATTCGTCCTTTCACTGGCTTGGCGTGCACCTGGTCGGGCTCAGCCTTGTCGCTGGGCACATGTGGCGCATCCTGAGGAGCGGCAAGAGACTGGGGGGCGCTCATAGATCTGGTCCGCGCCGCGCGGGATTTGCGGCAATACCAACTCCGCCAGCGGCCATGCGCCACCAGCAAAGCCGGTAGCAAAGCCCGTAGCAAAGGGCGTGCCAGAATACGCGGAAACGTGCGACGGCGGCAAGATGGTGACGCCCCCACGCGCCTGCTGTGATCCTGGACGCGCAGGCCGTGATACATCATGCTTGCAGCGTTTTGGCCCGCACTGGCAGTTGCCAGCCCGGGTGCCTGAGCCCGCAGACGGCGGTCTTCTCGGGCCAAGGCTACACAAGACAACTCGTTGATAGCCGCTCCATTTTGCTTGTCTAAAGAGCCGATTCATGTCCGACAAACCGACCCCTGACGCGGCGCACGGTAGCGACGCACCTGCCCACTTCGCCGACCGCTTTGCGCGTCGCTACGCCGAGGTGACTGGCAGCCATCCCTGGAAGACCTTGGGCATTTTTGCCATCTTGGTCGGCCTTTGCGGCTGGTACGGTTCTGGCATCCAAATCCGCTCCAACATGGAGGATTTGTTCCCGGACTCGACGCCCGCCGTGGTCGCTGCCAAGAACGCGCGCGACACGCTCAAGTCGATCAGCCAGATGATCATCGTCTTTGGCAGTCCGGACAAGGAAGCCAACCACCGATTGGCAGAAGACTTTTGCGCAGAGGCAGCCAAATGGCCAGATGTGGCCGGCGTCGAATGCCGGCGGGACATCGACTTCTTTCGCCATAATGCCGCTTTGTTCATGGCTGAAAAGGACTTGCTCGACGTTGAAAAGGACGTCCAAGATGCGGTCAAGCGCGCCACAGAAAAGGAATTGGTCGATGACGCCTTGACCGAGGGCCTCGACGACGCGCCAACGCCCACACAGGCCGGCGATGTCACGCCTACCTCCGCACCGGGCAAGGACAATCCTGCGGCGGGTCAAAATCCTGCCGTGGCTCAAGCGGGCGATGCGGGGGCTGGCAACAAGGGGGCCGTGGCAGGGGCCGATGCTGCCTCGCCGACCACAGCGGAAGCCGGAAAACGCTTTAAAATACCAAGCGATCAAGACCTTCAGAAGCGTTTTTCAGCCGATGATATTCGCCAGTGGAATGAAAATCCGACCGGCACCGTGGTGGGCGTCAAGCTATTTCCGACGATTGCGCCGCAACAGGTTGATGAGGCTGCTAAATTCGTTGCCAAGGTCAACGCCAAGCTCCAGGAGCTCAAGCCGCAGAGCTACAATGCCAAGATGACCATCGCAACCAGCGGCGACTATTCGGAAATGTCCGAAGAGATCGATACCCTCAAGCGAGGGCTCTACATCACCTCGGCCGCCGCGTTGCTGATCATTGCCCTCATTCAAGTAGCGCATTTTCGTCGGTTTCGCGCCTTGGTGCTGATGTCGATTCCGCTGCTCGCCGGCACCGCGCTCACCCTGGCTTTTGCCCGCGGCACCGTGGGCTACCTCAACATGATCACCGCGTTCATCTTCTCGATGCTATTCGGAATGGGTAATGATTTCAATGTCTACACGCTGAGTCGCTACTTGGAAGAGCGCGCCGCGGGCCATGATCCCCTGCGCGCCGTCGCCAACATGATGGCCGGCATGTGGGGTGCCTTGGGCCAAGCGGCGGCGACGACTTCGGTCGCGTTCTTTGCCTTGGTTGTTCTTGAATTTCGAGGATTTTCGCAATTCGGCTTGATCGCGGGCGTTGGCGTATTTCTGTCCCTGATGGCGACGCTGGCGCTGTTTCCGCCTTTGGTCATGGCGATGCACCGCCTTTCGCCCGACCGCCACGTGTCCGAGAAACAGGCCGAAGGTCAACGTTGGCTGGGTTGGTTCGCCGAACCGTCGGTCGCCAAGATCACCTTGATAGGATTCACGATTTTGACGGTCGTCTCGGTGTTTGCCGCCCGCGGTCTGGAGTTCGAGACCAACCTGCGCAAACTGCGCACACCGCCTTCCAAAGCGCATTCGCAAATGGCGCAAAGCGAGGCGCGGCAACTGGAAACGGCCTACCGCACTACGGCTGAACAGAGGCCGAGTTCGCCCATCCTGGTGGTGACCGACAACATCGATGACGCCGCGGTCGTAGCCAAGCAACTGCAGGATAATAAAGATAAATGGACACGGGTGCGCAACTTCGTTTCGATCCACACCTTCGTGCCCGCCGACCAGGACAAGAAACTGGCGATTATTGCTCGGATCAGAGCGACCCTGGACGCCAAACACGGCGCCTTGACCGGCCAGGACCGCATCGATGCCGACCGCGCCCTGGAATTGCTGCAGGCCAAGGCCTTTGGCCCGATGGATCTCCCTGGATTTGTGCGCGATCGCTTCAAGGACCGCAAGAATCAAGTGGGACGATTTGTGCTCGTGTACGCCAACGGCAATCTAGCCGATGCCCGTAGCGTGCAGGAAGTCATTGATCAAGTAGGCATTTTTCACGTTGGCCCCAAGATGTACCGCTCCACCGCCTCCTTCTTCATCCTGGCGGAAGCCGATTCCATCGTGCGCAAGGAAGGACCAATCGCTGTTATTCTCGCGACTTTGGCCGTTGCCGTGGTGGTCCTCTGGTACTTCCGCAGTTGGTGGCTGCTGCTCTATTCTTTTGTACCTTTGCTGATGAGTTTCGCGGTGTTCTTGGGCGTAGCACGGGCGCTAAACCTTGAGTTGAATTTGTTCTCGGTGACGACGCTGCCAGGGGTCGTCGGTATCGGCATCGACGGCGTCACCCACATCCTGCACCGATGGTGGGAGGAGGGGGAACGTGCTGATCTCAAGCTGATTTTGCAGCAAGTCGGCGGCGCCGCTTGGTTTGCCTTGATCACGACTTGTGTCGGCTTTGCAGCGCTATTGTTTCAGGATAACCCGGGATTACAGCAGATCGCATGGTGGGCTAGCATTGGCCTGCTGGTCAGTTGCTTGGTGTCCAACATCTTGGTGGCCGGCATGCTGGTCGTGATTCCGCCGCCACGGCGCGGGAAACCCAAGGTATGACAAGCAGTTGACCCGGTGGACCCCAGGGACCCGCGGCGCCGCTTAGGCGGGCGTGCTAGGCCGCTGCAAATCTGCTACCCTGGCCGTACTGAACGAGGGCGCCAGGACCATGGCGCACCGGTCCCGCAACTGCGGAGAATATGAGGGCAAATGATGCGAACGACCTGGATGGCCGTACTGCTGGCTGGCGCAGGAATCCTGGGCACGCAGGCTTGTAGTTCGGAGTCGGCAAGCCCCGGGCCCGGCAAAACAACTGGATTAGACGTAGGTTTTGGCAGCGGAGATGGTTCAACCTCCAGCGACGGCGGCGTCAAGGACTCCGGCGTCAGCGACGGCGGGCTGAGCGATGGCAGCCTGAGCGACGGAATTGGCAGCGACAGCGCTGAAACCACGATAAACAGTGGTGAATTCAACTCGCCGTGTGTCGAAAACTCTGACTGCTTGAGCGGCTTCTGCATCGCCTCGGCGGCCGGCAAAGTTTGCTCGCAAGTCTGCGTAGATACATGCCCAGACGGCTGGACCTGCCAACAAGTAGCTTCCGGCAGTGACACGGCCTTCATCTGCAAACCGCGCTTTGATGCCCTGTGCGATCCCTGCGGATCGACAGCGGATTGCAACCCGGCGGGCGGCGTCGACAATGTTTGCATCAGCTACGGCGGTGACGGCAGTTTCTGCGGTGCCATGTGCAATCCGGCCAAGACGGACTGCCCGGGCGGCTACGCGTGTCAGCAAGTGACCGACCCCGCAACCGGCAAAAATACCTATCAGTGCGCACCCTTATCAAACCAATGCTCCTGCAGCAAGACAGCGCAGGCCAGCCAGAAGCAGACCGCTTGTTGGCATACCAACGTGCTCGGCAAATGCACCGGCGTGCGCAAATGCGGCCCCAATGGACTTGGCGATTGCGATGCCCTTGTTCCTGCTGAGGAATCGTGCAATGGCGTTGATGACAACTGCGACGGTATCACCGACGAGAATCTTGCGGGCGGTAAGTGCACGAAAAAGAACGCTTTTGGTACTTGCGCGGGCGTCGCCAAAGCGTGCGTCAACGGCGTACCGGACTGCGATGCGGCCGAGCCCAAACTCGAGGCGTGCAATGGCCTGGACGACGACTGCAACGGCCTGACCGATGACGGCGTGTGCAACGACGGAAATGCTTGCACCAAGGACAGTTGCAACCCCGATGGCTCGTGCAAGAACGATCAGCAAGCCGGCCTTGCTTGCGACGACGGCAACGCCTGCACCCAGAGCGACGCGTGCGCGGCGGGCAGTTGCGTCGGCGGCGGCGTACAGACCTGCGACGACAACAACCCGTGCACCAACGACAATTGCGACCCGAACAGCGGCTGCATCCACATCAACGCCATTGCTGGTGCGACGTGCCCGGACGACGGCGACACCTGCACCAGTGACACCTGCGACGGCGCCGGCACCTGCAAACACATTGCAGGTCAAGGACTTTGCAGCATCAACGGCCAGTGCATCAAGGCCGGAACCGTCAACCCCGCCAACCCGTGCCAAGTGTGCAACCCCCTGCAGAGCACGACGGCCTTTGTCGAACAGAACGGATTGCCTTGTGATGACAGTGACTTATGCACCACCGGTGACAAGTGCCAAGGGGGCGTGTGCAAAGGTGCGCCGATGGACTGCACCGCCAAGGACGGCGCGTGCGCCAAGGGCACGTGTAGCAACGGCATTTGCAGCGCCCAGCCCAAGGCAGGCCTGTGCACGGACAACGACGCTTGCACCCTCAATGACGTCTGCATCGACGGCGTTTGCAAAGGAATCCCCAAAGACTGCTCTGGCTTAGACGACACGTGCTACATCGGCTCCTGCCAAGCTGGCCAGTGCACCCAACAGCCCAAACTAGGCTCCTGTGACGACGGCGATCCCTGCACCACCGGCGACTCCTGCGCTGGAGGCGGCTGCAAGGGAAAACCGTTGGATTGCACTAGCTTAAACAGCGCCTGTGGCACGGGCATGTGCGTTAACGGCCAGTGCGTTGCCAAGGCCCTCAACAGCGGCATCCTCTGCGACGACGGCAATCCCTGCACCTCAGGTGACACCTGTACGGCCGGCATGTGCGTGGGAACACCTAAGAATTGCTCAGGATTGGACGGGGTGTGCCAGAGCGGTGTCTGCCAAGGCGGCCAGTGCTTCACCCAGCCCAAGAACGGCGGCTGCGACGACAGCAACAGTTGCACGGTCAACGACGCGTGCAACGGCGGCCAGTGCAAGGGCGCCCCGATGGATTGCAGTGCAAATTCAAGCGCTTGTGGCATCAGCGTCTGCCAAAATGGCGCTTGCACACTGCCCATCGGCGGCCAGTGTTCGCCCGGGCAAAATGACACACAATCGCAGGCTTGCGGCAATTGTGGCACGCAGACCCGTTCGCGAAGTTGCACCGGCGGCTGCACTTGGGGCGGGTGGTCGGCCTGGGGCGCCTGCAACGGGCAAGGCGCGTGCGCAGCGGGCGCAACGCAGAGCCAAGGCTGCGGCAATTGTGGCACGC
Source organism: uncultured Myxococcales bacterium (assembly GCA_903840165.1). Taxonomy (GTDB): domain Bacteria; phylum Myxococcota_A; class UBA9042; order UBA9042; family UBA9042; genus CAIMEY01. Next base: position 38,364 of record CAIMEY010000011.1, on the reverse strand, counting down.
AAACAAGAACTTGCAACGGGTCCTGCCAATGGGGAGGCTGGGGAGGCTGCGGCGGCGCCGGCCCCTGCGCACCGGGAGCCACCCAAGCGTGCGGCGATACGTCCGCGTCTTGCAAGCAAAATACCTGTAACGGCAGTTGCCAATGGGGAAGTTGCGATTTCAAGCCCGGCGCTTCCTGCGAGTGGAATAAAGGCAGCAACTACAAGTGTTGTGGAACCCACAAGTGGCAGTTCTGCTCATCGAGTTGTAACTACTTCTCTTGCGCCGCCGAGTCCGGCGCACCCTGGGCGTGTCCTTGATGAATGTGCCGACCATCCTGCTGATTGGTTTGGGTTTGGCCGCGGCGACCACCGCGGTCGTGGGCGTGCCCAAACTGGTGCAACGCGACCAAGAGATTGAAGCGATTCGCGAATTGGCCAAGTTGGCACGAACGGCCTCGGTGCTGTACGTCAAGCCGCGCGCGGATGAGACGGGCGGACGGATGGTCTGCCAGTTTCCCCATGGCGAAATCCGCATGGCTCCTGCGAAATCTTGCTGTGACCCTAGTGTCAACAACGGCCACGGCCTGTGCGATCCCGCCAAGATCGAGTGGAACCGCACGCTCTGGAATTCCTTGCGTTTTCAGCTAACTGAGCCTCAGCCGTACATCTTTGCCTACCAAGGCAGCGGCACATTGGGGCAGGCCGAATTCACGCTTTCGGCCTATGGCGATCTCGACTGCGATGGCCACTACAGCACTTTTCGCTTTGTAGGCCATGGGGATGCACATTCGTCAGCTCAAGAATGCTTGCTGGGGCAGGCCCCGGTCTTTAGTGCGGTGGACGCCGATGAATAGACCCAATTGCGGCAATCTACTGGCTTTCATCGCAGTCATCAGTCTCGCGTTGACGCCGCTGGCACGTCCGGCTCAGGCCCAAGACCGCCGTGATTTGGTACTGCTTGCGACCCTGGCCGTGGATGCAGCCATCGACCTGCACTACGCCCGGCAATACCATATGGCTGCTGCGCGGTTACGTGCAGCTGGGGCGGCGTTGGTGGCTTTGCAGGATGAGCCTGAGGCCCGCGAAATGTTGACGGGCATCCACTATAACCTCGCGTGCGCAATGGCACTTTCCGGGGAAGTGGAGCCGGCGCTGGCGGAACTTGAGTTGGCCGTGGCCGGTGGCTTTGAGGACATGGACCACTTGCAACAGGACCACGACCTGGATTCTCTGCGTCAACAGCCGAGAATGCAACAACTTCTGCGCGTCTTGGCCACGCTTCGGGATCTGGAGAAGTCGGTGGCGGTAGCGCGCGAAGACCTGCGGACCCAAGCTGAGCTGGGGCAGGTGGGGCCGCCGGCGCAGTTCAAGGCACAGACCCTGGACGGCGCGGCTTTTAAACTCTCAGAACTGCGCGGAAAGATAGTAGTTCTGGACCTTTGGGGCACTTGGTGCCCGCCGTGTCGCAAGGCACTGCCGGAAGTGGCGGCCTTGGCCGAGCGCTTGGCGCAGACGCATGGTGAGGAGGTTACCGTCCTAGGTGTTGCCTTTGAACACGATGATACGAGTGAGGAAATTCGCAATAAGGCCTCGGGGCTGCTGAAAAAGGCGGCGGCGAAGTACCCGTGTGTCGTGGTGACGGCGGATCAGTTACAGAAGCTCGGTAATATTCAAGGGTTTCCCAGCACGGCGATCTTGGATGCGCAGGGCCGTGTCCGTTGGCTGCAGGCCGGCGAGGTGCCGCAGGAGGCCGTGATCAAGATCGTCGACAAGTTGCTGGCCGAGCGCCACGGTGCCGGTGCGCCCCCAATCAATCTACCCCCACCTAAGCGGGCCAAGCACCGATGAAATTGTGGATTCTGCTGATCGCCGCGGCGACGACTGTGCTTTGGGCGTGCCAACCTGTTCAGCAAACTCGCGCCGAAACGCGTAGTTGGCCGACACCGGTGGTCCCGGGTGCTTTGGTGCAGCCCCGCGGTTGTCCGAGCCCGACGCTGGATGTGGATCTCCATGCTTGTGTTGGGGTTTTGCCGGCGGACTATGGCCTGTCTGCCCTGCATCCGCTCGAATGGGGCAAGCAAGTCGGTCGCCTGGGCATGGGCCGTTTGCGCTGCAGCAATGGTGCCTTACCCATCGAACGCTTGCTAGGCGAAGGAGGCAAGGCGGGTCCGACGACAAGCCCGCGTCAACTACAGGACGGCCAAACCGCCGATGGTAAAGACGAATTGCTTGACCTCTGGGAGCTTCAGTGCCCCGGGCAGCCGCCCCTGCACCTGTACGTCAACACGACGCGCTGCGGCACGGCCTGTCTGCCAGCCGGCCTAGCCTGGAGCGACGTGCACGCCGAATCTGCCATAGCGTCTGCGGAAGTAGCTGCTGCCCAAGGCAATCGCGCCTTGGCCCTGGAATGGGCGCGTCTGGCTGCCCAACAGGCACCACGGGATCAGGCGGTGCAGGCTGGCGTCGCCAATGTCACGATGAATTTTGAGCAATGGGCGGAAATGGCTGCAGCTACCGAGGCCATCCTGAGCATGGACCCGGCCGACCCGATGGCTCGCATAGGTCTGGCGATGGCCAAGGTCAGGCAAACGCCTGGCAAGACAGGGCAAAACCCAGCAATGGCGCCTAGATCGGTGCCGCTGGGTCCTACGCCTAGCCACCACTTGCTGCACCTCAACGCGGAGGATGACCGGGTCCTTGCGGCCATCGCTGGTCTGGACAATACGCCGGGCATCCAGGATGGCGACTTAAAAAGCCCCTCTTTTGATGCGCTTGCGGCTCAACTCTCCCCTCTTGTCGCGGCCAAGGCGGGCAGTGAACGGAGTTGGCTCAAGTCGGCGCTGCGCCTGGCCCAGGGCTGGCAGGCTCTGCTAGATGTTGCGCAAAGTGGCGAGAAACGCGATGAAACATGGGTAGAAATCGACCTCGATAGCGATGGCGTCCTCGGCACGGCCGTTCGCAGCCGAGGGCCGGTGAACCTAGCGCGCCGCCTGCTGTTTGAGCCACGCGCCACCCTGGCTGAGATCGAGGCCGATCTGGACACCCATATCGGCGCCTTGCCACAGGCGTGGGCTCCCTCGCGAATTCGCAGTGAAATTTCGCTGCCGCTGCTCTTGACAGCTGCGACCGCACTGATGGAGGTGGAGATCCGCCATCCGAGCCTGAGTCCTCGCGAATCGGTCGTCATCGCCGGCAACGCTTGGACGGCTGGGTACTTTGAGGTCGTGAGCCTGTTGCGACTGCGGCGGCTGTGGCTTGAGTCGCCTGTGGCGGCCGAGAGGCAGGCGGCCCAGGACTTTGTCCTAGCCGTGCAAGGGCAGGCCGACCTTGCGCTGAATGTGATCAGTCGACCTCAAGGTATTCAGGCAGTTGCAGCACAGACACCGTCCATGATGCGGGGCGTTGGGGTCTTGCGCGAAGTCACTGCGATGCTTCACGAACTGACGGGACAGCCGCCGCCGCCAACTGTGCCGGTGCCGAGTCTTGATGCCCATCCGGACCCGGGGGCCTTGCGTCGCCTGCCCAGCCTGAAAGAACCGCCCGACCGCAAAGCGCCGACAGCGCCCAACCGCAGGCGATAACGCAATACAAACAGGAGATTCTGGCAGCACGCATGGCCACTGAGCTCCTGCCAGCGCGGTGTTGTGCGTTGGAACCGCCACCTTTTGTCTGCCTGTGGATGGCGCTACACTGAAGACAGTCGCGCGCGATGATGCGAAGGAATACCCTTGCAAGTACCGGAAATTTCTTTCAATCACCTACTCAATGCCTTGCCGACGGCCGCGTACTTGCTGGACGGCAATGGCATCGTCCTAGCCCACAACCAAGCGCCCGTTGCCTTGAGGGCGTTGTTGCCGGAATCAGCGACCGGAATGTCCTTCTTTGACGAGGTCTTGCCGGACGGGCAGACCTCGGAGCTCGGAGGCGCTTTCCAGGCGGCGATGGACGACGCCAACCTTGAGCTGGCCGCTGAGGTGGAATGGCTGCTGGACCCGAGCGGCGCTTGTCGAGATGTGCACATTCAACTGCGCACAATTGGCTCGGATAATCAGAGACTTGGCCTGGCCATTATCAGTGACCATACCCGCCTCAAGACGGCTGAACGGGCCATAGCCGCCACCTTTGGCGAAGCGCGCGATAGCGGCATGACTGACGCCGAAACAGGTTTGTTTTCAAGGCGTCAGTTCGATTTCATCATGGCCATCGAACTCAGGCGGGCCAAGCGCTACGGGCATCCTACGGCCCTGCTGGCCCTGGAGTGTGGCACGGTGCCGACGAGCGCCCGCGAGCCGAATCGTTCCGACAGGTTAGCCGTGCGTGTGGCCGACGCGCCGCTGCAACCAGCGGAGATGGTCCGCGTGGCCGAAGTATTGCGCCACGTCACGCGGACCACCGATGTGCTGTTTCGCTTTGAAACATCGCGGTTTCACTTGGTGTTGACGCATTCGGACCGCTCCGGCGCGGGCATTGCTGCGCAACGATTGTCGAGTCATTTTCAGTCTTTACCGATTATCGCGCCCGGCCGACGCCTGGTCGTGCGAATGGCCCTGACGGCCTTCGATCCGGACGATGACGTAGCGGACTACTTGTCTTTTGCCCAGGCTGCCGTCTTAGCCCTTGGGACCAAACTGCAAGGTCAAGCCTGACCAAGGGGCCAATCGCGGCAACTCGGTTACGTGGACGAGCCCCGATACCGATTCGCCGATTGAACCACCAATTCGCCGAGTTGCGCGAGTTGCTGCTGCAGGCGGGGCTCAACGGCTTGGCCCTCAGCGGTAAAGGCCTGCCAACCGCGGTCGATGGGTACTACCAAGGGCACGGTAAAGCCACGGAGCGATCGGACGCAATACTCCATCGTATTAATGGCTTGTAGTGCCTGATAGCCCCCGGCCGTAGCGATGAGGCCGACAAAGCGACCGGTCAGATAAGGCGGCTCGTGCTTGGCCAGGGTCTCTAAGTAATCAATGGCGTTCTTTACAGCACCGCTCACCGTGCCGTGGTAGAGGGGCGTGGCCCAGATCATGGCATCGGCTCTCGCCACGGCCTCGCGCAGTTGGATCGCTCCGGGCGATAGAGGAGAACCATGCAAATATAAAGGCAAATCCAACTCACGAACGTCGAGCAACTCCGTGGACGCACCAGCCGAGGCAGCTGCGTTCAGGGCCAGGCGAAGTGCGTGTAAACAATCTGAATCTCGGCCGAGCGATCCGCCCATGCCGACGACGTGAATTCCCATGCGCAACCTCAGCGGCGAACCCGCGGCGCGATTGAACCCCAGCCTGCCCAACCGCGGCATTACTGAATCGGCGAGGACAGTTACCTACCTGTATGGCTAGAAACGCAGGCCCCACTTGGCGCGGTAGCTGAACCAGCGCCAGGTCATGATGCCGGCTGCGACGGCGATCGCAGCGGTCAAGTAGCTCCAGCTGTGCCAAAAAGCGAAGCCCGTCGCTGCCCAGCCGCCCAGGGCCATCAAGCCGCGGGTGCGGGCCTCGACGCGCTGTTTTGGCAGAAGATCATTGGCCATTGCCGTCTCCCTGCGCCACCTCGGACGCGATACAGCCCGCAGCCTACGCGGCCTGAGGCAACTGTGGCAAGACTTGGCGCATCGCAGCCACGGCTTGGTCAATCCCGGCGTCCGACACGTCCAGGTGCGTCACGGCCCGCAGACGTTGGCGACTGGCCGAAACCAGGACACCTTGGGCGCGCAGCAAGGCCCCCAGGGCCAAGCGCCGCTGCGGGGACGGGTCAGCCAGGTCGAAGAACACGAGGTTGGTCTGCACCGTGTCCAGTTCGACGCTCAGCTCCGGCATCTCTGCGAATGCATGGGCTAATTGACTGGCCCGGCGATGATCCTCCTGCATCCGAGCGACATGGTGGTCCAGCGCGTAGACACCGGCTGCAGCCAGCACGCCCGCCTGCCGCCAGCCGCCGCCAAACAGCTTGCGGTAGCGCCGGGCAAGAGGCTGCCACGCCCGCGGCATGGCCAAAACGCTGCCGACCGGCGCACCCAAACCCTTTGACAGGCAAAGCGAAACCGTATCAAACCCCGCGGTTATCGTCTGCCAAGGTAGCCCCGAAGCAACGTGGGCGTGCGCCAAACGGGCGCCATCCAGGTGCAAGGTCAGGTGCTGGTCACGGGCAAAGGCACCTAATTGCTCAAGAAACGCCAGCGGAACAACGGTACCCCCGCAGGCGTTGTGCGTATTCTCGATGGCGACAAAGCGGGTCTGCGGATGGTGGAAATCATTTGAAGTATTCAGCCCTTGCTGCAGTTGGGCCCAGTCCAACGTGCCCAGGCGCCCCTCGACCGGATGCAGGGACACGCCCGACAGGGCCGCCGCCCCGCCGCCCTCAAAGCCGTAGAGGTGACTGCGGGCGTGAACAATGCCCTGTTCTCCATGTCTTGCGTGCAGGCGGACGGCGATCTGGTTGGACATGACGCCGGTCGCTACAAACAGAGCGCTCTCTTTGCCTAGCAAATCCGCAACCTTCTCTTCCAAGGCTAGAACCGTCGGGTCGTCGCCAAAGACGTCGTCGCCCAGCGGGGCCGCGGTCATCGCCTGCAGCATCGCCGCAGTCGGACGGGTCACGGTATCGGAACGCAGGTCGATGATGGCCACGGGCCCTCCACAGAGCCAAGGTTCGGCTGCCGTGCAGGCCGCCCTAACCTCTGTTATTTTGATGGATTACCCTTGAGTTGTTCGCAGGCGAGCCGTTCGCCGGCATGGCAGGCGCGCCGGTACAGTTCCGCGGCCCGCAGCGGGTCTTTCTCGACGCCAAGCCCGGCCTCGATCAGTTGCCCGGCACGGATGCAGCTCAAGGTGTGACCGCCGAGGCACGCGCGAACGAAATCTTCTGCCAACTCGGTGGCAGGGCAGCGTTCCTTGGCCGCTTCGCACGCATCACCTAACTGCGCGCAAGTGTTGGCACTTCCGTATTCACAGGCGCGCTTGCGCAGGGCCAGCGCCTGCTGAGGATCCTTGGGCTGCGTCGGCGTGCCGTGGTCCCAGATCAAGGCAGCAAAAGCACAGGCCGGTGCATGGCCGGCATCACAGGCCTTCTTGAAAAATACCAGGGCCTTATCCGAATCGACTGCCATCCCCATGCCGCGTTGATGCAGCAGGCCGAGCATGAAGCAGCCATTACCAGGCTGCAGCTCACAGGATTTCGTGTATAATTCCATAGCTCTTTGCCGATCGCGCGCGTTGGTATCGCCTTGCTCAAGCAATGCGCCTAGATGGATGCAGCCGCTAGCATAGCCCCGATCACAGGAAAACTGAAAGAGTTCAGCAGCTTTATCGCGCTCGACTGCAACGCCGATGCCGTCCGCATAGAGCGCGCCCAAGCGCGAGCAACCCGAAGGGTCGTGCTTGTCGCAAGCCATTGCGTACAATTTCCGTGCCAGATCGACGCTTTTGCCCTGGCCCCAACCGCGTTCGTAGCAGACCCCCCATTCGCTGCAGCTCGGCATGTCGCCGGCCTTGCACGCACCGCTGAGGAGTTCCGCTGCACGCAATTCGTCACGCCCAACGCCACGTCCGCCGCGCAACAGGACGCCGAGCTTGCCGCAAGCCGCCTGATCGCCCTGCCGGCAGGACTCGCGGAAGAATACGGCAGCCTTGGCTGGGTCGGCCGCGAGGCCTTGGCCATTTTCCAAACGGTCGGCAAGTGCCGAGCATCGTTGCGCATCTCCAGCAACACAGGCCCGTTCCAACTCAAGGCCGCCGGCGTCGAGCACAGCCCCTGCGGATCGCGGCGGCGGCGGACTCGCCGGGTGTTGGACCTGGGGCGCGGCACCGCAGCCAACTAGCAGGAACGTCCAACATCCACACAGCAATGCGTAATCTTTCAGGAATTTTCCAGAGGTCATCCGAACTCACTCGGTCAGCCGCGGTGGCAGGCACCTCGACAATACCCGAGGCACGTGCCGCTGTCATGTTGGCGGCGGCAGGCAAGGATGGTTGCACAACATTTTTACAATTTGCCGCAAGAAAGGCATGGTAGACGTGCAGACGGGCGCGCCAGCATCTAGCACGACTGCCTGCGGCTTGCGGCAAAATGCTCAATCAAAGAAGGGACAAAGCGACAATGGCGCCTTGCCTGCGATCCGGTCCGCGCCCATGGTGCCCATGGAGACAACACCTTATGAAGAAACAGTTTTTGCCAAAGTTTGGGCTGGCGCGGTCCCTTGGGACCTGGGGTCTGCTGACCCTGGTGACGCTCGTTGGCCCGGCGCCGGCCTTGGGCCAAGGCCCTATCGTACCTAAGCCCTTGCAACCCAAGGCAACGGCGCCTGCTGGACAGCCGATCGGCACGCCCGCGGGTGGGGTCCCAGGCAAGGCCGCGCCGCCCCCGACCAAGCCTGGCGAAGTGGACTGGCGAGGCCTGGACGAAGACGGCAAGCGCAAAGGGAAACCGGCGGCAAGTCCGGTCACGGCCCTCATCGAGAACGCGCCCTATCGCGTCGAAATTGCCAGCAGTGACGGCCAAAAAGTGCTGATTACCAATGCCTTTACGCTGGAGCGCAGACGGGTGCTGCAGGTCGGAAGCGTCGCGGGATTCGGGTTTTCAGGCGATGGTACTTGGCTCTATGTCGCTACATCGCAAGGGGAAGTTACTGCTGTTGATGCCGAGACCGCCAAGACCCAACCCTTGGGGCGTGCAGCCCTGCGCGCCGGTGAAGTCATCGTCGACCTGCTCGGCGCCGGCGACGCAACATCTCAAGATCTCACGCTACTAATCGGACAGGGCAATGCCCCGACCCCTGGCAACTGTAGTCCGTATACTGGCCAGCGGCGGGTGCGAATTCGCCGTGACAACAGCCAACCAGGCCCAATTAAACAGGAATCGCATGAAGGTTGGCCCAATGAGGCATTGAGGCAACAGCTGACCGCCGTGTCGCCCAACACCAAGTACAAAGTGACGGCGGCGGCCGGGGCACTGATGGCGACGGGACGCTTTGGCGGCGGCGACCTGCGGATTCACCGCACGCCGGTGCCGCCGGCCTTGGTCGATCTGGATTGGATGCGAGATTCCAACGGCCTGATAGGGACTTGGCCGCGCAAGGCCGATCATGGCTGCCCGCACCTGCTGAGCCTGCGGGCGTGGCGCGCCGGTATCGACAAGGGCAAGGAGCCGGGATGGCATGAGTGGAATCTCCCTGAGACGATTCAGGTTGTTCCCGGAGATCGCCAGCGTGCTTTGTCCTGGGCTGCCGATGGCATGCGCTTTGTCGCCGTGGCCCCGGCCGGCGTGATGCTCGTTGAACCTGCGCCGCGTTTTCGTGGCGTTCTGGCGCTGGTTGCGCCTCCGTCCACCGTTTGGCCAAAGCTGAGACCGGGCGTGCGGGCCTTGGCGACCGTCGCTGGCGGCAATCTTCGCCTGGCCGAACTGATGATGGAGCAAGGGGATTTGGATGCGGCGACCAAGCAACTGGCCGTCGATGGACGTGGCGGCGGGCCCGATGTCACGCGCCTGCAGGGCCGGCTGACCAAGCTGATCGCCCTGCGCGAACGCCGAGCCCAAGAATGGCAGGTACCTCTGGACGACCTGCGATCGCAAAAGTCCGGAAAACAAGGGGTTCCCCTGCCCGTGCAGCCGACACCGACGCCTGGCGTTGCACCTGCGATCCCGCCAACCCCGAGCGCGGCAACGCCCACGGCCCCTGCAGCCAAGGCGGCCAATCCCGCACCAAGGCAAGGTTCTGCACCCGCGATACCCACCGGCGGCGTCGACGATGACGCCGCTTCGCCGGAGAAATAGCGAGACGCATGTCGGACTTAGCTGGTCCGACATTGACAGGGCGACGGTCCTGGCTAGGATTCACGGGTCACTTGGGCGGCCCTTTGGCCCCCGCCACCTGGGAGCCTTGATGCAGATTACAAGCACCGCCGTCGTCAAAGTCCGTGAAATGGGAGATAAACATCAACCGGCAGGCTACGGCTTGCGCATCATCGTCGACCTTGGCGGGCCCGAAGGCTACTTCTACGACCTGGACTTTGAGACCGCCGAAAAGCCGGGAGACCATACCTTGGTGGCCGATGGGCTCACGGTCTACGTCGACGAGAAGTCCTGGCAACGCTTCGGCAATGGCACCGTCGACTATGTCGAGACAGCCGACTTCTCCGGGTTTCACTTTGAGAATCCCGACCAACCCAAGGGTCCGGCCCAGGATGCTGGCCTTGCCGAACGGATTCAGTGGCTTATCGACGCTGAGATCAATCCGGCGGTTGCAGGCCATGGCGGCAATGTTCGCTTGGTAGAAGTCCAGGATAACAATGTGCATTTGGAGTTTGGCGGCGGCTGCCATGGCTGCAGCTCGTCGTCGGTGACGCTCAAGCAAGGGATTGAAGTCCGCCTGCGCGAGAAGTTCCCGGAACTTGGCGAGATCGTCGATGTGACCGACCACTCCACCGGTGCCAACCCATACTTCTCCCACTGACCCCGCCATGATCGCGGCCCGCGTCGTGACAGAAAATTCGCTGATATAACGCGCAGTTATTGAGTCACGGGCTCTCGCGCTACCTTGATCGCCATGAGAACCTCGTCGACACTGCCGCCTTGAATGCGAAACCGATCTTCCACCCGACCAATTTCCGCAAACCCCGCACCCTGATAGACGTGAATCGCCGCGGTGTTGTGGCTGAACACGCCCAGGTCGATCCAGTCCAGACCAGGCTGGGCCCGGGCCCAAGCGACCGCCTCCTGCACCAAGAGCTTGCCGAGGCCCATTCCACGAAATTGCGTATAAATACCAACGGCTAACCGACAGCGATGCAGTTCCGAAGCAAAGCCACCGCCGCGGAGGTCGACATGGCCGACGATGGCGCCATCGGAACGTCCATCGCGCATATGTTCAGGCACTTGCGGATTGCGCAGGACCCAGACGCGGCGCCACTGCGGGTCGTAGACGCTGCGGCGCAGGCCCTCAGCCCATTGCTTGGCGCGCGCATGGATTTGCACTGCCGTTTCAGTAATTTCCCTGGCTTCCGCTGGCGCAAACACCACGCCATTGCTGCCATTGTCCTGCAAATGCAGACGGAGGTGATGAACCAGCGCTGCGGCCTCATCAGCCTCTAGAATTTCAACCATTTGCCTATTCCTTCTGCGCGCCCGGCCTAAGGGAACAGCGCCTAACGCTTTGGCCATGGTGGCACTGCTGCGAGCGCTGTCAAAGTCCCGGCCCAATCGGTAAATCTCGCGCAATCTTAGAGTGATACGGCTGCGTCCAGCGGGCACGCTTGCATCGCGGCACGGTCTGGGGTCCACTGCTGCGGGCGCTCCCCCTGCCGCTGCCCTGGCCCATGACCCTTAGCCGCCCAAAGCCGCCCCTGCCGATCGTCGACGCCGCCCTGACCGTGCTGCGCCAACGCTTTGGTTTGAAAGAGTTTCGCCCGCATCAGCGTGCTGTCTGTGACGCCGTGATTGCTGGCAGCGATGCCCTGCTGGTCATGCCGACCGGTGGCGGAAAATCCTTGTGCTATCAGCTACCTGGCATCCTGCGTGGCGGTCCAACCTTGGTCATCAGTCCGCTCATCGCCCTGATGGAAGATCAGACGGCCAAGTTGCAAGCCATTGGTTTAAGAGCAGAACGCATCCATTCGGGCCGTGAACGCAGTCAGCAGCAGGCCGCGCTGCGGGCTTGGCTGGCGGGAGAACTGGACTTTCTGATGGTGGCGCCCGAACGCCTGCGGGTGCCCGGGTTTGTGCCGCGGCTTAACCAACGACCGCCGGCGCTGATTGCGATCGATGAGGCCCACTGCATCTCGATGTGGGGACACGATTTTCGCCCTGATTACAGGCTTTTGGGCGAGCGACTGCCCGAACTGCGGCAAAGCGGCGCGCCGATCGTGGCGATGACGGCAACGGCGACGGTCCGCGTGCAACAGGACATCATTCGCCAGCTAGGTATCCCGCAAGCCAAGAAGTTTATTCATGGTTTTCGCCGAGACAACCTGGCCATCGAGATCGCCCAGTGCCCCAAGCCAGCGCGCCAGGAAGTGGCGACCCGGGTGCTGGCCGACCCGACGATGCGACCCGCGGTCGTCTACGCCCTAAGCCGCCAAGAAGTCGATGATCTGTCAAAGCATTTGCGTGATCAGGGGCTCAAGTGCGCGGGCTACCACGCCGGTATGGACACGGAAAAGCGGCAAAAGGTGCAAGAGTCCTTTGCCAGTGGGCGCTTAGATGTCATCGTCGCCACTGTGGCCTTTGGCATGGGCATCGATAAAGCCAATATTCGCACGGTATTACACCTGGGCCTGCCCGGTTCGATCGAAAACTGGTACCAAGAGATTGGCCGCGCGGGTCGGGATGGGCTGCCGTCGCACGCGATCGCCCTCTACTCCTGGCAAGATCGCAAATTTCATGAGTTTTTGTTTGACAAGTCCTACCCGCCCCTGGCCGATCTGCTGACTCTGCTGCGACACGTGCCGACCGAAGGCGTGGCGCGCGACAAGGTGCTCAAGCGGAGCAAACTAAGCCTTGAGATTGCGGAAGCGGCGCTGGACAAGTTGTTTGGCCTGGGTGCCGTGCAAATCGACTTTGACGACCAAGTCAGCGACATGACCGAGAATTGTCCGGATTGGCGCACCAAGTACGAAGAGCAAAGGCAGCACCGCCTGGCGCAGACCGAAGAGGTGTTCCTCCTGGCCCAGGACAGTCACTGCCGAATGCAGGCATTAATCGCGTATTTTGGCGATCATACCGATGCCCATCGGCCTTGCGGCATTTGCGACGCCTGCGCGCCAGAGGCCATGTTGGTGCGGCAGACACGGCCGCCTAATGCGCAAGAACGCAAAGAATTGCAGGCGTTGCTTGACTGCGCCCCGACCCACCGGCCCGTGAGCATTGGCAAGATTCAGCGCGACCACTTTGGCCATCTCGATCGCAAAGCTTTTCAAGTGTTTGTCGAGGCCTTGGAGCGCGGCGGCTGGGTGCGCCTGGAAGAAGCCAGTTTTGACAAGGACGGCCAGGAAATCCGCTATCGAACCCTGGTGTTGGCGGACGAACTGCCCACGGAGTCATCCTGGCTTGACAGCCTGCGCCTGGAAACGGCCCTGGGCGCGACCGGGACCGCCAAGAGCAAGACGCCCAAGCCTGCGCGGCGGACACGACCCACTGCAGTGGATGCTGAGCAGGCGGAAGCCGAGGCAAATCCAGAACTTGTCAGCGAGCTCAAGGCGTGGCGCAAGGCGCGGGCCCAGTTGGAACACGTGCCAGCCTATCAGGTGATGACCGACGCGACGTTGCTGGAGATTGCGACGCAACAGCCGAAAACACTTGACCAATTGCTCAAGGTTCGTGGCATGGGCCTGCGCAAAGTGGAAAAATACGGCCGCGAGCTCTTGGCGGAAGTCAAGCGATGAAATGGCTTGAGCATCAGCCTCTTGCGCCGCTCACCACGCTGGGCGTTGGCGGCAAGGCGCGTTGGTTTGCGGAGCCAGAAACGGCCGACGACTGGCGCCAAGCGCTTGCTTTTGCTAAGCAACATCAGCTGGTTGTGCAAGTCCTGGGCGGTGGCAGCAACGTCGTGGTGGCTGACGCAGGGCTCAATGCCGTGGTGCTGCGTCCGGCGGCGAACCGCCTGCAGTGGACGCAACACGGGCAGGTCAGCGCAGAATCGGGCGTGCGTTGGGACGAACTGGTGATTGCCACTGTGCAGGCTGGTCTGCAAGGGCTGGAATGTCTTTCGGGAATTCCGGGCATGGTCGGCTCGGCACCTGTGCAGAACATTGGCGCCTATGGCCAGGAGTTGGACCAGACCTTGACCCGGGTGCAGGTGCTGGATCGGCAGAACGGTCAGGTGCTGTGGCTGGAGCGCGAGCAGTGCCAATTCGCTTATCGAGACAGCTACTTCAAACGGCATCCGCAGCAGTACATCGTGCTGCAGGTGCAGTTGCAATTGGAGCCGGGCGGTACGCCAGCGATTGCCTACGCTCAGCTCAGGGAAGCCCTGCAAATGCAGGAGCTTTCGCTGCCCTTGACGGCAGGACGCGATGGCCTGGAGCGGGTGCGCGAAGCGGTCCTGGCGCTGCGCCGAAGCAAGGCCATGTGCTATGATACCAATGACTTCGATAGCCATGGCTGCGGTTCCTTCTTTACCAACCCCGTGGTGATGCCAGAACAGGCGCAGACCCTAAGTGCGATGTTTTCGCCTACAATGATGCCCTGTTGGCCGCAGGCGAATGGTAGTGTCAAGTTGTCGGCCGCCTGGCTGATCGAGCGCTCGGGACTGCACAAGGGGCAGTCCTTGCCCGATCACCCTCTGGCTGCCCTGTCGCGCAAGCACGTGTTGGCCTTGGTGAATCGCGGCGGCGCTTCGGCGGATGCGATTCTTGGGCTAGCAAGCCACGTGCAACGGCAGGTGCTCGCCACCTGCGACGTGTGGCTCGAGCCGGAACCGGTGTTGCTCGGCTTTGACGGCCGGCCTCTGTCCCGCCTTGGGTAGGGGCAGCGCCCGCAGCATCACCTTGTCAATAAAGCTCTTTTGCGTCTGATTTGGGCCAAAGTTGCCAACGCAAGGCCCTGGCCGCATACTTGGGGACGCGTTCCGCACCACCGGCAGGATGAATAGGGAAAAGGCTATGAAAACAAGTTATTTCACACATATCGGCCTGGCAACGCTCAGTGCCTTGAGTTGGGCCTGCGGCGCGCCCAAGCAAGTGGCCACGGCTGGCTTGGACCGGGCGGGCTCTTTGTACGAGCAAACCTGCAGCAAACTCGCCGCAGATCATGACAAAGAGGTAGCCGCCAAGGACTACGCGCCCGTGGAACTTATGGTCCATCAATGGCCATCGGACGCGACGCCGACAACGGCCGATGTCAAGGCTCCGCATAGCTTTTTGAAGGAAAGCGATTTTGTCGCAGCGCTTACGGGACCGGGCACGCGGATTCGCACGGCCCTGGTGATGGCGCGGGGCGGCACGGGCAAATCCAAGCTGGCTGAGTCGCTGAGCGCGCAAACCTGCAAGAAAGTCCCGGTGTTTCGCGTCGATCTCAACACCGACGTGGCCTTCAAGCTCGACAGCAATCCGGCCGGACAGAACGGCATTGCCGTAGCGATTGCCCGGCAATTACAGCTGGATACGACCGCCGGTGCCGAGGCTGCCTACCGTGGCGCTTTGGGCGATAGGACGGTCGTGGTCATCCTTGATTCGCTGGATGAAGTGCCGCTCATGCAGCGTCAGCAGGTCGTGGCCCACGTTGACGCCTTTGTGACCAAGGTGGCCCCGCACGCCCATGCGATGGTGATGACGCGCCCGCCTGTTTTTACAGCGAATTATGGACTAGAGACCGTGGATGCCCGCCTCGAGATCCCGGGGCTGACTTGCGATGAGTCTGAGGCGGCGGTCGCGCAAAAAGTGAAAGACCCGGCAGAACTGGCTAATTTCAAAGAGTTTACCAAGCGCTACGGTCTGGATCGCAAGGTGACGGTCTTTGACCGCTGCTACTTCCCGCACCTTTCGACCTACCGAGATATCGAGGTCGTTCAACGGGTTGCCCATAATTCGATGCCGCCGGGCGGTGAAAAGCCCAAGGTCTTCGCCAGCAGTCGGGCCCAGGTGTACGCGTATTTTGCCCAGGCACAATTGCTCAAAGATCTCCAGGGTGTACCGGCCATGCCGGCGGACATTCTCACCATCATCGACCGCATGGTCGACGCCAAGAAGCCCTCGGCCGGTCAGCGCAACCTAGCCTATACATTGCAGGATTGCGTCGCCGTGGCGGAAGGCGATGCCGGGCAGAAGCAGGCGGTGTGCGAACGCCTGTTCCAATCGTCGCTGTTCAAGGCGTCCGAGCCCGACCTTTTCCGTATGCAGAATCAATCGTTGGGTGACTTGTTCTTGGCCCGCTGGACCCATGCCCAGATTGTGCACAACAACAAGGCCGATTGCACGGCGATTGCCAAGCTGGCTGACCTCCTTGAATCCAATGAAGTCGCTGGCTTCTTGGTTGGCTATGGCGGCGGACAGAAGTGCTTCGCCCAGTTGGCGGTCGAGCTCACCAAGCGCTCAGGGTGCGCTCCGAGCATCTTTGAGATGCTAGACCAAGGACTGCCCGCGGGCGAAGAGCGCAAAACCATTTTGGATGATGCGGATTTGGAACTGCATCGGCTGCAGCCTTCGGTGTGCGTGACTAGCCTGATGGAGAACCTTGGGCGCGGTCTGCCCCAGGATCCGGTGGTGGCCAAGCCGGCCCCCCAGCCGACCGAGGTGCCTGCGGACAAGGCTGGCAAAAAAGGCAAGAAGAATAAGTAGTTCAACCCTTGCTATACAACCGCCTTCAGCGAAAAAGCCCATGAATCAGCCCGTGATTGTCCGCAAGTTCCTGACCGCGACGCCCGAGCGGGTTTACGAACTATTTACAAGTAGTTCCGGACTGTCAGCCTGGTTTTGTGACCATGCAGTCAGTGACGTTGCCGTAGGCGGGTACGTGCACGCCAAGTGGCAGGATGAGGATGGCGAGGCCTGGGAACGTCTCGGAACTTGGACGGAATTGGACCCGCCCTTTACCGCTACGTTGACGTGGCTTGGCGCCCAGCCGGGACAAGCTGAGGCGGAGCCGGCCCCGGATGATGACCAACTCGCTGATAGTTTTCGCTTTGCCATCGCGCCTCAAGCCCATGGCTGCGTCGTCACCGTGCTGACGCCGCTGCCGCAGACCGAAGTGCCGGTGCGAGCAGACGTATTGCTGGATGCGATTCGCCAGGGCTGGGACCTCGCCTTTGCGGAACTTGACATGTATTTACAACAGCTTGACGCCGATTCGCACCAGGGCTAGGCTATCGCCGGAGCGCGACCAGCAAAATGTCCGCTTTTACCAACGAAATCGACGCATTGTCCCTGCAACAGCGCCTTGCTAATGCCGGGGACCGCCCTGTCCTAGTCGATGTGCGCACGCCGGGCGAATGGCTCAGCGGCTGCCTGCCGGATGCACTGCGCCTGCCTTTGGCAGATTTGCCTGACACAATAGCGACTTTGCTGCCTGCTATACATACGCCCGTGGTGGTCTATTGCGCCCATGGGCAGCGGTCACGCTTGGCGGCCGAGCAGCTCCATGCCCTTGGATATACAATCGTATCTTCCCTCAAAGGCGGCATTGCGGCTTGGCAGTCCCATGGGCTGCCGTGTACGCAGGAAACGACGCTAGCACCTGTGGATGCTCAACGTTATCAGCGCCACCTGCTGCTCCCAGAAGTCGGCGAGGCCGGCCAGCATAAGCTCTTGGCCGCAAAGGTACTTATTGTTGGCGCCGGCGGCCTGGGCAGTCCAGTCGCCATGTATTTGGCGGCAGCGGGGGTCGGCGAGATCGGCCTCATCGACGATGACGTTGTCGATTTATCCAATCTGCAAAGGCAGTTGCTGCATGGCGAGATGGATGTCGGTCGGCTCAAGGTGGATAGCGCGCAGGCCTCGCTGCAAAGGCTGAATTCCCGGGTCCGGGTGCAACCTGTGGCGCAGAGGCTGGACGCCGATAATGCCGTTTCACTCATTGAACCTTATGATATTGTTGTTGACTGCACCGACAACCTGCGCAGCCGCTACCTCATCAGCGACGTCTGCTTGGCCCTGAACAAGCCTCAGGTTCACGGCGCCATCTTTCGCTTTCAGGGACAAGCCACGGTCTTTATGCCCGGCAAAGGCCCTTGTTATCGCTGTCTATTTCCCCAAGCACCGCCTGTGGGCCTGTCCCCTGCCTGTGATACGGCCGGCGTGCTGGGTGTGCTGCCAGGTATCCTGGGCACTATCCAAGCAACTGAAACGATAAAGCTTATTCTCGGCATAGGTCAATCCTTGGTGGGTCGGCTACTGTGTTGCGACGCGCTGACGATGCAGTTTACGCAGGTGCTGACGCCGCGAGACCCGGCCTGCCCATCGTGTGCGCACCTGATAACGCCTTGATTTTACAGGGCCATCGTGGTATTCGGCTCGACGAATAGCGAGAATTCCAGGACCAGAATCGACTGCTCCGTTGGACGGCCGCCGCAAATGCGGGTAGGGTTCGCGCAGGAGGAGCCGTGCACGACCAAGTCAGTAGCTGGGCCAAACAACTACGCAATCGGCCGCCTCAGGAGGTACTGCACCTGGCCTGGCAGGCCTTTGGCCGCGATGCCGCGCTGTCGTTCTCCGGCGCCGAGGATGTGGCGCTGGTAGCCATGGCGCATGAAGAAGGCCTGAAATTTCCAATCTTTACGCTCGACACGGGCCGACTGCCACCTGCGACCTACCGCCTTTTGCAGGCAGTCATGGATAAGTACGCTGTTTCGATTGACGTTTTTTATCCAGACCCTGGCGCCCTCGAACCGATGGTGCGCCAGAAGGGCTTGTTTTCATTCTACCAGGATGGCCACGGAGAATGCTGTGGTATTCGCAAGGTAGCTCCGCTGCGGCGGGCCCTGGCTGGGCGACGGGCTTGGCTGACGGGACAGCGGCGCGACCAAAGTCCAACGCGGCAGGATATCCCAGAAGTCCATGTAGATACGTCCTTTTCTCGACCGAACCAGCCACTGGTGAAGTTCAATCCCTTGGCGTCGTGGAGTCTGACGCAGGTCTGGACCTATCTGCGCGCGGCCCAGGTGCCGGTCAATGAACTGCATCATCAAGGTTACGTTTCAATCGGTTGCGAGCCCTGCACCCGCGCGCTGGCTCCCGGCGAGCACGAGCGGCAAGCCCGCTGGTGGTGGGAACAAGAAACCCACCGCGAATGCGGCTTGCATGGCGCAGGAAATCCCTCAGAATTACCAGCTTCTTTGCGCAGTGGAGTTCAACGATGATGTGGCTGGTATGGGGTGGTTTCGTCCTGTTTGTCATCGGTTGCCTAGCTCTAGACCTGGGCGTCCTCAACCGCAAGGACCATGTCATCGAGTTCCGCGAAAGTTTGCGCTGGACGGGCCTATGGGTCGCTGTCGCCTTGGCGTTTAGCGGTGTGATTTATAGCCTTTACGAACATCATGTCGCCGCACTTGGCTACAGCCATACGCCCGCCCTGCGCGCAGATGGGGCCAGCGCGGTGCTGCAGTTTCTCTCAGGCTACGTCGTCGAGTACTCGCTTTCGGTCGACAATATCTTCGTTATCGCCCTGATTATTGGCCACTTTAAGGTCCCTCGCCCTCTGCAACACGGCGTGCTGTTCTGGGGCATCCTGGGCGCGCTGGTCCTGCGCGGCATGATGATCGGCCTAGGCGCGGCCTTGATTCATCAATTCTCGTGGATGATGGAGGTGTTCGGCGCCCTGCTGGTGTTCACGGCCATGCGTATGGCGGTGAGCAAGGAGAACGAAGGAGCCGACCTGGAACAGGGCTTGGTCGTGCGGACGGCCCGGCGATTCATCCCTGTTTCTATGACCTTTGCAGGCCATAAGTTCTTTGTCCGCCACGCGGGTCGCAGGACCGCCACGCCGCTGCTGCTGGTGCTGCTGCTGGTGGAAACGACAGACATCCTGTTCGCCGTCGATTCGATCCCGGCCGTGTTCGCCGTGACGCAGGATCCTTTCCTGGTATTTACGTCTAATGTGTTTGCAATCATGGGATTACGGTCTTTGTACTTTGCCGTAGCCGGCCTCATCGACCAGTTTCACTACCTCAAGTTCAGCCTGGTGGTTTTGCTGGCAACCATTGGCGTTAAGATGCTGATTGCGCGCTGGATTCATGTCGCCAACTGGCAGTCCTTGCTGGCCATTGTCGCCATCTTGGGCGCTGGCGTGGTCGCATCGGTGCTGCGCAAGCGACGCCTGGATCGGGCTACCGTGTAATGCGTTGATTTTGTAGCATATTAGGCACAGGCGGTCCCTACTCGGCAGCGGGACGCCGGCCGCACGCCAAAACCGTCGTGGTTTCAATTAGCTCTTGGCCGTCCACTGCAGGATGTAGCCGCCGCACATGGACGCGTTGGACTTGGGCGTCACGTCGATCCAGACCTTGCCACCGTCATCGCCGGTGCCCAGAAAGGAGCACGACGGATTGATGCGCGCGTACTCACTGGTCGTGCCGGCCGCGGTCGAACAGCACCCCCAAGAGCCGTTGGGGCCATTGGAAACCTTGGTACCTGCTGCGCAATCCAAGGATCCGGAGCCCGTGGTACCGTTATTGCACTGGTAGTACATGCACACGTCGTAGTCGGCCGCCAAATTCGTCAGCCATACCGCGGGCTTGATGGTGCAAAAGGACTTGTCGCTGGCGGTGAAATTGAACCAATCGACATCGCCCGCCGGGCTCATGCTCGCGGCCAAGCTGGCGGGGTCCTCGCAGTCGGTCTTGTCGGCGATCGCAGCACCAGGCGAGCTGTTGTTGGGCTCGTAGGCATCCTTGATGGCGGTACCCGAGCAAACTCCGCTTAGGCATTGGTCATTATTGGTGCAGGTCGAGCCGTCATTGCACACCGTACCGTCGGACTTGGCCTTCTTGCCGCAGACGCCGTTGCTGCAGATGCCGTCGTTGCAGACGTCGGCCGAACCTGAACAATCTTTCGCAGTTCCCTTGCAAGTGCCGCTCTGACAGCTGTCACTCAAGGTGCAAGAATCGCCGTCATTGCAGACCAGGCCATTGGCTTTGGGCTTCTTCTGGCAGGCGCCGCCGCTGCAGACGCCGTCATTGCAGATGTCGGCCGAAAGCGCACAACTCATTGCACTGCCAGTACATTTCCCACCGGTACATTGGTCATTGACCGTGCAAGCGTCGCCGTCGCTGCAGCTCGAACCGTTGGCCTTGGCCTTGGCCTGACAACCGCCCGCGACGCACACGCCGTCATTGCAGACGTCGCTTTGGCCGCTGCAGTCCATGGGCACGCCTTTGCAGCCGCCGCCGGCGCAGGAGTCGTTGATCGTGCAGGGGTTTGCGTCATCACAGCTGTTGGCCTTGGCCTGCTTGACGCATAGACCGCCCGCACAGACGCCATCACTGCAACTATCTGATAAGGCGCTGCAATTCATCGCAGCACCAACGCACTGACCGCCGCTGCAGATGTCCGAAACCGTGCAGGGATTGCCGTCATCGCAGTTGGGATTGCCCGGCTTGGCCTGGGCCTGGCATTGATTGTTCAAGCATTTCCCGATGCTACAGACACTATCCAAGGCGGTGCAATCCTTGGCGACGCCCTTGCAGACGCCGCCTCCACATGCGTCGCTGACGGTGCAGCCGTCGCCGTCATCGCAGGGCGCTCCCTCAGCACTGGTCCATGCCTTTGGATTGACAGCAGGATCACAGATTTGACAGGCGTCGCCGGGCTTGGCGGTGCCGGCCTGGACGCATTGGGCACCGATGGCGCAGAAGCCGGGCTTGATGGCATGGCTACAATTGCCTTTGCCATCGCAGAGATCGGCCGTGCAGCCGTCACCGTCATCGGGGCAAGGACTCGCGACCGCAGCGACCGGATGCGTACATGTCTTTCCGTCACAAGTATCTGTTGTGCAAGGGTTTCCATCGTCGGTGCAGGGCGAAGCGCTGGGCATCGCCGGGTGGTCGCAGGTGCCGCTGGCACACTGGTCCAAGGTGCAAGAATTGCCGTCGTCACCGCAAGGGCCGTCCTGGTTCTTGTGCTGGCAACCGCTTATTTTGTCACAGGTATCGGCTGTGCAGGGATTGCCGTCGTCGCAGCCCGTACCTGCCGTCCCTGTGCAAATACCGGCCACGCAGAGGTCCTTGCCGGTGCAGATGTCGCCGTCGTCGCACGGATCGCCGCTGCCTGGCAGGTGCTTGCAAGTGCCGTCGCTGTTGCAAATATCGGTAGTGCATACGATTCCGTCGTCGCATAGGCCTTCGTCGGTCTTGCCGTCACAGTTGTCGTCGACGCCGTTACAGACCTCTGCGGCGGGCACAGCGGCAGGGCAAACGGCAATTCCCTCACTACAGCTGCTGGCCATGGCCGAGCAAATACCGAAGGAATTCTGATGACTACAAGGGATCGGCTGGGGCAACTGGTCGGTCGTGCCGTCGCAATCGTCGTCTTTGCCGTTGCACGTTTCCGTGCTGGCTACGGGCGCATCGCAGGCGCTCAGCACGCCACTTGCGCAACTGCGCTTTCCTGGGCAAGATCCCGACTTGTTGGAAGACTTACAGGGGGTTATGAGCGCATTTTGCGCCGCCAAGCTCGAACAAGTGCAAGCGCCGTTGCCCGTCCGTACGCACTGGTTGCTAGCTGCTCCGCTCGAAGAATCCACAACACTTTCACAGTCATAGCCGTTGGGACAAGCCCCTGCCTGGCCCAGGGTGCACGCTACGCCGCAGAAGCCACCGTCCAGGCCCAAGGCTACGCAGAGGTTCCCGTTTGATCCCGGGAAGTTGCAGTCCTTGGCATCAGTGCACGGATCGCAGAGGTGCACAAAGGTCGGTGTGCAAATGTAGGTGGTATCGCTTGGCGTATTCTGCACTTGGGTGCAGCTCCACCCCTGCGGACAGGTGGTGACGCAGGTTTGCGAGCAGACCTTGCCACTGGTGTCCTGAACGCAGAATTGGCTGTCGCAATCCGCATTTGTCACACACGGCGCGCCAAAGGAGCCGGGACCCTGGCTGTCACCTGCAGTGCTGTCCGACCCGTTGTCATTGACTGCGAGCGTCGTGTCCGTGTCCTTGGCAATATCGGCGGAGCCACCCAGATCATTCTGAATATCAAAGGAAAATCCGATGGCATCGCTGTGCGCGGTTTGGCTGGACGCGCCCGAGTTGGCTTGACTGCAGGCCGCGACAACTGCGCAAACAGCAACAGCAATATACCACGCCGGCACCGGGCCATGGCGGGGACAAGGACGAACCAACATCGGCAAACCCCGGGCAAAGAGAGCCTGATCATGCCAGAAGCGGCCCAAAGCGGCAAAGCGTCCTGCAATTCCTCGCAGGCAAGCCTGGGGTGTGGAGGCGGCAACGGCGCCAAGTGACTGCCCAAGCCCACGTTGGGCCTCGGGGCCAAGTTGCTGAGCACCGCGTGAAGGCGGGTCTGGTCTGGGCGGAACCTGGGTACCGGGAAGACGCGGCAGCCCTTCACATTCACACATGATTATCAACAGTGTGACTGTGTAAAGGAGTGTGAATCCGTCTTGGCAACATGGCAACCCGTTCGCTTCAATACGGGCGTCCGCCGGTCCTTGCCTTGGCCCGCCGAATGGACAACCCCACGCTAGCCAGCGGAGTCGAGTGATGACCGATTGCCCTACTGAAACCTTAGATTGGCGCTTGCTATTCGCCCGTCCTCAGCTGCCGCCCCGGCCGACGACACCCAATCAGAAACCGCCACGCGGCAGGAACTTGCGCATGTGGGCCATCGCGCTAGCGGCGCTAGTGGGCTTGGCGATTGGCTTCTTGCTAGGCCGGCTGACGCTCAGCGATCGGTCCAAGGCGGGTGCCCATGCCGTCCTGCGCGCGCCATCGCCACCGCAGCCGGACACGCAGGCGCAGTTGCATGGATTGGCCAATCATCTTATTGACGGCGACCATGTCACACAATTAAGCGTTTATGCAGAGGATTTGTCGACGGGCGCGACCCTTAGCGAAGGCGCCGATACCGTCTATCGCGGTGCCAGCCTATGGAAAGTACCGACGATTTTGGCGTGGCTGGAAGCCGCGAACGCCGACCCCACGCTGCTGTCGCGCCCCTTGGCGTTCCCGACGTCGACCGAGAATGACCGTGAACCGGCGAATACGCCTGGCCATTTGAACCCCGGCCAGCGCTATGCGGTCCAGGACCTGCTGACCCGCGTCGCCGTTCAGTCCCGCAATGATGCCAACTGGTTGCTCAAGACGAGCTTGCCTGATGGCGCGATGGCCCTGCTGTATCGGCGCGCCAACCTCGACCTTGCCCAGGTGCAAGCCGCTGATTTTCAAAGCACCGTCGAACAGTACGCCCGCTTCTTTACCGCGACGATGCACGGCCAACTCTGCAGTGGCTCCTGTGCCCACCGGTTCTGGGATCTGCTGGAGCAGGCGGAATATAAATATGGTTTACGCAATGGAATTCCAGCCGATGTGTCCGTTGCCCATAAGTTCGGCATTCGCCAGGACCCGCACGCCCGGGAGGTTCAGCTGCATGATTGTGGCGTCGTCGATCCCACCGGCAAACCGTACGTGCTCTGCGTGATGACCCAAGGCACGGACCAAGCCCATCAAGCGCTTGCCTTATCGACGGTTGCGCGATGGGTGCACAGCCAGTGGCGCGAAGCACCGAGGCAGTAGCTGCCCCGACCAAATCCAGACAACCCATTGAAATAGCGCGATAATATGCTGGATTTTCCGTGCCACCACCGTGGATTGGCCTGGGTGTGTGCGCGCGCACAAGCGTTGCACAGTTGCCCATGTGCACGCGGCTGCCTGCACGTTTTGCCTGGACAAGGCCCCAGCCGCTCATCCGCACTATTACAAGCGATTTGCGCGAGCCGCGCGATGGCACAAGCTTTGCTACACTGGTTGAAGCTACCGTGATGCCGCACCAAGAACGCGGCGAAAACGCAACCGTGCGCCCACCCGCACAAGGAGTCTCGCATGGCCCATGATTTGCAGCCCCAAGGTCAGCCCACCGGTTGGCTGCCCACGGCCCAGCGCGCGTGCTGCCAAGCAATGACGGCGGACGGCACGCGACATACCTTTGAAACTACGGCACTTTTGCTGCGATGGAGCGCCAGAACGGCCGATGTTGTGGCCATTTGCCTGGACTCTTGCGCGTGGCGGGAGTTTCAGGATTTCAAGGCCTTGGTGAACGCCGGCGTGCAACCCACTGAGGCCTTTGAGCGCACGCCCCTGTTTGAAGGCGTGCGGCCCCAGGGCTCGCGGATGGCACGGTCGCTGCGGCCCAACCCCTGGTCCGAGGTTCCCCTGCGTTCGTCGCGCCGGGCATAGGTGAATACGCATATATCATTGTTATTTCAATGGATTGCGGAGTATCAGCTCTCGAAGATCGAACCGACCGAATTGACGTCACCGGCCTTAGTCCTGGAGCGGCGTGTCGGCAGGCGGTAGGCCTAGCGTGCGATACAGTTGCCGCCGGACGGTCGCGGGATTGCGCCCAAGGGCTCGCCCAGCAAGCTCTGAGAACTCCTTGATATTTCCAGAAGTTCTCGACTGGATACTGCGACGCAGCGCCGCCGGATCCGATAAGACTTCCATAAAACTAGCGATTTCCGCAGGATCGGCCGCTGGCTTTGCCGCAGGAACGCGCCGCGACTGAGGCGGCAACTGCAGCAAACGGTCGCTGCACGCCTCGGCCAGCGAAGGAATGGGCCCTGTGGCTTGGCGGTCGAGGCGTTGGCGCATAAAATCGCCTAAACGCAAGGCTTCTTGTCGCAATTCGCGCACATTGCCCGGCCAATCGTAGACTAAGTAGCGCTCCAGCAAATCCGCAGCGTGCCAAGCGGCACCGGCTTGGGTCCTCAAGATTCCGGTCAGCGTCGGCAACCCCGCCTGGGTCAAGAAATGTTCCAGCAGGGGCGCTACGTCCAAGGGCCTGTCGCGCAGCGGCGCAATATCAATAATTTCGTGGGCAATGCGCCAGTACAGGTCCGTGCGGAAGCGGTTCTCGGCAACCCATTGCGCTAGGTCTCGGTGCGTCGCGGTCAACAGGCGAACCTGGACCCGGTGGGGCAAGGCGTCGCCAATTCGATGAATTTCGCCGCTTTCCACGGCCCTGAGCAGCTTAGCCTGCAGGCTGGATTCGAGTTCCGCCACCTCATCGAGGAGCAGGGTTCCCTGGTCGGCGACGTCAAAGGCCCCGCGCAAATCGTGGGCTGCCCCTGAAAAGGCGCCCCGCCGGTGGCCGAACAGCTGTGATTCCGCCAAGTTTGCAACGATATTGGCCATGTTCAAACAGAGCATGGAGCCCGCACAACCGGAGGCCGCGTGCAGGGCCTGGGCGACCAATTCCTTACCGGTGCCCGACTCGCCGGTGATATGCACGGGGCGCATGCCTGGTGCAAACTGTCTGATTTGATTGCGAACTCGATCGATGGCGGCGGAGCAACCGACCAGGCCGAGGTTCGCCTGTTCGTGGGCACCGGTATCGAAGACGAACACTGAGGCGCCAGCGCGAACGACGTCGCCAGGAGACAGTTGGACTTGGGTCACCCGCTCGCCGTTGACAAATGTGCCATTTCGCGTAGCCAAATCTTCAAGAATCCAAGGCGGTTCGGCCTGAGATCCCGGTGGTGGCGACTGACGGGAAACACGAAAATGCGCGCGGGACTGCCAGGAATCGTCCAGCGGAAACTGCGCTTCCCGTGAACGCCCAACCACAGCCGTGACCCGCTGCTGCAGGTCCAGGACCAGGCCGATGTGCTCTACATTAGGTGAGATCTGAACCCACAGGCCCGCTTGCAGGCGCGGCGCTGAGGTCGGTCTCGGAGCCGGCGGCGGCTGAATGGTCTCGCGTTCAAGCAAGGCAAATGTCCCTGGCAGCCATGTCAAAAGGGCGACGAACCCCGGGCGCTCGATGCACAGGGTACGGGCCCTTGGGGCGCGGGTAAACTGTGGGCGCGATCGGCTGGCCTTCGACTTTTCCTGTTTAATTTCAAGGAAATAGACGGTTGATATACAACTGAGGTTTGGCCGCAACTTGTAAAGATTTGTAAGAAGCAACCCTACGAATTGGGCCCCAAGGCGACCGCGGTAGCACATGCCCTGGTGCGCGACTGGGCGGCTCCGAGCTCGGGGCAGAGAGATGATGGAAACGGCCCATTGCCATTTTTCCTATTTGGAACAGTAAGTTAAAGGCTTGCTATACACGCCTGCCCCAACCTGAGCGGCGACATCGCAGGAACCAAGGCTCGACGCAACTCATTGCTATAATTGATAACCATCAGATGCTGTAGTATGTTTTGCGGCAGACCTAGCGATGCGCTACGCTGTGCAGGCAGTTGGGCAGTTGGTGAGCAATTGTAAATCTCGACTGCTACGACCGCGCCAGTTGAGTTACTATGCGCCGGCAATCTTGAGCGGAACCGGCATTTTTGAATGGAACCGTAAAGAAATCAAGGGGCGACGGCCAGTTGACAGGACGTCGGTCGCAGCAGGCAACGACACCAGTTCGGGCAAACACGGAGGCAGCATGGGTGGGCAGCAGGCGGCAGCGACGATGGGCCAATGTCGAACAACGACAACCACGCGTAATCTTTGGAAAAGCTCCTTTCTCTTGCTGAGCGCGCTGCTGCTATGGACGACGGGCTGCGGCCAAGACACGGTGGCCGCGGGCCCCGGCGTCACGGATGTGCCGGGAGAAGGCACGGACGCAGTTATCGGTGATGCGACAGACACGAGCGGCAGCGATGTCACGGCGGATGTCGGTGTAGACGTTGCGCAAACTGACGCCGCGGACGTCGCTGCTGCCGATGCAGCCGATACAGCGTTCGACACGGGCCCAGCCTGCGATCCTGCTGCCTGCGACGACAAAAACCCTTGCACAGACGATGGTTGCGATGCTGCGGGCGCTGCTTGCACGCACACCAACAACGTGGCCGCCTGCGATGACGGCGACGCCTGCACGACGGCCGATGCCTGCGCGGCCGGCGCTTGCGCGGGTGGACCTGCCAAGAACTGCGACGACGGCAAGACGTGTACAGCCGATAGTTGCGATAAAACAAAGGGTTGTGTCAATGCAGCCATCGATCCGACCCCATGTGATGACGGCAACGGCTGCACCGTGGGCGAGACCTGCAAGGCCGGCACCTGCGGCGACGGCACCGCCAATCCCTGCGATGACGGCAACCCGTGTACCGATGATCTGTGTGACATTGCAAAGGGTTGCTCGCACAACAACAACACGGCCGTGTGCAATGACGGCGACGCTTGCACCAGCGGCGATGTCTGCAAAGACGGCACTTGCAGCGCAGGCACCGCGACCACTTGCAGCGATGGCAATCCGTGTACCGACGACAACTGTGACAAGGGCTCGGGCAACTGCGTTTTCCTTGCTAATGCAGCCACTTGCAGCGATGGCAACGACTGCACCAGTGCCGACGGTTGCGTGGCGGGCAGCTGCCTAGGCACGCCGAGCTGTGGCTGCACCGACGTGACGCAATGCAACGACGATAACGCTTGCACAGCCGACAGTTGCGACAAGGGCGCCTGCAGCAACGTCGCCCTGGCCGACGCCGCGACCTGCAGCGATGGCAACGATTGCACCGTGGGCGATGCCTGCGCCACCGGCAAGTGCGCGCCGGGTCAGGCAAAATCGTGTGACGACGGCAATCCGTGCACCGACGATGCCTGCCAAGCGGGCCTGGGCTGCGTCAATGCCGCCAACACCGCCAAGTGCGACGACGGCATTGCCTGCACCACCGGCGACGTCTGCGTGGCCGGCCTGTGCGGTGGCGTCAACACCTGCAACTGCAAGGCCGATGCCGACTGCGACGACAAAAACGCTTGCACGGCAGATACTTGCCTCGGCGGGAAGTGCGTCAACAAGGCCCTAGACGCCGGCGCTGCTTGCGAGGACGGCAACGGTTGCACCAGCGGCGACAAATGCCAAGGCGGCAGCTGCGTTTCCGGCGCGGCCGTGGTCTGCAACGACAACAATCCGTGCACCGACGACTTGTGCGATCCCAAGACCGGCAAGTGCGCGACCAACAACAATACTTCGCCTTGCGACGACAGCAACGCTTGCACCCTGGTCGACCTCTGCACCGCCGGCAAATGCCAGCCCGGTGCCGCCAAGGTATGCGACGACAAGAACGGCTGCACGACCGATTCCTGCGACCCGACCAAGGGTTGCTCGACGGTCGACAACACCGCGGCCTGCGATGATGGCAGCGCCTGCACCACCGCTGACACCTGCGCCGGTGGTAAGTGCGTGGGCGGCATCGCCCCGAACTGCGACGACAAGAACCCGTGCACCGATGATTCCTGCGACATTGCAAGTGGTTGCTTACACGTGGCTAACACGTCCGTCTGCTCGGACAACAATGCCTGCACCCTGGGCGACAGTTGCAAGGATACCGCGTGCGTACCCGGCGAGGCGATCAACTGTGGCGACGGCAACCCCTGCACGGACGACGCCTGCGACCCCGCCAAGGGCTGCAGCAACGCCAATAATTCAGCAAGTTGTGACGACAATGACGCCTGCACGACCGGCGACACGTGCGCGGCCGGTGCTTGCACGATGACCAAACCCGTGAACTGCGACGACAGCAATCCGTGCACGGGCGACTCCTGCGACAAAGTGAAAGGTTGCGTGCACACGGACTTGGATGCCGGCACGGTTTGCCTCGCTGCGAGCTGCGCGGGGCTGAGCCACACAGCGGCCTCAACCTGCACCGCCGGCGTATGTTTGCCTGGCGAAGTCACTAGTTGCGACGATGGCAACGGCTGCACGACCGACATCTGCGACGGTGCCAAGGGCTGCACCAACGCCAACAACAGCACCCCCTGCAGCGACAGCAATGCGTGCACGGCTGGCGACACCTGCAGCAGCGGCCTGTGTATCTCTGGAAATATCATAAGTTGTGACGACAAGAACGGCTGCACCAATGACTCCTGCGACGCGGTCAAGGGTTGCGAGCACACCGCCAACTCCCTGATATGTGACGATAATAACGCTTGCACCAGTGGCGACGTCTGCACCGGGGCCAGTTGCATCGGCTCCAACCAGGTCGTGTGCGACGACAAGAACGCTTGCACGGCCGATTCCTGCGATCCGACCAAGGGTTGCGTATTCACCAACACCGCGGCGGCCTGCGATGACCAGAACGCGTGCACCAGTGGCGACCTCTGCGGCGGCGGCAAGTGCGCCGGCACGGGCGTCACCAACTGCGACGACAAGAACGTCTGCACGACGGATTCTTGCGACGTGGTCAACGGTTGCCAGCACCTCAACGTTGACGGCAACTGCGACGACGGCAGCTTGTGCACGCAGAATGACAAGTGCGGCGGCGGCCTGTGCGTCGCTGGCGCTCCCCTGCCCTGCAACGACAACAACTCTTGCACAACGGATAGTTGCGACCCCATCGCCGGCTGCGTGTTCAAGCCCAACACCAATCTGTGCGATGACGGCGATCCTTGCACCGCCAACGACGCCTGCAACAACGGCAAGTGCCTCGGCGGCGGCAAGACGGTCTGCGACGACAAAAACGTTTGCACGACGGACGTTTGCGATGCGGTCAAAGGCTGCACGTTCACCAACAACACCCTGGCCTGCGACGACAACAACAACTGCACCAACAACGACGTCTGCGGCGCCGGCAAATGCGCTGGTGTGGGCAAGACTTGCGATGACGGCAACCCGTGCACCAAGGACGGTTGCGACGGGGGTGGTGCCTGCTTGCACACGACGGCAGCGGACGGAACCGCTTGCACGGCGGTCACTTGCACAGGCCTAACCTACCAAGGAGCCGCCACCTGCAGCGCTGGCACTTGCGGCAGCCCGCCTGCGACCAGCAGCTGCGATGACGGCAACGCCTGCACGACCGATACGTGCAGCGCCGTTCTTGGTTGCCAAAACGCCAATAATACCGTGGCTTGCAGCGACAACAACGCGTGCACCAACGGCGACGCCTGCGCGGGCGGCAGTTGCCAATCGGGCGCAGTGCTGGTCTGCTTTGACAACAACCCGTGCACCGACGATGTCTGCGACAAAACACTGGGTTGCCAGTTCAAGGCTAACAATGCGCCGTGCAGCGACAACAACGCGTGCACCAACGGCGACGCCTGCGTCAACAGCAAGTGCGCACCCGGCATTGCGCTGAATTGCAACGATAATGACCCGTGCACCAACGATTCCTGTGACGTCGCCAAGGCGTGCCTCTACGTGTTCAACACCGCCGGCTGCAACGACGGCAACAGTTGCACCACCGCGGACACCTGCGACGGCAAGGGCAACTGCGTGGGTGGCGTGGCACCGAACTGCAACGACAACAATCCTTGCACGACGGATTCCTGTGACAAAGTCGCGGGTTGCTTGCATGTCAACAACACGTCCCCCTGCAATGACGCCAACGCTTGCACCACGGCGGATGTCTGCACCGCGGGCGTCTGCGTCGGCGGCGTCGCCCCGGTGTGCGATGACGGCAATCCTTGCACCACGGATTCCTGCAACAAAAACACGGGTTGCGTCAACGCTGTTCAGGCCAACGGCACCGTCTGCGCGGCGGCGAGCTGCAACGTCTTGACCTTCCAGCCTGCGGGCACGTGCACGACCGGCAAGTGCGTCGTTCCTGCCACGCAAAGCTGTGATGATAAACTGGAATGCACGGTGGACGCCTGCACGGCCAATGCCGGGTGCGCCAACACGGCCAAAGCGTTCGGCAGCAGTTGCGCAAGTGCGGCGGTCGGCCAAAACTACGCGTTTTGCGCAGGTCC
This sequence comes from uncultured Myxococcales bacterium, assembly GCA_903840165.1. Lineage (GTDB taxonomy): Bacteria > Myxococcota_A > UBA9042 > UBA9042 > UBA9042 > CAIMEY01. The sequence continues at coordinate 7,116 of CAIMEY010000011.1, read as the reverse complement.
GGTATGCACGGGTGTGGAAATGGTGACGTACCAAACCACCAACAATGCCTCGCGCGGCGTACTGACGGGCATCGATCGCGTACCGGCGGGCAATATCTACCCGGCTGGCTCAGACAATGGCCTGCAAGGTGCCGTAGCCTTTCCGTTTGAAGGCATCATGGCCAACCTGACCGAGTCGCCGTTGGGCCTGCAGTCCAACGCCAATACCGGCAAGCGCGCGGCGATGACCGACGTGCGACTGAACTTGTCGGTGGGTGCCAATATGAATGTAGCCAACGGCACTTTGACCACACCGACCTTCATGGTGTTCAACGCCGTCAGTGGCCTGTGGGCCAATGGCGGACCGACCACCGCGATGAATCATCCACTGCGGGCCGTAGACGAGGTTGTGGGTGCCAACGGCAACCAAATCTACTACTTCGGCGGCGACGCGGAAACGTCGGCCAACCAAATCCCCACCTTTGGCCGCGCCACGCTCAACCCTGCGACCGGTGCCTGGGGCAATACCGGCTACCTTCAGGTCACAACCAGCGCCCAGAACTGCAACAATACATTTGCGGCGCTCAACATTGCGGACGTGTTCTCGCCGGCCAATAACGCCGTCTTTGCAGTGGGTAGCACTGTGGCCAATGCCCAGGGGATCAGCAGCTCGATGGTGGCCTACTGGAATGGCCAGACGCAGCTCAACTGCGGCAACGTGAACACTACCGGCACGGCCGTGGCAAATACCAATGATTTCGCGCAGTCTTTGGTCGTGCAGGTCAATGCGAACGCCAATCCGCCGACGGGCGCTTTCCAGGCCATTCACGGCAGCAGCAACGCGCACGTGGTCGTGGCCGGCACGCTGGGCACCATCTACAGCTTCGATAACAACAAGTGGACACTGGAGAATCCGGGCACCATCGCCGGCAACGCCTGGGGCTCGGACTACAACGTTCACGGCGTCTACGTCACGGCGACCGACGCATGGCTGGCCGGCACCCGCGACTTCAACAACGCAGCGAACACCACGTGCCGCGAGGGGTTTGTCCTGCACGGCAGCTTCGCCGCAGGCAAGTGGACATGGAACACCTTGGTTCTGCTGGGCAATGACGCGATCTCGTGTGGCACGAACTTGGCGTACACCGGCGTGCTGCGGGCGTGGATCGATGGCAATACTGGGTCGGTGTACTTTGTCGGCTCACAGGGGGCGGATGCGGCGAACAAGGCCGTGACCAGCAACCCGGTCAATCAGATTCCGCTGGTGCTGCGCATCAAAACCAAGTAGGGGCTGGCGAGGTCCGGGCAAAACGGCAGTGCGGGGCCAAACGGCAGTGCGTGGAAAGACGGCACTGTATAGCAAGGGTCTAACCAGCTGTTCTGAAAGCGTACTTTTCGACATACAGCCAAGCTAAAGCCAAACTGGACTGACTGCTGAGGCTGGCGGAATCGCCAACCGCTCGGTGCTGAGGTTTGGTGCCGCTTGGGTCGGCAAGCTTCACTTAGGGTTGTATAGCAAGGGTCTAACCCCTCAATCCAAAGCCACAATTTTCTGGACGCACCCGCAGCCCTCTAGGCTGGCACTTCCGCGGCTTGCGGCCCTTCTAGAACGGCCGGGGCTGTGCTACAAGGGCCCTGGCGCTGCATACGCGGCCAGCAATGGATTGGGCAACATGGCGCGAGTCCTGCTGAAAGACATTGAGAAACGCTACGACGACGTGCAAGTGGTTCGCAAGCTGAACCTCGACGTTGCCGATGGCGAATTCCTTGTGCTGGTAGGCGCTTCTGGCTGCGGCAAGTCGACGACGCTGCGCATGGTGGCCGGCCTCGAGACCATCAGCAGCGGCGAACTGCAGATCGGCGAGCGGGTGGTCAACGACCTGAGCCCCCGCGACCGCGATATTGCTATGGTTTTCCAGAGTTATGCACTCTACCCCCACATGACCGTGCGCGACAACATGGCCTTTGGCCTGACGCTGCGCAAGATGCCTGCGGCCGAAATTGCCAAGCGCGTGGGCGAAGCTGCGCAACTGCTCGGGCTGGAGCCTCTGCTCGACCGCAAACCGGCGGCTCTGTCCGGCGGTCAGCGTCAGCGTGTGGCGATGGGGCGCGCTGTGGTGCGCGAGCCGGCTGTGTTCCTGTTTGACGAGCCGCTGAGCAACCTCGACGCCAAGCTGCGCGTGCAAATGCGTCTAGAAATCGCGCGGTTACATAAGCGCCTACAGACGACGATTCTGTACGTGACCCACGACCAAGTGGAGGCCATGACCTTGGCAGACCGAATTGCTGTGATGCACGGCGGGTTTCTGCAACAGTGCGATACCCCGCAGGCGATCTACTTGAGGCCGGTCAACACGTATGTCGCGACATTTATTGGCTCTCCAGCGATGAACCTGTTTCCCGTGCGGGCCGAGCAGCAGGGGGACCAAGTCGTCGTGCAAGGAAGTGGGATTCGCTTGACGCTGGACGGGCGGGCGGCGCAGGTGCTGGCGAAAATTGAGCAAGGGCAAAGCACAGTTGGCTGTCGTCCCCAGGACCTGCAAGTGGTTGCGCCTGAACTGGCCGATGCTTGGCTGCACGTCGAAGTCGTCGAGCCGCTCGGGGCAGAGACCTTTGTTTTTGGGGCATTGCAGGGCCACGATCCGTCCCAGACTTGGGTGCGCGATTCGGCGACCCAGACACGCCTGGAATCGGCGTTGATCGTGCGCCTTGATGCTGCGACAACGGTGCGAACGGGCGACGCTTTGCCGGTTCGGCTGCGACGGGACCAGTTGCACGTGTTTGATGCGCAGGGACAACGAATCGGCGAGCTCGATGGGGCTTGTTAACTTAGGGGGATTGATGCGGAATTGCATGTTGGCGCTCGGCTTGGCGCTCGTGGCCATGGTGGGCTGTAGTAAGCCCACGGGACCCGCAACGGCGGGTGTAGTACAAGGGGCTAACCCCACAATCAATAAAGACAATCCCGCAGCCCTCCCCACGGCAGCTAGTCCGACGGCTGCGGCAGCCCCGACCGCTCCCGTGACCCTGACGTTGTGGCACAGCTACCGCGACGATGAGCGCAAGGCCCTGGATGAACTGGTGGCGGCCTGGAACGCCAAGCACCCGCTGTTGACCGTGACGGCGCTGGCGGTGCCCTTTGACGCCCTGATTGACAAGGTGCAAGTCGCTATTCCCAATGGCAATGGGCCGGATCTCTTGGTCTTCGCCCACGACAAGATTGGCACTTGGGCCAGGGACGGGCTGATTGCGCCGCTCGGCGATTTTGCCAATAAAGACCGACTGCAGCGCTTCCTGGGGCAGACGGTCAAGCCCCTGGTTTATGAGCGCGCGATCTACGGATTGCCATTGGCGTTTAAGTCCATGGTTTTGTTCTACAATAAGAAGATGATCAAGGACCCGCCGTCCACGCTCGCCCAACTTGTGGAAGTGGCTAAGGGCTTTACCGATCCCAAAAACGAAGCGTACGGGCTGGCTTACGATGCTGCGGACCTCTATGCCCACGCCGCCTTCCTGCACGCGTACGGTGGTAAGGTGTGGAATGAGGACACGCGCAAGCTGGAGGTCAACACGCCCCAGGCGATTCAGGCGATCGAGACGGTCAAGAAGCTGTATACAGAGGCAAAAATCCTGCCCAAGGGCGTCACCGGCTTCATGGTTACGGCGATGTTCAACGACGGGAAGACGCCGTTTGTGTTCAGTGGCCCATGGTTTGTCAGCGAAATCAGTAAGGATATTCAATGGGGCGTGGCTGTCCTGCCGACCGTGGAAGAAGGCAAGCCGATGCTGCCCTACTTGGGGTCGGAGGCGGTCTTGCTTTCCGCCAAAACGGCGCACAAAGAGGAAGCATTACAAGTGCTTGACTACCTGACGAGCGATGAAGCTGCCTTGACACGGCTCGAGCATGGGCACCAGATGGTTGCCAACGTAAAGGTTTATGAAAACGCGCGGTTGCTGCAGGATCCGGTGGTCAAAGTGTTTCGCGCGCAGGCCGACCGCTCGGTGCCGATGCCCAACGCTGTGGAGCCGGGCGTGGCCTGGACGCCGTATAGCACCGCATTGCGCAAGGCAATTTTCGGCGAAGCCAAGGCGGCTGATGCCCTGGCTGAAGCGGATAAGCAAATCCAGGAAGCCCTGGCCAAGCTAGGTAAGTAGGCCGACCACCCGCACGCCGGTCTGGGGACTGAATCGCCAATGAGCGAGCCATTGCAAATCCGCACTGCTGCAAAGGTTTTGGCGCCAACCTGGGCCTTGACCATGGCGGCCATGCTGCTCGGCGTGATCGTGGTTGCGGGCGTTGAGGCCGGGCATAAGACCCTGAAAAAACAAGCTATTGCCCACGCCCGAAGCATCGCGGGACTGGCCTTGGCGGATGCAGTCGCGCGCGTGGCGGCCAACCAGAGTGGCAAAGCACGGGACGGCGAACTGCTGGATCTGCAGGCAAGACAGCCAGATAGCGTGCAGTACGCCTTCGTAGCGGCGACTGGCGGCGTCGACGAGTTTGGCATTTCTCGAGGTGCTGAGCTGGTCTTCGGGCAGGTGCAGGCGGGACAACAATCCCAAGCGTTGCTGCAGGCTTGCCGGCCAGTGCAGACGGCGGGGGAACGAGCCCTGAGCCGTGGCGGCGCGCTCGACGCCGACCAGATGCTGGTGACATTTGCCGGCGATCGCCAAGCGTTTTGTGTGCCTTACGTCAAGGGCCCCGATCGACGTGCCGTGGCAGGCGTGGCTGGTGTGGTGCTGCAACTGCCCCAGGCCCCGCCCACGCCGCTGTGGCCGTGGCTGTTACCGCTCTTGCTGGCGCTGCTGGCCCCAGTGCTGGCGGGACGACTGCCAGGGCGTATTTCCACTGGTTTTTCAGTGCTCTACGCGATTGCCGGTCTGGCTGTCCTGGCTCTGCTGGGCGCCCTGCCCCGGGCAACGACGGGCGGCGTGGCGGTGCTGGCGGCCGATGCGCTGGTGCCGCACGGTGGCCTAGCGCCCCTGGCGTCGGCGCCGCTGCCCTGGCTGCTGTTTGGCGCCCTGGCCCTGGGCGCCGTCTGCGGGCTGTGTCTGCCGGGGCTCGCGGTCATGGTCGCGTATCTCCGCAAAGACATTGCGCCTTACCTCTATGTCGGCCCGGCGATGCTGGCCACGGGGGTGCTGGTCTTTGTGCCGTTCGCGGTGGGTGTGGGGCTATCGTTTGTCAGCAAAGACGGCCAGTTCATCGGCTTTGACAACTACGCCGAGGTGATTCGCACCGCCCTAGATCCCAGCAGTTCCACGCACTTCGCGCGCACGCTGGCGATGACGGTGCTGTGGACGGCGATCAACATCGCCCTACACGTCAGTTTTGGTCTGGGCTTAGCGCTGGTGCTCAATGCCAAGCAATTACGGGGCCGTGCGCTGTACCGCCTACTGCTCATCGTGCCGTGGGCGGTGCCGAGCTACATCACAGCGCTGACGTGGAAATGGCTCTTCAACACCCAATATGGCCCAATTAACGCGATGTTATCGGCGGTTGGCGTGGCGAAGGTCGACTGGCTGGGCGACAGCGTGCTGACCAACTTCGCCGCAAACCTGGCAACCAACGTCTGGCTGGGCTTTCCGTTCATGATGGTGATTTCGCTGGGCGCTTTGCAGTCGATCCCCACAGAGCTCTATGAAGCTGCGGACATCGACGGCGCGACAGCTTGGCAGAAGTTTGTCCACGTAACGATGCCTCTGCTGCGACCGGCCCTGTTCCCTGCCATCATCCTCGGGACGATTTGGACGTTTAACGCCTTTAATGTCATCTACTTAGTCTCCGGCGGCGGTCCTGAGCGCAAGACGGACATTCTGATTACCGAGGCCTACTACACGTTCACCGTCCTGCGCCGAACCGGGCTTGCTGCGGCGTACAGTGTGTTGATTTTCCTACTGCTTTTGAGCTACACGTTGTTGACCAATCGCAAGACGCGCGCGACCGAGGCGGTGAGTACATGAGCCGAAGCGCGCCGACCTTCAACTGGGCGAAACTACTGCCTCATTTCTTGCTGGTGCCCGTCACGCTGGTCACGCTCTATCCCGTGCTGTACGTGGTGAAGATGGCGCTTTCTGGCACCGGCGGTCTATCGGCGTCGGCCTGGCCTTGGCCTGATAAGCTTGATTTTTCAGCGTTTTCCGCGGTGCTGGGCCGACAGGACGCCGCGGGGCATTGGCTATTCGGCCGACAGTTTGGCAATTCGCTGTTGGTTTCAGGCCTTACGACCGTATTCGGTATCGCCCTGGCCTGCACGGCTGCCTATGGTTTTGCACGGTTCGAGTTTCCCGGGCGACGGATGGGCCTGCTGGGCTTTCTCGCGACGCAGATGTTCCCGGGCATTTTAACTATGATTCCGCTATATGTGCTGATGCGCGACCTGGGGCTGCTGGACTCGATGGCCGGCCTAGTGCTGGTATACTCGACGACGGCGATACCGTTCTGCACCTGGACGCTCAAGGGCTACTTCGATACTTTGCCCAAGGAAATCGAGGAGTCTGCAGTCATTGACGGTGCGACGCGTTTGCAGATCTTCTGGCGCATCATTCTGCCCCTTTCAGCCCCAGCGATTGCGGTGACGGCGCTGTTCTCGTTTATGACGGCGTGGAACGAATTCGTGTTGGCGTACACGTTCTTGTCGCAGGAGACGGCCTACACGATGCCGGTGCAGATTCGCAACTATGTGGGCGACAAGGACGTGCAGTGGTCCCTGTTCGCAGCGTCGTCCCTCATCGTCAGCGTGCCCGTGATGGCGCTGTTCTATGCCGTGGAGAAGCACCTAGTCGGCGGGCTGACGGCGGGTGGGGTCAAGGGGTAGGTCGCGGAGAATTGGCTTAGAGAATAAGCAGATAGAGGCTTGCTATACAAGCCCGATGCCCCTGACTCAGGCCGGCTGATGGACATTGACGCGCCCGAGCGCACGCAACATTGGCCAGGTGATGGCTGTGCGACGAATTCTGTCGCAGCGAAGTCGACGTTCGCCGAATATCCTTACACAACGAGCAGATAGAGGCTTGCTATACAATCCCAATTGGCCTGACTCAGGCCGGCTGATGGACATTGACGCGCCCGAGCGCACGCAACATTGGCCAGGTGATGGCTGTGCGACGAATTCTGTCGCAGCGAAGTCGACGTTC
>CAIMEY010000010.1 GCA_903840165.1 uncultured Myxococcales bacterium | reverse complement strand
TGAAATGCGGCACTTGATGAACGCGGTGGGCGAGTCGCCGCTGGACACCTCGGTCGGGCTCGAAGGGCATCTGTTCGACACCAAGGCCGCGCAGCCGGAGCACGTGCCCGCCACCCGGCAGCCTCGGACGCGCCAGTGGTCAAAAATTGTGGAGAACCCGAAGGTTAGCAATCCCGACCCTGAAGACGAGAAGCCCAAGCCTTTTCAGGCGTTTGCGCACGACTCGGCGATTCGCAAGCGGCTGGAGGAAAAACGTGAACAATTCGTGAGTTCCTATCGCCTAGCTTCGCGCGATTTCCGCAACGGTGAGCGGTTGGAGCCGAAGTTGCCGGCGTACTCGTTTCTGCCGCCGGGGCCGTGGCTGATTCGGGACGCGGCGGTCGACGGGCTGTGGGGGAGGATCGGGGATGGTGATGTCGAAAAGGAGCCTAAAATAGACGAGTTAGGGGTTTGATATACAACGTGCACTAGGGCTGGTCCTGCCGGCCCGAGCGGACCACCGCCAAAGCCGACGCCCCCGGTCGTAAAGGCCGATTCACCGCTCGGTGAATAGGTCAGCTTTGTCATGCTCGATCAGCCGAACGCTGCGCGGGGGCCTAACTCCCATAGCGCTGCGGCGGGACGGCATTAGGCAATGCACAGCACGCTACAAGGTGGCAGTTTGCGCGCCAACATAGCCTCTTGCTTGGCCCCTAGTCTGGGTCTGGCAGCAGAAGCGTCTTCGGTTGTCAGCATGGGCATCGGGGAATGATCAACGATTGCAGAGAGTAAGACCCTTGCTATACACCATACACTTAGTCGCCCGACTCGCGCGAGCACCCGAGCAGCACATCCACCTTCGCGCCCGTATCCACGGTCACGCCCCCGCACGTCTCTGGGCAGAGCAGAATCTTGCTCGGAGCAGCCGCGTTGTCGAAGTACCACCCGCCCGTGCTCGCGTTGCACTTACTGGCATCGTCCACATACCCAATAATCTTCGGGACTGCCTTGCTCAACGTCACCTGCACGTTCACTTTGGTAAAGTCCAGGCTCTGTCCAGCGGGCGGCTTGGGGATCGCGTACGCGCAGCCGATCGCTTTGCCTTGGATGGCCTGCAGGGCAGCCTGGAACTGCGTGACAACATTGCCGTTCGTGTCCACAAGGAACGCCTGGCCCGTGCCCCCAGCCGCCGCGATAGCGTTGAGGCTTGCCAGCGACGACCCGACGCCGATGACGAACGTCAGAATCTTCGGATTGCCCCCAGCCGCCGCCTTGGCGTAACCAGAGATAACGCTTAGGCTATCGTTGGAGCACATCGAGTTCGGCTCGCCATCCGTTGCCAGGACTGCAACCACCGCGTGGTCTGGATGATTCTTCTGGTACACCGTCGCGTATTGAATGGCTCCTTGGAGCGCCGCGCCCGTGGGGGTGTCGCCGCTCGGGCCATGCGCCTTAATCGAACTGGTAATCGCCGCAGCGTTTCCCGGCAGAACGCCGATGGGCACTTCCGGCGACGCGTAGTCGCTGGGCGTGCAGCTTTCCATGCCGAAAATGCCGCCGGTGGACAGGGGAAAGTACTGGATGCCGACACCCATACCGACCGACTTCGGATCGACCAAGAAAGCGTCAAAGGCGCTGGCAATGGCCTTCCACTTGGTCACCTTGGTGCCGGTCGCTTCCTTCATGGATCCGCTTTGATCCATCATGATGTACATGTCGACCGGAATCAGTGTCGCCGCTTGACTGGTCGAAGCGCAGGCGCACGAGCTTCCAATGCAAGCTACTCCCGCTTTGCACTGTAACCCACAGCCGCCACAGTTGTTTGCGTCCGATGACGTGTCGGTCTCGCAGCCATTGGCCGGGTTGTTGTCGCAGTTGCCCCAGCCCTTGTTGCACTGCAATGCGCAGGCACCGAGGTTGCACACGGGCGAGGCGTGGGTCGCCCCTGCGCACACCGTCTTGCAGTCGCCGCAGTGGAAGACGTCGGTGTCGACGTTGGTCTCGCAACCAGGCTTTCCGTCAATACAATCGGAGAAGCCAATCTGGCATGTCGAGCCACATTTGCCATCGACGCACTGGGCCAAGCTGTTGTCCGGCACGGGGCACGAGTGGTCGCAGGTACCGCAATGTTCAGGGGTGCTCTTGGCCTCAACTTCGCAACCTGTTTCAGCAATTTGGTCGCAATCGAGGTAGCCGGCCTGGCAGGTATAGCCGCACTTGTCGTTGGCGCACGTGGCGTCGGAATGAGCATAGCCGGGGCACTTGCTGCACGCCGGACTTGACGACGAGGCTTCGGCCGCAGCGGCATCGGCTGTCTTGGACGTGTCAAACTGGCCGAGATCATAGGATTGTACGTCCAACGTGCTCGGGATTCCAGAGAAAGCGTCCCCAGCTACGGACGTGTAATCCCCTGACGGAGCGGGCACCGGTGTGCTGCAACCAAGGGTCCCAACTGCGGTAAGGCTCAGGATAACAACGCGTAAAGTAAGCCGATTCATGCAAACCCCGCCGCGCAAGAATCGAACAATGCGGCGGGAAACGATACCGACCTGCAGCCGTAGGCGCAAGCAAATTCGACCGCTCCGTTCCGGCCGAAGGTGAACGGAACTACGCCTTGCGTCGTACTGCGGACAAAGCTCTCCCGTTTTTCGCAGAAAGTCCGCGAAAGTGTGAACAATTTTAGTTAGTTGTAGTTAGCCAATGGCCACTTCCCCTCGCCGCTCATTCACCGTCGTCGACGTCCGCTGTACCAGAGATGGCCGTGATGGACCAGTAGGACTTCTTTTCCACGTGATCGGTGACGCGCACCACGCTGCCCTGCTCGGTGAGCCGGCCAATCGCCGTGTGCAATCGGTTGCGATCATGCGCCGGGGCGTCGCCCTGATGCAAGTAAAGATCATCCATGGATAATTCGCGTTCGGCGTATTGCCGCAGTACCCGCAGGACGTACTTCGCTGCAGACTCCTCATGTTTTCGTGCAGGCATGTTCCGCGACTCCAAGCTGTTGAAAGTACAGGTAGGTCTAGGCGGACCTGACTGTGCTACCCAACAGGTTAGCATGGGCTGGCGCATTGGGCTAGGTCCCCAACAGAATTGACCCAGTGCACGCAGGCATGGCACGATGAAACCGAGCATTTCACCAGTGGAAGCGCACCGAAGCGGCACCCTGGGGGCAACAGTCGTGGCCAGCCTCGCGCGACTGTCCAACTCGACACAAAGACGGGCGCGGTCCGTGACGTTGGTTGCGGGGTTGCACGTGGAGTTGAAACGATGAGCGATATCTTGCTTGCGTGGGCGGTGCTATTGCTTGTCGTCCACCTCCTGCTGGGGATTGGCCAATGGTTCCGCAAGCCACCGGCGGATCGGACCGGAGAACTGCTCGGCCATTTGGGTGGACTTGAACGCGTGACCTCCGGGCAACTGCAGCAGATTAAAGCAGATTTAATAATGCAACGTCAGGAACTGCTGGCGATGCTGGGACAGCAGGGGCAAATGCTGACGCAAGCTGCGGTTCAGCAACAGCAAACGCTCGAGAAACTGGGGGAAAACATAGACGCCAAACTCAGGTTCGCCGTTGAGAGCCAAGCTCGGCACGCGCAGGATCAGCGGCAAGAGCACCTGTCTGCATCGCAACTCCTGAGCGAGACGCTGCGTACAGCCTCGGCGGCCCAGCACCAGACCATTGTGATTCAACTTCGCGAACGATTGGGGGAAATGGCCATTCGATTGGACCGCCTGAGCGTGTCGATGCGCGCCGATGCAGAGGCCATGCGCACGGCGATGGAGCGAAAGATTCTAGAGCTGCAGAACTCGAACGAGCAGCGCTTGGAGCAGATGCGGCAGACGGTCGATGAGAAGCTTCATGCCACCCTCGAAGCGAGACTAGGTCAATCATTTCAGCAGGTTAGTGAGCGTCTGGAGGCCGTTCACCAAGGACTGGGCGAGATGAAGGCCCTGGCCGATGGCGTCGGCGACCTCAAGAAGGTCATGACCAACGTCAAGTCGCGGGGCACCTGGGGAGAAGTTCAACTACGTAATCTAATTGAGGATATACTTAGGCCTGAGGAGTTCGTCGCGAACTTTGCGCCGCGCGGGGGTAACGAGCGCGTGGAGTTTGCGGTCCGGTTACCGGGCGGATCAGCGGGCCAGGTGTACCTGCCGTTAGACGCCAAGTTCCCTGTGGAAGATTACCAACGCCTTGTGGATGCTCAGGAAAACGCGGATGTCGAAGGGGTTCGCATCCATGGTCGCGCGCTGGAGGACCGCATCAAGGCGTGCGCAAAGGACATTTGCGACAAGTACCTGGAACCGGGAGTGACGACGGAATACGCCATTCTGTTCCTACCCTTCGAGGGCCTCTACGCCGAAGTCTTGAGGCGTCCAGGACTTGCGGACCACGTGCAGCGGACGTTCCACGTGGCCATTTGCGGGCCGACCACGTTGGGGGCCCTGCTCACCAGCCTGCGGATGGGCTTTCGCGCCGTTGCCATCCAGCACCGTTCCAGCGACATTGCGGCGCTGTTGGCCGCCGTGAAAGGCGAATTTGGCACTTTCGGCAAGGTGATTGAGGCTGTCAGTGGGCGACTCAAGCAGGCCCAAGATGAGATCGGCAAGGTCGGCGTGCGTAGCCGGGCCATCGAGCGGAAGTTGCAGCATGTGGAGGCGAGCCGTGCGGAGCTCGAACAGCCCGAAAGTGTTGTATAGCAAGGGTCTAACTTATTGTTCCTCAATAGGGAATCGCGACCCTCGTAGCCCCTGATGCCTTCGTACGGCACCGGTACCCGGCGCGACTCGGGTTTGTATAGCAACCCCGTAAAACCTTGAAAATAAAAGGAAGTTTGCCGTTGCCTCCCCCGAGGCACACGGGTGGTTCCTCAACCGCCCGTAAAGCTTAGACTTTGCCCCGAGAGGCCGCCAAGTTCCAGCCTTGCCAGAAAGCTACTGTCCCAAGGCCCGGCGGTCAGGCCCAATCTCTCCCTGAAACCAGAAGTCAATCAACAGAAACAGGTTCTGAATGCCGGCGCCCGCACCAGCACCGGAGTCACGCTGAGATTGCCGCATATTTGCAGGTAGTTATCCTGCGTCTGACCACTTTCACCAGCGGACAGGCCGCGTTGGAAACCCACGCGCATCTGGTTGCCGACGCCGGACGGGTTCACGCGAAGTCGTCATGGCTTTCGTGCATGGCAGCCACGTCGTTCCGTGCGAACGCGTTGCCGCCCGCCGATCAGAAACGCAATCCCGGCATGATGGACAGACTCGAAAGCGTGAGTCCGAACGCGCGGATGGACTCGTCTGCGTAGGCATAACCGCCGAACTGCACGGAACCGACGCGGACGAAGCCGGGGTAGACATTGGCGACGACATTGAGCCGCGGGGGGAAACCGAACTCCAGCGTGGCCAGCAGGGAGCCGTCGCGATCCCAAGTCAGCCGAACGGCAGCCTTGCCCGGGCTTACGGGTAAGGCGTTCGAACCGCCGCTCCGTACCGGTGCTGGCGGGTACGAGAACCGCGCCGTCTGCGGGCCTTTGACATAGGGGTACTCCGGGACGAGGGGCATCTGACTGAGCATCATGACGCCGACCGTGTCCTGTCCTCGCACGGGGTAGCTGAGGCCGAGTCCGTTGGATGGGGCGCCCATCAGCAGATTGAGCTTCATCCGGGTCCAGCTGCCGAGCGTGGCGCGCAGCAGATAACTCTCGCTGTTGTTGTAGATGGCCGCGTCGCGCACATCGATCAATGGCTGCCCCGGCCAGTAGTACAAGCGCACGTAGTCGTTGGCGAACAGCCGCGCAAACCCGTCGAATTGAAACGCCAGGATTCCCAGGGTGTTGTTGACGACCGTATCGGCGAGCCCGTCCCCGACCGGAACGGTCTTTGCTTCGATGAGTTCGTTGATCTGTTGCGCCACCACGACCGTGGCAATGGCATACAAGCGGGCCCAGCCAGGACTCATCCCCTGGGCGACGTTGTACTCCTGAAGCTTGCGGCTGAGCATCCCCTCGCCCAGAAAATGAAGGGCGATATTGGGCAGGAACGCTGGCCCGAATCCGGGTACGAACTCCTGCAAGGCCCACTGGCCGTAGCTGCCGTAGCCGACTGGGATCTGCCTCAGGTCGGTGTAGGCGCGGCCGAGTTCCCTTGCGCTGTCCAGGTAGTTCACGTCGAAGGGGCTGTAGATGCCAAAGCCGACAGGCTTGCCGGCGACGCAAAAGCCGACGCTGACTATCACGCTCAGTGCGCCGAACTGCGACTCCGACCCATAGTTCTGATCAAAGTAGAACAGGCGCTTGGCAGGACTGGCAAGGACCGGAACCGACACCGGAGGCTCCGAGGGTTCGACACCCTGGCCTAGCGGCACGGACTCCGTAGTGGCGTTTGGCAAAGGGGACGGCGTTTCGGGCTGGGCGCTGGCAGCACGGGCGGCGAACAGGCTGACAACGAGAAAGGGTAAGAGCCAAAGGCAGTTCACTCTCGTTCGTTGTCCAGTGAACCCATGAGAATCAAACATCGTGCCACTCCGTCGACAAGTCGGCGCGCGACGCATCGACGGGGCCGAATGTGTCGGAAGTCGCCTGCGTCGTCGAGGACGTTTCGGCGATCGGGTCGCAGGTGCGGCGAACTGCACGGGGCTGCGCGTGCTGGGGAGGCCGTGCCGCCCTATACCGCAGCCATGCCGCACTTGCACGTTGGCACACGCCCGCCGAGTCGCCTGCCCGGTACCGCCCTCCATGCGCTGCTGTGGGGTCTGCCAATCGCGACGGTCGCGGCCATGGTAGGCGGCGGCCAGACCCGACGGGGCATCGTCACCTTCTGGAGGCTCTGAACCTTCCTTGGCACGGCCATCTGTACTGGCCTGGGGCTCCTGGCTCAGCGACTGCACGTGCTCTCTTGGCGCCCCGCTCGGCAGATGCTTGCGGGAATTGCCGCAGCCCTCATCGGCACTTTCACATTCTGCTCGGTAACGGTTCCGTTCGTTCTAGCGACAGCTGGCGACGTCGATGTGTCCAAGGACCTTGTCGGCATGTGCCCTATCGTCGCGCTAACACCGGCTGCAGCGGGAGTACGGCGACGCCGCTTCATTGGAGGCGTCGCAGACGAATTTCGAGGGCGATCATCGGGTAACGGCGACGCTGTGCTGGCCCGTACCGGGCGGCGTGCAGGGCGGGGCCGGGACATCCACACGGCGACACGGCACCGCAGGTCCTGACCCTGGAGCAGCACCATGAACCATACCAACGGCCCGCGGTTGCGTGCGTACGTTGTGGCGATGAGTCTCCGGCGCGACGCCGCCTGCAACAGCTGCTCGAGGTGACGGGGAGGGGCGAGGTCCTTGCGCTGGCCCGCAGCGTCCAAGTGGCGCTGCAACTCGCTGAGCCTCAAGCGATCTATGTCGCTTCCTCGACATTCACATGCCTGAGGAGGACGGCTTTGCCTTTGCCGAGAACGTGCCGTTCGACGTCCCCATCGTCTTTGTCACCGCATATTCGATCTCTGCCGTAGTTGCCTTCGAGGTGGCGGCGCTGGACTACGTGTTGAAGCCGGTCGACCCATTGCGACTCGCGGAAGCCCTCAATCGCGTCGCGCGAGAGGTCCGTCGCCGCAGCTCCACGATGGCCCCAATCCGACAGGTGAGTGCCGCAAATTCGACCACGGGGCAAGAGGTGTCCCGCCTGCAAGTGTCGGGAGGCGCACGCTTTGTGCCAGCGAGCGCGATCGTCTGCATCGTAGCGCGCGACGACTACACCGAGGTATTCCTCGAGGAGGGCACCTCGGAACTAGTACACGTAACCCTAAGTGCTTTCCGGGTTACCGCAAAGGACTCGGCTTTGTGGACTTTGCAGCCGGGGACCCGGCCGAACGTAGGGGTGAGCCCGCACGCGCGGGCGAGGAGAGGACTCCGCGGCGGGCGCAGCGCATGAGCCGTGCCAAGTCTGGCACGGCGTAAGTGGAGAGCGCGGGCCCCCTTGAAACTAGACGCACACACTGTACCTCTAACCCGCAAGGAACTTCGGGTTAGAGGAACTAGTCTCCGTCACGATGAGGCGCTGGGCACAGCAACTTCCGCGTGACCGCTTTACGCGTCTGCCCCGAGGCACCATCGCGGCCACCGACCGAATCGAACGCGTAGAGCTGCTGGGCAGTCGTTGGCAATTTCAACGTCCGCGGGCGCGACCAAGCCCCTTTTCGCTGAGTCGAGAATTGGCGCGCGAGTTGACAGGGCCGCTGCCACGCTTGGACTTGCGCTAGCCCATCGCCTCCACTAAGCCCCCGCCCGACATCGAAAAGGCTTGTATAGCAAGCCTCTAACGCACTGTTCTGGAAAGACAAATCCGCACATCCGCCGTCCCGCACCAGCGCATCGTCGGACCTTGGGCTGGCAAGCGGCGCGTCCACCTGGACTCGAACCAGGGACCATCGGCTTAGAAGGCCGGTGCTCTATCCACCTGAGCTATGGACGCGGGGGCCCCAGCAAGCCGGGGCGCTGCGGCCGCAGGGTGTCGGAGACCGGCAAAATCCGCAAGAAGCCCCGGCGCCACCGGCTGGACCGCCACGACTCATCACAGCTGCCGCTCAGGTCGAGGCTTCGCCCTTTGCCGTCCCAGCGTTCCCGCACACGTAGCTGTCGCCCATGGCATCGCCCGCCGCATCGGCCGCTGTTTCCCAGGCGAGCGTCGCATAACCCTCTTTGCCAATGGCCAATTCCACTTCCGCGCGAAAGACACTGTGCCAAGGGCGCGCTGGGATGTCCTCATCGGCCAAGCACCCGAGTGCAGCCAGCGGTTCAAGCGATTCGTGATCGATCAGCAGTTCTCCCTCGCTGCGCAGGACGGGAAACGTTGCACAATCAAAAGGCTTCAGCCCAGGCCATGCCAAGCCAAGCGCATCACTGGCCAATTGCAGGCTGCAAAGATGATCGTCCCGGACAAAGATGCACCCTTGCCGCTGGGGATCGCCATCGCGCGGACCGACGGCGGTTGGGATGCCAACTCCACTTGGGAAATCATCATGTTCCATTTCCTCGTCGCCGAACCACTTGTCCACCGGCTGGCGATAGCGCTCAGCCATCCATGGCTGGATCGTGGAGGACTCGGCCAGAATCCTCTGTACATGGAGCAAGTCAACCCAGATCCCGCCGGTACAGCAGGCACCGCGGCAGACGTCGAGTCGGCAGCCACTCAGCGCGCGTTTCTCCCGTAAACTCAGATCCATGCGCATGCCCAAGATCTCCAACATCGTCAAGGTTAAGTGACACAATCTGCCGCAGGATCGGATCAGGCGCTAGGCCGGCGGCATCGTAAAATCTTGAAGAACAGTTAGCGTTTCATCTGTACCACGACATTTCAGGCACTTAGCAAAAAACTGCCTCGCCGCGTCCATTGCGCCCTGCCGCGCACGTTCTAGCATACGGTTTCTGTCCTGCGCCGTCCGGCGTTGTGGAGTGGCCATGTCGATGTCGCCGTCCGCCCCGCCTCCACCCTCTCGTGCCAATGCCGCCACGGCTGGTCGGTCGCTGACGCACGCTTTGGCAGCTGTAGCGCATGAATTAAATAGTGAACTGGCCTTGGTCGTCGGCTACGCGCAGATGCTGGTGGACGACTCTCGATTCCAAGACAACGAAGTTCACAGCCAACTCAATGAAATCGTTGCGGCCGGGCGCCGAGCTTCCGAACGGGCCGCCCAGCTTCACGCCCTGCCGGCTCAATGCGGCTTTGTTTCGCGGATTTCGGGGCATCCGGATGTCCTTGAAACTATGGAGCAGGCTAACGTCGCGGTGCTAGCGCCGACGACGCAGGCCGCGCACGTTCTGGTGGTCGAGGACGATACCATGACGGCTACGCTTCTTTCTCAAAGTTTGCAGCATGTTGGCTATCAGGTAACCGTCGTTGGCACGGCGTCGACGGCAGCGCGCGCGATGGAGTCAGCCGCCTTTGACGCAGTGCTGCTCGATCTGGGCCTGCCGGACTCGGACGGTTTTCAACTCTTGGACCTGTGGCACGGCCGCTATTCAACACCTATCGTTGTGTTGTCGGCTACGTCTGATGTCGCTGCTAGGTTGCAAGCCTTTCAGCGCGGCGCCGAAGATTTTCTTGTCAAACCAGTGCATTTACCTGAGATGCACGCACGCCTCAAAGCGCGAATTCGCCATGGTTCCCCGGTCAGTGGTCGTCGGGTTGCCTGGGCAGACGTCCTGCTCGACCTCGACGGTCGGCGCGCCTGGGTGGCCGGTGGGGCTTGTCCACTAACACCGCATGAATTCAATGTACTAGCGTGGTTGGTTGAGCACGCAGGGCAAATCATCAGCCGTTCGGAACTGGCGGCTCGGGCCCTGCCGGTGGATGGTGATCGCACTGAACGCACAGTGGATTCGCACATTGCCCACCTGCGCGCCAAGCTTGGCCCGGTTGGGGCGGCGCATGTCATGACGGTGCGCGGCCAAGGCTATCGTTTTGAAGCGCAATTGGGGCGTCGCTCCGCACGGACACCCTAGGTAGCGCTGCGCGGACACCCTAGCTAGCAACGACACGGCCACCTGCGAACGTCCCTGGTCCCAAGCTTGCTGTTCTAGTGCCCCGCAGCCGTCTTAAGCCGCGGCAGCGCCTGCGTAACCGCCCGAGCTAGGCCCAGCTGATTGCGGGCGCGCGCAAGGTTGTGGTCGCCCCTGCTCGCAAAAGCCACTGAATCCCAACCGAAATAGCTCTCCCGAATCGCATCCGCCGCAAAGCGAGCTGACAGTTCCAAGCAAATGCGCAACGTGGCGGCGGGCAGGCAGCGCAGTTCGTCCTGGCCCACCCACGACTGAGCCTCGGCCCTATAACCATCTAAAACTGCAGCAAAAATATCTGCGTCAAAGCAAGGCTCAGTGGCATCCTCGGCCGTTCGATTGCACCACGATCGCAGGGCATCGCCGAGTTCCAAGTCCAAAGTTCCCGCGGCCATCGTGTCCAAGTCCAGAATCGCCACCGGCAATTGCCCGGCGAACAGCAGATTGGACACCTTGAGGTCGCCGTGGACGATGCGTGTTGGCAGGGCCGGCGTCGGCTGCCACTGCCCCCACCGCTCCAAGATTTCCTCTGCTAAGATCGCTACTTCTCGGTGCAGGCGGTGATCGGTCCCCTGAGCCACGGCCAGTCGCAGGTTGGCCATATGCTGCACGGTGTCGTGGGCGCCCGGGCGCGAAAAGTGAAACGTATGCGGCAATTGCCTGAGCGCCCCGTGAAATCGCGCCACCAGTTGGGCGGCCGCATAGGCTTGGTCCGCGCACTCGAGGCGGTGCAGCGTCTGCCCCTCGAGCCGGTTCATAATTCGCCAAACACCCGCTATTTCAGGTGGTTCTGTCAGTTCTACCCAGGGCTTTCCGTCCTTGGCCAGCGCCAGCTGCGGCACGGGCACACCGGCCCTCAGCAAATGCGGAACCAGCGCCTGAATATCCAAATTCACCGTTGCAGCAAAAATGCGGTGCAATCGCTGGAGAATCCAAGCGTCGCCCAAGGCGAAGGTATCGTTGATCAGGCCGCCTGACAGGCGCTGGACAGCCAGCCCGTTTGTAGTACAGCCATCTAAATCATTGAACTGCTTTAGTAATTCATTCCACTGCTGCGGAACCGTCGCGGCCAGATTGGGCATGCTGGGCCTCCTGTGCCGCGGACTTTCACTCGCCCGCCCGGAGCCGTCAACTTTGCTTTGCGCGAATGTATTGCTATGGTTATCGTCATGTGTGCCCCTCTGCCCTCCAGGACGGTCCAGCCCTTGATTCAAGCCGACCGTCCCTTGAGGTCAGCCATGCCGGCAAGGTCGTTGAAATATCAACTGATTTTGCTGCTGCTCCTGCCCTGTCTTCTGGCGGGCACGTGCCCCGCGCTGGCTCAGTCCAACGACGACCTGCGCGTGCGTGAGGCCGAGGCATTGGCGACCGAAGCAAAAATCTTCTTTAAATCCAAGCTTTTTGACAAGGCTGCGCAGAAGTTTCTCGAGGCCTACACGCGTTCCAAGAGCCCCGCGCTGCTCTACAACGCCGCCCGCGCCTACCAGGAAGCCAAGCTATACCCGCAGGCCCTGGCAATCTTTCAGGAATACCGGCAACTTCCGGCCATTGGTGACGGCGGAAGACGCGACGCCGATCAGCAGATAGCCGAGATAAATCAACAGCTTCAGGTGCTTGCCCAGGCCCAGGCCGAACAGCACGCCCGCGAGGCCAAAGATCAGGACAAGCGTGACCGTGAGATCAAGGAACAAGCCCGGCAGGAGCGTGAACGGCAGGAGCGCCTAGCGCGCGAACGAGAACAGAGAAATCACGATGAGGGCGGGAAAAACGTGCGTGATTCGGGGGTTCCCAAGGTCGTCCTCACCCCGCGGCCACGGCAAGTCCCTTGGCTCGAAGTGGCCGCAAGCACCAGTACGCTGGGCATTTCGCTGATCACTTACTTGGTGGCCCGGCATGAGGCGGACTTGGCCTTCGCGATGGATGGAAAAGTCCAGACAAGTCAGGATATTACCTTGTACTTGGCCCACGCAAACAATGCCACTACTTGGCGCGCCGTCAGTGTCGGTGCGCTGGCGGCCGGTGTGCTGATCGCGGGCTACGGGGCCGGACAATGGCTGCGTCGTCCTGAGCCGGCAGCGGCAAATGCGCAGTTGTTTGTGGTGCCTATAATCGGCGGTGCCCAGGCCACGTGGTCTCTTTCCCTCTGAGCCGCAGCGGTCTTTACAAAGCCTTACACAAAGTCTGGCCGGGGTTTGCAGGATGACGATAGGAGCAGGGGCGACGGGCAGCGGGCAGCCAGAAGGGACCGGGCCCGGGCCAAGGGAGAACGCGATGCTAGGCCAGCAATGCCGGGTTTCCCTTTGCCGATTAGGCGGTTTCATGGCGCTTGTCGTCGTGGTCGCCTTGCCCAGCTGTTTGGGCGATTTCAAGACGGAGCAACAACTCAAGGCCGAACTCGCCGCCCAAGCCGCTGCGGACGGCACCTTGGCTGACGCGACCGACGGGGCGATGGCCGATGCGGATGCGGCCAAAGTCGACGTGGTGGACGTAGCGGTTCTCGACTTAGGCTCAGATAGTACAGCGGATATTTTGGAAGCCGTCGACGCCGATAGCGCCATCGATGCGGGCAGCGACGCAACGTCTACAGACACAGGGCCGGCTTGTGGAGACAAGTGTCCATGTTTGACGGACAGCGATTGTCCAGGTGGCGCGTGCTTAGACACCAATGCAGGTCCAGCCTGCGCTTGGCCGTGCGCAAACGACAATTCGTGCGCTGCGGACGCTCGTTGTGTAAAAGTTCCCAGCAGTTCCGGCGGTCCTGGCGCTACCGTCCAAGTCTGCGCCAAGAAGTTTGCTGAACTTTGCGATCCCTGTAAGGCCTCTGTTTCCTGTGAGGAACCCGGATCCAACGGCGGCGCTTGTGTGGATTTGGGCGATCAGGGCAGTTACTGCGGGACGGGCTGCACTTCCAAGGCTGATTGTCCGAGTGATTACGATTGCTTAAAGGTCAAGACCGTCGAGGGCGCTTCCAGCCAGCAATGCGTCAAGAGCCCCGACATCGACCACCCACTACAGCCAGGGCAATGCAAATGCTCTTGGTTTGCGTCGGTCAAGCAGCTCTCGACAACGTGCGGCCTGACGGTGAACGACGCCAGCGGCAAACTGATCGGCACCTGTAAAGGTCAACGTTCTTGCAGCCCTACAGGCCTGCTCAGCGCATGCGATGCCCCCGTCGCCGCCACTGAGAGCTGCGACGGTGCCGACAACGACTGCGATGGCCAAGTCGACGACGTCAACTGCGACGATGGCGACCCCTGCACGGCGGACGGGTGTGGCACCAACAAGGCTTGTTTGCACTCGTTTACGGCGGGAGCAGCCTGTTCCGACGGCGATTTGTGCACCACGGCGGACACTTGCACGGACAACTCCTGCAAGGGCACCGCCACGGTTTGCGACGGAACCCCTTGCTGGCCAGGGAGTTGCAACGCCAAGACCGGGGCCTGCGTCAACACCGCGATCGCCGATGGCACCCCGTGCAGTGACGGCAGCGCGTGCACCCAAGGCGACCTGTGCAAGAGCAAGAACTGCAACAGCGGCGCGGCGGTGAACTGCGACGACGGCAATCCTTGTACCGATGATTCCTGCGACTCTTCAGCTGGTTGCACGCACGCCGCCAACACTTCGCCATGCAGCGATGGCGTGGCCTGCACCAACGGCGACACCTGCAGCCAAACGAAGTGCGTTGGAACGGTCAACTCGGCAGCATGCGATGACAACAACGTGTGCACAAAGGACATTTGCCAGCTCGCCATCGGCTGTACCCACACCGATGCAATCGCCAACTGCGACGACGGCAACGCCTGCACCACCGGTGACTCCTGCAAGGCCGGCACCTGCGTCGGTGGCGCCAATCAGTGTAGTTGCCAGAAGGACGCGGACTGCCCGGACGACAAAAACCTCTGCAATGGCACGGTGTTCTGCGACAAGAGCGCCTTGCCTTACACCTGCAAGGTGGACGCCGCCTCGGTCATCACCTGTCCCGCGGCAACGGACCCGTGCAAGGTCGTCCAGTGCAACAGCAAAACCGGCGCCTGCGACAGCAGCAACGCCGCCGACGCGACCAGTTGCGACGACCAAAACGTTTGCACTTTAGGGACTTCCTGCAAGGCCGGCATCTGCACCAGTTCGGCCAGCCAAAACTGCGACGACTCCAACGCGTGCACCGACGATTCCTGTGACGCCAAGGCCGGTTGCCAGCATAAGGCCAACGCTGCTGTCTGCAGCGACGGCAACGCCTGCACCAGCGGCGATACCTGCACCGGCGGCACCTGCGTGGCCGGCGTGGCGGTCCTATGCGCCTCGAGTAATATATGCGTATCAAGCACTTGCAACCCCAGCAGTGGACAGTGCGTGACGGCCAACTTGGTCGGGACGCCGTGTAGTGACGGAGACCCTTGCACCACATCGGACAGCTGTCAGTCCGGTAACTGCGCCGGCGTCAAGATGAATTGCGATGACGGCAACGCCTGCACGACCGACAGTTGCGCCGCCGGCGGCTGTCTGCATACCACGGTTTCCTGCGACGACGGCAACCCTTGCACCGTAGATTCCTGTTTCGGTCTAGGCGGTTGTCAGCATACGCCCAAGACCTGCGGCAGCGACCTATGCAGCGGCAGTGTCTGTGACCCGAACACGGGCAACTGCGTGGTCAACTCACTGATTTCCTGCCCCGCGGGGCAGTACTGTTCCAGCAGCACTGGCAAGTGCGGCCATCCCATGGTCCAGCCAGTCAATTCCACCACCGGCGGCGACGCCCACGCCTGCGCGCGCGTGACCAGCTACTTTGGCGGTGGCGTCGTCTGCTGGGGAGATAACACCTTATACCAATTGAGCAATGGCACCAAGGGGGGTGTCAACGGCAATCTGGTCTCGGTAGCCTCCGAGGTCCCCACCGAGTCAGTAGACGCCGGTTCCGGCAACACCTGCGCCTGCAGCACCGCCGCCAATGTCTGCCAATGCTGGGGCAACAACAAGGTGGGGCAGTGTGGAATTCCCAATAATTCAGCGGTGATAACGAGTCCCCAAGACCTCGTTGCTACCAGCACTGGCGGTGTCGACGTCATCCTGATGGCGGCCAGCGCCGGCGGAAGTCATGGCTGCGCCGTCAGTAAGCAGAATCAAGTCTATTGCTTTGGTGACAACACGTACGCGCAGTTGGGCCAGGGACTCGCACCCATCGCCGTGCCCGCCAGTGCGACGCCCCTTTCCGTACCGTTCGCCAACGCCGCCCTGTGGCTCAGCGCCGGCCTGAATCACACGTGCGTCATCAACAAGATCGGCGATCAGAAGGTCTTTTGCTGGGGCGACAACCAGTTCGGCCAAGTCACACCCGGGCAGCAGGTCCCTTCGCTCATTGGCACACCCACCCAAGTCACGGGCTTTGGCGGCGGCGGAGCGGCCTTCGCCCTGAGCGCCGGCGCCAACCACAACTGTCTGATCATCAACCCGCCAAATACCGATCAGGCCAACGTTTTTTGCTGGGGCCGCAAC
This sequence comes from uncultured Myxococcales bacterium, assembly GCA_903840165.1. Classification (GTDB taxonomy): domain Bacteria; phylum Myxococcota_A; class UBA9042; order UBA9042; family UBA9042; genus CAIMEY01. The sequence goes on along the minus strand of CAIMEY010000010.1, from coordinate 70,315 downwards.
AACAGTGGACAGGTCGGCGGCGGCGGCAAGATCGCCGGAACCACCAAAATCAACTTGCCCGCCGGCAGCTATCCCATCTCGGTGGCGGCAGGCGGCAATCACACCTGCGTCCTGACGGCCGGCAACAACATCTACTGCTGGGGGTCTAACACCTCGGGACAACTAGGTAATGGCGGCTCGGGCGACAGCGCCGCACCAGTCTCTGTGCTATTGCCTAAGTCCGTCTATAACTGGAACTGGAAACATATTTCTTCAGGCGCTGCACACAGTTGCGCGACGCGAGAAGACGGAACCGTCTGGTGCTGGGGCAGCAACGTCGGCGGCGTCCTGGGCAATACGGCCATCGCCATCAACGCTTCTTCGAATGTGCCTGTGCAAGTCCTTGGAACCAATCCGCAATAGCAGAAGCAACGGTTGGACGCTGCGAGGGGAAGATGCGCGTAATTCTCTGCAGTTGCCCGCCCGACCGAGCTGCTCAACTGGCCCGCGCTTTGGTGGACCAGGGGCTGGCGGCGTGCGTCAGCATTATTCCGCAAATCCAGAGTATTTACAGATGGAAAGGCGATATTCAGCACGACGCCGAGTCAATCCTGCTGATCAAAGTCGCTTTGGCCCAGGTCCCAGCTTGTCAAGCTGCGCTGGTAGGCATGCACCCTTATGAAGTTCCTGAAATCATTGTTTTTACGCCCGAAAGTGTCGACCCCGCCTACCACGCCTGGGTCACGGCGTCGATGCAGCCGGACTGAACTGGTCAGGCGCACGGCAAGGCTGTGATTCCCAACGCGATTGCGTGTGCCAGGGCCGGGACTTTGGCCCAAGCACCGGGGCTGGCTGCCGCCCCCATGCCTTCACGCCTTCTTGCACCTTGATCCACCTAGACAATTGGCGTTTCGCCTCAGTCCGTGGCGCTGAACACCTGTGCCGGCGCAGCGATTGACGCACCGCACCAAGAGGCTACAATCTTGCCCCCGCCGCGGTCAGGGGACCGATGGCAGCAGGGTTTCGCGCCTTGTCCGACCCACCAGCCACCTGACCACGCTTTGTGGCCGATTCATGACCCGAATTCGGCGCGGCGGCAACCAAGTCCAGCGCTTGTGGCCATGGCGCTGCAATGACAAGGCCCAGGGCAACCGCGTCGCACCAAACGGGTGAGACGGCTTACATGGCAAGCCGATTGCCAGCCTCTCGCTAGGGCAGCGAGGACCGCCACTTTTCGCCAGCGTCCAACTGGCTCACAGGAGCATCTATGCTCGCAGAAAAACTGAAGAATCGTGAAGCAACCGTGGCCGTAATTGGCCTTGGATACGTCGGACTGCCCCTGGCCGTGCGCATGGCGGGCGTGGGCGTGCGGACCGTGGGCATCGACGTTCAGCAGGCGCGCGTAGACCGAATCAACCAAGGAATCAGTGACATTGGCGACGTTCCCTCCGAGGTCATGGCGCCCCTGGTTGCGTCGGGCATGCTCCGGGCCTACAGCGAGTTCAGTTCGCTAAAAAGTGCTGATGCTGTCGTGATTTGCGTGCCGACGCCCTTGTCCAAGACCCGCGATCCGGACAACAGCTACATCGTCCGCGCCACTGAGAGCATTGGCGCCAACATGAAGGCTGGGCAGCTTTTTGTCCTAGAATCAACGACATATCCGGGCTTCACCCGCGAAGTCATGGTGCCGATGCTGGAAAAGGCCTCGGGCCTCAAGGCTGGGACCGATTTCAACGTGGCCTTCAGCCCCGAGCGCATCGACCCAGGCAACGAGAAGTATGGCGTCAAGAATACGACGAAAATCGTTGGCGGCCTGACGCCGGCCTGCTCGGCAGCGGTACACGCGCTGTATTCGACGTTCATCGACCACGTCAAGACGGTTTCGTCGCCAGACTGCGCGGAAATGGTTAAATTGCTTGAGAATACCTTCCGCGCTGTCAACATTGGCCTAGTCAATGAAGTGGCTTTGATGTCCAACAAGCTCGGGCTCAATGTCTTTGAAATCATTGACGCCGCTGCGACAAAGCCCTTTGGTTTCATGCCATTTTATCCGGGCCCTGGCCTAGGCGGTCACTGCATTCCCATCGATCCGCTGTATTTGTCTTGGAAATTGCGGACCATGAACTATCAGGCGCGCTTCATCGAGCTGGCCGACACGATCAACACCGCCATGCCCGCCCACGTGGTGACGCGCACGCAGGACGCGCTCAATGAGCGTAGTAAGGCCCTAAAAGGCAGCAAGATCCTGGTGTTGGGCGTGGCCTACAAGCGCGACATCGACGATTTTCGTGAATCACCCGCCATCACCGTCCTGGATCTCTTGGAGAAAAAGGGCGCGCTGGTGCAGTACTACGATCCGCACGTGCCCAGCTTTCGCGAAGACGGCCATCTGCGCTCGTCGATTGCGGACTTGTCGCAGTTGCCAAGCTATGACGCCGTCCTTGTCATCACCGACCATACGGCCTTTGATTACAATGACATCGTGGCGCGAAGTCAGTTGGTGGTGGATACACGCAACGCAACCAAGAACGTGAAAGCCTCTCGCGCCCATGTTTATGGCCTATAATTTCAGTGAGATAGTGCTGTAACGTCCCAGCAACGGCCGCGTCTCTGATTTTGGCATGGTCCGACCTACGACCCCTTGGCAGGCGCGCAACCTTTGATGAATCTTCAGGAAACACCAGAGCCGTCAGCGACGAGCAAGTCTACTGCCGCCCAATTTTGGCGGTGGGGTGCGGGCCTTGGCCTTGGTGCACTTTTCACTTGGCTTTCAGCGCGTTCCTGGCCTGTTGACCGACTGTTTGGCGGGTCATTGACGGCTGGGCATGACGCCAGCGGCCATGCTGCCCTGGTGCTGGAAGCGGCTCCGGGGCAAGCAACTTGGTCCTTGTCCTGGTCGGCCCTGGCGATCTACGCCGTCGTTCTCTTTATTATCCATTGGTTGCGCGTCTTACGTTGGAAGCCGCTACTCGATCCCTACGCCCACGTCAGCATTCGCGAACTCAACCGTGTGGGTGCGGTCGGCTTTGCGGCTGTCTTCCTTTTGCCCTTGCGTTTAGGGGAGTTCATTCGTCCCCTCATGCTCGCTCGCCCGGGGCCCCAGCGGCCTCCCCTGGCCTTTGGCGCGGGGCTGGGGACCATTGCCGTTGAGCGAATTCTCGATGGTCTGCTGGTTTCTGCGATTCTTTTCGCGGTGTTATTCGAGGTTCATCCCGCGACCATGGCCCGTTTCCCCCAAGTGCAGATCGGCGCTTGGGCGGCGCTCGGTCTATTCGGCACGGCGATGGCCGGGCTAGTGGCGACGCTGGTGGCCCGCGAGTTCACGCTAACCTGGACGCGACGCATTGTCGGCATCGTGTCTAAGGGCTTGGCAGAAAAGGTGATTTCGCTGGTCACAGCCTTTCTCGATGGGTTGCGCGTGCTGCAATCGCCGTGGCATGGGGTGCAGTTCGTCGGCTTGACCGTGGTCTATTGGGGCATGAATGGCCTAGGGATTTGGCTGTTTGCCCGCGGTTTTGGCATCGAAATGCCGATTGTCGCCGCCTACGCGATGATGTCTTGCGTCGTTGTCGGCATGATGATCCCCAATTCCCCAGGAAATGTCGGCAGTTTCTGGTATTTCTTGCTCTTGCCGGCTGGGCTCTACGGCATTGCACCGCAAGCCCCTAGAACCATTGCCTTTGCCTTGGCCCTCTGGCTGGTACAGACCGTGCAAACGACCGTCTTTGGCGGCTGGGGCCTGTGGGCCGATTCCAGGGCCCGGCGCGATCAGATTGGCGCGATTTCGCCGCCGTGATGTCATTGATGCGCCTGAATCTATGGCTGATCCTGGTGGCGCTGATCAGTGCCTGTGCGCCGCCTCCTCAACAGCGCAGCACCAAGCCAACAGCGACGCAGCGTTTGCAGGCCTTGGCCGCCCAGGGCGATCCCGTCTTGGGCAAATTTGCTTGGCTGGCAGGTACTTGGGCCGGGCGCGACCTCGGGCCCTTGAGTCTGGAGGTCTGGGAGCAACCCCACGGCGGCGTGCTACTGGGCCACCACCAAGACGTCGATGGCGCATTCACACCTTATTTTAGCTACTTGCGTATTGAGGCGCATGCAGACGGCGTCGCGCTGCATGTTCACCCTCAGGGAGGCGAGGCGGTCACCTACCGGATCGTCGAAACGGGCCCGCAAATGGTGGTATTTGCCAATGTAAATCAGTCTTTCCCGCGGCGAATCGTCTACGGCCGCAGCGGCGACGTCCTCAAGGTTCATCAGGACGGCACGGAAGGGCGAACGCGAAAATCCTTTGACATTAGCTTTCGTTGTATCGCCGGGCCTTGTCAGGGGGCCACCCTCGAAGGCGATGACCACCCAGGAAAGCCTGATCACCGCGGGCCATGAACCACGTTACGAATTCGTCAGTAGATCCGCCATGCCAAACAGGCCGGCGCGGCTCCCCTGCCGTTGCAGCTGCGCGCAAAACCGCGCGGCCTTGAGCGCACCGTGGGCAAAGACCCGACGATCCTTGGCTTTATGGCTGAGCGTGAGCAGCTCATCCTCCCAGGCGAAATGGACGTCATGTTCGCCGACAATGCTGCCCATGCGCAGGGCGTGAATGCCAATTTCGCCTTGAGTTCGGGCACCTATCAGACCTGAGCGGCCGTCCCGTCGAACATCGGCCAGGGTCTGACCGCGCGCCTCAGCCGCCGCTTGCGCCAATGCCAGCGCTGTACCGCTCGGGGCGTCCTGCTTGAAGTGGTGGTGGGCTTCTACGATTTCAATATCGGCAGCTAAACCCAATGTCTGCGCGGCCTTGGCGACCATGCTTAGCAGCAGGGCAACGCCAATCGAGAAGTTGCTCGCCTCAAATACGATCGTGCGCTGCGCTGCCTCGGCTACAGCCTGGACGTCAGCGGCGGTTAAGCCTGTGGTTCCAAGCACCCAGGCCACGCGTTGCTTGGCTACCCAGTCGGCATGGCTGGTCACAGTTTCCCGGTGAGAAAAGTCAATCAGAACATCGAAGTCAGCATGGGTCAGGCAGTCCAGCGTCGTTCCCTGCAACTGCCCCAGACGTACGATCTGCGCGGCCAGGGCAAGGTCGGGCGTTTGCTGAACCAAGGCGATGAGGGCGGTGCCCATCCGACCTCTTGGGCCGACAATGCCAAGCCGAATCGGTGGTTGCTGGATCAAATGCGCGGATGGCATGGGCAGCCTCACAAGTGTGCTGGGCGCTCACGGTGGCCGGCGTCTCAGTTGCCACGATGAGGCGATCAATCAGATGATTTTCTTACAGATTGAGCCGTTGTCAAAGCGCCGTTGTCTGTCCAGCGCGGGCATCGGTCAACCGCAGCGCCCACTGCATTGGGCTGGGCCAGAGGTTAGCACAGCGCCTGTGCTTTGCGCGTGCCGTTGCGCCCGGAGCGAGTGCCGCCTAACGTGCGTAGGCGCGGGCGCATGTTCCCGTGGCGCGGAACGACCATGGCTAAACCGTTTACCGACAAGAAAGTGCGCGATCCGGACGCCTTGCGCATCGTCGCTAGCAATCGAAAGGCCTTTCATGAACTGGCGATCGACGACAAGTTGGAGGCGGGCTTGGTGCTGACCGGCAGTGAAGTCAAGATGCTGCGCGCCGGCAAATGCGTGATTCAAGGGGCGCATATCCGCGTTGTTGCAGGAGAAGCGTTGCTGATGGGTGCGTCGATCCCAGAGTATCCCTGGGCGGCCCGCTGGGGGCACGAGCCCGATCGGCCCCGCAAATTGCTGTTGCATCGCAGGGAGATCGACAAGCTCGAGGTTCAGCTGCGGCAAAAAGGCGCGACCTGCGTGGCGACCCGCATCTACTTCAAGGGTGCCCGCGTGAAGATCGAGCTCGGCATCGGTACGGGCAAGAAGGAACACGACAAGAGGGAAACGCTCAAAAGCCGTGATGCAACACGGGAAATGCAGCGCGCCCTGCGCTAAGTGATCTCAGCTCCGCCGCCGGTGATCGGTTGCGCGTTGCGGCGGGCGCGGTAGACTTTGGCCATGAGCGACTTGCACACCTTGACCAATGCCCAGGACCTACGCGCGGCGCTGCAAAGCGGCCACTTGGAACGCCTGGAAATCGCAGCTCTTGACTTGGCGCCAGCTGAGTTTGGCAGCGTGGAAATGAACCACGTGCGCATGGTCGGGACCAAGCTGGTCGGCCTGCGCATTGGCCAATTGCTGGCGCGGCGCGTGCATGGTCGTGGCGTTCTGCTGCGAGCGACGCGTTTTGAGCGGGCGGAACTGCACAACTGGGACATTTCGGCCAGTCAGGCCCAAGAAATCCAGTGGCCTTCCAGCCGGTTGCACGATTGCCGTTTTGCTGAGACGCCCCTGACCAATGCCAATCTGAGCCGCGCGCTGCTGGTGGGCTGCGAGTTCGCCATGAGCGATCTCAACCATGCCAACCTTTCGGAATCGTTGATTCTTAATGGCGGTTTTACGGACACGCGCCAGGGCGGAGCGGTGCTGGACAACACCAACTTGTCGGGCGCGGTGCTGTGCAACGTCAATCTGCGCGGCGCTAATTTGTTTCGCGCCAACTTTTCGCACGCCGTGCTGATCGGCGTCGATTTACGCGAAGCGAACCTGACCAGCGTGCGCTTTGCCGATGCCGTGCTGGTGGACTGCAAGCTCGAGCGAGCCGATCTGTCTGGAGGCACCGGGCAGGAAATTGCGATGGCGGGCAATAGCTTGGCTGACGTCTTTGAGCGCCTCAAGCACCTGCCGGCGGAACACACGGCTATGATTGCGGCGGCGCTTTTGCTGCGCGGGGGCACTTCGCAAACGTCGCGCGAAGTGGCTTCTGCAACGGCCACAGGTGCCCAACTCGACCCACTGACTACGCTTTTGCGTCTGAGCTTTGCCGCCATGGTGCGGGAGTTACAAGGGCGCGGTGGTCCTGCGGAACTCAGTCAGTTCCGCGTCGATGGCGAGCACGTGTATGTCCGTGGCGTGGAAGGTGGCGAAATTCGTGTGACTGCGGCCGCCCGCGATGCGCCGCGACAGTCGCCCAATATGCGCATCCCAGACCCCGGCGCCTCTGCTGCGCCCCGGCCCGCCGCCGCACCTGCAGCAGCACCAGCAGTACCGGCCACGGGGCGATTTTCAGGTTTGGAAATCGATTGATAGCCAGCTACAGCAGCGCTGAGGACTGAGGCATTCCCTCAGCGAAACGACGCGTGGACTGCGGTCGGTCCTGCGGCTAGCGGCCTTGGGAACGCAGGGCCGCCATCAGCCGGCGTTTGTGGTCTGGAAAGAGGTGCTTGAACTTGATCTCCAGGGCAATGGTCGTCGGATCCGTACGCCGCAGCACTTCGCCGAGCGCACGCACGGGTTCAGCCTCGCCTACGTCGACGTCGAGCCAAAGATAGCGAACATTATCAGGTACTTCACCGCCATGCAGACGCATGCCATCGGCATCTACATCGCACGTGCCTTCACTTTCCGGCGCAGCGGTCGCGTCGCGGTGGTGAATCTTCACGGGGCGCAGGGGCATGGCAAGGACATTGTCCGCGCTTGCTAGCGTTGTTGCGGTATCGATGGGGTTTTCTGGCAGCATCATCGGCTCGCGTCCCCCTAAGCGGGGCGTGGCAAGCAGTCTGCCGCATTTGGCCAGATGGTCCAGAAATCGCACCGGGACCCTAGGTGCCCAGGGCGCGGTCAATGGCTTGGCGATTGAAACCGGTAATGATTTTGCCATGTACCGACAGGATCGGCACTCCCTGCAGTTGCGAAGCCGGAACGCCGGCCCGTTGCGCTCGGGCAAGCATATCGTCGCGGGCGCCGGCGTCGCGTTCGATGTCCTTCTCGACAAAGGGAACCCCTTTGAGTTTGAGGTACTCAGCCGTCTTCTTGCAGTAACCGCACCACGCTGTGCGGAAGATGACCACATCGCGATCGACTGCAGCCGCCTGAGCCGGAGCTGCGCCCGTGCCCGCAGAACCCGCTGAACCTACGGGCATTGCACCGGTACTGGCGGCCGTCGCTGGCCCAGGCGGTGGCGACGGCGCGGGGGGATGCGCCTTAGCGATTTGGGCCTCAAGTTCAGCACGTTGCACGGTCGTGACCGGGTAGCTCGCGCCGCTTAACTTTGAGAGATCAGCAACATACAGCCATGGACCGCTCAGGGCGGGATCGTCAGGCGAAACGATGACTTGCCCGCGTGCCCCTTGAGGCACCTCGGCCGGTGTATGAACGGCCAGCAACTCGCCGGTGGTCGCCGAAAAATAGCGCAGGCTGTAAGGCCCAGGCGCATCGCCCACGGCCGGCGGCGGCGGGATAGCGATGGGCGCAGCTTGGGCTGGGGCGTCATCAGCGCGATGGCAGGCCGAAAGCGCCCAAACCAGTGAAATTAGCATGTATAGCAAGGGTCTAACTCTTGAATCAGAAACCACTTTTTCTGTGATGCGCATCGCTACCTCCTGCTGCCGGGGCTACGGCTGAGCTGCCGGTCCCCGAAGACAAATCGATTGTATAGCAACCCCTGAACTTGCTGTTCTGTAAGAGCTATCTCCGACGGCCACCGTCCAACCGCCCGTCGCACCCGCTTAACCGCGACAGCGCTGAGGCTGAGGCACCGCCAGCGTCAACCAGGGACGCAAAAGGTTTGTATAGCAACCCCTGAACTCATTGTTCCTCAACATCTATTTCCCAAACCGTCGTTTCCGCTAGGGCGCCCGCAGCAGTTGGGCGATGGCGTAGGCCAGGTGCGGTTGCCGTGTCTGCAACTCGGTCAATCCCTCGCGGACCGCCGGCTCTTTGCGCGCCGCCGCCAACGCGTGCACAGCGGCCTCCGCCACCAGGGGCGACGGATCACGCAGCGCGGCCGTCAGAGCGGCAGCAGTGGCCTCGTGGGCCGGCCGCAGCAGGGCAGGGGCTAACGCTCGGGCAGCCTCGGCGCGCAGCAATTCGGTGCCGGTGGTCAAATCTTCGCGCAGTGCCGCCGTCGCCGTGTCATCCCCAGCCAAACCTAAAGCAATTCGGGCTGCTGCCGCCTGATGTTCGTCCAGGGATGCGCTCTCGGCCCGCAGCGCCAGACAAACGGCACCGCACTGCCCAGGCGCTTCAGGCTGGGCCAGCAGCAAGGCCCCAAGACCAGCGATGGCCCCCTGGTGGACGGCGGGCGATTCCATTGTCGCCATCGCGTGAAGCAGCAAGGGCGCAGCCGCAGCCCGAACGGCGTTGTCAGCCGACTGCAGGCGCTCGGCCAGCACTTGCCGCGTGGGCCGCGAATCCGCACTGAGCAGGCCAAAGCACGAGCCAAGTACGCACGCCGCCTCGGCTTGGCCCACGCGACAGTCCCGGTCCGTTCGGCAAGCATGGCGAGGCGGCAGCCCCTCCGTCAGGGCCACAGCTTCAGCATGGATGTCTCTATTTTCACTTAGTTTTTGCGTCGGCCCTTGGCAAGCCACCAGCACTGCCAGCCCGGCCAGACTCAAGCCCCGCAGCCGCACGCGCCCGACTTCTCGCTGCAAAAGACGCATCATGTCCAAGCTTTAGCCGCCCAAGAAGGTCAGGGCGGCGGCAATACGCACGCGCTCATCGGGCTCGTCCAGCAATTTCGTCAAGATTTCCTGGGCTTCTTTGTCGCCCTTGATCTTCCCCAGCAGCCGAATCGCCGGAATCCGCGCGCGAACCTGCTGTCCCAGGGCCGCCGTCTTGATCTCGGTGGCAACCTTGCCTTTCTCCAACTCAAACAGCTGCGTCAACACGCGCACGCGCAAGTCCTGGTCATCGCTGGTGTTTAGCACCTTGTGCAACACCGCCAACTCAGTTTCGGGCAGGTTGTGCAGGGCGAGCATCGCCTCTTCCCGCACGGTCACGCCTTGTTCGTCACTACCCGCTGAAAACACCGCGATTTCCAGGAAACTGCCCATGGTCTTGTTCAATTCGCGCGTCAATTCAAGCAGAGCGCCCCGTGGCAGCCAGCGAATCGCCCGCTTCCACACGTCCACCGCCTTGGCCGGATCGCTGATCAAGAAGCCGCGGACGGCCTCAAAGCGAATGCGCGGATCGCTGTCATTGAGCGCATTTTGCAGGCCTGCGCGCACCGCCGGATCGCCCGAATCGGCCAACGCTTTGACCACCACGCGCCGCAAATCCGGCTCTTTTTCGCGGGTGTACATCATCAGCGCTTGGTAGCCTTCCTTGGCGCGAATGCCCGTCAAAGCCCGGACAAACTCAACGCGCACGCGGTCGTCATGCTCATTGTCCAAGGCGTCGCGCAGGGGCTCCACAGAAACCGGCGAACCGATATTGCCCAGCACCCGCGCCGCAGCAATGCGCACCGAAGGTACGCCATCGGTCAAATACTGATGCATTTCACGCAGTCGGCCAGCGCCGCCCACCCAGCCGAGGTAGAATACGCCCGGGGCCCGCACATCGACGTCGGTAGAACTCGCCAGATCCTGCGCCTCTTTGGCCATCGAGCGATCGCCCATTCGCGCAAGAATTTCATAGACTTGGAAGATCAGTTCGGGGTTAGCCCCGGCCAGCAGTTCCTTGAGCGCCGCCACATCGCCCTTGTCCGCCACCTTCTTGTACGCTTGCAGCGCCTGGGTCTGCTCGGCGCCGGTCGTCGCTTTAGCGATTTGCAACAAGGACTTACCTACGGTCTTGTCGCCATGGGCCGCGCGAATCAGCACCACGCGCCTAGCCAAGGCTTGGTCCTTGGGCTTCAGGGCCGTCAGCCATCCGGCCGGCATGCGCTCATCGCTCAGAGCCGCCAAATCCGCTAGAATCTTCGCGACTTCATCGTTGCCGCCTTGGGCCTTAGCCACGGCTTCCAAGGTCTTGCTGTGCAGGATGAGGTCGACGTTGGCCAAGGCCTTCTTGGCCGAAGCCTGCACCAGTGCATCCTTGCTCGCCAGCGCCGTCACAAAGAACGCCGGTAAATCCGGACGGTTGCGGCCAACCAGGGCGCGGAAGATCACGTCCTGCTGACTATGCTCTTTGTCCGCCAAGGTCTCGATCAGGACGGCAAAAGCGTCCTTTTGCGGGATCTCGTCGAGCACGGGCAGGGACTCATAGGCACTGAGCACGGGCAAGGCCAGAGCATCATGGACGATCTTCTTCCAGCCCGCGTTCTTGACCGCGTACATCGCCTCGGCCACGCCTTTGCGCACGGGCCATTGCGGGTCGGTGGCGCCATCCTCCAAGATCTGCTTGAGATCCTTGTTGCTTTTGTCCATCACCACGCCGCGATAGGCCATGCCGCGGGCCAAGAAATCCGCGGACTTGAGGCCACTGCGCATGATGTACAACGCATTGTCCTTGGGCGACAGCTTGACGGCGGGTGCCGCTGCCAGGGCCGGGGCCGGCCCCAACGGTTGCAGAACGGTGCCAAGCAACACTGCGGAACTCAAAACGATTCGATTGGAGCGTGCAAAGGGCGACGGCATGATACACCGGTCCGCGCATGGGCGCGTGCAAGGCCGCCAGGATCTGTGCAACGGCTCATGGTGTCAACCGCGCCCCAAAACGTGTACACTGCCGCGCGCAATCGCCCCGCTTGGCTTGGTCCAGGGGCAATGGCCGGGGTACCCATGGCTCTGTCGCCTTTTCGCTGTCAAATCCGCCTGTCCCTGTCCGATTTGGACCGGCAGATCTTCGCGCAGCGCACCGTGGCCATCGCCCAGTTTCCCGATGAGCCGGACGAGCATATCTTGCTGCGTTTCCTCGCCCAAGTGCTTTGTTTTGAAGAGACTTTGCAGGACAAGTCCGGCTGGTTCGATGTGCACGAGCCCGATCTGTTGGCCTTGGACCTAACGGGCACGCCAACCCATTGGATTGAATGCGGTGCGCCGCCGCTCAAGCGCTTGGTACGCGCCATGGGGCACTTGAAGTCCGCGCGCTTTGTCGTACTTTTTGCCGACCCGAGTGATTGCGACGCCTTTTGTCGCGCCTTGGTTGCTGAAAGGCCGCGCAATCTGGACCGCATCGAGCTATGTGAAATTCCTAAGGAGTTCATGGCTTGGCTTGAGTCTATCGGTCATCGCAACATGGACTGGTCGGCGACGCTGGCCGATGGCACCCTGTACCTCGATTGCGCAGGACAGCACGGCGATTGCGTGCCGATCTGGCGGCGTATCGACGTCAACGGGCGACCTGCGGTGGCGTAGCGCTCGGTGATGCCGGGGCGCACTCCACAGCCCTAACTTCTTATTTAGAAACGTTTTTTTCGGAGATCCCGCCATGCCTACGCTCGACCCCGCTGCCCAACTGGCGGCCGTAACTCTGCGATGTAACCAGGCGATTTCCTTCTTGGAAGGGCGCGAGACCACCTTTGTCGAGCGGTTGCGCCGCCTGGTGGATTGCAACAGTGGCCTGGACAATCCCGCGGGCCGGCTGCAGTGCCTCGCCATGATCGAAAGAGTCTATGAACGGCTTGGCTTTTCCTGCGAACGCATTGCCCGCCAGGGGGACATGGTGCACCTGCGGGCCCATCGCCCAGCGCTGAGGCCGGGGGCGCCTAAGATCCTGATCCTAGGCCATTTTGACACCGTGTATGACACGACCAGCTCCTTTCAGGTCATGACCCAAGAAGGGCCGTGGCTGCACGGGCCGGGCGTTGGCGACATGAAGGGCGGCTTGGTCGTTGCGCAGGCGATGCTGGAAGCCATGGCACATATTGGGCAATTGGACGCCTTTGACTGGCTGTGCGTGCACAATGCCGATGAAGAAATTCAGTCCCCCACCAGCCGCGACCTCATTGAACAAGCGGCCGTGGGGCGGGATGTCTGCTTAGACTTCGAAATTGGTCGCAAAACTGGCGCTTTGGTTCGTTCACGCGCCGGCGTCGGTCGCTACTTTGTCACCGTACAGGGCAAGTCCGCGCACGCGGGCATGGACCACGCGGCGGGCGTCAATGCCATCGTCGGCGCCAGCAAACTGGTCTTGGCGCTTACAGATTTGGCCGCGCCTGCCAAGGGGACCACCATCAACGTCGGTGTCATCCGCGGCGGCACCAAGCGCAACATCGTGCCCGACGAGTGCAAAATCGAAGTCGACGTCCGCATCACCACGCCCAGCGAAGCCGCGCGCATTGAGCGTGAAGTCAGAGAGTTGATGGACCATCCGCCCATCGCAGGCACCCGTGTCACCTGTATTGGCGGCATTGGGCGGCCGCCATGGCAACGCAACGCCGCGTGTGACCAACTGATTGACCATTTCCAGGCTACGGCCAAACTGTGGGAATTCACCCTGGGCGCGGAAGATACCGGCGGCGGGTCCGATGCCAACTTCACGGCTGCATTGGGAATTCCCACCGTCGATGGCCTAGGCCCCGTGGGCGAGCACCCGCACACGATCGACGAACGCATTTCCCGCCACACGCTGGTGGAAAGGGCCAAACTGGTGGTGCTGGCGCTGTCGACCTTGCAACCGCCCGCGCCGACACTGAATTAGCCCGCAGATAGACGCATCCGGCAGGGCCAAGCGCCCCGTCCTCGGCCCGAGCGACTGCTGCTGCGCTACGCCGTTGCCTTTCCCCTGACTTCATGCTTTCCTTGCCTCGTCCCCATCTGGACCCTGCTTACCGGAGGATCAGCCACCATGGCCTTCAAGACTGAGTTTGAGTTCACTTTGCCGCGCGGTTACGTCGATAAGGACGGCAATGTCCACAAGAAAGGCGTCATGCGCCTGGCCACCGCCAAGGACGAAATCCTGCCCCTGCAGGACTATCGCGTGCAGAATAACCGCGCGTACTTGGTGATTATTCTGCTTTCGCGCGTGATCGAGTCGCTGGGATCGCTCAAGTCGATCAACCCCTCGGTCATTGAAGCGATGTTCTCGGCAGACCTTGCGTATTTGCAAGACTTTTACCGTCGCGTCAATGAAGAAGGCACGGCGCTCATCAAGGCCAAGTGCCCCGAATGCGGCCACCAGTTCGAAGTCGATACTGGGGGTGATCTGGGGGAATCGTAAGCTACCCCCTGGATCGACTCAACCAGGAGGTAGCGTATATCGCTTACCATTTTCACTGGTCGCTCGATGAAATCCTCGACCTGGAACACAAAGAGCGTCAGCAATGGGTCAAGGAGATCTCCGATATCAACAAGGAGATCAATAAGTCTCGCAAGTAGCCGGCGTCCTGGGCTCAGCCGCTCTGGACCAAAGAATGCTTGGAGAACGCGAGCTTAGTCGAAGCGGGCCATGGGCACGGAGGTCGTCGTAGATGGTGATGATGCGGCCACCTGGCATTCGAATCGAGCGGGGTCCCGCGCGCGTGGACGCCATTGGCCTGCTGGACAGCGGCGTTCCCGTTTTCCTGGGCCTAGCGGAACGTGGGCCGACCAATGAACCCGTTCGCCTGACCAGTACCCCTGAATTTTTTGAGGTTTTCGGTCATCTTGACGTCGGCTCTCACTTGGCTGCAGCGGTGGACGGCTTCTTTCTCAACGGCGGAAACCACTGTTTTGTCGTGCGCATCGCCCACTTGTTTGAGCGGGCCAAGAAAGAGATCGCCACCAAGGCTGCGGCGCGTTTGCGCGATGTCGAACGGCAAAATACCCTGCTAGTGCAAGCGATTTCTGAAGGCATGTGGGGCAATGCCCTGCGCGTCGCCATCAGCGTGCCGCCTCCCGCCGTCCAGACCTTCATCACGGTGGACGCGCACGAGGAAGATTCGAGCATTTTGGTCAAGAGTACCTATGGTTTCGCCCGCGGTACCCTCATCAAGATCTACGATGACGAACAGGCGCAATACCGCGTCCTCCAAGGGATCGATGGCCGCTCATTGGTCTGGAACCCTGCGGAACCTCTCGGTAAATCTTTTCGATCTTCGGCCCCGACCATGGTCGAGCCGGTCTGCTTTGACCTGACCGTCCAGACCCACCACGCCCGCGAGACCTTTCGCTCCCTGAACTTGGCCCGCCAATCGCCTCAGTACGCTGAGCGAGTCATCAACGGTAGTTCCCGTTTGATTACGGTGACTAACCTCGATAGTCAGACGGGCGATCCGAGCAATTTTCCCGTAGAACAAAGCAATGCGGTGTTCGAGGGCGGTACCGACGGCCTGTACACCGTGGCGGCTGAGGATTTCATCGGCGTCGATAACGGGCCCGGGCATCGCTATGGCCTTGCCGGCATTGCGGAAATCGATGAGATTGACCTAGTCGTCCTGCCCGACCTCGCTTGGGCCGTGCAGAACTCGGCTGGATTCAAGTCTGTCAAAGACATGGAAATTGTGCAGCAAGCCGCAATTTCGATGGCCGAAGAACGTCGCGACCGCATGTGCATCCTGGACTTTCCGCCAGACACGACGCCTGCTGGAGCGTTGCAATGGCGTCGGCTTTTTGACAGCAGTTACGCTGCCTTTTACTACCCATACCTGCGCACCTCGACCTCGCCCAATGGCGCACCCGTACCGACAGCCGGCCACGTTGCCGGTGTTTTTGCGCGCTGCGATGCGGCCCAGGGCGTCTATCGTGCCCCCGCCAATGAGGAATTGCAGGGCGTGGTCGACCTAGCGATCAACCTGCAGCCCGCCGACATCGGCCGCCTCAACCACGAGGGCATTAACTGCCTGCAAATCTTCGCCAATCGCGGCATTCGCATCTGGGGTGCCCGCACGGCCTCTTCCGACCTGCTGCTGCGCTATGTCAATGTGCGCCGGACCATCTCGGCAATTGCCCGCGCCCTGCAAGTCGGGACGCAGTGGGTTGTTTTTGAGAACAACGATTCGGCCCTGTGGTCGACGATCGAGCGAGACGTCCGCTTTTTCCTCGATCAACTGTGGCAGGAAGGCTACTTGCGCGGCGCGTCCTCGGAAGAAGCCTTTTGGGTGACTTGCGACGATTCGGTAAATAGCAATGAAATCAGAGAGAAAGGTCAGCTTGTCGTCGAACTAGGCGTGGCCCCGTTCCGGCCGTCGGAGTTCATTGGCATCCGCGTGGTCCAAGAGATCGACGTGCTGGCGCGCGAAGACGGGGAATAGATCTAGCCGCATTTTCCCGTTATTTCATGGTATTTGGGGAGGGTTCTCAAACGCCCCAAGCTGCCCCAGACTGCGCGCGATTGGCTGCGTGGTGACTCAAGACCCCAACGTCCGCGGCGGCTGCGGACGATTTTGGAATCTCGGTTTGAGGTTGGCACAGTTCGTGCTTACCTTAAGAGGGCGAGGCGGCACCCAGGCAAGCAGCTCAAGGCGCCCCAAACCAAGTCCCCATGCGCTGTTCGGCGAAATGGGGTGCAGAACGAGTTCCCGCAGCCCGCCCATCCGGTCGGCCGCAACCCGCTTCAGGAGCACGGAGGAAGCCCCATGGCCAGCATCCAGCCCGCCCAAAGCCTGCAAAATCAGGGAAATGCGTCGGCAAAGTCGGACAGCATCCCCAACACAACTCGGTCTTCCCGCCTTGTCGCCGCCGAGGTGCCGTCGAGCTACGGCAGCTTGAGCGTACTGGCCGCCGGCGCACCGGAAGTCGTTGCTGTTGCTGAACAAGACCACTTGGCGGCTGCTGCTTTGGCGATGAAGATCGCCGTCAAAGCGTCGGTGTCCGTCAAGATCAAGATCGGCGGCAAGGGTGGCAAGAGCAGCAAAGGCGGCGGAATGCAATCGGAAGTTGCGGGCGCAACCTCGCACAGCACCGGTCGCAATGGGGACCCGGACGTGGCGTACGCCTTCCAGGTCATTATCGGCAGCGTCACCTACGCAACATTCAGTGAGATTTCAGGCCTTTCCTGGAAGGCCGAACCGGTCCAGATTCGCCAGGGCGGCAACAACGCCTACAGCGAAAACCTCGCTGGTCCCGGCAAGTTTGACCCACTGGTGCTCAAACGCGGTTGGTTCGCGTCCACTGGCGAGTTTTACGACATGCTGCGCAACGCCCTGACCGGGGCCAAGCTAGAGCGCGTCAACCTGACGATCGCCTGTTTGGACCGTGAATACAAGGTGATCGGCGAGTATCAGTTCAGCCGCGCCTTCATCATCGAGTACACCGGGCCAAGCCTGAATGCGATGTCCGGACAGGTCGGCTTCGAACAAATCCGTATGGCTTACGACAAGTTTACCTACACGTCCAAGTAGGACGTCGCGCAGGGTCCCAATTGTGGTTGCCCCAGGCCCCAGCGTAGGAGCGTGACATCATGCAAGCCAATGATCCGGCAGGCAAAACTGACCCCGAAGTCGTCGCCAACTCGGCCGAGGCTGCGGCGGCTGTGCGCGCGCGACCGGACGATGGCCAAGCCGCGGAATTGCTGACGCTCCACCACGGCGTGCTGGCGCGCTGGCTGTCTGATCGCGGGCCGTCTATTGCGCAAAAGCCTTCTGCTACAGCGCTTTCTGCCTCTTCCGAACGGTTGATGGCGACGCTGCCTGGTCTGGCTTCCCTGGGCGGGTCCTTTGGACCCCAGGCCTGGGCGGTGGCAACTGCTGTAGCGCAACAGCCTGAATTGCTGCATAAACTCGGTACCGATGCGCGGACAATGCAGGTTGGAGATCTGGCTGATCTCATCCAACTAGCGCTGGAACAAGAACAAACGGCTGCTGTCGACGACTTGGGTTGGGACGAAAACCAAGGTTGGTCTGGTGCCAATGCCACCAAGAAGCCCCAAGCGCGCGCTGTAGCTGGCAAAGCCCCTGTAAAGCAAGGGAAACCTGCTCCAGCCGCCAGCGCCAAAGGCAAAGGGAAGGCGGCAGCCGCCAAGGGCGCTTCGGCGAAGTCGACAGCAGGTAAGGGGAAATTTCCTTCCACGGCTCAAGGCCAGACGGCTGCACGTCCAGTTGCGAGCACCCGCCCCTTGGCACCCGGGCAAGCAGCACGCTTGCAGGCCGTTCGCCACCTCCTCGCAGAACTACGCGCAACTCAAGCGGAAATGCTGAGTTCAACGCATGGAGCGGCTGAGAATTCCTTGGTTGGGGTGTCTACACCTGAGACTGCCCAGGCTCTGGGGTCTGCACACCCCGCTGAGTCGGGTCGTTTGGGCGCGGGTTCCCTAGCCAATGCTGGGGCTGGCGCAACCGCTGAATCGTTCGCAAGCTCAATTAGTTCAAGGGGTTCAAGCACAACGGGCGCGTCGCTACGGGCCGCTGTTCGTGCATGGGCGCAGGCCGGTTCGACCGCTGCCCCGGGTGCTGCTGGGCACGGTGCGGGCACGGCGGCGCAAGGTGCTCGGGTCAATCGCTGGCTCGACCCCTTGTCACCGGCGCGCGATGCCGCTTCCACACCACGGGCCTTAGCTCTAGCTGAAATGACAGCGGAACTGGCGATGCTTCGTCCCGGCGCTGCAGAAGCCGTTGCGCCTCAGGACGAGTTTGCCCCACCCACGGCCGAGCGGTCGCGTTCAGCCGCCAAGACAGCGGGTTCGGCGACGTCCGGTGGCCGTGGATCGGCGCAAGACCGTGTTCTTGCAGCACAAAATGCTGCGCCAGCGTCAGCACCGTCGCCATCGTCAGCACCGTCGCCATCGTCAGCACAGTCCGCAGCCAGTTGGGCCGCCCAGCGTGTACGTCACGGCGCTTTGGCGAATCAAGCTGCGGCACCAAGCCAGGGCGCGCAGAATCGCCAGGCGATCAGTTCTCCCGTAAACATGCAGACTTTAGGCGCTAGCGCTCCGGGGGCTGTGGCTTCTCGCGATGTTGCCCGTGGCCCGGACCAGCGCGCCTCACAGCCCAGTTTCGCCGGCCGTGCTGCCGGTGTGCCCGCCCTGCGCAGCGCCATCGCTCAGGCCGCGCAAACGCTGCAACGAGCCAATGATTTCTTGCAGTTTGCGACCGGAACTGCGCGAAGGCCAAGCGCTGCGGCTAACAACGCCGTCGCTGGCAACTCCGCTGCCAATAACACAGTCGCAGCAGGCAGTTCTGCCGCCACCCCAGATCTTGCCGTCAGCAGAGCTCCTTCCGTCGCCGGCGCTGCACCGGCTGTTGCTGGTCTGCCGGCCGCTACATGGGTAAATCCGCACGGTTTTGCGGCTCCCGCGTCCGCCGTTTCGGCGCAGGGCAGGGCGCCAGACCGCGGGTTTGGGGCGGCTGCAGAGTCTCGTGGGGCCTTCGCCGGCGCGCGCGCTTTGCCTTGGTTGAATGCCGGCAATTCCGCGTCAAATCAAGGAATTGGCGACGCACGTGCGCAAGCCCTGTTGCCCCGACTTGGGCAATGGCTCGGCCTAGGCGATCAAGCGACGGCCGGTAGCAATCGCCTTGAATCTCGCGCCTACACAGGCAATTTTGCGGACGCGCTCCCCGGCGCTGCGGCGGCCTCGGCGGCTGTCGGTTACCGCGGCGCTACGACCGGTGCCGGCGATTGGCTCGTGCCTGCGGCTCAGGGAACGGGCACGGACAGTTGGGACAGCGGCGAAGGAATTGCCAGTCAATCCCTTGGGACGACGCGTAGTTCTTCTGCGATGCCGGCTTGGCTCGCCCCCGCTGGGGCTGGCAGGGCTGGGGCTGGCAGGGCTGGGGCTGGCAACGGTGCGGCTGGCAGGGCTGGGGCAGGCAGTGCTTCTGCCGCTCGGGTTACCGCATCGAGCGCCCAGGCTCAGCGTCTTTCGCCGCCCGCTCTGGCTGCAACCGGCGAGAACGTTTCTGCAGTTTCAGGTGCTGCGACGGGCACTTCGGCACCATCGGCCTCTACGCGAGAAGCCGTATCGGCTCAGGCCTCTGGTGCCCAAGGTTTGTTTGCGAAATCTGTGCAATCGCTGGGAATTCCCGGACTTCTTGGCCTTGGCGCCATGGGTCTAAGCGATCGCTTGACGGCCCGCTGGGTCGCGAGCGTTCCAGGCAGCGGGGCTGAAGCGTCGCATGGACTTGGAGCTCCACCGCGTTCTGCGAATGAAGTCGCACAGTTGCGCTTGGCTCAGGCCGGTGGTGCCGGAGCCCACTTGGTGCCCCAATCTGCGGACGCCGAGGCCGCTAGCAGCGACTGGGGTGGTCAGGCCGCGCAAGGCCAAGAGCCTGGACGCCGTACGGCTACTGCAGGCGGGCGAGGCCAGGCTGGCAAGGATTCCACCAAATCCCAGGTATTTTCGCCCGGTTTGCCCAAGCCAGCGTCGGTTGCGCCTTGGGCGCGCGCGGCATCGGCGGCCATTGACCGGTTGGTCTCTCAAAGTGTGCGCGACGGTCGCGTTGGGCAACTGGCAGCGCAATTGCGGGCCGGTCGCTCGATTGTCGATTTCGCCTCAGGCACTGACGCCAGTCTGTTGGCAGCTGCGCCCCTGGGCCGAGCCGACGCGCTCACACCATGGCTGCAAGCTGCAGCGTCGCAGAAACTCGCCGGTTTCTTGAGGGCCGATTCCGCCCAGGCTCAAGCGGCGCGTTCGTCAACCTTGGCAGCCCAAGCTCCTGAAGCCATTTCGCTACAACCCGGCGATACTGCAGCCAGTCTTGCTAGCTTGGTCGACTCATTGGCGCAAGACGGTGCGTCCTCGTCACGCCCACGCAGTCTCGTGGCGGCGGAAACTTCGTCTAGTCGCGCAGTTGCAGCGCAGTCGGGTGCACAGCGTGGTGCCGTTGTCGGTCGCGAGTCCGCCAAGCCCTCGGCCACTGGTCGCGCGGCTGGGCAAAATCGCAGTCCTTTGGCGGCGATCGCGGCTGATTCCCGGATTCCTTCGGCGCTCAAGGCTGCCCTGGCCCTGTTCGCGGGCGGTGACGCTTCAACGCTTGCCGCAGCGAACCCGGCGCAATTCTCAAGTGCAAACGCTTACTTGGCGAAGTGGTTTGGCCGTTCCGACCTGACCGCTCGCTCGAGCGCCTTGGCCGCCCAAGGTGGCGCTGGTCCGACGATCGGCCTTGGGCGCGAGGGGCAAGCTGCGGGCCAAGGTCTTGCCGATGGCAGTGGTTCGCGCGGCTCTTCTCAGGGTGCCCGTGGCTCAGCCGCGGCCCAGGCTCCCGCCGCAGCAAAAGGCGCAGAATCTTTCGCATTAACCGGACTTGCGGCACTTGCTGCGTTGCAACAACCGCCCGAGGTGCTTGAGGCGCTTTTGCACGCCCAAGGCGCAGGTAGTCCTCAGGAACTCCGCATTGCTACGGCTGAAAGAGCCATGCTGCAGCCCGGTGCTGATGCTGGCACAGGCGACAACGGTGCGGGTGCCGCTGGCAATGACCGAGGTACCAGTTCGGCTGCCAAGGGCTCGTCGCGCGGGCAGACTACGCCGCGGGCTCGGGCCGGTGGCCTGCATCAGTTCGCGCCGGTTGGGCTCAGTCGTGGGCGAGATTTGCTCAGTCTTTCAAGGCGCTCTGGTGCTGCGTCTTCACTCAAAGTGACCGACAAATGGCAGGGACGGGACGGAGTCCAAGGTCGTGACAGCCTATGGGCGCCGCGCGCTGGCACCTCGCCGCAGGCTGGCTATGGCGATGCTTCGCTCGGTGGTGGCGAACTCGTTGGTCTAGGCCTTGAAGATGCCTCGCAATTTCATGGAGATGTCAGTCCACTGCCCAGTGCAGTTCGCGGCGCTGGCCTCTTAGCACAGGCTGTGCAGGCTCGCAGGTCGGCACGAACCGGTCGTGGGCACATCGCCGCAGTGGGCGCAGGCCAAGGACAATCGGGTGCCTCGCGCACGTGGACGGGCGGAAGTCAGGGCCAGGGACCAAGTGGAATGCCCTCTGATTTCAACTATGGCGACCACTCGCTGGTCAATCCCGCCGCAGCCGTGCAGGACATGCATCGCAATCAGGGCGCATCTGCCTCGACCCGTGGTGTGCAAGCCAGCGCTATGGCAAGGGTTTTCTCTGTGACTTCCGACCCGGGCGCCAATGTGCTGCCCTTGGTGGCCCCGGCCGCCAGTGCGGTTGTCGCTGCGGCCGCTGCCAAGCCACTGAGCGAGTCGATTGTGACCAGCGGTTCGGATGCGACGGTAGGAATGCCCACAGCCTCGATTGGCGGTGGACAGAAGAAAGGTAAGGAATCACAAGGCGCTGCATCGGGCGGACAAGGCCACGATGAAGACCTGGATGCGCTGGCCGGCAAGATTGCACGGTCGGTGATGATGCGGATCAAGCGCGAGCGCGAGCGAAGGGGGATCCATGGGTAATCTGCAGCACGCCATGATCGTCGTCCATGCCGACGACAAAGGGAAGTCCGCAGGATTTGCCGGGTTCAAGGTGGATTTCATGTTCAACCCGGAGGCAGTCCGGGTGTCCAAGACCATCAAACCCAAGGAGAACAAGCAGGCTGGGCAAAATGCGCCGGCCCTGCAGTTCACCACCGGCAACTCGACCATGATCGAGTTCGGCGAGATCCTGTTCGACGGCTTTGATGCCCGCGAGGACGTCTACGCCAAGTACGTGTCGCGGCTAGAACTTCTGCTTAAGGTGGATTCAAGCCTGCACCGGCCGCCGCTGGTCATGTTTCACTGGGGCGCGGTGTGGGGCGACAAGAAGTCGGAAATCCACGCCGGCGTCTACTTTGTCACCGGATTGGACACCAATTACACGATGTTCCTGCCCGATGGCACGCCCGTTCGCTGCACCTGCAAGTTGAGCCTGACCGAGGCGCCGACCAAGCAGGACAAGGGCAGCCCGGACACGGCGCACGTGCGCTTGGTGGGCCGGAGCGACTCACTGCAGAGCTTGGCCGCTGCGGAATACGACGATCCGGGGCAATGGCGGCGCATCGCCCAGGCCAACGGCATCGACGATCCGCTGAGCCTGGAACCCGGGCGGCGCTTGCTGATTCCGCCAATCTTGCGCTGAGTTGCTGTGCGGTGCGCTCGGCAATTCCGGCCGAGCACTGGGCCTTTGGGCCACGCCCGCGGTCGCTCGCCGACCCGAATCCACGACCGAGCCCAGCCGGGGCTGAGGAGCCGAGCAGATGGACAAGTTTACACCATCCATCTCCGTCAAAATTAACAAAGACATGCAGATTCCGACCGACGGTGGCGACAAGATCGACACCCGCGGCGGCGAAGGCATTCTGTGTGTGACGGTGGACTTGCGCCTGGACAACCCCGACATGTTCAGCGTCGAATACGACATGATGAAGCTGGAAAAGCTGAATCTTTTGGATTCGTTCAAGCCGGGCGACCCTGTCGAGATTTCTTTGGGTCTTGAGCAGAGCGAAGTGCTCTGCATCGGTGAGATCAGCTACATTGAACCGTCTTTTGACGTGGAAACCGGCTATCACACAACGATTTCTGGCTACCACAAGCTGCATCGCCTAACCCGCGGGCAGCGCTCGAAGACTTGGGGCGACGGGCTCGATGCCAGTCAAACGCCAACCAACGCAGTCAAGGACGTGATTGGCCAATCACAATCTCAGGTTGGCAAGCAGCAAGACGGTTTGGCCGCGAGCAAGGTCGATGCAAGTCAGGTCAAGCTGAAGTACATTCCTCAGTTGAACATGAGTGATTTCGAGTTCTTGCGCGCCATCGGTGCCAGCCTCGAGCTCAAGGCGGATCCCGAGGGGGACACCAAGGTCAACTTCGCCAAAGCCGATCCTAAGGGCGAGCCGGTGATGAAAATCGCCCGCGATCGCGCAGTTGCGGGGGATGAGGAAGGCAGCTTGATTCTGCACGCAGCGTTCCGCCTGTCCACCGTTCAGCAGTACGCGGCTGTGGAAGTTCGCGGCTGGGACCCGGAAAAGAAGAAGAATATCGTGCAGAAGGTGACCTCGAGCACCTACGACTTCGGCGAAGGCAGTAAGGGCCACGCGGAGACCGGCACGGCGCTCTACAAGTCCGCGTCAGCAGGGCGAAAGTACGTGGTCATGGACCAAGCCGTCAGCACGACCGAAGAGGCCAAGGCCTTGGCCCAGGCGCTTTTTGACCAGTTTTCCATGGACTTCCTGACCGGCGAAGTGACCCTCAAGGGCAACCCCAAGTTGCTGCCGGGCAAGACCATCGAATTTACCGATTTTGGCAAAAATTTCAGCGGCAAGTACCTCATTACCTCAGCGACCCATACCTATCGTCCTGAGGAAGGCTATCGCACCACGGTTGCCTTTGCCCGCAACGCTAAGGGTAAGGCCTAGAAATAAAGGGCTTTTCTTACCCGCGCTGGGCTTGCCTGCGCTTTGAGTCTGCGTTCTGAAAGGCTAAGCGCGGTCCCCCCCTCCGTCAACTAAGCGCGATTCGATCGGCGCACCGCGTGTCGCATCCTTGGCCTCGACGGCTCTTGCCCCAGAGGGCGGCGATCGGTGCGGCGACAACGGTGGCGGCGCAAAGCTGGTTCGCCCTTCCTATAACTCATCAAAATCAGGCAAGAAACCGCGTGCAGCACGGGAGCCACTCCCTGCCTTGCGTACGTATGCGTTGCGCTGCCGTTGACACGCACGGGATGCCCGCTAGTATCGCTGGGTCGCTCTGTCCAGCTAAAGGCATCGCCATGCGCCCCAGTGACTTTGACCAGGAAGAATTGCTCTTGATGTTGCAGGACGTTTTGACGTCCGCGGCGTCCGGACGCACCGAGAATCTGCGCTGTCCAGTGTGCGAGCGCGGCGATTTGGCGGTCGAAGAAGGTGATCAGGGCTGGATCAAGCTGCAATGCCCGCAATGTGGCTTGCAATTTGAGGGGTTGCTGGGTAACAGCGATGACGATTACGTCGCCTACGCCGGGCGCGGCAAGGTGCAGAGTCCATTCGGCTAGGGGCTGAAAACCGGTCCTTGGTGGGGTAGCGATGGTGCGCAGTTTTCTCGGTCGTGGCCTGAAGTTCCCGATGCAAATCAATGCAGTCGGCGGCATGGCTATGTCTGAGGGCGCTGACAACATCGAAGAGTCCGTGCAATGCATCATCGGCACAGCGGTCGGCGAGCGGGTGATGCGGCCGAGTTTCGGCTGTCGTATTCATGACTTCGTATTCCATCCCAATTCGCCTTCGACCTGCGGCCTAGTGGCCTTCTATGTCAAAGAAGCGCTGCAAAAATGGGAACCTCGCATTGCCAATATCGATGTGCGGGCCGCGCCGGAAGTCGACGATGAGTCGATCATGATGGTCGAGGTCAACTACAAGATCATTTCCACCAACGTGGATCGTAACTTCGTGTATCCGTTCTACTTACGCCGGGAACAAGACCTGTAGGGTCGCCTAGCCGGGCTTAGGCTCTTTGGCGCGCGTTTGAAGCAGGCGCAGTAGAATCCGCGAGTTTCGCAACGCTCCTTTCTGAGGCAACTGATGATTCCTACTCCGAATCTCGACGATCGCAGCTTTGAGGACATCGTCCAAGAGGCGATCCGCCTGATTCCGCAATATTGTCCGGAGTGGACCAACCACAATCGCGCCGACCCGGGCATTACGCTCATTGAGCTGTTTGCCTGGATGACGGAAATGACGCTGTACCGGCTCAACCGCGTGCCGGACAAGAACTTTCTCGCCTTCCTTGAGCTGATGGGCATTAGTCTGACGCCGCCGCAACCGGCGCGCACGGTGCTCAAGTTCACGATCAACCCCAAGGCCGACAAGGTCGATGTGCCGGCGAGCACGCGCGTCGGGACTAAGCCCGCGCAAGATGGCACTTTTGCGACGTTTGAGACCGAAAACGACGTCGTGGTGACCAACAACGACCTGCTCAAATGTATGAGCCAACACCATGATACGTTTGCGGATAATACCGGTCTGCTCGGGCGTCGGCGCGAGGGCGTGCCCCTGTGGGCGGGCGTGCGCAGTGTCGAGCGCTTTCTGTACGTCGGTGATAACCGCCTAGAAGCATTCAATGAAAGCTCGATTCTGACCATCCGTACCACCACGATTGCCGATGTCGCGCAGTCCCTAGTGCGGATGCTGGAATGGGAATATTTCGACGGCGAGCGCTGGCGTGAACTGGTCAGTCCGTCTTTGGAAACTGAAGCGGATCAACTGGCGCTCATGGGCCCGCCGACGATGGCGGCGACCACAATCGGCGAAAGTACAGGGTTATTTCTGCGCGGTCGTTTGGCTGAAGTGCCCCTGGCTGTCGAGCAGACCCTGGTCGACCTCATCAAGATGCGCCTAGAACTGACCGGCGACGGGGAAAGGCCAGAGACGGCGCTTTCCGCTTTGCAGGCAGGGACTTTCCTCAAGATCGACCTGGACCGCAATTTCCAGCCCTTTGGTCGCGATCCGGCCCTGGACCATGCGCTATACCTGCAATGCGACAGCGTTTTGGGCCATCCAGACGCCGACATCCGCATCGACATCGAACTGGCCGACGTTTCGGTGGTGCCCGCGCCCGTGCCTTCGCCCGAACTGGTGGTCGGCTGGGAATATTGGAATGGTAAGCGCTGGAAATTGCTAGGAAGAAACGGTATCGGCGACTATGATGAAGAAGATCCCGGTCTGGAATTCCGCGATGACACTGCGTGCCTGACGCAGAGCGGCTTTGTCGGATTCAAGAGGCCGCGCGACATGAAAGCCCTTGAAGTCAATGGCAAAGAAGGCCATTGGGTTCGCGCCCGCATTGAGCGAGGCGACTTCGGTCTGGCCGGCAGCTATGAACTCGAGAATGACAAATGGGTTTGGAAGGATCCGCGCCCGCTCAAGCCGCCGACCCTGAAGTCCATCAGCCTGCGCTTTGTCGAAATCGATCATCCCTTTGAAAAAGTTATTGCTTACAATGACTTTGTTTACACAGACTACACGGTTATCGCCAGCGAGGAAATGAAGCCGTGGCAGCCGTTTCTGCCGATTTCTGAAGAAAGTCCGACGCTTTACCTGGGCTTTCGCGACCCGTTCCCCAACGAGCGCAATCAGCTGTATTTCGAGATCGCCGAAGCCGACGGTCCCGGGCGGCAGATCCGTGCGGTGCAGGGGCAAACGTCGAAAATCCTTAGTCAACTCAACGCAGAACAGGTCATCACCTGGGAGTTTTGGAACGGCAAGGAGTGGTCCAACTTGGTGGCGCGCGACCAAACCTATGGCTTTACGCAGTCAGGCTTTGTCGAATTTGTCGGTCCCAAGGACCACCGCAGCAACAAGCGCTATGGCGAAAACCTGTATTGGCTGAGGGCTCGTTTAGAATTCGGGGGTTATGATGAACCACCGATGCTGCGCAACGTCCAGCTCAACTCGGTCTATGCCAGCAACGTGACGACCTACGGCGACACGATTATCGGCTCCTCCAAGGGATTGCCCAATCAAAACTTCAAGTTTCCTCGCGGTCCCATTCTGCCGGGCCAGGAAATCTGGGTGCGTGAACGGGAACGACCGCCCGGACCGGATTTGGCAGCGCTCGAAGCTGCACATGGCGAACGCTACCTGCTAGATGATCCTGAAAATGAAGGCGTTTTGGTGCGTTGGAAGGAAGTCGAAAGTCTGTACGAATCGACGCCGGCCGACCGCCACTACATCAAGGACGTGGTCACCAGCGAAATTCGCTTTGGCGACGGCATCCATGGCCTGGTGCCGGCCAAGGGCGACCGCAACATCCTCTGTAAGCGCTACCAAGTGGGCGGCGGCGAAGAAGGCAACGTTCCTCCGGACAGCATTACCGTGTTGTTGCAAGGGGTTCCTTACGTCGAAGCCGTTCGCAACATTTTTGCAGCATCGGGCGGCTGCAACCTGGAAACGATTGAGGAGGCCAAGCGGCGCGGTCCTCACTCGCTCAAGGCCAAGTCTCGTGCTGTAACTGCTGAAGATTTTGAGTGGTTGGCGATCGAATCGTCGAACTCCGTGGCCCGCGTCTGCGCCCTGCCGACCCATGAACGCGAGGGCGAAGTCACCGTGGTGATTGTGCCCAAAGTTGCGGAAACGCATCCTGATTTCATGGACAAGCCGATCCCTTCGACCGAGCTACTGCGCAAGGTTCGCAACCATTTGGCCGACCGCAAGCTGCTGGCGACCATCCTCAATGTGCAGAGGCCGACCTTCCGCGAACTGTCGGTTCAAGTTGAAATTATTGTGCTTCAGTCGGCTGGCAGCGAACGTGTCAAGCGCGAGATCGAGCGCCGTGTGCGCCTGTTCCTGCACCCGCTCAAGGGCGGAAGGGACGGAAAAGGTTGGCCATTTGGTCGTCCGGTCTACCGCGTCGATCTGTACCATGTGATCGAAGACGTGCCCGGGGTCGATTTTGTCGACCGCGTGCGCCTCATCGATGAGTCGACCAAGATAGAAGTCGAACAATTCAAGGTGGGTGCGGGCGAACTGGTCCATTGCGTCCGTGTCGAGACGGTTGAAAAAGCCCACGAGCGCATCGTGTAAGGCCCTCGGCTGCCCGCAAAGGGGCGGCCCAAGCAGTCAAGGTGGAATTCGAGTATGGTCGATCGTAACCTCATGGCTTCACGCGCGAATTCAGGCAATCCGCCCGGCAATCCGCCGCGTGGTGGTCAACGCGTGCGCAAGCTGGTGGTGCCCGAACTGACCGGTATGCCCTACCGCGATGCCTGCATTGTCCTTGAACAAGCCGGATTTGCGCCGCCCGTGCCGCGCTACATGCAGGCCTATGCGCTCGAAGGTCACGTTGTCGGCCAGACGCCGATTCGCGGCCAACTGGTCGATGGGACGACCGTTTGCGAATTGTCTGTCGCTAAGCAGAGTTGGGTGCGCTTTCTGCCCCAGCTGTTCCAAGAACAGACCAGTGGCGACAACCACATCCTCCATGAATACCTATGGATTTTCCAGCAGTTGAATGACAAGGTCACCCAAGTGGTGGACCGAATGCCTCAGCTGTTTCGGCCCTTGGAGACGGACCCACGCTTTCTGGACTGGCTGGCCAGTTGGATCGCCCTGCATTTGGACCCGGATTGGCCCGAAGAAAAGAAGCGGAAATGGCTACGTTTTGCCCCGACCTTGTACAGCATTCGCGGTACGCGTGCGGCCTTGACGGCGCTGCTCGAAATGTATGTCGGCGTGCGTCCGGAAATCCGCGAGAATGATTGGCCCTTTGAGCCCTTCCGTGTTGGCATCACAGGCGAAATCGGTGTTTCGACTACCATTTTGCCGCCCATGGACTTTGCCCATTGCTTTGTCGTGCATTTGCCGATGGCGGATAACGCCTTGACCGATGACCAAATCATTCGCATTCACCGGGTCATCCAGGCTGAAAAGCCCGCGCACACCAACTACTTTTTGACTTTTGAGCAGCAAGAGCAGAGCTACGATTCTTCTCCGTTTATGACCATTGGCGAAGACCCGTTGCTCGAGGACGACAGCCCGGCCTAAGGCCTACATGCTGGCGTCTGCAAGGAGATTGCGCATCTTCTTGAAATGCGAGCGAAAACGCGGCTTACCCAAAGATCCCAGGACCCGGTCCGGTTGGACCAGCGGTCGCAAAAAGTGTTCCCTATCTGGCGGTTGCAGGACGCAACTGCCCGCACAAGCCCGCCCGCCCGGGTGGTAACCATGCTCCCAAGGAATCTACGTCATGGCTGAGATCACCGAACGCAACTACAAACGCCTGAACTTCTTCCGCGGTTTCCGCACGACGGAAAAGGATTGGAATGATGGCGAAATGTACCACACGGCTAAGCGCAAGCTGCACAACCGCATGATGCACGGGCCGGGCCTGGTGCCCCACGCCTTGGGGGGGCTGCGCGTGTCGGGCCGTGGGCGCGGCGAACTGGCGGTGGAAGTGCAGTCGGGCTATGCCATTGATGGGCAAGGCAATGACATCTTCCTGTGGGAGCCGGAAATCAAGCAGCTCAATCCTTCGGATTTCAAGTTGCCGACAACGGCTTACTTGGTAGTTCGCTATCTGGAGGAATTTACAGACTTTATTTCCTACAAGGAAAACCTGGACTTCAAGGGTCACCGCCGCGTGACCGAGTCCGCCAAGGTCGAGTGGATCATCACCGAGCCCGACCTGCAAGCCGAAGTGGAACTGTGCCGCGTGGCTTTGACCAAGGATGTCAAGCGGATCACTGACGCCAAGGACCCTTTCAATCCGCAGCCCAATGAAATCGACCTGCGCTTTGTGCCGGTGGGCGGCATCGTCGGTTCGTTTATCAGCCCGTCGACGTTGTGGGATTTGGCCGAGATGATTCGCCGCAGCAAGGCGGTCTACACCTATCTCTACCATACCATGCGGATTTTGCCGGCTTCGGACGTGCTGCACGCGTTTGTAACGCTCGAAATGCTGATCCACGCCCAGCTTGTGGATTTACGCAATATTTTCAGCCTGTACCTCATCATCCTCAATCACCAATGGACGCTGATTCAGGAAATCGAGACCAATGTGCCGGCGGTTTCCAGCCAACGGGACTTCGCCAACTACAAGAAACATGTCGAGATTTCGCTGCAGAAGTTTGAAGAGCGCCATTTCAGTCTGGAATTCCTCAGCGGGCTGATGAACTACCAGAACGAGTGCTACAAGTTCATGGAAACCATGTTCTTGAAGGACAAGAAGCCGGTCAAGAAGCTGGAAGTCAAGATGACCGACACCAATGCGGTCATTGAAAACATTAAGGTTCGCTCGGCGCCCTTCCAGGACCAGATGAACATTGAGGGCCAGGACATGACCCTCATTGACATGATTGACCCCATCGACCCGGACAGCGAAAAGTTGCACGTCTGGCGCATCACCGGCGAGCGCGACAAGTACCGGACTCGGCAAAAGCTCAAGTATCCTGACGGTGTTGTCGTCGAGGATGCGGGCACGGCGTTTGAGGGCGGCCAGCTGGAGTTTGAGCTCAAGAACGTCGAGCCGGGCAAGGACGTCTACGTCGTCTGGCGCATGGACTACGTCTACGGCGATTGGGAGGCCGAGGTCGAAGCCAACGACCGCCGTCTGGCCAACTGCATCTGCGCCGGCAGTGACCGGAAATTCCGTTGGCGGAACTGGGTTTACGTGGTGCCTGCCGAGAACGTTCGCGAAGTGGGACTGCGCCTCAAGCTCAAGCCCGTGACCGCCGGCCGCGATATCAATGTCTTTAAGATGTGGGCCTTCCAGCCGACCAAGAGGGGCTAGGACCGGGTCACCGACACAGGTATTGGCAAAAACGCGTTTAGTGACAAGGGGTTCACTCAGTGCCATGTGGTACACAGAGTGAACCCCTTGTTTCTTTATAGGTTTCCCTTCATTGTCTTGGGGAAATCCCTCTATTTTCAGGCAGTTGCACTCCGCGCAAGACTGGCCACGGAGTCGCGCCGCATTTCGGCTCAAAGCGCCTTCGGTCAGTTCCAAGCGTTGTAGTACAAAGGTCTAAGCGCCTGCTTTGGCTGGATTTTCCCCGTCAAGGGCAGACGCCTGGCAAATGCAACCACCAGCCCGCGGCGACGGGGCCGGTGTTGCCCCGGCTCCCGATCAGCACCAAATCCGTGCCGACGACGTTGACGCTGCGAACAACTGCCGGTGCAGCAGGGGCGGCGACGTATTGGCTGCTGAGTTGGCCCAAGGCGTCGGTCCGCACCAACCAGCCGCTGCTGCCTGAGTCGCTGCTGCCGGCCGCTGCAAGGCCGTTTGGCGTCTGCGTGACGGCAAAGAGTTCGCTGCCGCCGCCGCCATAGACCTGCGCGCCAAGAAGCTGCCCTTTGGCGTCCGCGCGCAGCAGCAGGCCCTGTTTGCCCGCCGCACCATTGGCTGAGCCGACGGCGACAAATCCATCGGCCGTGGCCAAGACCGCAGCCAAGTCAGCGTTGCCGCCGCTGCCA
This sequence comes from uncultured Myxococcales bacterium, assembly GCA_903840165.1. Lineage (GTDB taxonomy): Bacteria > Myxococcota_A > UBA9042 > UBA9042 > UBA9042 > CAIMEY01. The sequence continues at coordinate 38,900 of CAIMEY010000010.1, read as the reverse complement.
AACGGTAGTTGCCACAGGAGGTTGCCCGAGGCGTCGCTGCGTGCCAGCCACGCTTGGTGCGGGCCAACGGGGCTCGACTCGCCACAGATCACAAAGCCATCGGTCAGGGTTGCGACCGCGTAGGCGCCGTCCTCGCCTTTGCCGCCATAGGTCCGGGTCCAAAGCAGTTTGCCTTTCGAATCAATGCGTAAAAGCCATGCGTCAGACAGGCCGGCACCGTAAGAGAAGGTGAATCCGGCCAGGGCCGCGCCACCGTCAGCCGTCGATGCAGCGCCATAGATGGCATCAAACTGCGCGCCACCATAGGACTTCTGCCACAGCGCATTGCCGTTTGCGTCGGTCCCAACGGCCCACGCGTCGGCATTGAGGGCGCCTTGGCTCACATTGTAGCCCGCAAGCAACCAGCCGCTGCCCAGGGGCGCGAGAGCAAAACCTCTTTGTTCATCGGCGTTTCCGTAGTGCTGCTGCCAGAGCGGTTGGCCTTTGGCATCGAGCTTGACCAGCCAGCCGTCATTGTCGCCGCCGGCGGTGTTGGCCGTCTCGCCTCCTGCCACCCAGCCATTGCCAGCGGGAAGCGCAGCGGCCCAGTGCGCGTCGGCCTGGCCTCCGAGCAGGGTCTCGCTGATTCCTGCAGCTTTTCCAGCGCATACACCCTTGGTGCACACATCGCCTAGGGTGCAGGCTTGGCCGTCGTCGCACGCCATTGCTTCACCGGTTGCTACATGAACGCACGATGAGTCCAGACAACTATCGGTTGTGCAAGGGTTATTGTCGTTGCAATCGGCCTTGCCCTCCGCCTTGCAGCTGCCGCCCAGGCAGGCATCGCCCAGGGTGCACGGGTTGCCGTCCTCGCACGGCACTGTGTTGTTCGTGTACACGCAAGCGCCGCCCACACAGGAGTCGGTGGTGCACGCGTTGTCATCCACACACGCAACCGGGCTTGGATACACGCAAATCCCTTGGTTGCAGGTTCCCGCGCCGATGGCCTTGTCGCCGCTGCACTGGGCCGGATTGCAGGTCTTGGACGATTGTATATCAAAGGTACAACCGCCGGGGATCACGCACGAATCTGTCGTACACGCGTTGCCATCGTCGCAGAGCTTGTCCGAAGTGACGTGGACGCAGCCCTTCTTTGGGTCGCAACTATCGATGCTGCAAGCAATTGCGTCGTCGCAGTCCACCGCGGCGCCTGTGCAGACACCCCCTAGGCACAGGTCTTGCTGCGTACACGCGTTGCCGTCCGAGCAACCCAAATCCTGAGGCAAATGGCTGCATTGACCGGCGATGCAGGCGTCGCTCGTGCAAGGGTTGTTGTCATCGCAGGCCATGGCCACGCCGGCCGCGCAAACCTTGGCCATGCAGATGTCGCCGACTGTGCAGGGATCGCCGTCATCGCAGGGCGCGCTGCTCGCTAGGTGCGTACAGCCGCTCTGCGCTGCACAACCGTCGAGTGTACAAGGGTTTTGGTCGTCACAGGACTGCACTGGCGGCACGCTGCATTGGCCCAATTGGCACACGCCCAAGCCCTGCCAACTCAGGCCCGCGCAGCCGCCGGAGGTGCAGGTCACGCCGTCATTTGCGCTGTGAACGCAGCCACTTGCAGTGCACTGGTCCTGAGTGCACGGATTGAGGTCGTCGCATGACTTGGTCGTTGTTCCGGGCGTACAGACGCCTTTCTGGCAGGTGGCCGCGGCGAGCCACGTCGTTCCGCTGCACGAGCCGATGCCACACGCAGAACCATCGGCGCTCAGGGTGTGCCAGCATCCCTGATCGTTGCAACCATCTATCGTGCAAGGATTATCGTCGAGGCACGCCAACGGATTGCAGGCAGGACTGGCCCCGTCCGCTAGGTCAACGCCATCGGCCGGTACTGCCGTGTCAACGCTCGCATCTACGTCCTGCCAGCCGCTGGCATCGGCGCGCACAGGGGCCGGCACTGGAGTGTCGGGATCGACGCAGGACGCGAGAACGACACAGGATGTGACCGCGCAGGCCCATGCACTGGGTCTGCGGCCCCTGTCCACAACCTGCCCGAGCAAACTCATGCCTGCGCCTGCACAATTGCAGCATATTCGCGCAAGTACAGGACCAACGTATCGCGGACCACGCGCAGATTGGCCCGGTTGTTATCGCTGGCCATGGCTTCGTCAAGGCGCGTCATCTGCCGCTCACCGTCGTCGAGGCGATCGATGATGTCGCTCAACTTCTTGAGAACACGCGTCTTTCGTGCCTGGCCGGCAAAGTGTTGGCCAAAGGCCTCAAACTCCGCATTGGCCGCGCCACCGAGTTCAGCCACAAGGGTCGTCATCGTCGTCTTCTGCCGCTCAGCGCGAATCGCCGTCAGTTCGGCCTGCCACGCCTGTAACCGTTGGTTAACCAATGATAAATTAGCGTCATTCTGGTCGTCATGTAGCCCCTGTCCCTGCAGGGTCGCCATGCGCTCGCGCACGTCCTCAAGCGCAGCCACGAGGCGAACCATGGTCTCAGGTCGGCGCGAAACTCGTGAAAGTCCAGCAAATAGAACGCGATATTGTCCAAACAAGTTGTTGGCGACGTTGGCCAGGATGCCGGCTTGCTCCTGCTGCGTGCCGTCGATCCGCGCCGCACCAATCGCCTTTTGCTCCTTGGCGAACTGATCGATGCGTCCCTCGACCACGGCGATATCGGCCGTCAAGCTCTCCAGAGGCCGAATGTCCGCCAGCGTGCGCATTTGCCCTTCGATGAGTCGCAATTCACCAATCATATCAGCAATTAGGCTAATGTCTCGGCTCGAGCGTCCCTGCCCGGCAAAGTGGCGATCGTAGCGGTGAATCACCAAATTCGCCCGTATGCCCAGGTCACTCGCCTGCACAGCGTGAGGCCCACCATCGCGCTGGGCCTGGGCAATTGCCGTCCTCTCGCCGCGGTAAAGGTCCAGTTGCTCTTGCGCCGATTCACGAACCGTTTTGCGAACTTCGGGCGTTCCCTGAGCCGTTGTACTCTCAGAGAGCACTTGCTGCGCCGTAGCGATCAAGTCGTCGATGGCGCTGAGTTCGCGCGTCACCCGTGATTGGCCGGCAAACTGGCTGTTGTAGCGGGAATCTGCCTGTTCCAGCTTGTCTTTGAGGCTCTGAAGTGTCGCCATGATGTCCCGATGCGTTAGGTCCGTCTGTGTCTGGGTGCGAACGTTTCGCCCCGCACTGCCTGGAACGTTCTTCGTCAAGGTCCTATTTTCGGTCTGAGCCGGCAGGAAAGCACGCTCAACTGCTTGTCATGTCAGGCTTTCCGTGTGGCGCAAAGTCAGAAGCGTCAACTCGGACGGTGCCGCCAATCGCATCGGCGGGCCCCAATAGCCCGTGCCGCGACTCACGTAAATGGTCGTCGGCCCTAATTGGTCCAGCCCAGCGATGTAGGGTTGGGCCAGTCGGACCAGAAAGGTAAAGGGCCAGATCTGGCCCCCATGGGTATGGCCGGAAAGCTGAAGATCAACGCCTAGTTGCGCAGCCTCAGTTACTTGCTTGGGTTGATGGGCGAGCAGCACCAGACAGTCTCCGGCCTGACGACCCGCCACAGCCTGGGGCAAGTTGGCACCGTGCCCCCCACCAAACTGGTGAGCGGTCCAATCGTCTACACCCGCAAGATCAAAGCTGTTTTCCCCTTGTCCAATGCGAACCCTCTCATTGCGCAGGGTGCGAATGCCGAGGCGCCTCAGTTCGGTGAGCCACTGATCAACACCTGAATAATATTCATGATTGCCGGTGACAAAGTACACGCCAAACTTGGCCCGTAGGTCGGCCAAGGGCGCCACTTGGGAACTCAAGTGATCAACGTCGCCATCGACCAAATCGCCTGTAATCGCAATGAGATCTGGCTTTAGGTCGTTGCAGCGCTGCACCAAGGCCGCCACATCCTGCCGGCGGATGGTCGGGCCCACATGCAGGTCACTGATCTGCACAATCGTCAAGCCGTCCAGGCCCTTGGGCAGTCTACGTAAATGGATCTCTTGCCGAAACAGCGCCGGTGCGCGCAGCCCGGACCGCAGCGCCACAGCACCCGACGCCAGCGCCGCCACGGCTGCCGTACCGCCAAACATGCGTGCCAGCAGCAAACGGCGCTCTGGGTCCGTCGCTGCCGAGCTCCACAAGGCCCCACGGTGCAAAAGGTCCCCAGCCGCGACGCCCAAAAGGAGCAAAAATGCAGTACCCATCCATATATACGATGTCATCGCAACCAGACGAGCCCAGGGCGCATCGGTTAGCCGGCCCAGCAGCAACCCCGCAGGCATGAGCAGGGCAAGGCAAGGAATTAGCACGGAAAACAAGATCGTCCACGCGCGCGGCAGTTCTGTCGCCCGCACCAATCGCACCCACAAGTAGTAGTGCGAACCGCCGATAATCAGCAGCAAAATCGCGAAGAACAGGAACATCTGCAGCAAAGGGCGGTGCATCGGTCTCTCAGCAGGGGAGGGCGGCGCGCAGACACGCGGCTGGAACGAAGGCCCTAGGCGGAAAGTGCCTTGAGGTCCCTATTGCGCGCCAAACCACGGATTGTTGTGCGCAATTCTCGTATCGATCACCGGCCAGCGTGGCGGCGGGCCTAGTTGGCGAACGGGTCATTGCAGCAGTGGCCGTTGATGGTGCTGCCAACACGGCAGTACAGCAAGATCCCTGAAGGATTCTTGTCGCTTGCGTCGCTGACAGCGATGCCCAGCTGATCGCCGCCCTGCATCAAGACCGTGGCAAACCACACGTCACCGCTACTATTGCCAAAAGCGCCGCTAGGTGTCGCCGTGTCGATGTGCATGCCATAGTCTTTGCTGGCCAATTCGGACGCATCGGCGCAGAAATACCAGCCGGTCATGGTTTGGTTCGCAGGGCTGCCCTGGTCGACCCCGGCGATGTGGTCGATGAACGTATTGCCGTCAAAGGTCAGCATTTCCGCGGTCGTAGCTCCGGTGAGGACCGTCGCTGGATCCTCCGTGTTGCCGTCGACCAGGCGCCAGCGACCCGCGATTTTCGCATCGCCACCGGGGCAGGTATCCTTGCCGTACGTCTTGTTGCCGGCCGCAAAGCCATCGAAAGCCTTCACAGTTCCCGGGAGCTTGCTGGGCTGGCTGCACGTGCCGTTGCCCTCCACATCGTCGCCGGGGCCGCCGTCGCTGCCCGTGATGGGACCGCCTTGGTCGCCCACCAAGCCATCGGCGCTGGGGCCGGTATCCCCGGAAGTGCCGCTGCCGTCTGTGGTTTTGACCTCCGATCCAAGGTTCCAGTTGCCGTTGTCCGCCGCCGTGCTGGCGTCACCCAGGCCGCCGCCGCTAGACGTGGTTGAACTGGCGCAAGCACCGATAAGTGCAAGCAAACACAGGTAAATCATGGGTCGCATCGGGCACCTCGCACGGTCAAAGCCGTTCTTTTCAACGCCGCAGGCTCATCGATGATTCCCATGCGCCGCGCACGCACGTTCCGACTCGCCGGTTGCTGCCACTATGCCGGAGCCGGCGCGCCCTGGCCAGTATCAGGGCGCATCAGGTGTATCTGCGTGTATTCATTGCGGAAGTGGCTTATGTCCAAGACAATCAGCGGATCGTCCGGCACCAAGGGGTCCTCGATTTGTACGGCTGCGCGGCCGTCGATCTCTTGGACCGAGACAACTACGTGAACGACAAAAGGTTTACGGGGAATCCCATCGTCATCGCCGCCGCCGCTGCAGAGCACTGGTTCGCCTTTGGCAAGGGCCGTGCCGAGCCATTGCATCAGGACCGCGTCGGGCCATTGTGTAGGCAGGGTGCGCACTTCACGCCCCGTCAGTGCCGTAATGACGTCGCCAGCGCGATTGCCAGGCCCCAGGGCGGCGTAAGACCCGTGCCACGTGGCCAGCGCCTTCTCCAAGATCGCCGGCCACATGCCTAGCCAAGGGCCCGGGTGTCCCGCCTCCCACTGCAGCGCATTGCTTGGCAAATAGCCATCAATTATCAGGGAATGCGGGTCGGCCCCACCTTGGCCGTTTCGTTCAAACAGCCGCACTTGGAAGGCTTCGGGGCTCAAGGTCTGCAACGCCTGGACGACGCTTTGCGGTTGGCTGCGCACCAAAGCGCTCAGCGCCGCGGCAACATCGGCCCGCACCGGAATGCCCGGGCGCAAATCCCCGCGCTTAGGCCCGCTCGGCGCAAAGGCTTGCACCAGACGAGGCGTTTGCCTGCGAAATTCGGCCGGCTTTTCTCCAGGCCGAACAGGCAGTTGCGCGGGCGAATGTTCAGCAATGGCAGGCGCCGGTCTCTGTCCCTGCCTCTGCCGTTTGTCGCGTTCAAAGTCTTGCATGGGCTCCGCCTGCCTGCGCTAGGCCATAGGATCGCGCCATTGCTAGGCGGGCGCAATCCCAACGTCACCGTCATGCACCTCGGTCCGATTGTCGCAAAGACTTCAGGCAATTGCGAGACGGAGCGGCAGCAATTGGCGCTGCTACCGCCGATCGACAACGGCAGCGGTTGACGATCGGCGGGTCGATATCTCTGCCGCGATCGCCGCGGTGGCCTCATGTAACCACGCGCTGCAGCGATAGATCTCTTGGCAGGCTTTGTCAGGCTCGCAAAATCGCCGAGCCGAGTTGTCAGATAACCGCGCAGAAACGCTATCTGTCTCCGATTCGGCCGCCAAGGCCGGCTTGTACGCTCAAGCAAGCCACGGCACGATTGCGCGGCGATGGCAAAACGACCTGACATCTTGGTGATCGGCGGTGCTTCCGTGGACCGGCTGCGCGCCGATGGCCAACCCTTGGTCACGCCGGGCGGTGGCGCCCTGTATACCGCCATGGCTGCGCACAAAGCTGGCGCAAACGTACGGTTTTTTGGCTTTCGCCCCGATCCCCTGCCAGACCTGTTTGCGCAGGCCGCTGCCGTCGTGGACTGGGTAGGGCCACCTTGCCGCCTTGAAGATATTCCGCATTTTGAGATTGTCTATGACGCCCGCGGCGATGCCCGGCTCGAGCGTGCTTCGTGGGGCAATGAAGCGACCCTCGATCCCCTACAAGTACCTGATAATATTCTGGATGTTGACTACATCCATATCGCCGCCATTCACGACGCTTCCCTGCAGATGCGCTTCGTTGCGGCCTTGCGCAAGCGGTCCCGGGCGCGCATTAGTGCCGGTACTTTCGGCTACATGGTGCACCGGTCTCCTGACTCGGTGCGGGCCCTGGCGGAAGCGTGCGACCTGTTCTTCCTTAATAGTTTCGAGGCGATTACCATCTACGGCGACGCCGATCCGCCGGTGCGTCCAGGGCAGATCCTCGTGGTGACCCGCGGCGCCGATGGGGCCGACGTTTGGCAAGGCGATTGCCGACAGCGGGTCGCTTGTGCACCTGCAAAACCCGTTGATTTAACAGGGGCAGGCGATTCGGTCTGTGGCGGCACGCTGGCCGGGCTTGTCGCTGGTATGCACCCGGTTCACGCCGTCCGTCTGGGCGCGGCTGTGGCGGCCGAAACCATTGAAGCGCCAGGCATGTCGCAACTGCTCGCCACCGATCGGGCGCAAATCGATGCACGCTGGCGGCCGATGGAAGATCGCCGCGTTCAGGTAGATCCTGAGCAATTGCAGGCGATTGCCGATCTCCTGGCGCAAATGCCGGAGGTCAAGCCCTTCGACTTCACCGGTCCTTCTTTTCCCGAGGTCGGCGATCCGGGGACGCTGGACTTCCTTTTCGCCAGCATTAAGCACCAGTTCGGCTTCTGGAGTCCGGCCCACGGCGCCTATGGCAAGCCGACAGTGGCCAATATCGACGGCCGGCTGTGCAAAGGCTCCGACTATTGCTTTGCGGCGTTTCATCGCGCCCTACGGACCAATCCCCAGCGTTTGACGCCACTTGGCCAGTCTTCCTTGCGCTGGAGCGACACCCTCGACCTGTTCCGCAGCGATGAGGGCGACGTGCCCATGCCCGTGCTGGCCAATCACCACAGCTTGTCCCGTGGTTATGGCCGTGATCTCTGGGAGTTGGGCAGTACGCCTCAGTCCCTGGTGCATGCGGCACAGAAGTCGGCGCGGCCGGTCAAGGAAATGCTGCAATCACTCGATCATATCAGTGGTTACCGCGAAGATCCTTTGCGCAAGAAGTCCATGTTGCTGGTTCTGGCCCTGGGACAGAGGCCCGAACGCTTCATCGACCTCGGACAAGGCGAGGATTGTCAACCGATTATTGATTACCACCTCATGCGTTCCTGCCTGCGCACGGGGCTCATCCGCGTGGTCGACGAGCGTCTAGAGCAGCTCCTGGCCGAGAGGCGTTTGCTAGCGCCAGCCGACGAATACTGTGTCCGCATAAGCGCTTATGAGGCTATTGACCGTTTGCAAAAGATGTCGGGCCGCAGCATCGGTGCCATTGACTGGTTCTTCTTCGGGGCCCGGCGTCGCTGTCCGGAAATGACCGAGCCCCAATGCGGCGAATGCCCACTCGAGCCCGTCTGCGCGCGGCGTAAGCACTTGTTTCAGCCCGTGATTCGCACGACGTTCTACTGAGCCAATCGTCTGGTCCAGGGCAGTTGCGCAGCGCTCCGGCAAATCCATTTAATAATCAGGGTCTTTGTGCCACTGTGCCTGATAGGCCCAGGGCAGCAATTGCTTGCGCAGGATCGCGGCCGTGCTCGGCGACTCATAGAGCGCCAAGTAACGCAGGAAATGCCCAACAACCATGCGGATGTAGTTGCGACTCTCGTGGGGGCCCAAGTCGTCCACCATTTCATCAAGCCGCAATTTCTGCTGGCTGGCGACCTGCAAGTGGTACTGCAAGAGCATGGGGCCACCATTGTAGCTAGCAATGGCAAACGGCAGTTGTTCTCCAAACTTATGGTAGAGGGCTCCCAGGTACTGAGCCCCCCAATGGACGTTATGGGCTGGTTGCATGAGCATCCAAAGCTGGTAATCCTCTTTGTGTTCAGCAGCTAAGCGCGCAGCCGTCCGATCCAGGAGTTCAAGCAGGCCATAGGCCGGCGCACCCGAGATGAGCCATGGTTTGTAACGTGATTCCTGCAACATATGCGCGTAGATCATCCATTCGGGCACAGCAAAGGCGCGACTGGCAGCCCGGGCATGGGTAGCAAAGGCCCTTGGGTACACCGCTCGCCATTTGTCCAGGGTGTCGATCGTCGGCATCCCCTGGACATCTTTGTGGTATTTGGCGTAGGCCGACTCGCGCGCCTGTGCATACTGCTCCAGCGGATCGGCCAGCGCGGTCTGCAACTGATCGAGCTTGACCTTGCCGAGTTGCTTGCGCAGGGCTGGTTCGAACTCTGTCCAAACCCGTTGCGCCATGTCGGGCTCGCCCAAATACATCGCAATCTTGAGCTTTTTCAGCTCAGGAGACCGCGGCAGTCCGGCAAAAGGCGACGGATCTTCGCTGGCGATCTTTGAGAAATCAGGCGGTTGCAGGACGTGCTTGCCCTCACCCCATTGTGTCAAGACGTCCGCCGCCAGCGCGCCGTACCAAGTCAGGGGCATGGCATGTTGCAAGGATGTCAGGGTCTTAATCGCTTCGCCCTTCTGCTGCAGCTTCTCCTGGCATCGCCCCGTCCAGTAGCGCGCTTTGCCGCCGACCAGAGGATTAACGTTGGCGATCAAGGGCTTAAAGGCCGCAATTGCGCGATCGCACTCGCCGCCGAGGTAGGCCCAAAAGCCGACAAACCACTGGTATTTCCCGAAGTCAAAGCCTGTTTTGTGCGCCTCTAGAAACTGCGCCATGGCTTGCGAGGCGTCCAAGGGCTTGCCGGCCATCCGCAACATGCGTGCCCGGTCGTAGTGAACCTCCACCAGTTTCTCAATCGGAACATCGGGATACTTCGCAAGCCAAGCGTCAAATTGGCCGATCGACTCGTCATAACGGCCCATCTTGCCCAGGACCAATGCGTACGAGGTCAGGGCCTGCGTCGCTAGCGGCTCCTTGTCAACGCTTGCCTCACGCAAGTACTCAATCGAACTAGGGTAATCGTCGCGCAGTCTCTCCGAACCGATCTTGCCCAAGTAGTAGCCGACTTCGCTCTTGCGCACGCCACGGTGCCATAATTGCAGCGCAAGTTCGCGACAGCGCTCGTAGGCTCGCCGCGCAAAAAGGCGTTCGACCCTTTCAAACTGCTCCTGGTCCGTCAGTTCGCTTGGCAAAATGCCCTGTTGCGCCTCTGGTATCCAGTCACTTTCCGGATGCTTCATCAAGAGTTTGCGCCAGAGCACCTTGGCCTTGTCCGGGGCAAAGAGCGCTGTCGCCCGGGCAGCAATGCTTAGCAACTCATCTTGAGGCAAGTGCAATTTCGATTTATCGTACAGTTGCAGCGCCAATGCAGCGGTCTGATCGGGCGGGGCCACTTTTTGCGACAGGCGGACGTAGAGCAAATCCGCAGCTGCCCAGCGAAAATCTTTGTATTCTTTGCGGAACTCCGCGAGCTTCTCAAATGCCGCGGGCCAATCACCAGCCGCTTGCAAGGCCGTGATCTCCGCCCAATCAAAGGACGCCGGGGCATCGTTACGCAGTGACTTGATTTGTTTGAGGATATCTAGCGATCCTTTGCCATCGCCTTGCTGTGTCAAGTACCGCGCTTGCAGAAATCGCGCCAAGGTCTGCACTTCGCTGTCTTTGCTCCGGGTCAGCTCGGTCAATTCCCCAGGCAGATCGGCGAGTTCACCCGTGCGCCAGTGCTGCACACTGCTGTGAAGTTGCCGCCACGGGTCGGCGGCCGACGCTGTGAGTGGCAGAAGTACGCTAAACAGGAGCGGCAAGGCCAATTGCGCGGCGCGCCTGAGTCCATTGACCTGGAAGAATTCAGGATTTGCCAATTGCCTTGCCTCGTTTGGAGGGCCGCTCGATTCGCTTCTGGCCGGTACCGCGGTTGCCCTGCAGTCGCCCGTACGCCACGGCAGGGGAACGCTACCACGGCCACCAGAGAGCGAAACTTTCTTTGCTATTTTTAGCCCTTTGCCCGGTGAGGTGCGCGGCGACGGATTTCAGATCACAAAGGCGATCGCGGAGCCCGCAGCCTCTGATCGTGGCCGCAAGGTGCCGAGCGGGTCGGGGTTGCACTGCGGTCCTTTGTAACTGCCTGATAGTACATGATGTTGCTTGTCGCCTACATTTTGCCAACCATGCTGAGGGCTTGCGCGTGCCAAGCTTTGCCGCAAGCGGATTGGCGAAACGGGCGTTTTGTACTTGCATCATGGCGCGTTTGCAGCCATAGGAAGAGGCAATGCGAACAAGTCAGGGCCCGCCTTTGGGGCCGAATGCGGTCTGTCCGCAGAAATGCACACAACCTACGGCAAAGGAGAACTGAAACCATGGCCACCAAGGAAAAGAAGAACTTCGTGCTGATGAAGGAAGGCAAGGATACCGGTATCGTTTTCGCCAACGCCCAGCCACGTGGCGCGGCCCTCAAGGCGGCCAACCGCGGTGAAACTGAGATCCGGCTGCGCGAGCGCGGAACCAAGCGCGTGCACGTGTTCGAGGGCAACCGCATCCAGGTCCAAGCGCCGACCAAGAGGCCCAAGTGGTTGCCGGACACCGTGTGGAAGGCTGTGGTCAAGAAGGTGGGCGTCGAGCATCTGTAGCCGCTGGCATCCGTAATCTGGCCCTCAGTGCTGGCTCCCTGCGCGTTCTTCCGACGCTTGCAGGGGGCAGTGCCATTGCGCCGTTCCCTGGCCTTGTGCGCGCTGCGCGTGCGTTTGTAGGCGACCAGGGCGCGCTGTGCATGGCCCGGCATGGACGTGACGTAGACGCCCAGGGATCGCGACGTGGCCGTGGGCCTTGCGCATCCTGGGCAATTGCGGCAATACCGCAGCGCCGCCACGGCAGGACGTGGGGCCGCGCGGACCGATCGCGCAAGGCGTAGGTGCCGTGAACTCGAACCCGATTCGCCCGCCCATCCCCAGCGCTGTGCCGCCCGCTACGGCCCAGGTCGACGCCCGCGCCCACGTGCTGGTGGTGGAAGACGACGTCGCGATTCGTGAAGGTCTTTTGCTCAATCTGAGCCTTGAAGGCCATACTGGCGAGGCAGCGGCTGACGGCGATGCGGCGCTGCAATGTTTGGCCCGCTCCCGGTTTGACCTTGTCCTGCTCGACGTGATGCTGCCGGGGCGCAACGGCTTTGAAGTACTGCGTGTTTTGCGCAAGCGCGATCGCCATGTGCCGGTGATTCTGCTGACGGCGCGCACCGATGAGGCGGACAAGATCCTCGGCCTGGAACTGGGCGCAGACGACTATGTGACCAAACCCTTTGCGCTCGGTGAGTTGCGCGCGCGGATTCGTGCCGCTTTGCGCCGTTCGGGTCTAGCGCAGGCACCGGTCGCGGCCGAAGGATTTGCCGATGTGGTCGTCGATCGCAGTCAGCACCTCGTGCGCCGTCGCCATGAAGAAGTGCCGATGACTGCCCGGGAATTTTCCCTGCTGGCCTATTTTCTCGACCACCCCGAACGCGTGCTTTCCCGCGATGGCCTGCTGGCCGATGTCTGGGGCCTGGACCATGCAACTGTACGTACCGTCGATAATTTCGTAATGCGTCTGCGGACCAAGCTCGAACCCGACCCCGACCGTCCCCGCCACTTCATCACCGTGCGCGGCGTCGGCTATCGCTTTTCCGCGGCGGGGCAGGGCGAATAGATGCTGCGCCTGTCCAAAGGTCGATTAGGCTTTTTTTCCGCGCTGTTTGTGGTGCTGCCCCTGGTGGTGCTCATCGTCGTGGGCGTGCTGGTGCTCGTCTTTCGCCAGCGCAGTGCCGACGTCGCCTTTGGCGTGCTCATCCTTAGTTTCTGCGCCGCCTTGATTGCGGGCGCCATCCTGCTCGTCATCGCCCTCAAGCGGACCGCCGATGAAAGTGCCCTGCAGGCCGACTTCCTGAGCAAGGTCAGCCATGACTTTCGCACGCCGCTCACGTCAATCCGTATGTTTGTTGAGACCTTACGGGATAACCGCCTGAGTGACACCGCCCAACGCGATCGGGTGCTGACGCTCTTGACCCAAGAGACCGAAAGGCTCCTGACCCTGATCGACCGCCTGCTGGAGCTATCCCGCCTGGAGGCAGGACGCATCCGCTACGACAAACAACCCTTGAATCCCGCGGAGTTGGTGCGCCGCGTCGCCGATCGATTTCTGCCGCGCTTGCTGGCTGGCGGGCGCCTGGACCTGCATATTGCTGAGAATCTGCCATCGATTCACGCAGATGCCGATGCCGTGGCCGAAATCCTGCAGAACCTCATCGACAATGCCTTTAAGTACACTGGTGCGGAAAAATGCATCGATATTGAGGCATTTGCTGACGAAGGCGAGTTGGTCCTAGCCGTCAGCGACAATGGCCCAGGCGTGGCGCGCACGGAGCATCGCCGTGTTTTTGAACGGTTTTACCGAGCTGACGATCGCCTGTCGCGCGTGACCGAGGGTTCGGGTCTGGGCCTAGCCATCGCCCGGCACTTGGTGCAGGACCACGGCGGCAAGATTCAAATCGATGATAAATTCAAGGGCGGTGCCCGCTTTGTGGTCCGACTGCCCTTGCTACATTGATGCCAGGCACCTTGCCTAGCCCTTTTCCTTTGCCTGACCAACGGCCGGGACAGGCTCAGAGGACGGCTGCCACGATTCATAAACAATGCCACCAAGTTGACTGCCGCCACGGGCAGCGCAGGTCGCCTCGGGGGCTAAGACCATGGGCCGCAGCCGGTCGGTATGCTTCAAGATCGCTACCACGGTATCGTCTGCAATCCCATGGGCTTGCAAGGTCTTGTGCAGAAGCCGGCGGCGACGCGCAAACTGCCCATCCATCAACTGCAAGCGCGCGTGCACGGCGCCTACTGGGCGACCTTGGTAGGGCATGTCAGCCCCCAACATCCTGGCCGTAAACTGGAATTCCAGGGCGCAAAGCCTTTGTTCGTCGACGCCCGCGAATAGAAAGCCGATCATCGGGTCGCGCCGGACCTGGCCAACAAAATCCGCCATCGCCAAGCGTAGTTGCTCAGAAAGCTCGGGACTCCAAGGCGCTACCGGTTGCATCGGTTGATCCATCTTGCCTCGTATCGCAGCCCAAAGCGGGCGGGCATGCCGCAAAAAGCCAACAGGCCGGTAGCTTTGGGGCATACCGGCCTGTGGAGGATAGAACGCTAGAGGGACTAAACGAAGCGGCGGCGCAGGGCCAACGCGCACATCAAGGTGCCCAGGGCCAGCAACAAACCGGCGCCGGACTGGCTGCGCGAACCGGCCGTGCAACCGCTGCTCTTGGCTGCAGCAGCCGAGCTACCGGCTGCGTTCGTCTTGCTATCACTGCTGGCTCCGCCATCGCCGACCGCGCCATTGCCGCTCGGGGTGTCGCCGCCAATGTCGACGCTGCCAGCGCCGTCGCCAGTTCCCGTCAGGCCGGCGTCGGTGTCCGGGGTCGTGCCACCGCAGGCCGTGGCCTGATCCTTGCAGCAACCGCCAGTGTGGCCAGCGCATTTGCTGTCGCAGTAGCAGGTGGCAGCCGTGCCGTCGGCGTTCTTGCCCTTGGCTAGGCTCTTGGTGCAGTCGACGTTCTTGCAGCTGCCTTCCGCGACCGGGGTGGAGGGGCAGGACGCATCCTTGTCATCGCAGCAAGGCGGCACCGAGGTGTCCTGGCCGGTGGGATCGCAGGTGTCATCGCAGCCGCAGGCGGTGGCACCGTCGGTGCAGTGGCCCTTGCAGGACATGCACAAAGCCACCATATCTTGGCAGCAATCGCCGTATTGAGTGCACGCCAAGTCGCAGTTGCAGGGGGCCGTCTCACCGTTGTACTTGCCGCAGTTGTCCTTGCACGAGCCCTTGGTCGGGTCGTTGCAGCTCTTCCAGCCACAGTCCGAGATGGCGTTCATCAAGCCCTGGACCTTGGTCGACTTGGCGCTGTCATTGTTGAGGACTTTGTCGACGCAGGCCTGATCGCTGCCGCAGTTGTGGACGGCCAAACAATCGGCATCGGCCTTGCAAGCATCTGTTTCTTTGGCGCATTTCTGGTCCCAGCACGGATTGGTGTTGAACGAACCGCTGGCCGTGTCGCCGGGCGTGGATGCGTCGCTGGCGGGACCGGCATCCGGAACCGCTACGGCATCACCGGCGCCAGCGTCGACGGCGGCCGTCGCATCATCCGCACCGGTGACAGCGTCTTCCGCATACAAAGCGTTTGGAATCAAGGTACAAAGGCCAGCGACAACAAGGGCGCGGCGCAGCGAGAAGCGTGGGGACATGACAAACTCCTAGTCAATGGCTGCGGCCGGGACCGCGATCTTGGCTGGACAAAGCGTAGGACAAAGACGCACGACGCGTGCGCTTCTGCGGGGTGCCCTAGGACGTGCACGCGAGCCCTCCGCAGCCCGTGAACCTTACCCAAGGGCCTCCGCCTTGGCAAGGGCTGGCGCATTTCCTGTGTATTAGCGCCCACCTTCAATCAGCGCCAACATCGCGCGCGTGATGGGCTGGGTAGTGCGCGTGTGTTCGTCCCAATCGCGCATCGGCAAAGACTGATGCACGCGGGCCAACTGCGTGCGGAGCTCGTACAATTCGTCTCGCATTTCAGCTAGTTCACAGCGTAAGCGTAGAATCTCGTCGCGCTCACAGGCCAGGGTCGCCTGCAATGTTTCCACGGTGTTGCCGTGCTGCAGTGCTAGGTCTTGCCACGCTTGGCGCTGGGCGGCCTCTGCCAAAAGCAGGTGCTGTACAACGGCCCAAGGCACTGATGTTGAAACGGAAACGCACATTGCCGCCGGAGCCATGACCTCGGCCGTCGCTGGCTCGGGGGCCGCATCGACCTGGGGGCTCACGCCGCGGCGGGCACTACTGCGCACGAAGGCGGAAACCGCTTCATGGGGAATGCACCACAGCTGCCCGTCGCCGACGTCCTTGGTGACAGCACCAGAGAAGTGCCCAGCTTCAATCCATTTTCGCAGTTGCCGCGGGCGAACACCCAGCAGTTCTGCCGCTTCACGCAAGTTGTACATCGCAAGAGCCCCGTCCGCCCATCTGCGGGCGTCGTGGCACTCAGGGTAAGCGCGGGAGAAAATGGCGCAAATAATCCTACCGGCGCAGGAAGGTGGGCACCGGCGCATAGCGCTCGTTCTGTGCCTTCTTGCGCAGATTCAAGGTCAATCTCGCGGGGTTATACACCAGCAAGTTATGCGTCGTCGGCGTGGTGATGATGAACTGTGCCCGCGTGACTTCCAAGAAGCGCGCCACTTCATCGATACGCTCGACTGAAAGGTGGGCAAAAGGCTCGTCGAGAATGAAGAATCCGGCGGCGGACTCCCCTTCCTGCATCGTCAGCGCCATCAGCAGGATCAGCGACGCGACCACGGACTGCCCGCCCGAAAGCTTCGGATCGTCCACCGCTACCGGCCTTTTGCCGTCAAAGCCGATGCGCACTTCGAGGCCCGCGCGCCCCACCAGGTCCTCGGCGTCATCCTTGAGGAATTCCGCACCAGGCACGCGCACTTGCACTTCGACGCGGCACAGCTCGCCAAGACGCAGGACATTGCCCCGGTAGCGGCGAATCGTCTCTTGGACCACCCGCTTGTAAGCCTGCCTCGCCAAATGCAATTCCCCTGCACCTGACTCTAGCTCGCGGCGGCGGCTCGCTAGGGTCCGTTCGTGGGCGTCCAGCTCTTCGGCAGCCCGCTCAAAGACTTGCACGGCGCGTGGGTCCTTGGGCCCTTCCCAGCGGTGCAGGCGGTCGCGCAGCAGATTGAGGCGCTCGATAAGGGTCACCTCCGTCTCCAAAAGCTCTTGCGCTGCAGGTGTTTGCAGTTCTGGCGACACCTGCGCCCGCAGCTCGATCATCTCCTGCTCGATCCGCGCGCGCTTGGCGGCGACCGTTGTCAGGGTGGCACGGGCGCGGTCCCTCTCGACCAGCCCTTCACGGTTGCGATACTCGAGTAGGGCAATCCTGCGTTCCTTCTCGGCAATCTGGCTCGACGCCTCGTCGACTTCGCGCAGGGTCCCCATCATCTGATCGGTCTGAGCCCGCCGTGCATCGGCCAGGTCGGCCACGCGCTGCCCCAGCGTGGTCGGATCGCCAATGCGCGTCAGGAGTTTGTCCTGCAGCTTGACGGCAAGCAGCGCTTCCTCCAGCTGAGCCAGCCGCCGTGCGCCGGGTGCAACGCTGGCCTCAAGACTGTCGCGAACCTGCCGCAACCGCCCGAGTTCATTCTCAATCGTGATCTTGCGATGTCCGCCTGCCGCCACGCCGCAATACAGGTCGTGGGTACCGACGAAAATGCCGCCGCGCGAGTCCTGCCGATAGCCGTCCGGCGTGATGCTGGTCTGGCGGCCAAGCTTGTGGCCTTCCTCAACACTTTGAACCAGTTGCACAGATGCCAACATCTGGACAATGTTTTCAGGCAGCCGCGAGTCGGTGATCCGCACGACGGACAGTGCCGATCCTGGACGACCTTGAATTCGCCGCTGCGGCTCAAAGCCAGCAATATAATTGCGATACTTCAGTCGCTGGCCGATCTTGCGTCCTGCGAGTTCGTGTTCGGGCGGCACCAGGACGGTAAAGCGCGCATTGCCAAGCACGGATTCCACCGCAACTTGCCATTCTGGCTCTTCTATTTCCAGGCAGTCCGCCACCAGCGTGCCCGTGACACCTTCTCGCGCCAGTTCGCGCAAGACGGCCGCGGTAGCCTCAGGCGGAGCCCGCCGACTGCGGCCGGTGTCTAGCGTCGACAACTCAGCACGCAATTCACTAATCTGAGCAATGACTTGCTGCAGTTCGCGGCGTGTCCCGGCCTCAGCGGCGGTCAGCTTTTGCTGCTCGGCCCTCAGAGCCTCCACTTCGGCCACAGCACCCATCGGCGCGCCAGCGGCCTGTAACTCTGCTAATTCTTGTTCAAAACGCCGGAGATCGCGGTAGTTGCCGTCGAGCCTCTCTTTGTCCTTCAGTAACTGATCGTAATGTCTGCGTTTTGCCTCGATCGTCGCCTTCAGTTCGGCCGACGCCTGTTTCAGGTCGAGCTCTTCCTGACCAAAACCGCCAACCGCCGCCTCAGCCGCACGGGCAAGGGCGGTCGCGCGATCCTCTTCCCGTTGCAATTCAGCAAGTTCCCGAAGGGTCCCCTTGAGTCGCGCCGCCGGCAGCCGCACATCGCGCAACTCGAGTTCTTGAGCCTGCAGGGCCTGCAACTCCCGTATCGCATCGGCATCGCGCCGCAGGAGATCTACGTGCATCGCCATGGATTTTAAGCGATTTTCAAAGTCCTCAAGGTCGCGCTGGCCGCCAATGTAGGTGCTGCGCGCTTCCGCATACCGGTCCAGGACTTGCTTATCGCCCTGCAATTCCAGGACGTATTCAAGCAGTTGCTCAGGCGATCTCTGGGCCAAGCGATGCGTCTCTCCCTGCTCGAGCGCAAGAATCTTCAACAAAGTCCGGGGAATCTGCGCCTCTTCCAGGGCCCGGGAATACTCCTCGGGACCTAGCGCGTGCGGGGCCGCCCGGACTTCATCCAGCGGCGCGTCGCCGGTCATGATCTGATACTTGCGCTGCCATTGTCCTTGTTTTCGTTCCAGAATACAGGCAAGCGTCACTTCGTCGTCGTAGAGACCACGGCTGCTAAAAGGCCTCTTGCCCGTGCCGCGCTTGAGCGGATTGGTCACCACCGCTTTGACCACAGCCACGCCGGTGTCATCGCGCAGGTACTGACCCATCTTCCGGGAAGTAGACAGTTTTCGCGCGTTAAGCAGCACGCGCAAAGCGTCGAGCAGGGTCGTCTTGCCCGAGCCATTGGGCCCCGCGATCAGGACGACCTGCTCGCCCAGGGGCAGGCGCACGTGGGACCAGAAGTCCCAGTTCATCATTTCGAGCCACTTGAACGTGAACATTGGCGCGCTAACCTTGGGAAAATAGGAGAAAACTCACGGTATCGACGATCGCCGACGTCAAATGGCCTGGTTCCGCTACTTTTTGCAGCATCGCCAATATTACCTATTCCTCTGCAAAATCAGTGTCTTCATCGGGATCGGCACTGCTATCTTCGGCTTCTTGCACCGCGTCGGGACCGCGCTCCAGCACATCCCACAGCACAGAATCCCTTAGCTTCTGCGCCATTTGCTGCCCGTCGATCAGCAGGTCGAGCAAGGGCCCTTCGGTCACGCGCCCGTTGCGATCCTCGCGGACAAAGCCAGCGCTCTTGCACTGGCCGAGGTACCGGGCAAAGGCAGTCTTGCCGAATTTCCTACCAAATTCAGCATATAGGGCCTCACGGGCGACGAAGATCGCCTGACGCTTGTCCGGCTCAGCGGCGACCGGTCCGCCTCCCTGGGCCCTTTGTGCGTCAGCCTCGCCGCCAGCAATTCGCTTGGGCAACACGAGCTTAGCCCACAGAATCACCAACAAAGCCACGGCACCGCGCGGCATCCGCATGTTGGTCGACCAATCCAAGCTCACGTCGGCTTCCACTTCGCGGCGAAGGCGCACAGCAAAGTAGTCAGACGTAAAGGATTCAACGAGTTGCAGACCAACGCCCCGCAATCGCCGCTGCACGATCGCCCGCAGGTCGTCGTCGAGCAAGAGATCTCGGTAGTTGCGCTTGGGCACCCAGCGGTCGATCAGCAACCGGCTGCAGATTTCCTCAGCGCGCGACTCAAGTTCCGCATTGCTGCGCAAAGGTCGTGGCGGGGCACTGGCCTCGCTATTGTCATTCTCTTGCAATTCCATGAACTTCTTTGCGCAATCGTAGGCGCCGTTGCTCCGGGGCATTCAGCGCTCAGGGGGAGGTCACTGCCGTGGCGCGGTGTACCACAGGTCGGGGGGCGGCGTCATACCTCGCGCCGGCGCTTTGGCAACCAGCAGGCGCTGTGCAGGCGCATAACCATTCGGCTGTATTGGCTAATCTGCAGAATCGACTGAGGTGTCCAGTTGGTTTGTCGCTACCGCGCCTTAGGTCGAGGGCGTTCGATCCGCCGGTCCGCCGAAACTGTCCACCAGTTCGACCAAGGCATCGATCTCAAAAGCCGCCTGCCTCAGCTGTTGACGCATAACTGCCTGAACTTCATCATGTTCTTCCCTTGCGGCGGCCGTTTCTCTCTGTTCGGCCTGCAAACGCGCGGCCAGGCCAGCAAGGTCGCGTTGAACGCGCGAAAGATCTGCTTCCAATTCAAGGACTTTGCGCTCTGAGGCGCTTTCGGTCGATCCGGCAACTGGCGCCGATCCTCGCGGCGAACCGGCACGCCCCGTCGCCGCATCGGCAGCAGATTGCGCGGGCAGTTCGGCACCGCTCTGCAGCGCCTTCTTGGCGCCGACGATGGTGAAGCCCCTATCGTACAAAAGTTCACGAATTTTGCGGAGTTTCAGCACTGTTGCGTGGCTGTAGAGAAAGCGACCTTTGCTAGAGCGCTCAGGACGCACTTGGGCAAACTGACCCTGCCAGAAGCGAACGACGTGCGGCTCTA
This sequence comes from uncultured Myxococcales bacterium, assembly GCA_903840165.1. GTDB lineage: Bacteria > Myxococcota_A > UBA9042 > UBA9042 > UBA9042 > CAIMEY01. The sequence goes on along the minus strand of CAIMEY010000010.1, from coordinate 18,521 downwards.
CGCCAAGAATATCAGCAACTTCGCCGATGCGAAAGAACAGACGCTCAGGCAAAGGGCCGCTCAAAGGGGCCGCTACGGCTGCCTCGGGTCGATCAACCTTGTCCGTTGCTGCGCGTTTGCGCGGGCCCAGGCGGGACGGCTTGGTCGCGTTCCCTTTTCTAGTAGTCGCGATTTCATTTGTATGTTCAATGGCTTGAGGGGTTGCTATACGCTGCCCTGCTGCCGTGCGTTGCTGTGTCATGCTGGACTCCCGGCCGCGGAAGCAACGCGATGGCTGCTTGAGACCCGCTATTGCCCTGAAGTTGGCCCAAAAACGCAGCGCCGACAAGCCCCGCCAATTCGCATCGTTCGGACAGGCCGTACGATGGGTTGACGATACTTGCCGGCGCTGGGCGTTGTTCTTGGCCTGCGGAACTCGGGGCGCCGGTTGGCGATTCCCTTGCAAAGTCAGCACTTTTCGGTGACCGACGATGCCTCCGAGGACGGTCGAACTGCGCTAGACCGATTAGCCGTTGAGCGTGTGCTTGAGCACCTGCGAGGGCTTGAAGGTCAGGACGCGGCGAGCCGAAATCTCGATCGGCTTCTTGGTCTGGGGATTGCGACCCATGCGGGCCTTCTTCTCACGAACGACGAAGTTGCCGAAGCCCGAGATCTTGACTTTCTCTTGCTTGGACAGGGTGTCCTTGAGGGTTTCGAACACGAGTTCAACGAGTTCGGCCGCTTCACGCTTGGAGAAACCGCCCAGACGCTCGTACACTGCTTCGATGATATCTGCCTTGGTCATGACTTGCTCCTGGGGTCAAAATCTTTCGGGGTCGCGGCGCAGAGCAGGTGGGTCCATGGCACTGCCTTGTGCCACCTGCTTAGATGCAAACCCTATCTTATTTCAACCAGTTAAAGTTCCCAACCGTTCAGTCTGCCCGCGAAAATCACTTTGCGCGCGGCTTGGTTGGATATTGTGCTCTTCGTCGATCCGCCGCACTGTGCGACAGGGACAGAGAGCGATCGGGAAACGCTCACACTATCGGGCCCTTAGGAAGAACCTTAGGGGCACTCGAGATTATTGTCAACTAGGCAGCAGCGATTTTTCGATCTTTTTCAAAATCATTTTTCCGTCGGGCTTGCGTCGATTCTTCCTTGCTCAGCCATGCTTGCACAGAGGCCGATCGCGAATTCCGACAAAAACCTTCCTACGCAGCTGCGGCCAAGTCACGGACTTTATTGAAAACGACGGTGAAGGCGGCCATGTCGGTCAAAGCCAGTTCTGCCAAGGACTTGCGGTCCAGGGCAACACCAGACTTATTCAACCAACCGACGAAGGTCGAGTACCGCTCACCCAACGAGCGAACCGCCGCATTGATGCGGACGATCCACAGGGCGCGGTATTCGCGCTTACGCCGACGGCGCTCCTTAAAGGCCATTTTCAGGCCGCGGTAGACTTGCTCCCGCGCGGTCCGGAACAAACGCGAGCGAGCGCCGCGCATGCCCTTGGCCATTTTCAGGATCTTATTGTGACGACGACGGCCTTTAAAGCCTCTTTTGACGCGTGGCATGGTCCTATTCTCACTTGTTTTCTGGGCCTTTGGGCGCCAGATCGAGTCACTCTTGGGCCGCTGCCTCGGCCGTGCCGTCTTGCCCGAAGGAAGAGGGGCTGGCTGGGGCAGAAACATCCCTGAAGCGGGGCCGGGACCAGACACAATCGCCAAGCTGTTTGGCGATCATGCCCCCGTCTCTGTTGCTGATTTGGGGTCCAGATCGCCTTGGCAATACCGCAGATTGGGCTAAGCCTCATCACGGTACGCCGTCGACCTAGACACTAGAAGCTCAAGAAAGACACAGGGTTGGCGTAGGCGTCGGCCGAAGCCTTGGCGCGTACGCACCTGCAACCATCTTGGGCTACTTACTGGGGCGATTTGCTGCATTTGCCCGCGTTGTCATCAAGTTCCCGATGGATGCCACGCGCTCGACGCGGCCGGAACTTCGACAGGTGCGGACTTTACAGGCCTTGTTGGCGGTTGTCATCAACCGGCGCACAAAATCTGCAAGTGGCGCAACAACAATTTCGCAACCGATTGGGAATTATCCGTACGGCAATTGGCGGTTCACAGCCTTGACCAACTGCGCCGGAACGATGCCAGCCGCGCGCAACTGGCGTTTCCGCTTGGTGGTTTTGCCGGATTGCAGGTGGCGATGGCCAGCCTTGCCGCACTTGATGCGGCCACTTCCGCTGATTTTCAAGCGCTTGGCAGCGGCGCGGCGAGTCTTGATCTTAGGCATGGCGAATCTCCTTGAAGCGACCGTAACGGACGTGGAATCAGGCCGATCGTGCGGCCTCAACAGGTTGGCTGATCGTGCGCGGCTGAGCGCTGTAGGCCTCAGTGGCGGCTGGAAGAACCCCGTGTCGTAACAACGGGTTGATTGACAGCTGGTGCCGCTGGCGGCGGCGGAGCCACAGGGGCCGGCGGGGCAGCAACGGCGGGGGCTGGCTTGTCGCCTTCGCCCGTGGAAGCCTTGGTCACGCCACCGCGTTTGGGATTGAGCATCATCGACATATTGCGACCTTCCACCTTGGGCGGAACGTCGATCGCTGAGCAATCCTGAAGGATCACAGAGATTTCCATCAACCGTTCGCGCTGGGCACCGGCGTAGGCCATCTCGCGGCCGCGGAACATGACGGTCATCTTGACGCGGTTGCCATCGGCGAGAAAGCGCCGCGCTTGGGCGATCTTGGTCTCGAAGTCGTGTTGATCGGTCTTGGGCCGGATCTTGACCTCTTTGACTTCCACATGGGTCGACGAACGCTTGGCCTCAGCCGTGCGCTTCTTCTGCATATACTTGTACTTACCGTAGTCCATCAACCGGCACACCGGCGGGCGGGCAGCGGCAGCGACCTCCACGAGATCGACATTGAGCTCGGCAGCCATGCGCATCGCGTCTTCGATCGGCACCACGCCGAGCTGATCGCCTTCAACGCCGACCAATCGGACTTCAGGCACGCGAATGCGGTGGTTGACGCGCGGCTCGCGACTGCGGGCCTGATCGGCGGCTTGCTGGCTCTGGGTGTTGCTGATGGCCATGCGGGGCAAGAACCTCGTGTGTAAATCGCTGTCAAATCGAACGCTTAGTCGACGAGTGCCACGGCGAACTGCCGCAGCACAGGGGCCTAGGCCCCGGCAACACGTCGACCGGTTCTTCCGGAAATTGCCCCGCAGACCCATGAGGTCGCGCAGCGTCCGGCCCGTTACGGCGTGCTAAATCGTTGTGGTTTCCAGCATCGGCCTGTACAGAGCCGTTGGGCCTTAGGGCCTTCGCTCCGTCCATTGCCGATGATGCCAGGGGTCGTCCACGGGGCGATTCCGCAAGCAGTACAGCAACTTGCAGCTGTAACGCGGCGCTGACTGCTTAGGGCAGCCGGACGTCGACGAAACGACCTGCATTGGCAATGAAAGCGGTGCAAAATTGCGGCATTGCGCTTGCACCGCGGCTGGCAACCGTCCGGACCGGTGCATGGGCGCCGCGTGGGCTAATGCCGTATAGATCCGGTATTTTTGGTAGGCACGAGCGGATTTGAACCGCTGACCCCCACGATGTCAACGTGGTGCTCTAACCAGCTGAGCTACGCGCCTAACGAACTGCATTTCCGGCGACCTTCTTGGACCTGCACCGTGAAGTGAAAGCCTTGAAAATCGTACCCTTTTGGGCAACAGCAGGGAGCTGATGGCCTACGCAGGTCCCAAAGACCGTTCTGCGTAATTTCCTAGGTTTGTCTTGGAAACGGACAATGTTGTTTCCTGCCGCCTGGATTGGGCCGTGCGCAACGGCACCCTGCGGAAGGGAGCGAGAAATTACCCGCCCGAGCGCTGGGTGTCAAGGGTTTTCGCCCGCACGCCCCGACTGCTGCGAAGCGAACAGTGAACCATCGCGCGGGCCGATGCTAGCGTGTCGAGTACAACGGTAGACAATTCAATTAGTTGTATGCAGACGTCGAGACGCCGCCCCTGGGCGGGTAGCAAGCAACGGGGCTGCGATCAGCTTAGCGATGCACGCCGCCCCCGCGGATCCGCTTGCATGACGCGCGAGGCGGGAATCCAGGTAAACCATTGTAAAATAGAGTCTATTCTGCCCGGTCAGCGTCGCATCGGGCCGCCGTCGCTGCTGAGTTGCCCCGAGGCCGCCGCCGATCGTCCACGTGACAGGTCGTCGTGCCCGCAGCTGTAGGTTCAGACGCCCTGGGCCGTAGCCCAGCTGCACCCGATGCTAGGCCGAAGAATACCGGGCATCATCAATAGGTTGAAGCAATGGCGGTCGGGCAGGGCAGCGCCGGCGGTCCGGGAGCGCGTCCACTTCCAAACTGCGTTGCTTCGGCGCCGGACCATCGGCAATTGGCATGTCTGGGCCGATCGCCTACCCTGGAGCCCATGGTGCAGCGGCGGACCCATCTCGGCATACTCTTGATCCTACTCGGGATTGTTCAGCTCGCGTTATCCCAGCCTGCCCAGGCCGATTGGAAGTCCGTGCGGCAGGTGACCCTGGGCACAGGACAGGTGCTGGACCAAGGCGAACTCAGTTTTGGCCTGATAGGTTCGCCAGTTGCCTTGGGTTTGACGCCGCGGTTGACCCTGCAGTCTCACTTGGTGCTCGACCTTCTGCGCGTCGTCAATGTCAGCGGGCGCTACCGGCTGTGGGAAGGGACGGACTCACTGCTTTCCGCCACAGCCTCATTTCGCCAGAGTTTCTTCAACAATTCTGGAGCGACAACGGCGTTGCCTAGCAGCGGCATGAACGGCAGTGGCGCAGCAGCCGGCGATGGAAGACCGTGCAACCTCGCGCGCAACACAGGCTTTGGCAGCGCGCACGCCACGGGGCTCGATTGCAACGAGTCCTCCGCGAGCACCCCCGGTGAGGTCAACTTGGGCGTCGTTGGCTCCTATTACCCGAACAAACAATGGGCCTTATCGGTCAGTCCTCTGTTCTCGACGCGCATTGGCGATGACCTGTCCACGGGCGCGACCTTTCATTACGGTGCCGCTGCGTCCCTGGAGGTGCATTGGCTCGTCCGTAGTGAAGATCTCCTGATGGCCAGTGCCTTTTTTCGCCGCGAGTTCTCCGCAGGAGGCTGGGATACCCCCATTGGCACGGTGGTTTGGGTGCACCAATTCCGCACCTGGCTGGACGGTGTGCACCTGATGGCGGGGGCCTCGCTGGGCGATTTCGCGCTGGGCGACCTGTACTCTCGCGTCCTTGGCAAGCAGTTGGCGTCTTGGCCGGTGTTTCCGATCATCGACCTATGGTGGCGGCGCTAGGCCCAGCGCTGGGTCAAGACGGGGCTCCTGATGCGACGGCGGCTCGAACCACCGACAGAGGCTGGGACGTGCAAGAAGTCTTTGAGTTTGTAGCGATTTGTGGTAGGACGGTCCATGGCCGATGAAGTGATCAGCGAGTTCGAAGCCCGCCGCGTCCAACAGATGCTGCGGTCTCTTTACCTGGGGCTGCTTAAGCCTCAGGAACAAATCACGGTTTCGGGAACGCGGCAGGGCGATTGGCTAGCCGTGACGTTTACGCTCACGCAGGATCACGGCAATTGGACCTACCCTGTGGAGGCGCGCATCGACCTGAAGTTACAGCGATTGCGCGAACGTCAAGCCATTGAACTTCTTTATGATTTCTTGGCCGAGCAGTTTCAGGTTTTCCTCGCCAATCGACTCGAGCCATTTTCGGGGCCCAAGTGGGAAGCGGTGGATTTCGCGGCCCAGCGCCTGTTTATCCGCGGGCAGATCGTCAATCAACTGGCTGAAAATAAGGCAGATATCGTGCTGGATGCGGATGCGTTACAGCGGTCTCGGGCCCTGCAGCGTGCCGCCGCTCAAGGGCCTCAGGATCAAGCAGTCACCGATGGGGACGAGGCCGCAGCCGCTGCAAAGATGGAGCCGAATTGATCCAGCGCAAGTCCAGGGCCCTCAGGTCTTGACCCATGGCCAACGCAGGAAGATGATCGCGCACGCCAACAGCCCTGGCGGCTCAGCGTCCCGGTTGGCTGTGGGTAACCAAGCATTCTGACTGGATAAATGCCAATCGGCACTGCCATCCGGTCCCCAACCAGGACGTACGCTACCATGACCACACCCATTCGCGTCGCCGTCACCGGTGCAGCCGGTCAGATCGGCTATAGCCTCTTGTTCCGCTTGGCCTCTGGGGAAACCTTTGGCAATCGGCCCGTGATTCTGCACCTGCTGGATCTGCCGATTCCTGAAGTGCAAAAGGCGCTCGAAGGCGTGGCCATGGAAGTGCAGGACTGCGGCTTCTCCACCTTGGCCGGCATCGTCTGCACCGATGATCCAAGCAAGGCCTTTGACGGCGTTTCCTGGGCCCTTTTGGTCGGTTCCAAGCCCCGTGGTCCCGGCATGGCTCGCGCCGATTTGATCAAGGAAAACGGTCCCATCTTCGTCGGCCAGGGCAACGCTTTGGCCCGTGGCGCCAGCGACCTGCGCGTGTTGGTCGTCGGCAATCCGTGCAACACCAACTGCCTGATCGCAGCCAGCAATTGTCCGGGCGTGCCCAAGGAGCGCTTTAGCGCCATGACCCGCCTCGATCAGAACCGCGCTGTGGCGCAGCTTGCGGCCAAGGCCCAGGTTGGCAACGACGCCATTTCGGGCGTCACGGTCTTCGGCAACCACTCGGAATCCATGTATTCTGACACGGAAAACGCCACCATCGGCGGCAAGCCAGCGACCAGCGTACTTTCGACCGAATGGCTGCAAAAGGACTTCCTCGCCGCTGTTGGCAACCGCGGTAAGGCGATCATCGCGGCGCGCGGCAAGTCTTCGGCTGCGTCGGCGGCCTCAGCTGCTATCGATCACGTGCGCGACTTTGAATACGCGACGCCCGAGGGCAAGTGGTTCAGCGCCGCCATTTGGTCCGAAGGCAGCTATGACGCACCTAAGGGTATCTACACCTCGCTGCCCGTGCACTCGGACGGCAAGGGCGGCTACAAGGTCGTGCAAGGCTTGAATTTGTCCGATTTCGCCAAGGCCAAGATCAAGGTGAGCACGGACGAACTCTTGAGCGAACGCGCCTTCGTGGCTGATCTGCTCAAAGGTTGATTGATTGCAAGCGGTTGGCCGCAGTCGCTGGCGTAATTGCCCGGCGGCTGCGGCCAACGTGTTTGCGGCTGCGCCTTGGTCTAGCCGGTGCAATTGTGGGTAATCTGGAACAATTCTGCGATGGCGCAGGACAATGTCCAGGCAGCCGGCAGCTACGGCAATGGGTCTTGTTGACTTGGTAGTTCGCTGGGCCCAGGTAGTTTGAAGCGCCCAGGCACCACGACTGTGGGCCAGGAGGAAGGCATGGAAGAGGACGTCGTCGTCGGTGGAAACGCCGGTCTTTCTCGGGTGTTGGAGAGGATTCTCCACTCGACCATCGGACTCAAGGCCGTGATGGCCCTGACCGGCCTGGCGCTGGTCGGCTTCGCCTTTGTCCATATGGCCGGGCACTTGCAGATGTTTCAGGGGCCAGCGGCCTACAACCACTATGCGCACATGCTGCAGAGCTTGGGCGGTATTAAGTGGGCGATTCGCTTGGGTCTTCTCGCCGCCTGCGTCCTGCACGCCGTCGCCGCGTTCAAGCTGTCGATGCGCAATGCCAAGGCGCGGCCCGTGGCCTATGCCAAGCAGAAGTGGCTGGTGGCGAGCATCGGCGCGCGGCTCATGAGGCCCTCGGGCGCTATCATCCTGTTTTTCATCCTCTATCACCTGCTGCACTTCACCGCGCTGCTGGTCGGGACCGCGGGCTTTGTCGATGTGCCGTTTGAGCAGGACGGCGTCGCCATGGTCAATGTCTACCAGCACATGATCGTGAGCTTTCAGAATCCCTTGATTACAGTCGGTTATGCCGTGTCTGTAGCACTGCTCGGCGTGCACCTGTCGCACGGCATTCAGAGTTCGCTGCAAACGCTGGGTGCGCTCAACTCGACCTATCGGCCCTTTGTCAAGCAATTGGGCCCACTTCTCTCGGGATTGCTGGTGGCCGGCTTTGTCGCCGTGCCGGTTGCGATTCTCGCCCGCGTGATTCACTAACAGCTTCTGATTGCTGAACTTTGGCGATTCTACCCATTTCCGATCTGCGAGGAACGCGCAATGTCGATCCACCTCGATTCTCATATCCCCGCTGGCCCCGTCGGAGCCAAGTGGAGCAAGCACAAGTTCGATTGCAAGTTGGTCAATCCAGCCAACAAGCGCAAATACACCGTGTTGGTGGTCGGTGCTGGCTTGGCCGGCGCTTCGGCTGCTGCCACGTTGTCCGAGCTCGGCTACAACGTGCACTGCTTTTTCTTTCAGGACAGTGCACGCCGGGCCCACTCGATTGCGGCGCAAGGCGGCATTAATGCTGCTAAAAACTACCAGAATGACGGCGACAGCGTCTATCGCCTCTTTTACGACACGGTCAAGGGCGGCGATTACCGCGCCCGCGAAGCCAACGTGCATCGTTTGGCGGAAGTCTCGGTCAACATTATCGATCAGTGCGTTGCCCAAGGCGTTCCTTTTGCACGGGAATACGGCGGTCACTTGGCCAATCGCTCCTTTGGCGGTGCCCAGGTGTCGCGTACGTTCTATGCGCGTGGCCAGACCGGGCAACAGCTCTTGCTCGGCGCCTATTCCGCGTTCAGCAAACAAGTCGGCGCAGGCGCGATAACCCAGCATTCTCGTTCAGAAATGCTGGACTTGGTGATGGTCAATGGCCACGCCCGCGGCATCGTCACCCGTGACCTCGCCACCGGCAAAGTCGAGACCTGGGCGGGCGACGCGGTCGTGCTGGCCACCGGCGGCTACGGCAACGTGTTCTTCCTTTCGACCAATGCCCAAGGCTGCAACGTGACGGCGACCTGGCGTGCGCATAAGCGTGGCGCATTGTTCGCAAATCCCTGCTACACGCAGATCCATCCGACCTGCATTCCGGTCAGCGGCGACCACCAGTCCAAGCTGACCCTGATGTCGGAGTCCCTGCGCAATGATGGCCGGGTTTGGGTCCCCAAGGATAAGGCCGATCTGGCGACGGATCCTCGTAAGATCCCTGAAGAAAAACGGGATTACTACCTCGAGCGCATCTACCCGAGCTTTGGCAACTTGGTCCCGCGTGACATCGCCAGCCGCGCCGCCAAGCGCATGTGCGATGAAGGGCGGGGCGTGGGGCCTGGGGGCCTGGGCGTCTATCTCGATTTCTCCGATGCAATTCGCCGGCTTGGCCAGGCCGCGGTGGCCGACCGCTACGGCAACTTGTTTGAGATGTACCAGCGAATCACCAATGAATCTCCGTATGAAGTGCCCATGCGCATCTACCCGGCGGTTCACTATTCCATGGGCGGCCTGTGGGTTGACTACAACTTGATGTCCAACCTCCCGGGATTGCACGTGGTTGGTGAGGCGAACTTTAGCGACCACGGTGCCAATCGCTTGGGCGCCTCGGCGCTGATGCAGGGCCTCGCCGACGGTTACTTCGTACTGCCCTATACCATTGGGCAATACCTAGCGACGTCGGGGCAAAAGAAGGTCACGGGCGATGAGCCTGAGTTCAAGCAGGCTGCGGCGGACGTGCATGCGCGCATCGACAAGCTCTTGTCCATCAAGGGCAAGCGCTCGCCGACGCATTTCCATAAGGAACTCGGCAAGTTGGTTTGGGACTACTGCGGTATGGCGCGCAATGAGGCCGGACTGCTCAAAGCCTTGGCGCGAATTCCCCAACTGCGCGAAGAGTTCTGGAATGATGTCAACGTGCTTGGCGATGGTGAGAGCCTCAACGTCGCCCTGGAGAAAGCGGGTCGCGTCGCCGATTTCCTAGAGTTTGCCGAGCTGATGTGCACCGACGCCCTGCATCGGCGCGAAAGCTGCGGCGGTCACTTCCGTGAGGAATTCCAGACCGAAGGCGGCGAAGCCCTGCGCAATGACGACGAATTCGCATACGTCGCGGCGTGGAACTACACCGGAGACTTCGCCAAGCCGGAACTGATCAAGGAACCGCTTGAATTTGATGAAGTTCACCTGTCGCAGCGTTCCTACAAGTAGTCGCCCAACTGGTGACGGCTGCGGCCGTTCGCCGCCGTGACGCCGAGCCAACCGAGGTAAGGGATGAGCAGTAACCACATGAACTTGAAGCTGAAGATCTGGCGCCAGAAGAACATCGCCGCGCCGGGAGGCCTAGTCGACATCGATGCGCCGGGCATCAGTCCGGACATGTCCTTTCTGGAGATGCTGGACACGGTCAACGAGCGCCTGCAGGAAAAGGGCGAGGAACCCATTGCTTTTGACCATGATTGTCGCGAAGGCATCTGCGGCATGTGCTCGCTTGTCATCGATGGGCGTCCGCACGGCAAGGAAGATCGCACCACGACCTGTCAGCTGCACATGCGCAAGTATGCGGATGGTGACACGATTACCATCGAACCGTGGCGGGCGAGTGCCTTTCCCGTGATTCGCGATTTGGTGGTCGATCGCGGCGCCTTCGACCGAATCATGGCCTCTGGCGGCTTTGTCAGCGTCCGCACCGGTGGCGCCCCCGATGCCAATGCCGTGCCGATCAGCAAGCATGAGGCGGATGCGTCCATGGATGCAGCGCAATGCATTGGCTGTGGCGCGTGCGTGGCGGCGTGCAAGAACGCATCGGCAATGCTCTTTGTCGGGGCAAAAGTGAGCCAGTACGCGCACTTGCCGCAGGGGCAGCCGGAACGCAACAAAAGGGCGCTGGCCATGGTTGCGCAAATGGACAAAGAAGGTTTTGGCGCCTGCACCAACCTGCAGGAGTGCGAAGCTGCGTGTCCCAAGGGCATTAGCGTGCGCGTGATCGCTGAAATGAATCGCGATTTCTTGCGTGCAAGCCTGCTGGGCGCAGAATAGCGGCTGCCCGCGTTTCTCGCGCGGGATCGGCAGCGGCGGCGTGACGACATGGAACCTCTGCGCATTGGCCCCAGCCTGCTGATTTATGAGCGGGATTTGACCTGGACCGCTGAGCGATCTTCCGGCCCAGGCGGGCAAAATGTGAACAAAGTCAGCACCTGCGTGGACCTGCGCTTTGACCTGCCCGGTTGCGAGACTTTGCCCATCTGGGTCAAACAGCGAATTACCGAACGATTGCAGGCTCGTATCGATGCCGACGGCGCCATCTGGGTGCGTTGTCAGCAGACCCGCAGTCAGCTGCGCAACCTGGAGTTAGCTCGCGCCAAATTGGCGGAATTGCTGGCGGCGGCGTTGGTCGTCGAAGCGCCAAGACACGCGACTAAGCCGAGTTTTTCCTCCAAACTCAGGCGCTTGGACGCCAAGAAGCGTCAATCTACCCGTCTGCGCGACCGCAAGGGCCCGGTCGACTAGGGGCGGTCGGTCCAATTGCGTAGTCAGGCTAACGGGGGGCTTCGGTAGATTGGCTAATCCCGACAGCTACTTATCCGCGACAACCTTGCCCTTCCACTGACTGTGGCGGATGGCATCGCAGTCACAATCCCAAGATGGCGGTGCTTTTTGGCAGGCCAGGGCCGCCATCACGCGGTGGCCAGCACTGTTGGGGTGTATATGGTCAAAATCACGATACTTTGCGCCTAGGTAGTGGCGTGGCACTTGCTGGGCCTGTCGCAGCAGTTCTGCCTTCTGCGCAGCCCGGCGGGCAAAAGGGCTTTGTCCAAAGGTAGTTTCCAGAGGTCCGCGCTCGCGCAAGGGATTCGCACTGTCCGCAGCTAGGGGCGAATGCCACAAATCAATTGCAATATCAGGCAGTTCATTCTTGGACCAACTTGTGTCGTGCCCTTGCCCTTTGGTTCCGAGGGCCACGGCCGGGTCCAAATGTCCCAAGACGAATTCTACGACATGTTCAGTCGCTTGGACCGTGGCGAGGCCTCGCCAACCGGCAAAACGCGCATCGCTGTCACTGCCCCAGGGCGATAGGGTTAGGGCCATCACCTTGAGCCCCGACCCATGGGCGGCCTCAAACAGTCGACTCAGGAAATAGGCGGTAGACTGCGGCGAACCCACTGAATTTAAACCGCCTTGGAACAGCACCCAGCCTTCTGCTTTGGCCGCGTGTAATCCACGGGCCGTCGCCGGGTCGCCTAGGACGTCTTGGCGAAGGATTCTGCTGAGTTCAGCGCCCCCTGCGCCGACTTTGCCGCGGTTGAGCACTTCCACTTTCTTGCAGCCGTACTGCAGGTACTGACCGAAATTGCCTGCATAATACTTCGAAATCGATCCGCCGATGACGACGACCTTGACCGGTCGATCGAGGTGCCATGGTGTCGCCGTGCCCGACTCGCTGCGAGAAAGCTTTGAAGTTGCGGGGGTTTTCTCGGGGCTTGCCTTAGCCACGCAGGGATGGTGCAAGGAACCGACCACGAGCGTGCTCAGCAAAATCCAAATGAAAGTCAGGCGGTTCTGAGTCGCCTGCACCCTAGCGGAGTTGGGCGTGGGGCTATCACGCGCCCAGGCGGAGGGCTTGGCAGGCATCACGCACCATCCGTTGGAGGTTGGCGTCGGGAGAAATTCCAAATAGTGCTTGAAGTTTTAGAGGGTTGCAAACCAAAGCCGCCGTGTCTCCCGGCCGCCGGGGTAGGGCCACGTAGGGCACAGGCCGCCCCGTCACGCGCGCCACAGCCTCAATGACTTCGAGGACGCTGGTGCTCCGGCCGGTACCCACATGCACAAGCGAAAAAGCTGCGTCTCCTTGCGCGGTTTGCCGCACGCCCCAACCAGCGGCGCGGATCATCGCTTCGGCGACGTCCTCGACGTGGACATAGTCGCGCAGGCAAGTCCCGTCCGGCGTTGGCCAATCCAGACCATAGAGCTGGAGAGGCGGGCTCAGGCCAAAGGAAGCACGCAAAGCAAGCGGAATAATGTGGGTTTCCGGCTCATGTCTTTCCGCGCATTGACTCGCAGCTCCGGCGACGTTGAACAAGCGCAGGGCCGTGGCAGAAATGCGTCCCGTCTGCGTCGCTGCCGCTAGGGTGCGCTCAGCCGCCAACTTGCTGGAACCATAAGGGCTTTCAGGGCCTACATCGGCATCTTCGGCAAAGAAATGGCCATCGGCCTTGGTTGCCAGCACCGCTGCGCTTGAGGCTAAGACCAGCGATGGCACGCCCGCATCCAGACACCCTTGGGTCACGGCCTGCGTGCCAACCGCGTTGATTTGTTGGTATTGCTCAGGACGCTGCACCGATTCGCCCACTTGGATCCAGGCCGCGAGGTGAATCACGGCTTCGGGAGGCCGATCCAGCAGGTTCAAGGCGCGGGCGACGGCGTCCTCATCGCAGACATTGCCTCGAATTATCGGCACATGCGAGGGAACGGCGTCGGCATGACCGCGACCCAAATCATCAAGGCCGGTGACCCGTACGCCAAGCTGCAGCAGGCGAGCCGTGACGGTGCTGCCGATATACCCTGCAATTCCGGTGATTAAGACCGAGCGCGGAATCGGAAACTCGCCTGTGGACATTCGCTCTCCCCGCCGTAGCTCCACCTCCGGCCTGGAATACATAGCACGGCCCGGCACCTGAGCAAACCTCCGCGCCGAACCGGTAGCGGCGACGCGCGCCGACGCGCGACAAACATCGCGTTCCTTTGTTTGCCGCGACCGCGTTGCGGCGCAAGTCCATGGTGCGTGATGCTATGGGTTTTGGTAAAGGATTCTTGGACTTCGCGGTGATCGTGCGCAGGGATGCTACGCCCGGTAGCACTGGGGAACAAGGCGAGTTTGACAACATTAGTTTGCTTGATTGCTTGGTTTTCGGCCGAGCCGCGCGGCAATCGACTTTCGTCGGCACCGAGTCGGCGCAGGGGAATCGGTCGCACGGCTCGCGCTGCCTCAATACACCTGTGGCCCACCGCCTGACATCGGCAAGGCGTAGCGGTAAATCTGCAGCTCGGACTTGTAGTTGGGTTCGGCGTCGGTTTGCGCTACCAGCCAGACCCAGCCGGTGGATTGGGCGGCGGCGAGTTGGCGGATGGCAATGACGGGTTTGCCCGCGACAGGGGCGGGCGTCCATGACGTAATCAGATGGAAATCCACGTCATCCAGGACATCGACTTGGGGTCGACCCGCCTGCGTGACCAGGAAGACGCCACGGGCCGCGCGGACGTCGGACAGGTGCAGCACGTCGCAACAGGGTCCCGGACCGCCAGCGGCCACGGCTGGTAGTGGCGCTGGTGGAAAGGTCAAGACTTTGAATACTTGCCCTGATATACGGCTGACGCGGTAGAGGGCATGGCGGTTGGTCGCGAGGATGAGGCCATGACTGCCCCAAGCAAACTTTTCTAAGTGATCATCGGGTGCTAAGTCGCCGCCGGTGTCGCTGTGCAGCATCAGGGTCTTGGGTGGCGTCGCACCGAAATGGCCGATATCGACCAGGCGATCGCCGCGATCGAGGATGACGATCCGGCCTTCGTGATTCATTGAAATTGCAAGGGGTACCTTGGCGGCGTCGCTGCCGTCGAAGGCGGGGGCCAGGGCGTGCCCGACAGGTGGTGTGTTTAAGTGGTGGCCGTGCAACACAACGGCATGAGCACCGGGAACCGCGGTTGCGAAACTCGTTGGATCGAGAATGGTTTGGGCGTCTGTGACCCAAGGGGGATCGGCAAGCGGCTTGAGCGCGATGTACATCGGATAATCAACCGGAGCGAGGCTACCTACGGCTGCGGCCGCGAGTTGCGCGTCGACGGTCAATTCAGTACCGACGCACTCGCCGTTGTAGGTGACTTTCGGTCCGATCGCGCCATCGCTCGTCCAAATGGGCTCGGTCGGTTCCTGCCATAAATCAGCACCTTTGCCCTGCGCGCGCCAACCCGCTGACGTTCGACTGTCGTAGGCTCGCAAGACCCACATGAACAAACCGGTGCCACTTGGCCGGATCTTGCCGTAAATCGGCTCGCCGCATCCTGGCTTGGGATGGACTGTCGCAGTCAATACCGGCGATTGGTCCAAGGGCGAAGCGACACCTAGCTTGGCCAATCGAACGCCTGTTGCGGGCGCAATAGCGGCCCGTTCCGGCGGCGATGCGCAGGCGACAAGCAGGATAAACGCTGTAAACCAAGAATGTTTCATCCCAAATGCGTCAGCGCCCTCCACTTCCAAGTCGTAGCGTCGCTGCCCGAGCCAGTTGCGATTTGTGCTGCGATAGCGATTTGTGGTGGTGATCCATCGACTTTGCGGATTGCCACGGTGCCTTGCGGGGCCTCAGCGCAGGTTCCAGGGAGCGAACCTGAGCTATATACGTGGAGTTTCAAACCTTTGGATGGCTCGATGGCATTGGCCAGATTATGCGAATCGATCATGACAGCCTTGGTCTGCACCGTTGCCTCGCCATTGAGCCTGAAGACGCTGGCTTGGTCGATGACGATCGGTGCCACCGAGTAAACGGCGGGAAATGGGTTGATCGTCACGTGACCAGCGCCACAGACGGAAAAACCCAATGCTCGCTTGGGGTGAATGATCAAATGACCGTCGTTTGCATCCGTGGCGGTGCTCTTGGCACTGACCTCGATGTCGACGCCGGACGAAAGCAGGCGGCACGGCGCATAGTTGTCCAGGTATTCTGGCCTGAACGGCAAGAAGAACTCCGCATAGGGCGTGCGTATGAAACGGATCGATTGCGCGACCATTTCCGCGGCGTTGGCGCTGCTGACGGTCAGCACGGCCCCGGCTGGAGCTGGATCGTCGGCCGTGCTGGAGCCGCCAAACCGGACCGTGCCTCCCGGGGAACTTTCGATTCCGACGGCGAAATGCAGGTCGAGTGGCGTGGCGATGACGAGGTTGCCCATGGCGACAGGCATGCCCTTGCCGTTGTCTGCACCTGCGTACAGGATGGCTGGCCCGCCCCCATCGCCGTTGAAAAGCAACGACGTGGCATCGTGCGGACCGTCGTTGACAAGAGGCGGGACGGTTACGTTTGGATCGCCGTCAAAGATCGAAGCCATTGGAACCTCCTATAATTGTATCCGTAAATGCAGTAGCCGGTGGCCGCCAAGCGTAACACTACCTTCGGCGCTCTTCTTTTGCGGCCAGCCGCCTGGCCCTCCATTGGGCCCCCAGGCCTCGCGAACCAGGCAGTCACCGCCCTCTGCCCGGGGCACGCACGTCACCCTTTGCAGAGCCACATCAACCGCGTACGCAAAGTCGCCGACCGCCAACACGCTGCCGTCGCTCCAGTTCCGTGCCCGCCAGCCATGGCGGCGAATATCCAGCCAAGCCGGCTCGCCGTTTTGCCCACGCATCAGGCCTATCGCCACATGCATGTCGTAGCCAAGTGCGGCGTCGCCAGTTTTTCCGCTTACGGCTTGGTTTCTAGGAAATCCAGGCTCGATGTCGACACACTCTGAGGTTCCTGCATTTGTTTCCCAAACCAGATCAGCCTGGCGCGCGTAATAAGCGTTTGGTTGCTCGGGGATTCCGTACTCTTCAAATTCATCTTTACCGAATGTTCGCCGAATCTGGCCCGACCAAACGGCGCTTGTGTGTTGCCAATCCGATCCATTGAAAAGCCCTGCATTTTGTGTCGGTGTCGGCTCGAACCACCTAGAATTAAACTCAGTTTTTGCGAAGGGACAAGAACCGGAAGAGTCCGCTGCGTTGACTATTTTGGTTGGGCCGTCGAGTGCTACTTGCACAACCTGTGTGGGCTTGATGCAATGGCCGGTGAGCCAAAACCCCTGGTCACCGATCGCCCAACAGTGATAGATATCGCCGGTGTTGCCAGACATTTCGCCGCCCGCCTGGCAGCTCGAATTGGCCAAGACAGGCGTCGCGTCGGCAGGCAAGGTTAGAGGCGACCTGGCAATGATCTTGCCGTCGGCGTTTAGCGATAACCGACAAATTTTGCGGTCCTGCCCGTCGCCGCCCATGGCCAGGAAATCGACGCCGCCATCGTCGCGCAGATGCGAGCACATCGGCCTTGGCGCGAACGTGTCGCAGCCGCTGGATCCTTGGCTATTTACATAGTGTTCGATGACCTGGACCTTGGTCGCCATCGAGCCGTCAGCGTTGTCGTTGATTCGTAGTAGCTTGAGGTAGACTTCGTAACCGGTCTCCTGCCCCGGCACCATTGGTAACTGCACTGAATCATAGATAAAAACCACCCATTCCTTGTCGTTCCACGCCACCGTTTCCGGTTCGGGATTGGCATAGTTGTCCGTATTTGCGTCCGGCAATTCCAAGGCCTGGGCATGGGTTACGACCAGACGCGGCAGAATCTCATTGTGCCAAGGGACCATTTCGGTCGTCGATACGTCGTTGGCGAGGATTTCGGCGCTGACGTCAGCATCCGCCCGCACCACGTCGTCATCTGCCGCAATATCGAACGGTTCTGCCGCAGTTTCGCTATCCAGGTTGTCGCCAATATCCGCGTGGGCATCGACAGCGGCCGCTGGACTTGTTGGCGCACGAACGCAAGCCAGCAGCGCGAGCGCCGGAAATAGCAAGCAGAAATGGTACCCTGCACGTTTCATGCATCCTTGGCGGGGGATTTGTACCAATGGGTGGTACCGCCGGCCACGAGCTTGAAAAGAAAAGATTTCTCTTCCACGTCGGCGGGCAGTCCGCTATCGCTGGCGGAAAGCGCATCCGGCACGAAGGCCAGAGCGTAACTATCGAGGGCCGCAAGTTGCGCGGCCAAGGAGGGTTGCCCAACAGCGGGAGCCTTGATCCGCGTTGGCGTCAAGCCAAAGTTGCAGATAAGTCGACCAGATTCAACGGTAATACCGCCTTCGAATGCCCAAGCCAAGTCGGCCCACCCTGAATCGACATTGTAGTTGGCCAGACCCAATCGAATCAGGGGGCGCGCCAGCACCGTTTTCTTGCCAGCCGAATAGTCAGTGTCCGCGTTGACATCGCAAGCCATGGGCGCCCAAGTGCGGTTCATGCAAAACGAAAGGTACTCGCGGAACTGGTTGGGGCCCCAATATTGCACGCCCGTCTCGACGCGGGCGTCATGCGCGCTTGGGTCAGACGCGTACACTGTGGCGTCGCCGTGGACGAAGCGCAGGCCAGCGGTGCCCCAAATGCTGCGGGGTTTGGTCAGATCGGACGGTGCCGTAATTCCCAGCGCGGTCGGCGTCCATTTCGGCTGAAAGCTTTGGCCAATCTGTTGCGTTGACGGCAGAAAATCGATGCCCATCAAGCCATTCAGTCGAGCGAACTTGGCTGCAGTTGACGGGTTGACATACGAGGTGTTGTCCTGGGTCAGCGCGAACATGTCAAGGTCGCTATTCGCCGCCATCTGGGCACCCAGCATCGGGCACCCAGCATCGGGCACCTAAGCCATGACCCTACCCGATACAAAATGAGCCGTCAACGCCAAAGTCGCGCCCCAGCAGGGCGATCGCAAGAACCGCAACCCCCTGAAAAAAGTTGACAGATAATCCAATTTGGGATCAGGTACCTGCGTCCAGAACGTGATCTGGAGGCGTGACGGTACCAAAGCATGTGCGGATATCAGCGACTTTACGAGCTATTCTCAACCATCACTGACAAGCGCGGCCGCCAAGGCCGGGACCACATTCTGG
>CAIMEY010000009.1 GCA_903840165.1 uncultured Myxococcales bacterium | reverse complement strand
TTCGCAATGTCAAGGTGATCCCCCGCTGGGGTCCAGGGACAAAGAGTCCCTGGCGCCGGCCGCGTAGGCCATTGCGCTCATCGACTGGAGTCAGTATCCTGCGGACTCCGTCTGTACGGTTTGCGCTGGGGCGGCACACGAAGTCGTGCCGGTGCGCTTTGGCTTGAACGACCCGAGCTTGACCGCGACTGCACAGGCCATCTTGGTTGCTGATTACAAATGCATGAAAATGCAAAAGAAACACGCGTTGACTATAGAAGGGCACTGCGACGAGCGCGGCACGGACGCGTACAACATGGAATTGGGTTCGCGACGCGACGCGACAGTCAAGAAGTACCTCGCGCAGCTCGATAGCCACTTCAAACTCAAGACAATTTCCTACGGCAAGGCCAAGCCTGTGTGCACAGAGGAATCTGAGGCCTGCTTTGGCGTCAATCGCCGAGCGCAAATGTCGACCGTGCATTAGTATATGACTTTATTGGATACTATCACAAGACCGCCCGCCGCAGTCGACGGCCGTTCGACTTTTGCAGCAATGCATGGGAAACGATGGTTTGTGAACGATCCCGATCTGCGCGAGCGCAAGGTCGACTCAAGCGCCACCAAGGCCATTGCCTTGTCAGCCATTTGCACGCAGTGACCTTGACACGGTGGTTGCCTGGCATACGCTACGCTTCCAAGATGTTAGGAGCCCAAGTACATGACTGCGCCTGCCGCTCTTCTTGACCGCCAACGCCGCGCATCGGCAGCCACGCTCGATGCGATTCGGTGGATTGTGCGGGATGTCCGTCAATCTTCAGTAGCTTCTGAACGCGAGTTTGGCGTCAGCGCGGCACAGCTCTTCGTGTTGCACACCTTGGCGGAAAAAGGTCCGATGTCGCTCGGCGAACTGGCTGAACACGCCCTGACGCATCAGAGTTCCGCGTCGGTAGTGGCCCGCAAGCTCACGGAACAAGGATTGATTTCTCGCACGCGCGCTGCCCAGGACGGTCGGCGGCTGGAACTTGCGGTCACCAAGCTAGGCCGCAATGTCCTGATGCGTGCGCCGCAGACGCCGCAGGAGCGGTTGATCGGCGCTCTGGACCAAATGCGGATCGAGAATCGCGAGCAACTGGCTATTTTGCTTGGTGAACTCATCTTGCGCCTAGCGCCGACAGGTCACGCGCCGCCGATGCTGTTTGAGGATGGGCCGGCCGATAATGCCGTTGATAGCGACGGCCCGACACTCGATGGCATTCGCACGGCGGAACTGCACACGGGGTAGATCCTCCTTCGGCCATCCCCCTGACCGAGACTCCAGCTGGGTATCGTCACCGCAACCGCTACCGACCAAGCCGATGCTTGGCACGGTCCCTTGTACCAGCAAAACCGACTGCACGGCCGCCAACCCCTGCCTGCGACGCTAGGAAAGAACAGCTACTGGACCGACGCCGACGTGACCAATAGCCGCACTTTGAAGATGACCGTCAAGGGCCGGGGAACGCCATTTAGCTTTGATAACGCAGGTTACGACATGAACACCATCAACGAGTCGCTGAGCTTTATCAACAAGTTTGAGGACTACGCCAGCGCGACGGACTCGTAGATGTGCCACTGCCACATGGCGAATCACGAGGACGGCGGGTTGATGGGGCAGTTCTTGGTGAAATAAACGAGAAATCAAGAGGTTTGTGGATGGTTCGTGTTGCTCCTGGGCTTTTGGCGCTCCTTGTGGCCTGTAGCGGGTCCAGCGCCGACACCACGGCCGACACCACGGCCGACACCACGGCCGACAGCAGCGGCAGCGACACCTCGGCGGCGGGCAAGCGCAATTCCCGCTACTGCGAAATCCTGTTCGGCAACATTGGCCCGGACGCGGTGCACGTTGATGTGTACTCGACCGAAGGCCTAAACAGTTGCCCCGAGGCCGCCTGGCAGGCCCTCGATACTACTGCACTTAAGGCCGCGGCGGGTGTCACTTTCGTCATGCTGAACGGCCCGCGGTACTGGATGCTCGATTCGCTGGCCGGCTCGACGCTGCAAGACACGACGGTCAAGGCGTTTGGCGGCATCGACATGCGCATTGCGGGTCAGATTGTTGTGCCGCTATCCGGTGTTGCGACGTTGTCTAAGCCATACCAGCTGCACACGATTCACCGGCAGAGTGCGTTTCACTGGCTGGCGGGGCAGTCGGCGTACGAGTTGCACGACCCCAGTGGCCACGCGTACGTGATGCAGTCGTACAGCGCGCAGAAAACAGCTTTAACTATCAAGGATCTGGACGGCCTGGCGACCAAGCTGGCCGGGCTGCCAACCGGCTGGAGTTACGCGCCGCGCACTCTGGCCAATGACTTGAATTTACTGGCGATTGCGGGCGATGCGACGGTCGTGCAGGATGAACTGGGCAATACGTATTCGCTGGAGTGATGGAGCGGGATTTGCCGGATCTGCTGCCGGCCGATGGCCGACCACGGACCGTCGGAGGGGCCCGCGCGGCGTAGGGCCTTTTCGCCATAGACCTTTCACACGATGAACAAACATTGAAACTTACCCTGGCCATCCTGCCTTCGGGCGACCTGCACGCGCGCTTGGACCCGGACGCGCCGCCGCTGCCTGAGGCTGTAGCCCTGCGGGTCCAAACGGCGTTCGCCCAAAACAGCCTTGCTGGCATTTTGCAACTGGGTGCAGCGGAGGTCGCCACGGCCCTGCCGCCGACCTGGGCGTGGTGGCGCGACTACGCGGTGCGTTACCTGACGGCGCTGCGGCGATTGCCCGAGCCAGAAGACGACGCGCAGCGGCAACTGCCGGTGCCTTATGCCGATCTGCCTGCTCTTGTCTTGACGGCGCCGCCCCTGCCAGGCGGTGAGTACTTGGACGTCGCACTGCTGGCGCGGCTGTGGACGCAATTGGACCAGACCCTACCAATGTTGGCCCAGGGCCAGGTCGCGGCTTGGCTGGCGGCGCAGCATCCGTCCTGGCACGCCGTCGGCCGCGTGCACTTGAACCTTGCGGAACACAAGCAGGATCCGGACCTGCCTTTTGCCTTTCTGGCGACCTATACCACGCGTCTGTCGGCAGCGGCACGTCCGCAGCACCTGCCACTGGGGCGTGCCGTTCGCGACGCATCGGCGACCGGCGATACCCAGGGGCTTCTGGCGTTGCTGGCGCCGGTGCAGCTAGCGGCGGCGCAGAGTCCGTGGCTGGCCAAAAAGGTCGCGGCAGGGCAGCTTTACGCGCCGGTGCGCTGGTCGGCCAGCGATGCCTTTGAGTTCCTGCGCGAGGTGCCAACGCTGGAGGCGACCGGTCTCATCGTGCGGATGCCGCAGTCCTGGCCGAGGGGGCGACCGGCGCGGCCGCAGGTAACGGCGACCATCGGTGGCGTGAGCAGCGAGGCGCTGAGTGCCGGTGCTTTGTTGGACTTTGAGGTCGGCGTGACGCTGGGGGGCGATCCCTTGACCGTCGCCGAGGTTCGCGGTCTGCTTGCCGGTGTCGACGGACTGCAACTGCTGCGCGGGCAGTGGGTGGAAGTGGACGGCCAACGCCTGCGCACAATGCTGAGTCATTACGAGGCAGTCCAAGCGCGGGCCGAACAAGGTGGGCTGAGCTTTCACGAGGCGATGCGGGTCCTAGCCGGCGCCGAGACAGGTGCTGAGCAGACCGAGAGGGACGTGCAAGCGTGGAGCACGGTGACCGCAGGGCCGTGGTTGGCACAAGCGTTGGCTGAGTTGCGCTCCCCGCAAGGACATCTGGCGCCGGCCGATCCCGGAGCTAGCCTCGCGGCACAGTTGCGGCCGTACCAGACTCAGGGTGTCGGTTGGTTGCATTTGCTCGTTCGCTTGGGTCTAGGAGCCTGCCTGGCCGACGATATGGGTCTGGGTAAGACCTTGCAAGTACTGGCGCTTTTGCGCACGCTGCAACGTCAAGGCACGGGTGGTCCCACACTGGTGGTAATGCCGGCATCGCTGCTGGGTAACTGGCAGGCTGAAATCGCTCGTTTTTCTCCAGAGTTAACGGTGCGATTGGCGCACGGCTCGGCGACGCCGGAGACCGCCTGGCAGCCTCAAGCCGTTGTCGACGTCGTCCTGACGACCTACGGCACCGCGGCGCGCGATGAGCGACTACGCAACCAGCACTGGCGTCTGTGTATTCTCGATGAGGCCCAGGCCATCAAGAACGCCGGCGCACGGCAAACGCGGGCGGTCAAGCAACTGCGGGCGGACGCGCGCATCGCGATGACGGGGACGCCGGTGGAGAACCGGCTGGGCGATTTGTGGTCGCTGATGGATTTCTGCAATCCTGGGCTGCTCGGCAGCGCACCCGCCTTTGCCAAGTTCTGCAAGCAGTTGGCGCTGGCTCCGGACGGCTTCGCGCCGCTGCGCAAGCTCGTGCAACCCTACCTGCTACGGCGGCGCAAGACCGACAAGGCGGTGATAAGCGACCTGCCCGACAAGACAGAACTTCAGGCATTTTGCGGGCTTTCCCGGCTCCAGGCCGCGCTGTACCAATCGTCCGTCGATACGCTGGCCGAGCAACTTCACCGCCTCAACGGCATGGCCCGTCGCGGCGTGATCCTAGCATTTCTGATGCGTTTCAAGCAGATTTGCAACCACCCGTCGCAGTGGTTGGGCGATGGCGGCTGGCAGCCTGATCAAAGCGGCAAGTTCGCCCGGCTGCGCGAGATTGCCGAGGTCATCGCCGAGCGTCAGGAAAAGCTGCTTGTGTTCACCCAGTTCCGCGAGACAACGGCACCCCTACACGCGTTCCTGCAGGGGGTGTTTGGTCGCCAAGGCTTGGTGCTGCATGGTGATACGCCGATTCGCGAGCGTTCACAGCTGGTTGCCCGTTTTCAGACCGATCCCGACGTGGCGTTCTTTGTGCTGTCACTCAAAGCGGGCGGCACCGGCCTGAACCTGACCGCGGCAGCGCATGTGGTGCATTTTGACCGCTGGTGGAATCCGGCCGTTGAAGACCAAGCGACCGATCGTGCCTTTCGCATTGGCCAAAAGCACAATGTACTGGTGCACAAGTTCGTCTGTCGCGGCACGGTGGAAGAGCGCATCGATGCGATGATTGCGGACAAACGCGCGCTGTCTCAGGCCGTGCTGCAGGGCGGTGGCGAGGCGACCTTGACGGAACTCTCAGATTCCGATCTGATGGCGATGGTCCGGCTGGATCTGGCGTCGATTCAGGACGATGCGGGGTAGTTTATGGGTTGGTTCGGTGGCTACGCACCCTACGTCTCGGTGGCACAACGGCGACGCAACGCTGAGCAGCAAGCGCACAAGCTCGCCAAGACAGGGCGGATTCTTGCGCCCGTGCAGCCGACAGGACGGGCGATCGCGACGACGTTTTGGGGCAAGGCCTGGTGTGATCACCTGGAAA
This sequence comes from uncultured Myxococcales bacterium, assembly GCA_903840165.1. GTDB lineage: Bacteria > Myxococcota_A > UBA9042 > UBA9042 > UBA9042 > CAIMEY01. The sequence goes on along the minus strand of CAIMEY010000009.1, from coordinate 3,012 downwards.
ACCACTGTGATTACGCCAATCGGCTGCCGCGCGGGCGGACGTACGCGCGCAACGGCTCGGTGATCGACCTGCAGGTGCGCGCGGGCGAGGTGCTGGCGCTGGTCAGTGGCTCATCGATGTACACATTGACGGTGCAGATTGAGCGGTTGCCCGCCGATCGCTGGGCGGAGCTGGCCAAAGATTGCTCCGGGCGCATCGAGTCGCTGGTCGAGTTGCTGCAAGGCCGGGTGGACAAGGGCGTGTTGCAGCGGCTCTGTGACCCCACGGGCGGGATGTTTCCGCTGGCCAAACAGATGACTTTTCACTGCTCCTGCCCCGACAGCGCGTACCTGTGCAAGCACGTGGCAGCCGCGCTCTATGGTGTTGGCCATCGCCTCGACACGCAACCGGAACTGTTGTTCACCCTGCGCCAAGTCGACCAGCGTGAGTTGGTTCGGCACGCGGCCACCGCGCCGTTCGCAACCGATAGTGGTGCGCCGGCCTTTGCGGACGCGGATCTCGGCGACGTCTTTGGACTCGATATCGACCTCAGTGAGCCGATTGCTCTGCCACCGGCCGTTCCAGCGACCAGGCGTTCCGGTCCCAAGCCGGTGTCAAAGAAGTCGCCAAGCGCATATGTTCTGGCGGTCCTAGGCGAATTCCCCGAGAACGAATGCTCGGTTGAGGACTTGTTCGATTGGCAAACGGGCAGCAAGCGGCACGCGCGCGAGGTCTTGCATCAAGCCTTGACGACCCTGCTCGAGGAGCGGCGTGTTGCGCGCGTGGTCGACGGACATGGCACAGAATTCTGGGCGATTTCCTAGCGCACGGGTAGCGGAACGTTGTCCCCGCTGCGGGACACGCGGGGCAGTGCGGGACACGCGGGGCAGTGCGGGACACGCGGGGCAGTGCGGGACACGCGGGGCAGTGCAGGGCGGTGCGGGGCAGTGACTTGGTGGGTCTGGCGTATTGCAAGTCATTGAAATTAAAGGATCAACTACCCATTCCACCGATGTTCCAGCGGCTCTTGATTTCATGGGGTTGCGGGCGATTTCCCCGTTTTGTCCCCGGTGCGGTCGTTCACGCCGCATCCCGCTTGAGCACATGCACTTCACCCAGAATCCGCGCCTCCGCCTCGTCGCGCTGCCGCTCCAAATCGTACCGCGACTGCAGGTTCATCCACAGTTCTGCCGACGTGCCGAAGTACCGCGCCAATCGCAGCGCCGTGTCCGCGCTGATGCCGCGAATGCCGTGGACGATCTCGTTGACCCGCCGCGGCGGCACCGCAATGTCCTTCGCCAACCGGTATTGGGACACGCCGAGCGGTTGCAGGAAGTCTTCGAGCAGCACTTCGCCGGGGTGAATGGGGGGCAGCTTGTCGTTCATGGTCAGCTCCTTCAATGATAGTCCACGATCTCAACGCCATCTGCGCCGCCAGACGTCCACAAGAAGCACACGCGCCACTGGTCGTTGATGCGGATGCTGTGCTGACCTAGTCGGTTGCCGGTCAACGCTTCCAGCCGGTTGCCGGGTGGCACGCGCAGGTCGTCCAGGGTAATCGCAGCATCCAGTTGCACAAGCTTGCGCAGCGCGGTTCGCTGAATGTCCGGCGGTAGTTTGCGTACCCGCTCGCGGCGGAAGAGCTTTTCGGTTTCGGTGTCGGCGAAGGACCGGATCATGGCCGCATGATAACGGGGTCCGGTAGTAACGGCAAGCGTTCATAGCGCCCAAGCCACCAGCGCAGCGGGCAGAACGTACCAGATTTCCGTGCACGCGCGGCCAGTTGCCCCAAGCACTCGCTGAAAAATCGTCGTTCAGTGCATCGTGCAACCTATCGATTTTGCACATTAAACCGATGTCTCAGCGAATAGTGATTTCAAGCGGTTGCGGGAGGTTTCCCCGTTTTGTCCCCGGTGCGGTTGGTCACGCTGCCGCCCGCTTCAGCACGTGCACTTCACCCAGAATCCGCGCCTCCGCCTCGTCGCGCTGCCGTTCCAGGTCGTACCGCGACTGCAGGTTCATCCACAGCTCCGCCGACGTCCCGAAGTACCGCGCCAGCCGCAGCGCCGTATCCGCGCTGATGCCGCGGATGCCGTGGACGATCTCGTTGACCCGACGCGGCGGCACGGCAATGTCCTTCGCCAGTCGGTACTGCGAGACGCCGAGTGGCAGCAGAAAGTCTTCCAACAGGACTTCGCCGGGGTGAATCGGGGGCAGCTTGTCGCTCATGGGTGACTCCTTCAGTGATAGTCCACGATCTCAACGGCTTCAGCGCCGCCGGCAGTCCACAGGAAGCACACGCGCCACTGGTCGTTGATACGGATGCTGTGCTGACCCAGTCGGTTGCCGGTCAAGGCTTCCAGCCGGTTGCCGGGCGGTACCCGCAGGTCGTCCAGTGCGATAGCCGCATCCAGTTGCACCAGCTTGCGCAGTGCCGTGCGCTGGATGTCCGGCGGCAGTTTGCGCACCCGCTCGCGGCGGAAGAGCTTTTCGGTCTCGGTGTCGGCGAAGGACCGGATCATGACGACATGATAACGGGGTCCGGTAGTAACGGCAAGCGTTATGATCGCGCCGCTCGATCGACAACCGGGCGGGGTCGCGTTAGCCTCGTCGCACACAGAGTCTGGAGCAGCATGGCCCGCCATCTCTACCTCGCCGCGTTGCCGCAGTTTCTCAACGACGCCAGCGACCCAGCCTTCGCCGATCGGTTGTCCAGCCGCCTCGCTGAGGTCGATTCACGTGCCGCTGGCGATGGCGAGCGCACCGCTTGGCTCCGCTCCCTGCCCGCGCTCGCCGACGTGCTCAGGCGCCCGGAATTTGCGGCGTCGCGAGTCTTTGTCGAGCTCTTCATGCCGCTCAGTAGCCAACGCTGCGACGTGCTGCTCACCGGCCATACGCCCAGTGGGCCTTCCGCGGTTGTCGTCGAACTGAAGCAGTGGACGTTTTTCAAGCCAAGCGTGCTGGAAGAACATGTAAGCGTCGGCGGCGAACCGCGCCTGCATCCATGCATCCAGGTGCGCGACTACGTTGACA
>CAIMEY010000008.1 GCA_903840165.1 uncultured Myxococcales bacterium | reverse complement strand
GGCCGGGTCCGCAGGGTCTTGGCCACAACTGCTGACGCGTTCGGCCGACAGGGGCTCGGCATCGCGCGCTTTGGGGAAGTGCGTTAAGTACTGAAGGGATGCCTCGCAGAATGCCTTCTTGTACCCGACCTGGCGCGCCAGATCGACCAGGCCAGCCCAAGCGCCATCATAGCCTTGCTGAACAAGTGCTTGCAGGCCTTCGCGCACCGTATTGGCGGATTCTGCCCCCTGCATCGCCGTCAGTTCGCGCAGGCGTGAGGGCCAAAGGGCGGCCAATTGCTTGGTATTTACGCCGGTTTTGTCATCTGAGGGCGAAGCTGGGGCCTTGTCTACCGGCCAGGACCGATGTTGCACAGTGCGGACCGGCCGAAAGCCGATGGCATAACGGCGCAATCGCTCGGCGGCCGTGAAGCGCGTGGCCAATCGAGTGCGGTGGACACTACTGGTTGAACCGCCGCCGCGGATGATGCGTGCTTCAGGTTCGTCGCCCTTGGTTGGGGCAGGGTGTCCTAGGCCAGGTGTCATCCAAGCAATCGGTTGTACAGGGGATTCGGTCCATTCCCACACGTTGCCGATGACGTCCACTAGGCCATAGCCGTTGGCAGCCTTTTCGCCGACAGGATGAGAGCCGCACCACGTTGACATTCTTTGTGTTTGCGCGAAATCTCGGCACCAGCGGCCAACGCCGCCGTAAGCAATGCCGCTGTTGCCGGCGTACCAGCCAAGGGCGTCCACAGATGGCGAGTTGGCAATCCCTTTGACTTCCATGGGTCCGCTTGGCAGGGCGGCTTCAACGCCGGCCCGCGCGGCCACTTCCCATTCAAGCTCGGTCGGCAAGCGGTAGCCACTGCACGTTGGGCCAAGGGTATTGACAGATAGGCAAGTAAATTCGCCAAGACAGCTGCGTTCGCCGCCGCTGCAACCGCCGCCGGGCGTGCCGCTGCAGGACCCCAGCGCGTAGCATGGCTGCAAACCGTCAGCGACGGACCAGCGATTGAGGAACTCCAGGGTGTCGTACCAGCTCACGCTGTCCACCGGGCACGAAGGGCCACATGCCTTGAAGAAGGACGGATTTACCTTCATGACCGCGACCCAAGCTGCCTGGGTCAACTCGGCCTTTTGTACGACAAAGGCGTGGTCGATGGTCGTGACACCGCGGGATTCCGCTGCCGAATAGCCATATTCGTCCTTGGGCGCCCCCACAGTGTAGAGGCCAGCAGGGACCAGCGCCCATCCCGCTGGGGCCGGACCCGGCGGTGCGGCAGCAGTGGGTGGAGGGCCGGGCTTGGGCAAAGGGGCGGTGGCACCGCTCGCAACCTGGATTTGTCCAGAGATTTTGGTGATTTCTTGCAAAGCCTGCCGGGCGCGCTCGGCATGTTGGGCGGGCGCATTGGGCTCGGCCAGCAAGCGGGTGAAATCGCGTTCTGCATCGCTGTAGCGCAAGAGCATCTGTTCACTGTGGGCCTTGGCGAACAAGCACGGCAAACAGTGTGGGTCCCGGGCCAGACACCGCTGTGCTAGGTCGACTGCATCTTCGTACTGTCCCTGCCCATCGAGCACCAGCACGCGCGCGATCCACAATGGCGGGGCCAGGTTCTGCGCGTACGTCGCGGTCGCCCCCAGGCAGAGAGCGCTCAGGACGCCCAAACCGAGGTAGGTTCGGCCCCACGTTCGCCGTAGCGGCGTCATCCCCTTCGGAATTGTTGCGCACGGTGCGTAAGGCATTGCTTTTACCTGCGAAACCATGGGCCCATGCATGCGTCTCTCCGGGCTGGCCCAAGGGCAGGAACGGCGATGGCCGGGGCGCAATTCTCGGGTAGCCAGCCTGGGCAACATGCCTTGATATTTAGGAAAGGTCAAGCGAAACCGCAGCCAAGGGCATAGCGTTCTCCTCGCTCAGTCACGCGTTTGGCTGGGCTGCCTTGACGCTCGGAGGCTGTCTAACTTGTGGCTGGAGCGACACCGCAAAGCGCGACTTAAGGCGAAGAAAAGGCTTTTCAATCCAGCGGTAGGAGAGTGCTGCACCAGCGTAGGTCAGAAGCAGGCCTACAGGCAGGCCCCAACCGCCGGGCACGCGCGACGCTGCGCCAACGGCCAGTTGTTGGTACAGATACGTGGAATAGCTCCAAGTGCCAAGGGGTTCCATGACGCGAGCGTGAAGCCAGCGCAGGATAGGCCATTGGCGCGAAGCCATGCCTTGGACAATGAAAAACATCGTCAAAATCGGCTCTACGGTAAAGCCGACGACATTGCGGTAGCCACTGATGGATTGGCCCGCCTGCGTCGAGGCGACCAGGGCCAGTAACGTCAGTGCTGTGGCCCACGGCGTGCAGACCCAGTGCCACAGGGACCGCCAGCGCCCTTGCCACAGCACGGTAGCGAGCAGACAACCGTAGAGCATGTGGTCGGCGCGACCGTCAAACGCTTCGTAGGCCCAATCGACGTTGCCATGCACCCAGTAGAGCTGTTGGCGGTGCACCGTGACGGCGGCAATGCCCAGGCCCAGCCCTAGAACCCGATGCCGGCGCAACCGCGTGAACAGCAAGGGCCAAATCAAGTAAAACTGTTCCTCCACGGCCAGGGACCAAGTGTGGCTGAGCGCGGAACCTGGATCGCCAACGATCGATTGGTAGTAGTTGTTCGTATAGGTAAAAGCCGACCAGACCTGTCCCCAGTGCACCGGTTTGCCACCGTGCCGAGACGACAGCCACCACAGGGCGACAGCCAAACCCCAGTAGGCAAAGAACGCTGGAAAAATGCGAATCGTGCGGCGCGCATAGAAATCACGAAGTGAAATGCAGCCCTGAGCCTGTTCCTCTTGCAAGAGCAGCCAGGTAATCAGGAAGCCGGACAGCACGAAGAATGCCAGCACGCCGTAGCCGCCGGGCACCCGCGGCACGCCGAGGTGGTACAGCACCACAAGGCCGGCGCTAATGGCGCGAATGCCATGCAGTCCAGGTAGTTGACGCTGCTGTAGCGCTGTTTGCAGGTCCGCGGGCAAGCCGCTGAGTTGGGCTTTGGTCTGGCGGGAGACTTCCTGAGTTGCCAAGCGAAGTTCCTTTGCCGAGGCCGGTCGACCGCGTGTCGGTGCGGCTTGTGCGCGAAGAGGGGATGTAGGCCCTTGCTCGCGGAATTCTTGCCTAAGTACTGGGGAGGTGCGTTGACCCGGCCCCTAAGAACTCGGGGCCCTCGCTCGCAGCATAGACGAGTTGGCTGTCGGCGTCACGCCTGCAAGACCCCATCACCTTTGGCGACTCCACCACCGGGACGAGCAACTGCGCGCCGTCCCTAGGGTACAGCCGCGCGACCCACGTAGCGAATGGCTGTTGCCCTTGATGCGTTCGTGCTACATGGCAGCTTCGGCGTCACGTTTCGGCGCGCAGCGTGCCAGGAGGTCAACCGTGCGACAAATTGCCACCTACTTGGTCTTTATCCTGTGTCTACAGGCCTGTGGCGTGCATTACCTTGCGCCAGAGCCGCCTCCACCTCGCGTGCAGCCGCCGCTAAGCCTGTCTGTGCGTCAGCCGCCTGCGGGCGAAACGCTGGTGACGCTGGACGTGGTCGGTGAGCCGGCGCGCGTCGACCGCATTGTCGGGCGTCAGCATATTCAGCAAGTTTACGCGGGCCGGCGCTCTAGTACGCAGACCCTGTTGCCGGCATTGGAAACAGTGCCACTTTGTCAGTCGCCATGCGTGGTTGCCTTGCCGCCAGGGGACCATGAACTGCTGTTTTCCGCGCTGGACCCCGGTTCGTCCGCGACCAGTTCAGCCTTCATCCGCGTCGGCACGGAGCCCCTGCTGGTTCGCCATGCCATGGGCTTTCGCGAGGAACACCCGGGGCGCATGGTCGCCGCGATCCTCTTGGGAAGTTTAGGTTTTTCGGCATCGCTGACGGGTGGAATCCTCGCCGGCGTCGCCCACGAATTGCCCCAAACCAACGCAGGGATGGCCACGACGGGCTGGACGGTTGGCGGCGTGGGCCTACTGGCGGTGGCGGCTGCGATTTGGCTCGGCGCCAATTCCGGCACTGTCGTGCAACCAGGCTCAACGGCTACGTATCCGGCCTTGGGCCTGTAGGTTGCGGCGTCCCGCTAGGGTGTTCATGGCCGGGCAGCCTTGCACAGGCGGGCATCCGGGCGGGCGCGGTTGCCAATCCGGGGTCCATCCCGCATAGCCCGTGATCACGCAGCGAGCAGGGCCCGGCCCCGTTTGGCCCAGACCTCGTTGCACAAGTCCGCACACAGCATAGTGATTTCTCTCTCTCCGTCCTCGCTCCACCGCATACCTTGCTGCTTGAGCCGCGCTCCAGTGACGTGGAAGTTCGCACTCTCGACGATTCCGCTGCTAATTCGCAGACCTCTAGCCACATAGGTCGGATAGTCCATCCGCCCCTGGTTGTTGGTAAAGCAAGTGTGCAGTGAATCGATGACCTTCTGGATAGCCGGGCGATTATCGTACATCTCGCTGAATTCATGAATCATTCCACCGACGCCGCCGAGTTCGATGCCGCCGAGTTCGATGCCGCCGCACCACCTCTGTTCCTTTGGGCGGCAAAGGTCGGACTCCGCGCGCGCAAGCATCGTGCCAATCGCGAACACGGGGGGAAGCGCTCGATCTTGCCGCAGATATGCGCGCCGACTTGGTGGTCTCGCGGCCGAGCTATGGCCCCTCGTCCGCGCCGCCCCATCCCTTGCGCGCACCGTGGCGCACATGCAATACGACCAGTGCCTCTCCATCGACCACGAACAGCAGCCGGTACTTGCCGACGATCAACTGCCGCACCGGCCGGCCCAAGTGTGCAGCCTCACGTGCAAGGCGGCAACGCTGCGGGCGGAGTGCCAGACTCGCCAGCGCGACCTCCACCGCGTCCAGCCATTTGACGGTGGCAATCCGGCGAGCGCTCCTGCAGCCCGACCGCAATCGCCGTGATGTCTAGGCCGCCGCGCCGGGCCACGAGCACGCGGTACCGCATCACCTGCTGCTGGCCAGCGCGCGTCTGGCTGTGGCGACCGTCACGTCCGCATCAGCGACATCGCCGCGTTCGAGGTCGGCAAGGCCTTCGCGAATGCCAGCGACGGCTTGCCCGCGGTCCAAGGCTTCGAGCAAGCGCTGGTAGGCGGCTGCGTCCTGAACGACGATTTCGGCGCGGCCATTGACCGTGAGCACCTGTAGTCGGCCACTGCGCTTGAGTTCGGCCATGTATTCGAGCATCTTGCGTTTGAAATCGGTCAGGGGGCGCATGCCGGCTGGTCACAGGGCGATCGCAAGTACCGCAACCCCCTGAAAAGAGTTGACAGATAATCCATTTTGGGATCAGGTACCTGCGTCCAGAACGTGATCTGGAGGCGCGACGGTACCAAAGCATGTGCGGATATCAGGGACTTTACGAGCTATTCTCAACCATCACCGACAAGCGCGGCCGCCAAGGCCGGCGGGCGCCGGGCGTGCTGACCACCGAGGGCCGGCACGTGGCCTTTGACGGCAAGTCGCTGCACGGAAGTTTAGATAAATCAAGCGGTTTGAAGGCCGTGCACATGGTTGGGGCCTATCTGAGCGACGCCGGTCTGACACTACGACTGGCGCGAGCCTTACGGCAAGGTCAACAAGCACAATGCACTGGTGCCGCGCGACCATTGGATTACCGAGGACGAACGGCAGCGCATTATCGCTTTTCAGCAGCAATATCCGATAGAAGGCTATCGTCGGCTGACGTTTATGATGCTGGGCCGCGACGTGGTGGCGGTTAGCCCGACGACGACCTGGCGGGTGCTGACGCAGGCCGGGCTGCTGGCGCGATGGAACAAAGGCACCAGCAAGAAGGGCACGGGCTTTGTACAGCCGCTACATCCTCATGAACATTGGTATATCGACATCGCGTACCTGAACTTGGGCGGCACTTTCTACTACCTGTGCTCGGTGCTCGACGGCGCCAGCCGAGCCATCGTGCACTGGGAAATCCGCGAACGTATGACGGAAATTGACGTCGAGTGCATCTTGCACGTGGCGCGCGAGAAACATCCGCAGGCGCGGCCGCGGACCATCTCTGACAATGGGCCGCAGTTTATCGCCAAGGACTTCAAGGAGTTCATTCGGCAGGCCGGCATGACCCATGTGCGCACGTCGCCGTACTACCCGCAGTC
>CAIMEY010000007.1 GCA_903840165.1 uncultured Myxococcales bacterium | reverse complement strand
AGTCGTCGACGTCGGACGGTGTGGCGGCGAGGGCGAGCGGGAACTGGCCCAGTTGACCGACGTTTCCGCTTGCAGGATCGACCGTGTACCAGCCGCTGCCATTGCTGGCGATGACGATATTCTGGCCTGACCACGCGACATGGTTGAGTTTCCAGCCTGTTGGCAAGTCGCCGCCGTCCGGGCCGTGCAGGAGCAAGGTCGGGCCCTTTGTCGAGCCAAAGGTGCCAATGTCGGTGAGGCGATCGCCGCGATCGAGGACGACCAAGTGACCGTCGGGATTGAGGGTTAGGCCGCGCGGCTCTGTTTTGACATCGGTGCCGTTGAAGGCAGGGGCAAATTGGGCGGTGGAGAAAACGTTCCCGACGCTACCAAATGCTTCGATCAGCTTGACCGCGTGAGCCGTGGGCAAGGCAACGGCGAAAAGCGAAGGCACAGCAATGGCTTGGATGTCCGTTGGAATTGCAGGCGAAGCAAAGAACTCAAGCTTCGTGCAGGCACAGGCATCGCTTGTACACGCGCACGCTGGAGTCGCCGTTGGGTCGTCGACGGGCCCTGGCACGGCGGATGCGACTTGATCCGCCCACGGTCTGGCGTACGTACCTTGACACCAGTTTTCATGCTGAGAACATGGTGGCATAAATGGTATGCCCGTGTACGTGCCGGAACCATTGGGCGACCATGCAGCCGAATTCGGGTCGCGCAGCATGACGCCGACGAGGGCCTGACTGTCGCGGGTGTGGGCCGTCCAGTACAGGAAGTCGCTGCCGACAGTCATGGCGAAAGCACGCCAAGGCGTTGATGAATTAGGCGGCATGGTGGCAACGGCCACAAAGAGCGGGTCGTCATCAAGCGCGGACGAGGGGCCCAGGGCCGCTATGCGGTCACCGGTACCACCCGCAACCGCAATAGATGATGGCAGCCGCTGCTCGCAGGCACCGACCAATAGGATCGCGAGAACGCCGGTGAACCAAGAAGTCATACGGCACTGAGCGCTAAGTATTTCCAAACAGTCGCCGTTCCGGAACTACCAGTAACAGTTTGAATATACAAACGAACTGTTCCGCCGTTCACGTAGAAAACCGCGGATCCTTGGGGCGCCGCGCCGACAGTGCTGGGCAGCGAACCGCTAAATATTCGCAGCTTTACGCCTGTCGACGGGAATTTTAATCCGGGAGGGTTCCAACTTTGGTGCTGGTCAAGGATGATCATGGGCGCATAAACCGTGCCACGGAGTTGCACGTCGGCGTTGGCAGCGATGGCCATCGGTGGGTCAGCGAATTTGGCTGGCCAAGGATTGAGTGTAATTGCGCCGCCTTCTGTAACCGCGACGCCGACGCCGTGTTGAGCGCACACCTGCAGGCTCGCGTCGTGTGCGCCTTCCTCTGAATCCGCGACATTGATGGCCAAATTGCTCGCAGAAGACATCAAGCGGCACGGTGAATACGAGTCGCTCCAGTCCGGCTTGTAGCCTTGGAACAGCTCAGCCAACGGGTTGCGGACAAAATTCAGACCGATTACCGACAGATTGGCGCCACCGCCGGAGTCAATGGCCAGGCTGGCAGGCGTGCCGTGCACGTTGTGGAAGTCAATCGTCGCTGAACCGCCTGTGCCAGCAACGAAATGCAGGCCCTTGGGTGCGCCGATGACAAAGTTACCCGACGCCGTGGACTTCGGCTGGCTGTCGCCAACTGTGGCCTTGACTTGCGCGGCGTCACTGCCGGAATCTGTGAATTTGATGTAGGAAAATGTATCGCCATCCGGGTTGCTACCGGGCTGGGGCGGTCCGTAGCCCGGGCCGTAGTCAAAAACGATCGTCATGGCATACCTCCTGGTAGCACGCGCAAGCGCAAGAGCGAAGCTTGATAGGGCAATTCGACCAACTGCGCATACTGTGTAAAGGTCGGATCATTCTCTTGGTCGGGTCCAAGGTTGTAGTGATATCCGCGCGATACGGCGCAAGCAGCGCCGCCCGTCACTGGCGCACAGCCGATCGCGATGGGTCGGGTGTCATCGCCGACGGGTCCGGCGGCAGCCGCCAGGGTCTTGCCATCCGCGCCGCCGCGAACCCGCCAAGTACGGCGGCGAATGTCGAGCAGACGGGTCGTGCCGTCCGGCCATGCGATGCTGCCAAAACCGAGCGCCAGGTCGGAGTCATACCAGGGTCCCTGAAATCCCGGTTGAACTTCGACGCAATTGGCCAAATGATTCGCCAGTTCAACGGTCAAGTCCATTTGTGGCGGATGGTACTCCACCTGTGGCCACGCATTGGGATCACCGCCTTCGAGTCCGCCATAGACGTAGCCAAACGGGCGCCAGATCCGCCCCTCGGCCACAGTAAAGGCCAGAGCGTTGGGCGGGTGGGTCCAGCGATAGTCAAAGCCCTTATTCGGCAAGGCACAATCGTCCTTGGGCAGCGACAGTTGCACCAGCGACACACTGCCATCGGTGGCGACGCCAAAGGCTTCGCCCCTCTTGGCACAGCCGGAAAACACGTAAAATTGAGCGTCTGCCCAGACACATTCGTACTCGGGCGGACAGTTTTTGTCGCCCGGACAAGTTCCGCCCCAAGCCAACGGCTTGTTTGGCTGGCAATTGTAGCCGTAGCTGCCGTTGCTCATCTTGTAGCCGCCGACGTAGTCGCTGGGAACGGCCAGGGGGGCAGTCGACAAGATTTTGCCGTCCTTACTCAAGCTAATCAGCGTACTTCCTGCGATATATTGAACACCGCCTTCAGGCGTTACACGGGCGCAATCCGCCACATCCGGAACTTGCCAAACCTGCCACGTCGGCTCGGCGGCGCCGCCCACAAAGTCGGCGACGAGTCCGTAAAATGCGTTTGGCTTATCTGGATCAAGCGTATCGGTAACCTCAGAGGCGAAGACCACGGCGCGGTCGCCGTGTGCAGCGATGGTGCTCGCATCGACCTTGCGCGTCGCGCCGGGCAACAGTTGCGGGATTGGAATTGGCGACGAATGTTCAAAGACCAGGCGCGGCGTGGGCTTGAGGACTGGCGCGGCAAAAGTATCCTGAGGCGGGTCGAAGTCTGTGGCTGGCGTGTCCACAGGCGCCTGCACACTGTCAAGCGCGGCATCCCCAACCAAGCTGTCGGCAATTGCTTTAGAATTGGTCGTCGAGGCGGCCTGCGGCGTGCAGGCAAGCGCCAGGGACAGGCAGCAGGCGACGGCCCGTTTCACAGCGGTGTTGCCGAAGCGGTCTGCAAGAGTGCGCCGGTGTCCGGTCTGCGGAACAATAGCGCTCCGGCGTGTAGATCGCTGGAAGTCCCCGCAGCAGCGGCCGTAATGGCAGACCTGACAACGCCGTAGGCACCGCCAGCCAATGCTGCCACGGACGCGGCTGCCGTAATGTTGTCCGGCGTGCTGGCAGCGATTGCGCTTGACCCGAGCGAGGTTGCGACCAACCGCCCGGCTAGGATGGCAACATTGTGACTCTTGTCGTCCCAAGCCTGCTGCAATTGCACCAAGTCCGTGTCCGTGATGGGAGAAACAGCCATGGCCAACTCCAGAAGTGCGGCAAGTGGTCGCCGCTAGTCACACCAAGCATAGCGATGTCAAGACCTCGGCGCAACTGTCTTTTTTGTTTTTTGTTTTCAACGAATTACATGCGGTCGATGGACCGAGATTAGCGGTTCCGATGCCCGTCCACGACCGCCAGCGCCCGCAAGTACCGTCGTGCCTGCCCGTGGCGCCCCGCAATCGGTCAAGCGTTAAGCCCGTCTTCCGCCAAACGGAGGCCCAAACCGGCTTGCTTAGATGTTGCCGAGGAAAGTCCGGGCTCTACAGGGCAAAAGTGCCGGTGAACGACCGGCGGGAGCGATCCCAGGGAACAGTGCCACAGAAAGCAAGGCGTCTCCCCGATTTCGCAAGAAGTCCGCGGGGTAAGGGTGAAAGCGTGCGGCAAGAGCGCACGGATTGCGGCGGCGACGTCGCTCTGGGCAAACCCCACTTGGAGCAAGGTCATATCGCAGGCGCAAGCGCTTTTCGGAGCGTCGGAGGGCGGTCCGTCCGAGCCCGCGGGTAGAACGCTTGAGGCCGCCAGCAATGGCCGGCCCAGGACAAGGGTCACCGCTGCGATCTGGCGACGGTCGCGCAGAACAGAACCCGGCTTACGGCTGCCCGCAACTCGATTTTTCTACGCGGCTTAGACCGCCCAGGCGAAATGGCCCGCATCGGCGAGCTGCTAGCGCACAAAGAAGCGGCTGTTCCACGGCCCAGTAATCGTGTTTGAATACGTGCCACTGCAGTAGTTGCCCACGCAGTCAGCGCTCTGCCAGTTGGTCGAGGACAACCGGGAAATTGCGGTGTAGCTGCAGCCGCCCGAGTTGCAAGCCGCCCGGTCTAAGCCCTGGTAAGGATTCGCACCTTGCCAGGGGGCGCCACAATCGATGCACGAGGCAAAGCCGGCCATCATATTGTCCTGGCCGTTGTACGGCAGGGTGCTCAGGCGGATGAGGTCGGCCTCGCCGCTGGCGCTGGGGTTGATGTCGGCATAGAGGCAAGTTCCTTGGCGAATTACGTCGTCCCAGGCGCTGGTGGTGCCGACGTTGGTCAGGTCGGAAGCACCGGTTTCGCAGGCATCATTGGCGTGAACAGCGACAATGCCGGTGGTGAAAAAGCTATTAAACGTACGCGGTTGGTTGTTGATCATCGGCCAGCGACGCCAGCCCAGCACGGCTCCCGCACCGCCCGTGTTCGTCGACTGAATCATCAACTGGGTGCCCGTGACTAAGTAGTCGGCGGGGCTCTTGTAATCGTTGGAGAATCTGTTGTTGAAGGCGCCGTATTCCGCCTGTGCCGTCCAAAACGCCTGGGTGTTGTAGCCGACGCTGTTGCCGTCATTGGGCGCGATGTTGCGGACCAGGGTCCAGCCGCCGCCGTCCGTGGTCATGTCACAGTAGACTTGGAAGGTCCCGGAACCATTGCCAGTAATCCAGTACGTGCCGTCGTTCGAGCCCGGCGCCTTGGCCAGAATGTCCTTGCACGAAGCGCCTGGGCTGGACGCAGAGCCCGCAGCCACAAGTGAAATCGGGAAGAAATCCTTGCCGTTACAGATGTAGAGGGCGTTGTCCTTGCTGCTGGTGTAGGCCGCGCCGAAGTTGGACGGATTGCAGGCTACGGGCGCTACATCCGTGACTTTAAACTGAAAAGCGCCTGTGGCGGCGACCTTGCTGGTGGACAGGTATTTGATGTTGACGCTCCAGCTGTTGAGTTTACCGTCGTATTTGCTTTGGTTGTTGACGTCAAAGCTGTTGTCGACCACTTGCAACTTCCATGTCCCCGCGGCGTTTTTGCCATTCCATACAGTTAGATCGCCCGCTGCCGGTGCGTTTGGCGCCGGATAGGTGGCCTGCAGCGCGACGCCAGGTGTGCCCCCATCAAATAGGGTGTATTGCTTGTTGTTTGGATCGGTTAGCACCAATTTGAACTTTGTGAGGTCTGAATTGGCGGCATCCACAGACACGGAAAAGGTTTGCGATACGCCGACATCGGGGACAACCAGGGTGTCGGTAAAGCCGACGGGATTGTAGTTCAGGACGTCGATTGGCCCGGCGTTGGCAAACTTGTCCGTAAAGACGTCGACCAGTAAACCATTTGAAATTGCGCCCAATCCATCCGCAGCAATGGCGCTTGGGTCTAGCGCGGCGATGCACACCAGGCTGCCGTCGGCCGCGAGCCCCTTGACCACTAGGCCGGAACCGCAGGCCGTGCCGACCTTGGCCAGGACGGGCAGCGCGTTGAGGTCGGCATAGACGCCCGTGGTGGCGACGGAGGAAAGGCCAGATTTCTGTGCAAAGACAGAGAGATCGGGCTTATCGACCAAGTCATTGTAGCTGCCCGATATCGCTACTTTGGCCAGGGCCACCAGCTTGGCGTACGCGCTGAGGTCCGGGCCACCGCTAAGGTCCGCGAAATTGCCGGAGAGCGCAACTTTGGCAAGGGACGACGTTTTTGCGAAGTCCGCTAGGGCCTTGGCGTCCAGCTGTCCAGCGCCAATGCAGCCCGAGCAGTCCAGATTCTCGGCGACGGCGGCGCGCAAGGCGGTCAGCACCGAGCCCAAGGGACGGCGGGGCAGAGCCGGGTCCGGCAGGATCTGAACCTCAATGAATCCAGGGATATTGGCAGCCGCCAGCACCGGTGGAATCGGCACCTTGTTGCCCAAATCCCAACTAAGGGCGCCGCCTTTGACGGCCACGGTGTACGGACCTTCCTGCCAGAGCGCAGGGCCACCGGCGGCATCCTTGTACAGGCTGAAAATTACGCCATAATCGCCATCTGGCGCGGGGCCCGCGGCCGTCATCACGGCTGCATCGACGTGCACCGTCAAAGGCACCGCGGCCAGGGCAGTCCCTGGCAGCATGGCAGCGCAGAACAAGAGGCAAGCTTTTGAAATAAAGCGGAAATTCATGGTCCACCGAGTGCGCAGGGGGCAATGAGGACGGCGAGCGCAAGACGGGCCGTGCCAGGACGACAGCCACAAACTGCAGTGCCGCCTCAGCAAATCTGCCGGTTTGCGCTGACGATGTCAATGCATAGGCGAGCGGCCAGCACCTTGCCGACTCGAGGGCAGCCGCGCCCCGCGTATTCGCCGGACACGGTCGTGTCTCGCCAGCCTGGGGCGCAGGTTCCGCTTGGTGTGCCCATACCTGCCCGGATCCAAAGCGTAAACACCAGCGCTCGCCGCTCCGCCGCCGACACCCGGACCCTGCGCAGCACGACGAGCCGTCAGTAAACCGACTTCGGCTGCGCATTCTCGAATTTCTGTGCCATTCCAAAGGTATGGCAATCCAGGGTCTGGCATTGCCACCATCTTCGTCCGGTGATAGGACAGGCCTTGCCGTGCTAACGGCTTGCGTTTGTTCTTTTGCGGTCTTGTAGCGTCTGCTTGGCCACTTCCTTTTCAAGATCCGCGACTTTGCGACCCGTCCTGCCAGTTCGGCGACCTGGGCCCGCAGCGCCATCGCTTCGGT
>CAIMEY010000006.1 GCA_903840165.1 uncultured Myxococcales bacterium | reverse complement strand
TCAATTATTTCAAAGGGATCCAGCTGAGGCGTTCTTTCTGTCACCCAAACCAAGCGCTGGCTGACGACCTCGCCGTCGACAACCGCCGCCATCGTCACTTCGTCCGCTAAATCAGTTAGTTCTATCTGCGTCGACCACACAAAGCCTCCCGGCTCGGCTAGCCAGCCAGCAGTCGCCGTGGCCGGGTCGGGCAGCAATTGGAACACGCAGGCAGAGTCCAAGTAGCCTAACTGCGCAGGTGCTAATGGCTTTTGTCCCACCGCGTGGACGTTGATTTGCACCCCTTGCGTAGGCACCGCCCAACGAAAGGTCTGGGCGCCAGGGTCATCGCCCATCATCGATTCGGGCAGCCCTTGGACGCCGAGCCACCAGCGGTCGATGTGCGGTTTGATCACTTCCTCGCTCGAATCAGTTGTGATCATCGGCGATTGCGTATCCGTTGCCGCGCTGTCACTGTTGACCGAGTTCGGTGCCGACTGCGGCGCAGTACCTGCGCAGGCCCACAGCAGCGGCCCCAGCCACAATGGCAGCGTGCGCCGAATTTGCCGGCCATAGCGAGTTAATACCATGGAAGTAAAGACAATTGTCCGCGGCATCTACGGTACCGCCTTGCCGGTGCCTTGCACCAAGGTCCAGCGCTTGTCGACAGCGATGCCACTGAACGTCTCGATTGCGCCGCCGACCCAATGCACCTGCACTTGATCGACCTTGGTCGCGCTACCTAAGCCAAAATGCAGGCGTTTTCCCGTTTGCGGATTCCAATGACCACCGCCGAGTTTGACGTCGCGCATTTGCGTGGTCCCAGCCGTTTTCACCGTCACTCGGGCGCCCGGCGCATCGCGGGCAGAACTCGTTCCTTGGACGTTCAATTCCAGCCAATGGTTGCCATTATTCATGCGGTTACGCAGCAGGTGGACATGGGGCGGCTGCGGATTGCCGTCGGTGAACAGCAGATCGAGGTCGCCGTCGTCATCGGCGTCAAACCACAGCACGCGGCCACATTGATGCAGCCAGGCGGCGGCCTCAAAGCTTACGTCTGTAAAGACGTTTTGCCCCTCATTGCGGTACAAACGCGAGTAGTGGCCGGTGTAGATCGAGGCCACCACCAAGTCTAAATCGCCGTCATTGTCGTAATCGCCCCAAAACGCATTTAAGTCCCCTTCGTCATAGATGAATCCGGCCGCCTTGGTCTGGTTGGCATAGGCAAAGTCCGGGGATCCTTGATTGACGCCAAAAATGCTAATATCTGCCCATGGTTGCGTGCGTGGGTGCGCGAGGTTGCAGACGTAAACGTCCATGTCGCCATCGTTGTCCACATCGCCAAAGTCCGCGCCGTAAGTATGGCCACCCGTCAGGCCCGCGGCGACGACGTTCGCTGCCGGCGCAATGGCGTCATGATCCAGGCCAACCTGCGGTGCTACATCGACAAAAGTGCCCAGCCCCAGGTTCTTCCACAGCTGATCGGGGTAGAGGTGGTAGTTGCCGACAAACAAGTCCTGCGCGCCATCATTGTTGTAATCACACCAGGTTAGCCCGTAGACGGAGTAGGGCGTCGGCAGCTGCAGCCCAGCTTGAACCAAGGCATCGGTGAAGGTTCCATCGCCATTGCCTGTAAAATAGCGATCTTGCACGGCCGGGTCGTCCGGGTAATGGACCAGCCAGTTGCCCCAGTACACGTCGAGCTTGCCGTCGGCATTGGCGTCAGAAAACGCTGTCGCTGTGCTCGGATCCAGGGCTTCCACGCCCGAGTTCGCCACCACGCTCAGTTGTCCCTTGCCGTCGTTGCGCAGGATGTGATCGACAAAATCTTCATCGACTTGCCCGTCACAGTCATTGTCGCGTCCGTCGAGCACTTCAGTCGCCCCCGGATGGGTCTCGGCGTGGGTGTCGTCGCAGTCGCCCTTGGCGATCGTCACGCCGTCCTTGTCTGCGTCGTCGGTGTTGGTGCCAGTATCAGCTATTCCATTGCAATCATTATCTTTTCCGTCGACAATTTCTGGCGCGCCGAGGTACACGGCGGCGTCCGTGTCGTCGCAGTCGTCGCCGGGCACTTGGTGGCCATCGCCATCGCCATCGCGGCTGATGTACGTCATGGCCAGCACGTCAGCATCGCCGTCATTGTCGATGTCGCCAAACGCCACGATCGACGCGCCCTTGGCAGCCGCAAAAACGTCTGTCGCGGCTGGGGTATATCCACCGTGGCCGTCTCCCCAAAACGCCAGGGGCTTGGATTGACCGACACCGGAAACCGTGTCAGAACCCGTCAAAACGACGTCATCTTTGCCATCGCCGTTCAGGTCAGTCACGGCGATTTGCCCGCTGCCTTGATCGCCAAATGGATGCTCAGGCGCAAAAAGGAAATCGTCCGGCTTCCACTGGCAGCCCGTTTCGCCCAGGACCTCAAGCCGGTAGTTGTAGTCCTGCTTGCCATCGGACAGCCCATAAGCCTCAATATCATTGGGCATAAACAGCAGCGCCCTCGAGAACTCAGCGGCCGGTACGGTCTCCAGCGCCAGGGCAGGGCCTTGCTGTAAGTGCTCGTAAACAATCATGTAATGCTGAGTCGGCAGCAGCCAGGCGCCGTCACCGTCAAAGGTAAAGTCCTGCGAATTCTCTGGATCGGCTGCATCAATCGTTACTTGCAGCGGGGGCACCAAGTCCAGGCTCAGATCCTTCATCTTGGGAAAGGGCCCGGGGTACGTCCGGCCTTGGGTCTGCATCACGCGGATACGCACATCCCCAGAACCTTTGGCAAAAGCCGCGCG
Source organism: uncultured Myxococcales bacterium (assembly GCA_903840165.1). Taxonomy (GTDB): domain Bacteria; phylum Myxococcota_A; class UBA9042; order UBA9042; family UBA9042; genus CAIMEY01. Next base: position 84,492 of record CAIMEY010000006.1, on the reverse strand, counting down.
GACACCGGTTAGGTGGAAAGGCTGCTCCGGGATGAACTTCATCGTCTCAAGCGTGCCTTTCTTAAACGGTTTTCCCGGCCCTAGGCTGTCCAGCGAGCCCTTGTAGGTTCCCGTCAAGGCGCCCACAACCGCCGGGGTGCGCGTCTTGAGCCAGTCCCGTCCTTGGCAAAACCGTGCAAATTCAGGAGTTGGCGGCGCTGCAAGCTCCGCCGTATCCGTCTGCGTCGACGTGGGTGCGTCCGCCGTCACGACCGCATCGCCGACCGAATCCGTCGTAGCATCAGCAGGTTGAGGGGGCACAGCAGTCTTTGCGGTGCATTGGGTCCATGCCAGTGCCAAGCCCGCAATCAGCAAACGTGCGGAATTCATGAGGTCTCCAGGCCCGGGCTGCTAGAGCTGTTGGTAGGTCGGAATGCGGAAGTGAAACAGCAACATGGCCGTGCCCAAATGCCACAAGCGCTGGGAATCGCCTGTGAAGTACTGCGTCTGCGCCAAGTCGTAGCTGTTGGTCACCTGAAGGGTGGAGCGCCACTCGGCCGAAATCGAAAAAGCGTAGGAAAAACGGAAAGTAAGTTGAGCATGGGCCTGAGCGCCCAGACCGAAGATCCACGCGTGACCGTCCACCAGCTTGCTGTTGCCCACGTACAAGGCCATCAGCGTCGGCAGGCCCAGGCCGGCGGTCAGTCGCACGGGCGATTCGGTGTCACCCAGTAAACCTAGCGAAAAATCTAGCAAAATCGGGTCCCAAAGCACACCGTAAGCCGAGGTACTTTTGCCTTGCTGCAGGATTTGCGGCGAAAGGATGAAGTGATCGGGAATGTACGTGATCGGTGCATCGCGATAGTGCCATTCATGTGTCGTATCAAGGTTTTTCACCAGACCCTTGTACGCATCGGGGATGACCGCGCGCTTGAGTTGGTCCTGAACGACTTCGGGTGGTACAGCAGCGTAAAGCCCTAAGGACAAACCAGTTTCTGGCATACCGCCGCCCAAATAGCCCGGTAGGAAGTGCAAGGCCGGGCCCACGCCCACGTCCACGGGAATAAACCAGCGATCGCCGTCGCGCAGGGCGGGCCCTTCGTCATCGGCCCAGGCAATCGACGCGTGAAACGAGAGCAAAAGCAATGATATCAGTAGGATGAGTGAGCGCATGGGGCATTGGTCCTCGCGATCGGGTCGCCTTCAAGGTTGCGATTCGGTAAATTCAGAAACGCGAATGCGCCCTTGCACCATCCGCGCCGAGCGATTCTGCAAGCGCTGCATCTTGCGCCAAAACGCCTGGTTCAAGTCCATGCGCGCTGAGATGGCGGTGCCGAGCAGCAAAATCAGTAGATCTGCGCACTCTTCGGCCAGCGCTTCGGGGGGCTTGCCCTTGGTCACGCACGCGGAAATTTCGCCGAGCTCTTCGGCCAAAAGAGCAACGCGATACACGAGTTCCTCGCCGCCTTTGGCCTGGAGGTCGTGCTTGTCATGAAAGGCCTGCACCAAGGCCAGCATCTGCGCGTAACTATCTGGATTTTCTGCAGACAGTGGGGCTTGCTCGGGTTCATCGGGCCCTGCCGCGGCGCTTGGGTTCATCTCGAGTTCCTGTGGCGGGCGAGACGCCTGAATCCGCCCGAGAATTGCACTTGGCCGCCGCGACGTAAAGCGCCGTTTGCACCAGCGCCCTCGCTGTCCCACACTGGGAGCGCGGGGCCGGCGGTCCTAGCGGTCGAGGTCATGAGGCAGTTCCGAATTTCCATTTGGCTGTGCGGACTTACCTCGTTGCTATACACGCTAATGCCCCGTCCGGCCCACGCGGGTGACGGCCAAATTCAGTGGCGCACATGGTCGGCTCCCGGCGTTGAAATCCACGCGCCGGCACCGCTGCGGGAAATGGCCGAGTTGGCGCTAGCGACCCTGGCCGATGCGCGTCAGGCCCTGCAGCCGCTGTTTTCCAGTCATGTTCCAAAGTTACATCTGACCCTGGACGACTACTCGGATGACGCCAACGGCTTTGCCACCGTATTACCCTTCGATCACGTGCACTTACAGGCCTATCCGCCCTCCCCAGCTGACGATCTGGGCGACCACGGTGACTGGCTCAGGCAGCTAATCTTCCACGAATTCACACATGTCCTGCACATGGAGGAGGTTTCTGGTCTGCCCGCCGCTTCCCATTACGTCGTTGGCCATCGCTGGTATCCCAATGCGGTCTTGCCGCGCTTTGTGCTCGAAGGCCTTGCCGTTCATGTGGAAACGCGGCACACGGGGCGTGACGCTGCGGTTGCTGGCCACGGCGGGCGCATTGATTCGCCGCAATATCAAGCCCTTATGCGCGCAGCCGTGATGGACCACAATTGGCCCGATCTCCAGCAAATGACCGGCACCCCCCTGCGCTGGCCCCGCGGCAACAGCTGGTATGTCTTTGGTTCTTTGCTGATCGACGACATCGTTCGTCAGTTTGGGCACGCCAAGCTCCTCGCCTTCCTGCAGGCCTATGGCGCTCACGTCATCCCTTTTGGTATCAATGGGTTGTCTCGCGAGGTTTGGGGCCACAGCTTGCAGCGGCTTTGGGCGGACGCCTCGGCGCGTTACGCGGCCCGGGTGCAGGCGCAGTGGCGAGATCTCTCTTTTAATCCGCAGACAAAGACCTTTGGGGTACATGCCGAAAGCGACGCGCGCCTGACCTTGGACGGCAACTGGCGCGGCCGCATCCGCCCTGGCACCAGGCCCAGCTCGGTGGTCGTCGCGCATTCGCCCAATGACCAACTCAATGTCGTCGAGGAGATCGACGCGATCACCTTGAAACGACGCCTGATCCACGTCTGCGAACTCGACTGCGACGAGCCCATGATCGCCCCAGGAGGCCGCTGGCTGCTATTCACCGAAAGCCGGCGCACCGAGCGCCTCTACCTATTTCGTGAGCTGATTGCCGTCCAATTACCTGAGGATACGACCGCCTCGTGGGTGCCCAGTGACCAGCCCTTGCCGATTCCCTCGCACTGGCAGCCGAGCCTGCGCCTGACCCAAGGAGCGCGGGTTCGCAGTCCGAGCTTTGCCCAGGACGGCAAGGAAATTGTTTATATCAGCATAGTTGCAGGGAAGACCGAGGTGCGGTCCTTGCCTTGGCCGCAGCTGCTGCAAGTCGCGCAGGCCGATCGCCCGCAGCCGCCGTCGATCTTGCGCTTGGCGGCGCCTCCAGTGGGGGAAACGCTCGATAGTCCCATGCAACTAGTTGCAACGGATGGGTATAAGCTCCTCTACGACCATGGCGTCGGTGCCGGCCGGCCCGTGTGGCAGCAGGGGCTTGGGCAGGCGCGGTCGCGGCAACTGCCTGGAAGTTGGCTGGATTTACAGCTCAGGACGGACGGACAGCTCATCGCGGTGCAGACCGTCGGCGATTTCCGCGTCGCCTCGGTGGCGGACCTGGCGCAGGGCACGGTCCTGGCGCAGAGCCGCACGCCAACCGGGGTGGTCAGTGCAACCCAAGGCCCTAATCTGCAAACGGTTGTCACGGTAGAGCACGTGGGGCAGGGCCTCGACGTATTTGTCCGAACCCTGCAGCCACAGCCCCAGCAGCCGATCGCTGCGAGTGAACTGCCGTATGCGCCGACACCTGTACAAGGGCTTGAAAGTCCTTATCAACCTTGGCGTCACTTCTGGCCTCGCGCCTGGTATCCGCTGGCCGTGACCGATACGACTCGAGCGACGACAGACCCCGGCGCGCTATGGCTAGGCGCGACATTGTACGGATCCGATGCGCTCTCTCACTGGAACTGGAGTCTTTTTGGGCAATTGCGCGACGATGGTACCGACCCGCTGGTCTATGCCAGCGCCGCTTTGACTGCGTGGGAACCCACGTTGACGCTCGATGCCGCTTACCAACAAGGAATAGCCTATTTTATTCGCGGGTATCGCTATCGGGCGACCCCGACCGATCGCACCGGCGCGCGTTTTTCCGTGGCCTGGGACTTGCCTGGACTGCGCGATACTTGGCAGTTTTCTGCGGATCTGCGCATGACCCATTCCGCCTTGCGCCAGCCGTGGTACCGCAATGTCTACCCCTACGATCCGAGCGCCGTGGTTCCGACCGAGCCATGGGTTGGCCAGGAATACCTGAGTGATGTCAGCGTCTACTGGCTGCAGTCCCAGCAGTACGCCGACTCGACGATCGCCGAAAAGCTGCACCTCATCGGCCTGACCGGCACCGTCGGCGCGCGGCAAGACGGGCAGATGGGACGGGTTGTCATCAATGCAACGACGGAACATCATTGGCCTCTTGGGCAACATCGTGTCCTGGCGATCACGGCCAATGGCGCGTATCAGGCCCTGGCACCGCCCGGAGACCCCGGTTTCGCCGTACATGGCCTACAACCGCTTGCAGCCCAATCGATTTTTGGCTCCGTTGCCTCGGGCTTGACCGTGCGCGGGCTAGGTGGGCAGGGCGGCGATGCCCTGGGCGGAAACGCTGCGGTTTGGGGTACTTTGGCCCTACATTTGCCCCTATTCGACGTCGGCCGCGGCTTGGACGTATTGCCCGTCTTTGGCCGGCGCGTGTCCCTGGTCCCATTTAGCGATTTTGCCGCCTTGGGTTCGACTTTGCCGGCCCAAGGGCTACGCGGCGGCGCGATCGTCACGGCCGGCGCTGAGCTGCGAATGGACTATGAATTCGGCTATATACCTTGGGGCCTCGTCCGTCTCGGTCTTGCGCGCGGCATGGGTCCCTTGGGGGACTGGAATGGCTATTTTGCCCTAGGATTGCAGTAGCATAGCCTCGTATCCTTGCCCGCCCCTGCCTCGCTGAATTGATCGCCGTCAAGGCGCATCTTGCCTAAAGGCGGCCTGCCTCCTTGCTTGGTGTTGTCAGCGGGCGGTGGCCGATGTCTTAGCCACCCTCCTGGGCGAAGCTGACCGCGCGTTGGCCAGTTTCGCACCAAAGGCCGCTGATTTTGCGACGATATCGGTCGCCATGAGGTGCGCTTATGGATACCAATGAAATTCACCATCGCTTGGCTCAACTAGGCCAGCGGTTAGAGCAGGACCGACTTGAACTAATCAGGCAGCATCAAGGCGTTGAACATCACCAACGCACGGCCAGCGAACCCCAGGCAGATCCACTGGACCGCGCCGCCGGACATGACAATGATGAAGTCGAGGATGCCCTTGATTGCAGTGGTGTTTTGCGCCTTCGCCAAATCGAAGCGGCGCTGCAAAGGCTAGAGGCCGGAACCTATGGTCGCTGCCTAGCGTGCGGTGCCCCCATCGCCTGGGAGCGCCTGGAGATCTTGCCGCACATCGCCACCTGCGCTCCCTGCGCATCTGAAATAAACGCTTGAATAGTCAGTGATTGGTTCCGCCACGCCGCGGCATCGCCCGCTTCAACCGCCGAGGAGACCTACGATGCTAGAACACCATGACGATTTAACCCGTGAATTCCCAGACCTCAAGCAGGTTGTCTTGCAACTTCAAGCCAAAGACGCCAGCTTTGCCACGTTGTTAGCGACCTACCGCGAATTGGACAAGCGTATCTATCAGGCTGAAAGTTCAGTAGAACCGGTGGGCGATCAGACATTGGAGACCTGGAAGGTGGAGCGCGCCCACTGCAAAGACACGCTCTATCAGCGTGCGCGCGCCGCCGCGTTGGCATAGACTTCGGGCCCTGCGGGTTTGGCACCCAAGCGGTACCGCGGGCAAGGAGCAAGACCGATGGCAGAACAGCGCAATGTGTCTGAAAACACAGGGGCCGATTCCCGTTCAGCTCGGCCGGGGGCAGAGGGTAGTCCCAGCAAAGACTTGGATTGGATGCAGGATTTGCCGCTGGATATCCTGCGCCGCCATGCCGGACGTGGGCCTCGCTACACCAGTTACCCGCCCGCTACGGCGTGGCATGACCAAATCGGGCCTGCCGACCTTCATGCTGCGCTAGCCCACGCGAGCGACCAGGCCAAACTAGGCAATGGCAAACCACTTTCGGTCTATGCCCATGTGCCCTTCTGTCCAAGCCAGTGCTACTTCTGCGCCTGCAACGTCCTGATCACGCCGCGGACGGACCTAGCCGATGCGTACTTGGACCGGGTCGACAAAGAGCTCGACCTCCTGGCGCCACACTTGCCGGAAGTGCCGACCACGCAGATGCATTGGGGTGGCGGATCGCCCAGTTACCTCACGCCTGCGCAGATGCGCCGCTTGCTGACTGCCATTGGTCGCAAGTTTCACTTTTCGGCCGATGCGGAAATCGCTCTGGAGGCCGATCCGCGCATCCTGACCTTTGAACATCTGCAGGAATTACGCGAGATTGGCTTCAATCGCCTAAGCATGGGCGGCCAGGACTTCGACCCCGCGGTGCAAGAGGCAGTCCACCGCGACCAGAGCTTTGAACTCACGGCTGGTTTTGTTCAACAGGCTAGAAAGGTTGGTTTTTCCGGCGTGAACCTCGACTTCATCTACGGCCTGCCCAAACAGACGCTGGAGTCCTTCGCCCGCACGCTGCAGCAAGTGCTTGAAATTCGTCCTGATCGCATCGCCTTGTACGGGTACGCACACGTTCCGTGGCTCAAGCCGATGCAGCGACGCTTCGACGCCGAGTCGCTGCCCGATCCGGCCATGCGTTTCAAGCTCTTCCAGATGGCCCTGCAGACCCTGAGCGGTGCCGGCTACGAGTTCATCGGCATGGACCATTTCGCCTTGCCAGACGACGAGTTGGCCAAGGCCCGGCGCAATGGCACGCTGCAGCGCAACTTCATGGGCTACACCACCGCGGCAGGCACGGACTTGGTGGGCGTCGGCCTGACATCGATCAGCTACATCGGTGATTTGTTTGCGCAAAATGAACGCAAGCTCAACCCCTACTACGGCGCCGTAGATTCCGGCGTCTTGCCCGCCACACGGGGGCTGCGCCTGACGGCCGAGGACCAGCTGCGCAGTGATGTCATCCAAAGTCTGATGTGCAATGGCATTGTCGACAAGGCTGCCGTTGAGCGCAAACATGGCATTGATTTTGATGCGCATTTTGCCAAGTCCCTGCAACTCCTGCAGCCCCTGGCCGCCGACGGGCTGATCGATTTGGGCCCAGATCGGCTCACGGTCAGCGATCTCGGGCGCATTCTGGTTCGGCCGCTGGCCATGTGCTTTGATGCTTGGCTGCCGGCGGAAATGTCTGGCATGCAAAGGTTTTCTGCTACCGTCTAGCATTTGTCCTGGCCTTGGACCGAAACGCCCGATTTGCAGGGGTAGGCGGGAATCGCTACGGTGCCGCCTGCTGCTGCTTGGCCCGTTCGTTTGCCGGCAGCCCAGCGGTCTTTATCGCCTTTGGACCCCAACTTCTTCGAGGATTTCATGAATCTTTCTGCCCTAGTCCTGCTCTCCGCCACCTTGGCTGCCGTGGGTTGTTCCACGGCGACGGGTTCGTCCAGCACCCTGGGCGCGGCCGATGGCAGCACGGTTGACGGAGTCGCGACACTGGACGGAACGGCTGGCGATTCGGCGGTCACCGATACCGATGCGCTGGGCGCTGATGTGGCCGTGCCGGACACTGCCATGGATGACACCGCTGTGGACCAAGACCTTGGTAGTCCATTTGTTGACGATTTAGGCCCCGGAGTCGACAACAGCTGCCCGTCCGGCAAGAAATGGACCAGCGGCAACAAGGGCTCAACGCTCATGTATCCCGGCAAAGCCTGCATCACCTGCCATAACCAAGGCGAAGGACCGTTCTTCTACGCGGCTGGCACCGTCTATCCGGTCGCCCACGCCGTCGACAGCTGCTACGGGTCAGCCTCCGTCACGGTGGAACTCACTGATGCTAATGGCAAAGTGGTGACGGCGACAACCAACGCGGCAGGGAACTTCTACATTCAGAAAAGCCTGACGATGCCGTACACAGCACGGGTCATCAAGAACGGCATCTCGCGGGACATGCTAAGTCCGCAGAAAAATGGGGATTGCAATACTTGCCATACCGCCGATGGCGCTACCAATGCGCCTGGACGCATTGAGGAGCCGTACTAGGCCAACCTAGCGTTCAAGCCGGGTCCACGCACCGATTTGGCGTGCAGGATTCGGCCCCTACGGCAGCGAACCTTGGGACCGCCGACCAAGTTAGTGAAAAGACGTCGATCGACTGCCTTGGGACTCAAGCAAACCGTACGATCCGCAACGCCGAGTATCTGGTCAGCCAAGTCATGGTACACTGCAGCCAATCCCGCCTGCGGGCCGCTGGAGCCATGCTGTGCAATTCGAATCCGACACGCAAAGCCATTGTTTCCAGGCTGTTGGACAGGCGCTGCGCCAGTCTTTTCCAAGTGTGGTGACCGACGCGCATCAGCCCAACTACCTGCTGTGGCAGGGGTCGGCCATGGTTGAGGTACAAGTACGCGTCTTTCGTGGCGAAATCTGCCGGATTGTCGCGCGGTCTCTCTTGATTGAGAAGGTGCGGCTGACCTCAGGGCTCATGGGCTGGCTGCTGGAACAGAGCGAATTGCTGGAGATTGGGCGGTTTGGCACCACCGACACCGATGGCATTACCTTGTCGACCTCCTTTCTCAGCTGCGGGCCCCTCGATGCGACAGCCTTGGTCGCATCGGTCCACGCGATCTTGGCGCAGTCCGACGCGTACGACGACCGGATTCACGATCGTTGGGGGGGCACCCGCGCCCTCGATCGCCAGCGACAAACGCGCTCGAGGCGGGTGCTGGCCTCGGGCGTTCTCAAGCCAATGGATATCGTAGCTCAATCTGAGCAGACGGCCACCGGCTTGCAAATCATTATTGGGCCGAACGATGACTAGGCACCCCCAGCCGCTTGGGCTCTTCTTCTCCCGGTTTCCCCAGGGAAATCAAGCGTATTGCATTGCGTCCATTGCGGTCATGGCGACACTGCTGGGCGGGTGCGGCCCAGTCTTGCAGGAAGTGGAGCGCTCGAGCGTCGCTTTTCGCGTCGACCCCGATTGCAGCCAAGGACCTTTGGAACTGCGGGGCTCGGCCCTCGGCAACCGCTGGGGAGAACACTGGATTCTGACCCTGCAGACGCCTCGTGCGGCCCTGGGCCAGTTTGAGGCCAAGTTGCCCGATCGCCTTTTGACGGCGGGCAGTTGGGCCACCCAGCACAGCGAAACGGTCAGCACGTCCTCAGGCAGCACTGGTCAGCCGCAGTTGCAGTGGGTGGCAGACACGGCGCCTGACAATGGGCGATGCACCCTGCGCCCCGTCGTGGTGCCATCGCGTCAGGTCCCTGAATTTCCTCAAAATAGTCCGCCGCCCGTCGAACCGCCACGGCAGCCCGACCTGCCAGGGCCGCCCACGAACGCGCCGCCCACGAACACGCCGCAGCCCACTGGGACAACGGCGCCCCCAGGTCAAAACCCCGCGGTTGGTCAGGCAATTCTCGTGGTGGATGCAATGGGCTCGGGCGGAGGCACCAAGAGGGCGCCAATTCTGGACTTAAGCTGGCAAAACCAGGACTTGGATGCCGCTGCCCCTATGCCAGCGGGGACAGCGTTCCACGTGCGTCTGTGGAGCAAAGATCCGAACGATTTTCAGGGCGCAGTCTTTGTCCTGCGCCAACTTGCCTGGGTGCCATCGGTGGCCGAGGAGCAGTGGCTCGTCTACTTGCGTCAGCAGCGCCAAGAACAGCTACTGGAGCAAGAAAAGCAAGCTAAATCAGCGCGTTCAACCGTTGATATACAACGAAGTTCATCGCGGAATTCGCAGCCTCAGGTCGACCCAGACCGCCCCCTGCCGGACAACGACGGCCCATGGCCCGGCCTGCAACAGCCTCCCGCGCAGAAGCAACCCCAGCCCCATGAGCCTAGTGGCGCGCCGCCCGTGGCGCTGACCGAGACGCCGCCGCCCCAGCCGAGCGTTCACGCGGCATGGCAGCCTGGGTGGTGGCTATGGACCGGTTTTGACTGGTATTGGCTCGGCGGTTGGTGGCGCGTGCCGGACGTTGACTTGCAGGCCCAGGCGACCGTTCAGGCACCTCAGGCTCCGCCGCCGCCGCAGGTCGAGGTTCGCTCTAACCAGCCGTTTGGTATGGCCATTTGGCTCACGGGGTACTGGAGCTGGACCGGCGCCATTTGGCTATGGATTCCAGGGCGTTGGCAGATCGCACCTGACCCTGGCGCGCATTGGCAGCCGCCGGTGTGGTTGCCGCACGGTGCCGGTGTGCGCCTACAGCCAGGCCGCTGGATGCGGATTCCTTTGTAATTCAAGGCTGTTTACCTGTACGACTGGGTCCCAAGCCCAGACATGGTTCACGATAGCGCGGGGCATCCTTGGTGGAACTGGACATTTGTTCAGTATCGGCTATCTTGCCTCTGCCGGACCTGAACCCGTTGCATTGACTGTGCCACCGCCACGGCCTTTGACCTCGCCGCCCAATGTGATAAACACCATGAATAAACAAGCCTTTACCGCAGGGCATCCCCGCGACGAGATCACCATTGTCGGCGCGGCGCAGCACAACCTCAAGCATGTGTCGTTGCGCTTGCCGAAGAACAAACTGATCGTTTTTTCAGGTGTTTCTGGGTCGGGCAAGTCTTCTCTGGCCTTCGATACCCTGTACGCTGAAGGACAGCGGCGCTATGTCGAATCGTTGAGTGCCTATGCCCGCCAATTTCTTGGGCAAATGGACAAGCCCATCTATGACAAGCTCTCCGGGCTCATGCCGACGATCGCTATTGAGCAGAAGGCTGCGGGCTCCAATCCTCGCTCAACTGTCGGTACTATCACGGAAATCTATGATCACCTGCGCGTGCTCTTTGCCCGCGTCGGCCAGCAGTTCTGCCACCAATGTGGTGCCCCGGTCGGCCGTTTGGAGCCGGCTCAGATTGTGCAGACATTGATGGAATTGCCCGAAGGGACAAGGATTTTCATCCTCGCCCCCATTGAACGTCAGCGAAAAGGCAGTTTTGCAGAAGTATTTCAGCAGGCTGCAGCTGAAGGCTACGTCCGCGCGCGCATCGATGGCGAAGTTCAGGACATCCACGCAGACCTACAGCTGGACAAAAAACGCAAGCATGACGTGGACTTGGTAATCGATCGCGCCGTGGTGCGTGCCGACGAACGGGCTCGCCTCACTGGCAGTGTCGAGCAGGGACTGCGCCGCGGGCTTGGGCGGCTCATCGTCGCGGTGCATCCAGAAGCCCAATCGCCAGAGCTGCCTTGGCTGGAAAAATCCTTTAGTGAAGCCCGGTTCTGCGACACCTGCAACCTTAGTTTTCCTGAACTCACGCCTCTGGGCTTCTCGTTCAATTCGCCGCTCGGGGCCTGCGAAGTATGCAGCGGTCTTGGCTTTTCGATGGAAGTCGACGTCGATGCCGTGATTCCCGATAAACAACGCAGCATTCGCGGCGGTGCCATTGCGCCTTGGAGTCGCGGCGTCGATTCCGGTTGGATGCTCAAGATCCTCGAGGGCGTAGCCAAGGTGAGCGAACTGGACCTCGACAAGCCTTGGCACAGCCTGAGCGAGGCCGAACAACAGATGGTCCTATTTGGTGTCACTGAAAGGGTCCAAATTAAATGGGAATCCAAGAATGGTTCGTCGTCGTGGGCGGCCCGTTTGGAAGGCGTGGTGCCACAGTTGCAACGGCGCTGGCGCGAGACGGATAGTGAACAAGCCCGCGCAGCTTATCAGGAATTCTTTCGCAAGTCTCTTTGCTCAGTCTGCGACGGTGCGCGCCTCAAGGACCACGTTCGGGCTGTCCGCGTCGGTGGTCGCAACCTGCCAGAATTGCTGGGAGAACCGGTTGAGCAACTGCATAGTTGGATGCGCGACGTACAGCTGCCGGGCAATCAGCAGGTCATCGCGACTGAGCTCCGCAAAGAAATCCTCAGTCGTTTAACGTTCTTGCTGCAGGTTGGCCTGGGCTATCTGAACCTCGGGCGTGCTGCCAACACCCTATCTGGCGGTGAAAGTCAGCGGATTCGTTTGGCATCACAGGTCGGCTGCGAATTGACCGGGGTGCTCTATATCCTCGATGAGCCGTCCATCGGCCTTCACCCGCGCGATGCTGCCCGCCTGGTGCAAACCCTTGAACATTTGCGGGATTTGGGTAACACAGTGCTGGTTGTCGAGCATGACCAAGACACGCTGAACGCCGCAGATTGGCTAGTAGATTTCGGCCCCGGTGCCGGGCGTCTGGGCGGCGAAGTCGTGGCCCAAGGGACGGTGGCGGACGTCTGCACTGAGCCCCGGTCGCGCACGGGGGCCTATCTGGCGGGAAGGCTGCGCATTGCTGTGCCGGCCAAACGCCGCAATTTCACAAAAGTACTAAAAATTCGCGGGGCAACGGCCAATAACTTGCATCAGGTCGACGTGGACCTGCCCGTCGGCGTCTTGACTGCAGTGACTGGGGTCTCCGGCGCCGGAAAATCCACGCTAATCCATGAGATTTTGCTCCCGGCCATGCACAACGCCCTGTTTCGCACCCAGCATGCGGTAGGCAAGCATCGGTCCTTAGAAGGCATGGAACACTTTGACAAAGTCATCGAAGTCGACCAAGCACCCATCGGTCGCACGCCGCGTTCCAATCCAGCGACCTACACCAAGCTTTGGGACTTAATCCGTTCACTTTTCGCAGAGTTACCAGAGGCCCGCGCCGCCGGATTTGGCCCGGGTCGCTTCAGCTTTAACGTCAAGGGCGGCCGCTGCGAGCACTGCCATGGCGACGGCGTTCTGCAAATTGAGATGCACTTTCTGGCAGATGTCTACGTTCCCTGCGAAATCTGCCATGGCCGCCGCTTCAGCGATGCCACCCTGGCTGTACGCTTCAAGGGCAAGCACATTGCCGACATGCTCGAGACGACAATCGATGAAGCCGTTGTTTTGTTTGAGAACTACCCGGCCATTCGCCGCATTCTCGACACGCTCCAGCAGGTGGGTCTGGGCTATATGGCGCTCGGGCAGGCCAGCACCACCTTGTCGGGTGGCGAGGCTCAACGCATTAAACTGGCAAAGGAATTGGCGCGACCCGGCACCGGTCGGACCCTCTACGTTCTCGATGAACCGACCACGGGGCTGCATTTTGACGATGTCGCCCGCCTGATCGATGTCCTGCAGCGCCTGGTCGACAAGGGCAACTCCGTTCTGGTCATTGAACACCACCTGGATCTCATCAAAGTGGCTGATTTTTTGATTGATTTAGGGCCAGAAGGTGGCGCCGCAGGTGGGCGAGTGGTCGCCACAGGCACGCCCGAGCAGGTGGCCGCCCAGCCGTCTAGCTACACGGGGCAAGCCCTGTTAGCAGTGCTGTCACCAAGTGCCGCAGCCTAGAAACTGCCTTGAATGCCTGCGAATCCGCCGCCAGGCATCGGCGCGAACGTAGGCACAAAGGCGGTATGACTCAGGCTCGGCGCGTCCCAGTTGGCGCTCAGGGCAACGCCGGCTCCAAGGCCGACCAGGGTGCCGAGAAGCGCCCCGGAGGTCAGTGCTTGGCTGTTGACGTTGTCGCCCTGGCTCAGGACCACGGCGCCCATGCCTAGCAAAAGTCCTAAAATTCCAGAAGTATCGATGATGATAGTTCGCGAGCGGCTTACCTCGAAATAGGTTGACCCGATCGCGCCGGCCACCAGGCCCAGGTCACTGGCAACCAGGACCGCTGTTTGCTCGGTCTTTGAATTTACATTGCTATTGGCGCTTTGCATGGCCAGAAAGGTCGCCACGCCGGTCCAAATGCCGGCCGAGTTGGCCATCGACACTTGCCCTGCGTGGGGCTGGAAATGGTCCGCCGCCGCGATGCCGAGCCCCGTGCCCCCGAGTTGGCCCGCCATCCGCCACATGGCGTCACGCCGGGAGTAGTCGGGCTGTACCGTATTGAAGTTCACATTGGTCTGAGTCTCTGAAATCATTGGGATCATTAGGCTGTGGTACAGGCCCCACATCGCCGCGCTGTCAATGGCCAAAGCGGTTCCCGGGGTGATGCCATCGGCCGTTTGCCACAGGCTCAGGCCCAAGGCTGTGCCAGCCCCGCCGACGATCGACAAGACAACTGCCCGAGATGATTGGCAATCTGCGGCCATACAAAGCTGCACGCCTAGGTTAATGCCGCCCACCGTCTGGGTTGACACCAGTTCGGCACGGGCTGCCTTGCTCGGAAGCTCGACCATTGGGTCTATAGGAACGCTTGTATTTGCTGGAGATTCTGCCCGTTCCAAGACCTTGCGCAAGGGCTCCGCAAGGTGGTCCGCCGGATGCCCCGCGTACTCGGCGTGCAGTTGGGCGAGCAGGGTGCTTGCCTGCTGCTTGTCGCCACCAACCAACAGTAACGTCGCTTTCTGATAGAGGATCCACGGGGGTTCTGCCAGCACATTCGCAGTCACGTCTGCGGGCGTGGCGGCGTTGGGCAGGGCAGAGGGGGCCTGTTGGGCCCAGGCCGGCAGGGCCGCAGTCACCAAGGCAGCAACGAGACAAATTCTTGATAATCCGAGATAAAGCGGCGATCTCTTGATCTTGCACAACGATACGGCCAAGACTGCGGCAGGGGACCAATGCCGCGACACAACTAGTTGCTGCTCCGTCCGAATTTGTCGTGTCATGTTGCAGACTCCCATGCTTTCCTCAGCCCGGGGCCTTGGTCGTGGCTGGCCAAGACGAGCCGTCGCGCGGCTAGAGCCCCTCCACCGCACCGACGTACAGGCTGTCGATCAGCGCTTTGTACTTGGTTTCAACGACTTTGCGCTTGACCTTGAGGCTCGGCGTCAGTTCCCCAGTCTCGACGGTGAAGTCCGCCGGCACCAACGCGAATTTCTTGACCGTCGAGTAGCTCGGCAGCCCGCGGTTAAGCTCCGTGATGTATCCCTGCAACAGGGTCAACACCGCAGGTTCACGGGTTAATTGCTCGTAGCTCGCCTCGCCAAGGCCGTTTTCCGCGGCCCAAGTCTTGATGTCCTCTTCCGGCAGTGCAATCAAGGCGATGCAGTAGTTGCGGTTGTTGCCGTGCACCACCACTTGTCCCGCATACGGGCAGATCGCCTTGAGTTTTCCCTCTAGCGCTTGGGGGGCAATGTACTTGCCGCCCGAGGTCTTGATCAGATCCTTCTTGCGATCGGTGATCTTCAAGTAGCCATGGGCGTCGAGTTCGCCAATGTCGCCGGTGTGAACCCAACCATCGCTGTCGAGCGTTTCTGCCGTATTTTCAGGGAGATTATGATAGCCGCGCAGGTTGCCGCGACCGCGCAGCAGGATTTCGCCGTCTTCGGGCGCGATCTTGACCTCGGTGCCGGGCAAAGGCAGGCCCACTGTGCCAAACCTGAACTGTTCTGGGCGGTTGACAAAGCTGGCAGCGCTGGTTTCGGTCAGGCCATAGCCTTCTAAGATGAGGATGCCAGCCGCGTGGAAGAACTCCGCCATGTCGCGGGACAGGGGAGCCGAGCCCGAAATGAAGAAGCGAACACGGCCGCCAAATCGGTTCTTCAGTGTTGAAAACACAAGCTTATCAGCGACCGAGTGCTGCAGCGCGAGCAGGCCCGTGGGCGTTTTGCCTTGCTGACGTAGCGCCGACACTTTGCGGCCCACGCGGAAAGCCCACTTGAAAATCGAGTACTTAATTGGGTTCCCGGCCTTGGCAGTCGCCAGGACCTTGTTGTAGACCTTCTCAAAAACGCGTGGCACGGCGGCAATGAAGGTTGGCCGGACAATCCCCAGATTATCAACGAGTTTATCGATGCGCCCGTCGACCACGGTCGGAAAGCCGATGCGCACTTGGGCCGCGCCGAGCACCTTGCCGAACACATGCGCCAAAGGTAGCCAGAAGTATTGCAGATCTTCGGTGGTCAGCAGCTTGACATCGTCGATCGCCTTTGCTTCGTAAATCCAGCAATCGTGTGTCAGTTCAACGCCTTTGGGCTTGCCTGTAGTGCCTGACGTATAGATGAGGGTCGCTAGGTGATCTGCTTGCACAGCAGCGACGCCGGCCTCGTACGCCCCTGGGTGAGCACCGTGCCAGTCATTGCCTTTCTTTTCAAGATCTTGTAGGGTAATCACCCAACCATCGTCGCTGCCGGCGCCGTCCACGGTGATCACATGCTGGAGCTTGGGCATGTTGGCCCGCTCCGCCTGCATCTTGGCGACTTGCTTGGGATCTTCACAGAAAATGGCCACGGTATCGGAATCATTGAGGATATACGCGCACTCGTCGGGCGTATTGGCCGGGTAGACGGTCGTGGTCGCTGCTCCGGCGTTCATGATGGCTAAGTCTGCTAAAATCCACTCGATTCTCGTATTGCTGAGGATGGCTACCCGCTGTTCGGCCTCGACGCCCAAGGCCCGCAAACCGCAGGCGATGGCGCGGACGCGGTCGCCAGTCTGGCCCCAAGTCAGCTCAGACCACGCCAAACCGTTGGGAAAGCGGAAGGCCAACTGGCTTGGCGTGCTGCTGACTCGGTTTAGGAACATCTCTGGAAGTGTGCGAAACTCAGCCATAAAGACACCTCGAGGTCAGAAAATTCGGATGGACAACAGCCGCGAGGGTAGTGTGCCCAGCGCGCTTCGGCAACCCCTGGATCGCATTCGGGCCACTGCTATGCCTGGCGCGCGGAAATTGAAGGCCAGCGTTGGCGTCGGGCAAGGGCGTGCTGGCGATCTCCAGAAAACAACAGTGAAATTTTTGGCACTCCCCTGCCCGCGATGACCTGCATCTTGCAGCAATACGGCCGCGGTGCAACGCTTTGCGCGGGCACAACTTGCCCCAGCGCTGCGGCACAGTTAGCATCCTGCTGGGCCTGCGTATGCGTGGGTCGCGAGGCGATCGCATGGCGCAGGCGCGCAGCAACGTTCAGACGTTCAGAAATCCTTGTGATTACGCGCTGATTCAGTGGCGTAGGCGCGTCAGCTTGGCGTGCTTGGTGACCCTCTTGACGGTGCTTAGCGCCTGCAGTGGCACCACCGATGCGACCACGCCCGCCAGTGACACCAAGAGCGACACTGCGCTTGCCGGTGACGTGACACCTACCGGAACAATAAGCGAATCCGTCGCGTGCCCAGGAGGCGCCGGCTGCGCTTGCAGCGAAGACGGGCAGTGCAAGGCGGGCAAATGCGTCCTAGGGCCCGACGGTGCCGGCTCATGCCCGCGTAGTTGCGATCTCGGCTGCGGCACGGGCTGGGGCTGCGGCACGGTCACGGTTGGCGGCAACAGCCTTTCGGCCTGTGTGCCCTTGAATGCTCGACTCTGTGAACCCTGTGAAAAATCAGAGGATTGTGCGATCACCGGTTTGCCTGGCGCTGCCTGCGTCGATTACGGCGATGCGGGTCGGTTTTGTGGGGCTCCCTGCCTTGGCGATGCCCAATGTGGCGCCGGTTACGCGTGCCGCGCAGTGACCGATGCCCAGGGAGGAACGGCCCAACAGTGCGTCAAGACAGGGGAAACTGCCGACTCCTTCGGCGCTTGCACCTGCAATGACGAAGCCAAGGCCAACAAGCGCAGCACAACCTGTCGCTATCCCGGTAGCTCGTGCAAAGGCTCAAGAATTTGCGGTGTTGACGGCCTTTCTCTGTGCGATGCAGCGACGCCGAGCCAAGAAATCTGCGACGGGGCCGACAACGACTGCAACGGCGCGACGGACGAAAAACCGTGCGATGACCTGAACGCCTGCACCACCGATTCCTGTGGCGGAAAGCAAGGTTGTGCCTTCGTAGCTAAGGATGGCCCCTGCGACGACGGCGACGCGTGCACCAAGGGCGAGCTGTGCAAGGGCGGCGTCTGCCAAGGCGGTGGCATCGTTTCCTGCGACGACGGCAGTCCTTGCAGCACGGATTCCTGTGATAAATTGTATGGTTGCAAGCACGTCTACAGTCCCGGAGCCACGTGTGACGACGGCAACCCATGCACCTTGGGCGATGCGTGCCAGGGTGCGGTCTGCTTGCCCGGCAAAGCGACAGTGTGCGATGACGCAAACCCTTGTACGCACGACGCTTGTGACGCAGCCGATGGCTTGTGCAAGAGCAGTAACTGGAGCGGTGCCATTTGCGATGACAAGAATCCGTGCACGGTGTTTGACGTTTGCACGGCGGGCAGCTGCGCCGGCAGCCCGGACGCATGTGACGACAATAACCCTTGCACCATAGATAGTTGCAAGGCGCCCGGCGGTTGCGTCCACGCTCCATCCTCCGGGGCCGCTTGCGACGACGGCAACCCATGCACCACGGTCGATCTCTGCAACGGCAGCCAATGCGCGGGCGGCTCCCCCGTGATTTGCCTTGCGCCTTCCGATTGCCTGGTCGCCAGTTGCAGCCCAGCCAGCGGTCAGTGCGCCACCAAGACCAAGCCAAACGGCAGCGCTTGCAGTGACGGCAATGTCTGCAGCCAAGGTGATGTCTGCACGGCCGGTGTTTGTGTAGGCACAGTGCTTAGTTGCGACGACAAGAACCCTTGCACGGACGACGTGTGCGACTCGGTCAAAGGGTGCGTGTCCACCAACAACAGCAGTCCGTGCAACGACAATTCGGCGTGCACCACAGGCGACATTTGCGGCGGCGGTGTCTGCGCTGGCGCAGCCCTGAACTGCGACGATGGCAAGGCGTGCACCGTCGATTCCTGCATTAAAGCAAGCGGTTGTTCGTATGCCAATGCCAGTGCGGTGACCGCCTGCGATGACGGCAACCCCTGCACCGCGGTGGACCTCTGCGACGGCAAAGGCCAATGCGTGTCAGGCGCTGACGCCTGCGGTAGTTGCAGCACCGACGCAGACTGCAAGGATGACGGGGACTTGTGCAACGGCAAGCCGACCTGCGACGCCGCAAGCAAGACGTGCAAGGTGCTGCCGGCCAGCGTCATCAACTGCGATGCCAGCGGCGATTCTACTTGCGCCAAGAATACTTGCGACAAGGTTAGCGGACAGTGCGCCCTGCTGAGCGCGGCCGATGGCAACGCTTGCGACGACAGCAATGCCTGCACGGCACAAGACGCTTGCAAATCAGGTAGTTGCGTGGGGAACAACGGCGACTGCGATGACAAGAACCCTTGCACGACCGACAGTTGTGCGCCCGACTCTGGTTGCAAACATTCTTTCAATACAATTAGTTGCGACCTCGATAGCAACGCCTGCAGTCTGGACGCGTGCAGCGGCGGCACCTGCCTAGCTGGGGCCGTCACCGACTGCAATGACAATAATCCTTGCACCAAGGACAGTTGTGACCCAGTGGGCGGCTGCAAGAACGCCAATGACGATACGGCATCCTGCACCGATGGCGATGCCTGCACGACGCCTGACGCTTGCGTCGCTGGCAAATGCCTCGGAACGATTCCGCCCAGTTCTACCAGCACTTGGTTTGGCAACGGCACCGCTGGCTGGTCCGACGGCAAAGGCACGCAGGCCAAAATCACCACAGCTGGCGCGGTGTTGGCCACGCGGGGTGCGCTGGCGATTGGCAAGGACGGCACGCTGTATTTGGCGGACACCGGCAACGAGCGCATCCGCAAGGTCGCGGTCGATGGAACGGTCACCTCGCTGGCCGGCAATGGCACTACGGGCTGGGCCGACGGCAAAGGCACAGCGGCCACTTTCTGGGACCCCACGGGCCTTGCGGTCGCAGACGACGGCACGCTCTACGTCGCCGATCGACTAAACCAGCGAATCCGCAAGGTTGCGGTCGACGGCACAGTGACGACCCTGGCCGGAACGGCGCCCGACCCGAGCTTTGGCGACCAAGAAGCCTTGGGCGGCTGGAACGATGGCCCGGGCAACCAGGCTCAGTTTAGCGATCCCAATGCCCTGATTTTGCTTGGTAATGTCATCTACGTGGCCGACACGTTGAACCACCGGATTCGCAAGGTCTTGCTCGACGGCACGACTTCCACCTACGCGGGCACAGGCATTCAGTCCTTTGCCGACGACGCCAATCCACTTTCCGCATGTTTCAACACACCTACGGGCATTGCGGCCGGCGCTGACGGCACTTTGTACATCGCCGACAGTGGCAACCGCCGGATTCGCGTGATTGCCCCCAACGGCGGCGCGGTGACCACGTTGGCTGGCAATGGTTTGGTTGGCAATGCCGATGGCGCTGCGGCGGACGCGACCTTCATGGTTCCCTATGGGCTTTTCATGAACAGCGACGCACAGTTGTTCGTGGCTGACACCGGCGGCCATCGTTTGCGACGCATCGCCGGCGGCCAAGTCACGACCTTGGCGGGCAGCAGTCTTGGGTACAAGGAAGGCCTACTGACGGTTGCACAATTCGACGCACCGAGCAGCATCGTCCAGGCTAGCGCCGGCGTTTGGTACGTCGTCGATGCCCTCAATTTCCGCGTGCGCAAGTTGCTAGACCCCACTGTGACTTGTCCGCCTAAGAATTAGCCATTGTGCAAGAAATTCAAGAGCTTTACGGCTTTGGGCCGCGCAGGTCGACGTGAACCGGTGTGCGATGCGCCCAACGCGCCGTGAGCCGCGTGCCCGACCTTCCGGGAAATTCTAGAAGAGTTGTCAGCGGAGGAACCTGTGGACAATCAGGCCATTGCGCTTCGTTTGTGTCCTGATTGCGGGCAGAGGACCGCCCAGCTGTCGTGCCCGGACGACGGCTCCAGCACAGTGATCGTGCGCCGTTATGATCCGTCTATGGCCCTGAAACAAGGCGATATCATCGACAACCGCTACGAAGTGGGTGAGCAACTGGCCCGCGGCGGCTACGGGGCCATCTACAGTGGCGTGCACAAGTCGACCCGACAAGAAGTGGCGCTCAAGGTGCTGCGCCCCGACTTTGGCGGTCCAACTGATTCGGCTGTCCGGCGCTTCTTTCGCGAAGCCCGCGTTACGGCTTCCCTGCATCACCCTAGCACGGTTCGGCTTTTTGACGTTGGCCAGACCGACGGTGGCGCCTTCTACATCGCCATGGAGCGGTTGCACGGGCCTTCGCTGGAAGATGTCATGCAACGCCGCCTGTCTCAAGGCGACGTGCTTAGCGAAGCCGAGGCGCTCGATGTAGCCATCCCCGTCCTGCGCGCGCTGGCCGAAGCCCATGGCAAGAAACTGGTTCACCGCGACATGAAGCCAGCCAACATCGTCCTAGCGGACTACGGCGCAGGCGAATGCGTTGTTAAACTTGTGGATTTTGGCATTGCCCTCACCGACGGTTCAAGTCTGACCACCACCGGCATGGCCCTGGGCACACCGGCCTACATGAGCCCCGAGCAATGCGAAGCCGAAACCATTGATGGCCGCAGCGATTTATACAGTCTGGGCATCATTCTCTACCGCTGCATCAGTGGCGATGTGCCCTTTGCCGATCGGAATCCCATGGTGATCATGCAGGATCACCTCACGACGCGTCCGCCCGACCTGCGAACGCGGGCACGGACTGAAGTCTCTAACGCCTTTATCCAAGTCGTATCAACGGCTTTGGCCAAGGAGCCGGCGGACCGCTTTGCCTCTGCCCATGCCATGCGCCAAGCCCTGGAAAGCGTGCGCACGCAGCAGTGGCCTCAGGTCGCGCCGACCTTGATGGAGCTGCTCCGACCGGAGGCGACTGGCGAGGACCGGCAATTGCCTGAAAGTACAGGAGAAGAATCTCCGCGACCGCAGACTGCCGTTGTCGCAGCGGTCAGCACCGCGCGGCGCAAGAGACAGCCGCGTACGACCGCCAACCAGCCCCAGACATCCCTGGTGCCTAGCATCGCTGCCGTCCTGGAGTCAATGCCGGTGTCAGCTGTGCAGCCGCTTGATATAGCTGGGTTTTCGTCGGCATCTGGGCTCGAGCCATCGGCAGCCGTGGCCCCAACGATTCCCGAAGGCGTGCCGGCCCATCTTGCAGGAACGACGCGCCTGCCTGGCACGAGCCAACCGCCCCAGCGGTCGGGACAAAACGATTAGTCTGCAGGGCGTTACGACGCGCGACCGTGGCGCGATCACAGGGCGCCGAAGCGGGCTCCCGCGGCCTCACTGAGGGCCGCGCGGTGATCTGGATGGGCGATGTCTATGAGCGCTCTGGCGCGATTACGCAATGATTTTCCATACAAATTAGCGACGCCCCATTCGGTCACCACGTAGTGCGCATGGGCCCGCGTGGTGACGACGCCGGCGCCGGGCTTGAGCAGAGCGACGATGCGCGACTCGCCGTGCGAGGTGGTCGAGGGCAGGGCGATGATCGGTTTGCCCCCTTCGGACAGGCTAGCGCCGCGGATGAAGTCCATCTGCCCGCCGACGCCGGAGAACTGGCGTGGACCAATAGAATCCGCGCAAATCTGCCCGGTTAGGTCGACTTCGATGGCGCTGTTGATGGCCGTCACGCGCGGATTGCGGCGGATGACGTGTGTGTCATTGACGTAGCTGATGTCGAGCATGGCGACGTCCGGGTTGTCGTCGACAAAGTCGTACAACTTCTTGGAACCCATGGCAAAACCGGCAACAATCTTGCCCGGATGGACCCTCTTGGCTTCGCCTGTGACGGCGCCCGAGGCAATCAGGTCCACCAAGCCGTCTGAGAACATCTCCGTGTGGATGCCTAACCTTCTGTGATTATTGAGAGAACCCAACACCGCGTCGGGAATCGCGCCGATCCCCATTTGCAGCGTGGCACCGTCCTCGACCAGCGTCGCGACATGGCGGCCAATGGCTCTTTCGGCGTCGGTGAGCTCGGGGCGCGGCAAATCCGGAAGAGGTTCATCGACTTGTACGGCCGCCGTAAGGCGATTGATGTGGATGACGCCGTCGCCATGGCTCCGCGGCATCTGCGGGTTGATTTGTGCAATCACATAGCGGGCTTTCTGCACAGCCGCCACCGCGACGTCCACAGACACGCCCAGAGAACAGTAGCCGTGCTTGTCGGGCGGCGAAACGTGAATCAGGGCGACGTCCAGAGGCAGAACGCCTTTGCGAAACAAAGCAGGGACTTCAGAGAGAAAGACCGGCGTGTAGTCGGCGCGGCCTTCTTGCACCGCCTTGCGCATATTGCTGCCTACAAACAGGCAGTTGGTGCGAAAAGATCCAGCCATTTCAGGCTCGGCATAGGGGGCCGGGCCTTCGGTATGCAACTGCACGATTTCTACGTTGCGCAGGCTCGGCGCTCGGGCCACCAGGGCGCGCACCAGGGCATTGGGCACGGCGCAGGCACTTTGCAGGAAAACGCGTTGAAAAGACTCGATAATTGAAACAGCTTGTTCAGCGGGCTGCGTGTGGAGCATAGTCTGGTCCAGGCGACATGGTGCCGCGGGCCGCAGTGTGCACCTAAATGGCGGAGGGACCAAGATGGCCAGGGGCTTGGGCGGCCAATTCGCTGGCCCAAGAAGCTTGTATAGCAAGGGTCTAACTAATTGAAACAAATATTCTATTTAGCCAATCCACGGTCGACATGGCCGATGCTCTGTCGTTGCTCCCGGCGCGTGCGAGAGGGACGGCCTTGGAGCGCTCGGTCTTCTATAGGGGAGGCACAAGAGAAGGGAGCGGATACAGCGGGTTGGGGATATCCGGCAGGGCCAGGTCGATCTTGGCCGGCGGCACTGTCTGCTGGCTGAGCCAAAGGTTTGCTGACTCGCTGAGTTGGGCACCCGCTAACAGCAGGAGAGCGAACAGGTTTTCCTTCACCAGCGTTTGGGTCACCAGCGCTGTACCACCGGCAATCGCCAGGCCCGCCCGTGGGCAACCGCTGATCCAGACTTGGTGCAGCGTAAGCGCGGTGGCCTGGAATGCGCTAACGCCGTCGCCCATGGGGGGCACGCCTGTGCTCAGCGCAGTTGTGTTCACAAAAATGCTTTGAGATGCCGTGAGTTGTCCCTTTGCTACATACGCGGCAGCCCCTCGCTGATCTTCAACGCGGCTCCCCCTGAGCGTGGCAAGCGCCCCGGAGCCGACGACAATGCCAAGGCCTGCAGAATTCTCAGGTTGGGCGGGGTCGGGGGCCTGGAAAAGGACGCCGTCCACTGTCGCAATGGCATCGACAACAACCAAAGCTGCTAGCTGATGCCCCGACAATCGTGCGCCAGCCAGGTGCAGTTGTGCGCTGTCCATCACCTCAATACTACGTCCCAATTGGGCATTGGCACCAGGGTGGACTCGGTCCACGGCAAGGTCACTGGCGTCGACTCGGCTGCTCGCGCCGCTGATCACCAAAGCAGCGCCGGAGCAATCCTGGAAAACACCTGTGCCGATGCGAGCTTGTGCTCCGCCGCTGACCTCAATGCCTGTTCCGTGCGGCAACGCGACCAGCAGGCGGTCGATGTCTAGTCGGGAAGCCGGGTCCGTCAGCGTCACCCCGGCCTGCTGATTCTGCCACAAGAATGCGTCACTCAACGTGGCACTGGCACCGTCTTGCACCGCTAGGCCACGCCCACCGCACAGGGCGGCCTGTAGGCCCAGCCAGGGCTCATTCCAGTTGGCGGGCGCTTGTCCCTGCGTCAGCTGCGAGCCGGCTCCGTGCACCACAACGCCCGCACCGGCCGCCTGCCAGATCGACAACGCAGCGACGGTCGCGTGCCCACCGCCGCTGACGACTAATCCGCTCCCGGGACTGCCTCCGCTGCTGACGACGTTGCGAATCGCGACGCCGCTCATGGCCAGTAAACTCGGCTTTCCGCTGCCGTTTTTGTCCGAATTGTCGATGCCCTGCACGCGGATGCCGGCGCCCGCCACCTGATCGATCCGCATGTTGTGCAAGGTGCCCTGGCCGCCAAGGTCAAAGGCGAGTCCCGCAGAACTGGTCGGGTCCGCTGCGTACGGCTGCAGTTGATCGATTGTCAAATCATGCCCTTGGACAGTTCCCAGCTGACTCGCGATGGCGCCCACGCCAGTGCATTGGTGCAAGCGAACGCCGTCGACCTCGATGGAACCCTGGTCGGTCGCGGCCATACAGGGTCCTCCCCACCCGTCAGCGGCCTGGCTGGTTACGGCGTCGACGGTGCTCGAATGCATCGCCACTGAAGTGCCTGTTCCCGCAACGTAAATGCCTACGGTCTGACATTGGCTGAGGCGCGACGCCGTGAGGTTCGCGGTGGCTCCCGCATCGGCTAGGAGGCAGAATCCTCCTTTATTATCAGATGTTTGCGGTTGCATGGCTTGCACGACGACGTTGGTGCCGGTGACGTTGCTGCCCGGGCCGTCGAGGTACAGTCCTGCGTAATGATTGGCGCTTAGTCGTAGGTTGCTGCACGCTAGCTGGCCGCCGCTGCTCACCGAGGCGCCGCTGCCCGCCGTCTTGTCACTGCTTCGGCCCAGGGTGTTGTTGATCCAAGCATTTGAAACGGTGGCAGAACTTCCGCTGCCGGTGACTGTGATGCCCGCCCCATGGTTGCTGTCGAGCCAAGCGGTCTCGACGCTGGCCGTGGCCCCATCTTCGACGTCGAGGCCAAATCCCGTCTGCCCGGCAGAATCTGCTAGCGTATCGCTAAGTTTAATCCTTGCTATACCAACTGAGGTGCCAAAGCCAACCGCTGCCACAGCCGCCGTGTGGTTGGCATCCAGCCAAGCCTGATCCAACTGTAACTTTGCTCCCGCCATAGCTAAAACGCCCCAGCCGTCGTTTTGCGAACCAGTCTTGGTCTGGCTGATCCGCACGCGCGCCAGGGAAACGCTGCTGCCGGTCCCGTACGCTAAGGCACCCGCTGTCTGATTGCCGACCAGTCTGACTTGTTCAAGCGCAATCTGCGCGCCGGTGGAGGCACTTAGGCCATCGCCGTACTGTCCAGATTTCTTCTCAATTTGCGTGCCGTCGATCAGCAATTCCTGTCCCGTCGCGGTCGAGCCGACGCCATCGACGTACAGCCCGCGTTCGCGGTTGCCAGTGGCCCGAAAGCGCAAAAGACTCAGAATTGCACCGTTATCACCATGCACGGCGCGACCAAGAGACCCGTCGTTGCCAGCGGGTTGGGTGTCGTGGACGTAGACGTCTGCGAGCGCGAGTTTGGCATTACCAGTGGCGATGATCGCAATTCGATTGGCTTGTCCCACCGCAACGCGTTGCAGATTGGCCTGTGCAGGACCTTCGATGCGCACCGCGTCGCGGCCGCCTTGCACGGTCACGTCCTGCAGAGTGACTGCAGCGCTGCCATATGCGCGAAGGGCCGGTGCGGAGGCCGACCCCATCAGCGTCACCTTTGCCGCGCAAACACCTCGAATAGTCACTGTTTTGCTGGTATCTACCTGGGCGACGTACGCGCCGGCACCAAGCACGACCGTCCCTCCGCCCGGGACGAGATCGACGGCAGCTGCAAGGTCAGCCAAAGGTGCCGCGCGCGTGCCTTTTCCGCCGGCCGCGGCTCCCGCAGCGACAAAGACGACGCCCGGGCCATCGGCGACCCCGGCGAAAGGGTCACTGCCACAAGCCGTCAGCGAAGGGGCGCAAGGTGCCAAATCTGCGCCGGAACTCGGATCAAAGCCCTGAGGGCAAGTCCAGGTGACGCCGGCCGCTGGGTCGCAGGCCCCATTGGCGGTCCACGTGCTGCCGGCTGCACAGCCCGACTGCCCTGCAGGACAAGGGACGAACTGTCCGTTTATTTGGCAGAATTGCGGCGGCTCAGGCGCAGACAAGGGCGGCAGTGCCGGCAGGGCGGACACGTCAACGGCCGCAGTCACCGTTGCAGTTGCCGGCAGGATCAACGAATCGCCTTGCCAAGCAGCATCTTTAGGCCCTGGTGCCCGATGTCCCACAGCGACGCAGCCTGAGGCCGCAGTGACTTCGCCCACTTGGCAGGGGGCAGGGGTCGCCTGTAACATCTTGTCCAGACACGCTTGTCCGGAGAAGACGCAACCGGCATCGCCGGCGCTGCAGTTGCCGCCGGTGCTGTTTTGCCAGCTGCCGCACCAAAAGGGCTTGCAGGTCGCTGCGTTGGTGCATCCCGGCACGCCGATGGGCACACAGCCCGCCGCTCCGTCCCAAGCTTGCCCATCCGGGCAGCAACTGCCATCCGGGCCCACAGCCCGCCCTTGGCAGGGCAGATCTGCGCCAAAACCCAATGAATCGGCCGCAATGCCAGAGGTCGTGCCGCCTGCATCTGCGTCCGGGCCGACGTCTTGGCCCTGCCCGATGAGGCCGCCGGCGTCGTCCGCCAACTTGTTGGCCGTGCTGCGATTTGCCGTGCAGGCGATCCCAAAAATGGTCAATGCGATCACTGCGCTTCGGTTCAATGAACCCAGCGCAACACCCTGGCCCCTGGCCCTGGCGGCGTCGTTGCTTGTTATCATGAATCCCCCTAGCGTTCTGCACTTTGCCCGGTTCTCGCCCCGGCCGCAATCCCGACTGCCGGGTAGGTCCCACTGCCGGGTTCTTCAGGCGACGGGGCACCGGACCAAGCTGAAGGTCGTCTGCGAAATTACATCAATCAAAACGCAAGGATAGAGGCTTGCTATACAACCCTTCTCGCCGCCGAACTTGCCTCGGCGCACCCCCACCGGCATTCTGCCCACGGAGGCAGCAGCTATGCATCTCGTTACGGAACAGTTTGGCGCAGAACTCGTGGCCCCGGCTGTGCTTCGCCTTGCCTTGCCGACGCCGACCCTGCCGCCAGCGACGACGACCAACCACTACATCCTCGGGGCTCCAGACGCCGTCCTGGTCGACCCTGCGGCACCAGCGTTCCGTGACCAGGCTATATTACTGCGACTTATCAACCAGTTGCGTGATGACCATGGCGTGCACGTCCGGCAGTTGCTGCTGACGCACCACCATGGCGACCACGTGGGCGCTGCGGTCGCGCTGGCCGAACGCCTCAACCTGCCCATTGCCGCGCACAGGCTGACGGCTCAACGGCTGCAAGGCATCGTGCCGGTCGACGTGCTGATCGAGGACGGCCAGAAGATCGCTGAAGATCCAGATGGTTGCTGGCAAGCCCTACACACGCCCGGGCACGCGCCAGGCCATCTGATCCTGCACCATGCCGAGCACGCTTTGGTAATTGCAGGCGATTTGGTGGCCGGGCAGGGGACTATCGCCATTGACCCAACTGACGGTGACATGGGGCAATATCTAGAGAGTTTACAACGGGTTCACGTGCTGAGCCCCAAGCGAATCGCGCCCGCGCATGGGCCGGTGCTGGACGATGCTACGGGCGTGCTGAGCTTCTACATGGCCCACCGCAGGGCGCGCGAATCCAAGGTTTTACAAAGCCTTTCGCAGCAATGGCAGCCCGCCGATGCCCTGTTGCCGATGGCCTATGCGGACGTCTCCCGCCTGCAATGGCCCTTCGCCTTGCGCTCGCTGCAGTCCCACTTGCTGCATCTGGCGCAGTTGGGGCTGGCGCAAACGCAGGACGGTCGTTGGAGACGTGCGCCAGAATCATAGGTTCGGCAGCATAAGCGCGGCCTTGTGCAAATCCCTGGCGCGGTGTACATCCGGTCCCCAGGGCAGTGGCATCGGACTTCATGGCGGGAGAGTTTCTATGGCAAAGTCCGCGAAATTTCTGTTGATTGTCGCAATCGCTACCGGTTGTTCTGCCAAGGCGACCACGCCTCCGTCAATTGCCACGGATGCCGCAGCCTTAGATGTCGCTGGCGCTGATGCCGCGGTTGACGGGACCGGGGCTGGTGACGTTCAAACCGTTGACGCGACAACAGATGTTGCGGTTCCGGCGGATGTTGTCACGGTAGATCCGACCTGCGCCGCCGCCTGCGACAAGATCGCCACCTGTGACGGCTTTGCCAAGGCAACCTGTCTGAAACATTGCGCAGATGCCGATCCGTGCAGCCCAATCTGCATTGAACAGGCCAAGAGCTGTCAGGATGCGGCCGACTGCCTAGGCGATGCGTCGAACCTAAAAACCTCATTCCTCGATGGACCTTACGGCTCCGGCTGGCGCCAACGGGCCGACGACGTCGTTTTCCCTGACGTCAATGGCGATTGGACCTTGTCGGAGAATTTCAACGGTCGCGACAACTATGTCTTCTTCTTTAGCGCAGTTGGCTTTCAATACGCCACCGACCTGTGGAAGGTGCCGGTCAAGACTTGGCTCAAGAACTCGCCCAAGAATGTGCATTTCTTCTTCATGAGCTACGCCGACAAAGGCGGTAGTACCGCAGCGCAAGATGCTGTAACAACAATGAAAGCCAATGTCGACAAGTACCTCAGCACGGCCGATGCCTTTAGCCAGTGCCTATGGCAGAAGCGCCTGCACTTTGCCCCGGACCCGATTCAGACGGCAGGTGGCCCGCTGCTCTCGCTGGTGCAAAAGGTCGGGGGCGTGGCGCACATTGGCATTGACCGACAGCAAAACTGGCGGCAAATCGGGTTGTTGGAACAGGTCGGCGCCAACGTTGTCGATATGAAACTGGTCAGCTACGACCTGCGGATGTGGAACTTTCAATGGCAGCGCGAGCAGACGCTCAAGGCCGAGACTGTGACGCTGGTGCCCGTGCACGCAGCCACGGATGGTGCTGGATTTACACTAGATTTTGACCTGCCGACGCCGGCTGCCATGGCCCAGTTTGACACGGCGCAGATCGACCTTGGCGCCTGGTGCAAGGACCATGACGACCAGAATTGTTCAGAATGGGACTACAGTTCCACGGCCTCGCTGTGCGAGCGCGACGTCGCCGCCAATGGGGATGCTACGACTGCGTGCCAGCAAAATGTCCCAGAAGTGGTTGCTGTCACTGAACAATTGGGAATCTGCGCCGACGCTACGGCGACCTGCAAGGCCGACGCGGAGTGCGGAGCCGGCAAAGCCTGCAAGGGCTACGTTGCGCCGGTGAGCGGCGTCAAGGGCACTGCGGCAGACAAAAAACCTTGTGATTGTGTGGGTATCGACGGCAAGCCGACCACCCATCAGCGCACGTGCAACGACAAAGGCACGGGCTATGGTGCCTGCGAATGCCCCTGCCCGCTGGAAATCGGCCGCTGGATCACGCCTTATCACCGCGAGGGCCGCTGGGTCAGTGATATTTCAGAAGTGCTGAGCTACTTGCGCCTGGGCGGCAAGCAGAGAATCACCTTTGATGCTGGCAACTTTCCGATGGTCGACTTCATCATACGCCTATCCAACCGCAACAAGGGCGTAGCCCCCGTGCAGATGGTCAATCTGTTTACCGGCGGTAGTTTCAACCAGGATTACAACAAGAAGTACCAACCCTTGACCGTGAACATCCCCGCCGATGTCAAGAAGGTGGAGCTCTACGCCATCATCACCGGTCACGGTTGGGGCGCTGAAGTCGATAACTGCGCTGAGTTCTGCAATCATACTCACCACTTCACCGTCAACGGCTCCGAGTTTGTCCATGACAATCCGGTCGCTGGCACTTCGCTGGGCTGCGCCGAAGCCGTGGACACCGATGGTAACCTCGCGAATCAGTTCGGTACTTGGTACCTGGGCCGCGGTGGCTGGTGCCCGGGCGAAGATGTCAAGCCCTACCGCGTCGATGTGACTGCGGCCTCCAAGATCGGTCAGGATAACATCTTGACTTACAAGGGTCTTTTCAATGGAGCGGATTATGTGCCCAAGCCGGCGGCGAACAATCCGGGTGGCTTTGGCGCCGTCATCAACATGAACTCCTGGCTAGTATTCTATAAGTAATCTAAGGCGTTAGCTGGCTGTACTACAGGGCTCCAAGGGTTCAAAAGCCTGAGTTCCTGCCTCGAGGCCGAGCCCGAAGGCCAAGCCCAGAACCGCATTTCCTTGCCCGAATTCCACGCTTGCCGTACATTTGCAGCCGCGCCTGCGCGCCTAGAGGTCAGCCCCATGTCCCTGCTGTTCGCGCCCACCGTGTCCGGGTCGTCGTTTGGCCGTTCTGTACTGGCTCAGGTGGCCATTGTTTCCATGACCTGTGCGGCCTTAGCTGTCGGCGGCTGTGCCAAGAAATCCGGCGAAGGCAGCAACGCGGCCCCCAGCGCGTCCGGCAATGCCGGGACACCGACCGCCAATGCCATCAAGATGGTCAGCAGCTTGCCGCGTACCGGCAGTGCCAACGCCCAGACCACGACCATGGTCAACGGCATCAAGATGGCCGTGGATGAGACCGGCGGAAAAATCGGTAATTTTACGCTGACTTATGAGGACTGGGACGACGCCAGTGCCAAGAAGGGCGATTGGGACCCCGAGGTTGAAGCCGCCAACGCCAACAAGGCCGTGGCCGACGCTGACGTGATGTTCTACCTGGGCACCTACAACTCGGGCGCGGCCAAGATTGCGATGCCCGTGCTCAACAAGGCGAATTTGCCCATGATTTCGCCAGCTAACACCTATACTGGCTTGACCAAGCCCGGTATGGGCGAGCCCAATGAACCCGGCGTCTATCGGCCGAGCGGAAAAATCAATTATTTCCGCGTAGTTCCCGCCGATGACATCCAAGGTCGCGCCGCTGCCGAATGGGTCAAGAAGCTGGGTGGCAAGACCGTGTATGTCTTGGACGATCGCGGCTTGTATGGCAAGGGAATTGCAGACGTCTTTGTGGCCACGGCGCCGGATTACGGCCTAGCGATCTTGGGCCATGAAGGCATTGACCCCAAGGCGCAGGAATACCGATCGCTGATGACCAAGATCAAGGCGATGAATCCCGATTTTGTCTACTACGGCGGTACGACGCAGTCCAACGCGGGCCAAATTGCCAAAGATATGGTCGCAGTAGGTATGACCGCCAAGATCATGGTGCCCGACGGTTGCTTTGAACAAGCCTTCATCGAAGCCGCCGGCGCCGACAACCTCAATGGTCGAGCCTACGTCACCTTTGGCGGCGTCCCGCCCGAAGAACTACAAGGCAAGGGTGCGGAATTCGTCAAGCATTACAAAGAGAAATACAAGGCTGAGCCCCAGGCGTATGCGGTCTACGGCTACGTTGCAGCCAAGATTGCCCTAGAAGCCATGGGCCAAATCGGCAAGAAGGATCGCGGAGCCCTGCGCGATGCGTTGCTGCAAATCCAGCAAAGAGACGGGGCCTTAGGCACCTGGCGCTTTGATGCCAACGGTGACACGACCATGACCACCATGTCGGGCAACATCGTCGAGGCCGGCAAGTTCAAGTTCTCCACCCTGCTCGGCGCCAAGTAGTCCAGTCCTTTTGAGTTCTTCAGGCGCAAAGACCTTTGGCTGGCGTCTGACTTTTGCCTCGCGCCCCAAGCGTCAAGGAGTCCGTGGTCGTGGATACCCTGGTTCAGCAACTGATCATCGGCCTGACCAATGGCATGGTCTTTGCTCTGATTGCCTTGGGTTACACCATGGTGTACGGCATCTTGGAGTTCATCAACTTCGCCCACGGCGACGTGTTCATGCTCGCCTCCTTCCTGGCCCTGACCTTGGTCGGTGCCCTGGGCTTACAGCAACAGACCGGCATGGTCTTTGCCTTGGAACTCCTTGGCATTATTCTGACTTGCGCCGCCTTTGCTGCGAGCCTCAACTGGACCATTGACCGCCTGGTCTACAAGCCGCTGCGCAAAGCCCCCAAGCTAGCGCCCCTGGTGTCTGCCATCGGCGTTTCGTTTATCCTCCAGAATATCGGCCTGTTTTGGGGCGGTATGCCCTTGAAAGTCTTTGGCGGTGGCAATCAGGCGGCGGCCCCCAAGGCGTTTCCGGACCTGCTGCCTGCAACCAATTTGCTGGGTCCAAACAGCCACTTGACGCTGTTGCCCAAGGATGTACTGGTCATAGGCGCCTCGCTGACGGTCATGGCTGCACTGTACGGCCTGGTTCGTTTCACCAAGCTCGGCAAGGCAATGCGGGCGACGGCCCAGGATCCCACGGCGGCCCGGCTCATGGGCATTGACGTCGACTTCGTGGTCGGCGCCACCTTTGTCATCGGCGGCTGTCTGGCCGGCTTTGCTGCGGTGATTTACAGCTTGTATATCAACACGGTGCACTACCAGATGGGCTACCAAAATGGCCTGTACGCTTTCACGGCGGCGGTAGTCGGCGGCATCGGCAATATTCCCGGTGCCGTGCTCGGCGGTCTGCTCTTAGGTCTCTTGAGGGCCCTGTCTGACCAGTTCATCGGTGCTCAGTGGCAACCAGCTGTATTGTTTGGTGTTCTTATCGTGATCCTCGTCTTTCGTCCGGCGGGCCTGCTCGGCTCGACCGCGCGGGAAAAAGTGTAGGGCATGACGACTATTCGGCAAAAACTCGGCAATTTCGGCACCTTTGAAGTGCTGGCGCTGACCTTTCTTTTGCTGTACCCGCTGTTCCCAGTCCTCGATTGGGGCTTGGATGCGGTCGGGCAGAGCGTGCGCCTTGATCGCCAACTGGTTAATATCTTTATCTTTGGTCTGCTGGCCCTGGCCCTGAACATTCAGGTCGGTTACGCCGGTCTTTTGCAGTTGGGCATCGCTGCGTTCTTTGCCATTGGCGCCATCACCACAGGTGTGATGACGGTGGAAAAGTATCCGTTTCAGTTCGGCTTTTGGGGCTCCTTGCTTGTTGCGCCCATCGCTGCCGCCGCCATCGGACTGTTCCTTGGCGCGCCTACCCTGCGCCTTCGTGGCGATTACCTAGCCATTGTGACCCTCGGCTTTGGCGAAGTGACGCGTATCGTCTTGATTAACCTAGAGAATATTACCGATGGCCCGCGGGGCCTCAATCCTGTGCCTGAGCCATGGCTGCCCGTCGCCGTCCGCGAGTTGCTGCAGGGAAGCGGTGGCCCGGTCGAGGGCACGCTTAAGACCATGTACTACATCGCTCTTTTGCTGCTGGTGGCAGCGGTGGTCGTCTTTACGGTGCTGGAGAAATCTCGTCTCGGGCGCGCGTTTGTCGCCTTACGTGAAGACGAATTAGCGGCGAGTTGCATGGGCTTAGACCCAGCGCGCATCAAGCTTCTAGCCTTTGCCGGTGGTGCGGCATTGGCAGGCGCCGCGGGTTGCCTGTACGCGACCAACTTAACCACGACCGCTGAGCCCAATACCTACGATTTCAACTATTCTATCATGGTCTTATGCTGTCTCATCATCGGCGGCATTGGCTCGATTCGTGGGGCGATTCTCGGCGCCGCCTTGCTGCTTGGCTTTGACAACGTGGTGTCGCCCTTGGTCACGCGCGGTCTGCAGGCGGTCATCGGCGGAGGTTCAGATAACGTCCTAGCATCCTTCACCAATTGGAAGTGGATCGTCTTTGGCAGTGCCCTGGTCGCGATGATGCGCCTGCGTCCTGAAGGCCTGTGGCCAGAGGCGCGATTGCAATCTGAGCTACGCGAAGCCAAGGATATTGCAGAACAATCGCAGGAGGCTCTATGACCTCCGCTGGCCAAGCCGCGGCCCCTTCGGTCGCACCCTTGCTGCAAATCGAACAATTGACCCTACGTTTCGGGGGGTTGACCGCTGTCAGCGCCGTCGACCTGCAGGTGCAACCCGGCGAAATTGCCGCGGTCATTGGCCCCAATGGTGCCGGTAAGACCAGTCTTTTCAACGCAATTACAGGTATTTACGAGCCGACCTCAGGCACCGTTCGCCTCGGTGGCCAGGACATGGTCGCCCGCCTGACAGGGGCCCAACTCGCCCAGCAACTCTTGGCCGGCCTAGCCCTTGGCGTGCTGGCGTTGCTGATGGCGGCGGGGCTGGACGGGCTGTGGGCCGCGACGATCAAACAGCAAAATCCCCAAGAGTTCTCGATAGCTCAGGCGCTCAGCGACGGCATTTCCTACCTTCAAGCCCAGCCCCGGGTCGAAGCGCGCATGGGCCGATTCATGGCCGTCAGCTTTGATGGCCAGATCCCCCTTGGCTCAGCGCCGACACGCGAGAAAGCCCAGCAATTGCGCGATGATGTTGCGCGAGGTCTGGAAAAGGGTCCGCCCTACGCCAATCCACAACTGCCCCAGATCGCTGCCGCCGCTGCTACCGCCCGCATCGTTCGTTGGCTTGCGCTGGTGGTTGGGGCTTTGCTCGGTGCGGCGGGCACGCACGCCGTGTGGAGACGGCAGAGGCGGACGCCCACCTCGGTAGCGCGCCTTGGTGTTGCGAGAACCTTTCAGAATATCAGGCTCTTTCACAATATGACCGTGCTGGAGAACGTCCTGGTTGCCATGGACCGCCACCTGTCGCATTCGCTGCCTTGGTGGCACGCTTCGCGACGGGGCTTATTCCTGCAATTGTCTGTGATTATTGCCTTTCTTGTCGTACTCACCGCATCTACCCGGGCGATGCCGGCGGCCGATGTTGGCGTCGTTGGTAGCTTTGCCTTGCTTGGCTTTCTGCTGAGTTCAGCAGCGCTTCTAGTTCAAGTAGGGCGCCGCAAAGCGTTTTCGCCAGCTGACCTGCAACTGGAGCAATTGGCGCGCAGTAAGGCCATGGAACTGCTTGCATTCGTGGGGCTTGATGCCCGCGCGGGCGACCTCTCGCGCAACCTGCCCTACGGAGATCAGCGCCGCCTGGAAATCGCCCGGGCGTTGGCTACGGAGCCGCGCCTTCTGCTCCTCGATGAACCCGCTGCCGGCATGAATCCTAGTGAATCCGTGGCTTTGATGCAGCTCATTCGCCAAATCAAGGGGCGGGGCGTGACGGTCCTGCTCATCGAGCACCACATGCGCGTGGTGATGGGCATCAGCGACCGCATCACCGTGCTGGTCCACGGCAAGCGTATAGCTGAGGGGACGCCGGAAGAAATTCGCAATAATCCCAAAGTGATCGAGGCGTATCTCGGCACGGAGGCGGACGCCCATGGCTGAACCGCTGCTCGAACTCGACCAGGTTTACGCCTCCTACGGGGCCATCGAATCGCTCAAAGGCGTTACGCTTTCAGTGCAAGCCGGCGAAATTGTAACACTTATCGGTGGTAACGGCGCCGGCAAGACCACCACGCTCAAGTGCATTTCCGGTCTGCACGCCGTCAGTCGCGGTAGCATTCGCTTTGATGGCCGTGATCTCAAGAACTTACCTCCCCATGATATCGTACGTCTGGGCATTGGCCATTCACCGGAAGGTCGGCGGGTCTTTGCGCGCATGACCGTGGCTGAAAACCTCGATCTAGGGGCCTATATCCGCAAGGATAAGGTGGAAACTGCCCTCGATCTTGCCAAAGTGTACGCGCTGTTTCCGGTGCTTGAGCAGCGCCGTCAACAGCTCGCGGGGACTTTGTCCGGTGGCGAACAGCAGATGCTCGCGGTTGGTCGGGCGATGATGGCGCGGCCGCGTTTGCTCTTGCTCGATGAGCCGTCCCTGGGCCTAGCGCCCTTGATTGTACAGACGATTTTCCAAGTGATTCTGACCCTCAACCAGCAGGGCACAACCATCTTGCTGGTGGAACAGAATGCGCGCATGGCCCTCAAGATTGCCAATCGCGGCTATGTTCTTGAAACAGGTGAGATAACCATGACCGGGCCGGCCAGCGACCTGCTGGTCGATCCGCGGGTGCAAAGCGCCTACTTGGGGCAGTAATTGCAAGTCCTTGCCTTGGCCGCCAGCGGTACCCGTCTCCTAGTTGAGCAACAATGTCGCGCCCTTGGGCTGCGCGTGGTCGAAAGCCACCGCGAAGGCGTGGACCTGGAGCTGACGCCGGCCGAATTGGCCGTGGCCCTGGTGCATCTGCGCGTGGCGACACGGCTTTTGGTGCGCCTCATCGAGTTTCCGGCCATCGACGCCGATTCCCTCTATGAAGGCGCTTGGGGCGTCGATTGGAGTCGTTGGCTGCACCCCGATGCCACCTTTGCCATT
The DNA here is from genome assembly GCA_903840165.1 of uncultured Myxococcales bacterium. Taxonomy (GTDB): domain Bacteria; phylum Myxococcota_A; class UBA9042; order UBA9042; family UBA9042; genus CAIMEY01. The sequence continues at coordinate 48,042 of CAIMEY010000006.1, read as the reverse complement.
CACGCCAGCGGGGACCTGACGCCGTCGACCCCGGGCCGCCGCGGCCTGGACCATCATCTGTTTGTATCCCTGCGGATTAAAGACGCAATTGCCGATCAGTTGACGCGTAAAATGGGGCGGCGTCCAGACGTGCATCGCCAGGACCCGGATGTGCGCATTGTGGCGCGCGGCCTCAAGGGACATTGGCACCTCTTTCTCGATGCCAGCGATCCACCTTTGCATGAGCGGGGTTTCCGCGAGCAGCCTGGGCCGGCTCCCCTCAAGGAGACCCTGGCTGCGGCGCTGGTGGCGCACGCCGATTGGCAGGGGCAGGGGCGCCTGCACGACCCGCTCTGTGGCTCGGGCACGCTGATTATCGAGGCCGTGCACCGACATCTGGCTATTGCCCCCGGTGCCACGCGCACGTTTGGCGTCGAGCGGTGGCCCCACCAAGGCGATCAGATGCGGGCGCTGCTCGATGATGTGCGCGACGCGGCCGTGGAACACGCGAGAAAGCAGCTGCAAAACGCCGACTTAGACGTCTGTGCCTCCGATATCTCGCCGCAGGCTGTCCAAGCGACTCAAGTCAACGTCCGCGCCGCCGGGCTGTCGCGCGTGGTGCGGGTGACGCAGCAGGACGTCCTGACGCTGACGCCGCCGCCGCCGGGGACCCTGATTCTCGGCAATCCACCCTATGGCGAGCGCCTCGGTGGTTCCGAAGTCGTGGCGCTCTACGAGCAAATGGGCAGTCATTTCAAGACATTTCTTGACTCGACCCTTTGGCTGGTGGACGGGCACCCGGCCTTTGCCGAGGCCATTGGTTTGCCCACGCTGCAGGCCCATGAGTTCTACAACGGACCGCTGAAGATCGTTTGGCGTCAACTCGGGGTACCGCGTAAGTTAGCGTAGTTTGACCGATCGGCCCCGACTGCAATTGACGCGTCGCAGCAGATGCGCGAGCCTTGGGCTGCACGCCCGTCGCGCCAGGAAGCCGCCGTTGACTGATTCTACGCCTAAGCGGAAAACTACTGTTGTTATCGATACCTATGGCGGCCAGTCGGCACCCGGGGCGATCGTCGCGGCCGCGGCACGTATGGCCCGCCAAGGGGTTGCCCGGGTCGTCCTGGTCGGTGACGTGACCAGCCTTCAGGACAAACTGAGCCTAGTTCCCTATGATCCCATGACATTGCGTATCGAGCCGGTACCGGTACCCCATCCAAGGCACCAAGGGGACACCGCTGCGCAAATTGAAGCTGCCCGCATCGCACTGCCCATTGCCATGGAATTGCTCAACAATGGCGAGGCCGATGCGCTGATCACCGCCAGCCCAGCTGACTTGGTTTTTTCTTTGGCGGAAGCCTACTTGCCCCTATTGCCCCACGTCCGGGGCTTGGCCGCTGCGGCCGTCTTTCCCACGCTGCCCCGCCAAGAAGGCGGCGATCCCCTGGGCCTGCTGCTAGACGTTTCCGGGCGTCGACTGCAACATGCCAATTCGCTGGTGGAATTCGCCGTTCTCGGTGCAGCCTACGCGCGGATTGTCACAGGCATTGCGGAGCCCAAGGTGGCGCTCCTGTCGACCGGCCGCGATCCCCAGACGGGGCCAGCCGAGGTCGTGCGCGCCCATCCCTTGCTGCGGCACAGGCCCGGTATGCAACTGGTTGGCAATCTCCAAGCGACTGATATTTCACGGGGTCTTGCCGATGTCGTCGTGGCCGATGGCCTGGTCGGACACACCGTGCGTGGCCTGCTCGAAGGCCTGACAACCATGACCGTGGAAGCGGCGCGCTACGCTTGGCGTACCCGAGTGGCGTGGCGCGTCGGCCTAAGGCTCCTGTCCCAGGGTGTAGGTATGCTGAGAAAAGTCTCTGAGTTCCAGCAGTACGGTGGTGCGCCGATCCTCGGGTTGCAGCACTTGGTGCTCGGGGCTCATCCCGATTCAGGCGAAGGTGCCTTTGAGAATGCCCTCAAGCTCGCAGCCCGTTGCCACGCACGAGGGCTCCAAGTCGAGCTAGGCTTAGCAGCTGAAACACTTGCTGATTTGCCGAGTGAATCATGAGTTCCAACGACCCGCAAGCGGCCTCGCCCGCCCCAGACATTGCTGAACTAGTGCCCAGCCAAAGGGCTGAGATCGTCTACCGCTGGGACTTGGACAAGACCTATCTTCAGACAGAATTCTCTACATTTCGCGGCCTTTTGCGCGCTGCGGTCGAGGGAGCCAAGCACAAACGTACGGTCCCGGGTATGCAGGCCCTGCTGGTCGCCTTGTCTCAAGCCTATCGGGCACGCGTGGTGGTCGTTTCGGGCAGTCCCACGCAGTTGCGCGCGCGAATTTTGCGCATGTTTCAGTTGCATGGCGTGCATTGCGATCGGCTGGTTCTGAAAGATTTCGTGGGTTTGATCCGCAAGGGCCGCCTCAAGGCCATCACCAATCAGGTGCCCTACAAGTTGCGCGCCCACCTGGAAACGCGTCTATGGCTGGCGGCGCGGGAAGAAGCTGTCCCGGAGATCTGTTTTGGCGACGATGCTGAGGTAGATGCGCTGATCTATTGCCTTTATGCCGATGTCTGTGCCGGCCGCGTCGCGGGGCCGCGTCTGGACCGAATTCTCCAGGTTTGCGGCGCTTATCCGGATGAAATCGCTGCAATTCTTGGCAAGTTGCCTTTGCTGCCCAGCGGCGAGACAGTCCGGCGTATTTTCATCCACTTGGAGGGCAATTCGCCGCCGTCGCGCTATGGTGCCTATCGCGGTCGGGTGACGGCGACGTTCAACGCCCTGCAAATTGCCCTGTCATTGGCCCAAGATGGGTTGTGCGACGACAGAATCCTCATCGCGGTGGCCGAAGAGCTGGTCCGCGATCACTGTGTCGATGCTGCAGGTTTGGCGGGCTCCATTGAGGACGCCGTGCGCCGCGGTCTTTGCAGCCCAGAGCTGGGTTGTCGCGTTGTTTCAGAGCTATTGCCGCGCACAGCCGCTTTTGACGTCGGCTTTCAGCCCGCCTTTGCCGCCCGCCTGCGTCGGACCCTGCAGAGCGCCGGACCGCCGGTTCAGGACACCGCGCCCTTGCCGCTTCCTTACGAGCAACTTTTCGAGTCCGAACAAGCCTTTGCCCGGGCGCGAAAGTTAGCGATAAAGACCGCGGGGCGCATTGCAGGCCTGAGCGAGTTCCTTGAAAGTGCTAGGGAAGACGATTAGGTGCAAGGCTGGCTGAAGCGGCCCCATGCCGCTGCCGCGTCCAATCGCGCATGGTAATCCAATTGCGCATGGTAAACGGTCGCGTTCATCCGGCCGTCAGGCACTGCAGCTTGGCAGCAACTGGTGCCGCTAGATCTTGAAACCAATCGCAAAAGTGGCGAATGGGTCAAAGCCGTCCTTGACTTTGGAATAGGCACCACCGGCTTGCACGGCCAAGTACGGGCCGATCGGCAGGCTGACACGCACCCCGCCGAAAACTTCCCACACGCCACTCCAGCTGTAACTAGGCGCGCCTGTTGGTTTTGTCGCATTCTCGACGCCGACCCCCGCGCCCAGGTAGAGCCGCGCTAGCCAGACATTGAGTGCCGTCCATCGCGCCTGAGCCGCCACCGACGGACGCAGGTGCGGAAAATCAGCGCGCAGGCCTAAGCCCATGTCATTCCAGATGGAATCAACACCAGCTTCGACCGATCCGGCGTACGTCGTGTCCGCATGGCCGGGCAACTGATAGCTGCGCGCGCCGAGGCCCGCATAAAACGTAGGAAGCGCAAAGGCTTGGGTGGACAAGAGTACGCCGATCGCCAGCAAAGTGAGGCGCAACGCATGACGTTTTAGCACATGGGGCAGGGCATGGGCCGACCGGGGCAGGGCATGGGCCGACCGGGGCACGGCATCGGCCGAGCGGGGCAGATCATTGGGCACGGGGACCTCCAGCACAGCGGTTGTGTCCTCCTGGGATAGCAGAATCCGCGGGTCTCTGGCAACTTGCCCCTTCTCGGCAGGCGTGATGCACGGAGGCGCGATGCAGTATTGGCTGATGAAGACCGAACCCGACGCATTTTCCTTTGCCGATCTGCAACGTTTGCAGGTAGGCCAGTGGGATGGTGTGCGCAACTATGCCGCGCGCAATTTCATGCGGCAGATGCAACTCGGCGACTTAGTGATGATTTACCACAGCAATGTCGGCAAATGCTGCGTGGGCGTGGCCCGGGTCGTGCGCAGCCACTATCCAGACCCAACGACCGACGACCCGCGTTGGTCCTGCGTCGACATCGCCCCGGTGATTCCCTTGCAATTGCAGGTGTCTCTGGAGCAAATCAAGGCAGAATACGGCGGGTCGGGACCTTTGGGGCAGATCGAAATGATCCGGCAGAACCGCCTATCCGTCGTGCCCCTAAGGCCGAGCGAGTGGGCGCGCTTGCTGACCTTGGCACAGACACAACTACCCGACTAGCCTAAAGAAGGTCCGGATCTGGCGCCCTTGGTTGTTGGGGCGCAGTCTTGCCGGGATGGCGCCGGCGAGTTGGGAATTCCGCGTGCCCTGCTGCCTGTTGCAAGGGTCGCTGTTTGAGGTAGTACCATGGTTCATCTTGCTGTTGATACTGGGGTTTTGTCGGGTGATGTCGCCGCGCTGCCCTTGTCCTGGCTGGACGGCTTGGCGATCGTGCCCTACCGCCCGCGGCAGCCCGATTGGACGGATTCAGCCCTTGAGAAATGCGACGCAATTCTGCTGCGCTCGGTGACCAAGCTTGATCGTGCGGCTCTGCAGCGCTTGCCGAACCTGCGGGCCGTGGCGACGCTGTCCTCGGGGACGGACCACGTGGACGAACTAGCCTTGCAACAACAGGGCATTGGCCTGCATACCGGTCGAGGTGGCAATGCCCACGCCGTGGCCGACTGGGTCGATTGGGGCCTGAGTAGCCAGGGCGTAACACCTCAGGAACAAGGAAGAATTCTGGTCGTAGGTGTTGGGGCGGTCGGCTCTGCGGTTCTTGCGCGATTGCAGATGCGTGGCTTTAGGGCCATTGGCTGCGATCCGCCGCGTGCACGGCTCGATGCGAATTTCTGCGGGATGTCTTGGACGCAGGCGCTGCAGCAGCCGTGGCTGGCGGTCACACTACACGTGCCGCTGACTGGACAGGGGCCGGACAAGACCTTGGATTTGCTAGATGAATCTGTCCTCACTGGCTGGCCTGGCGCGGTAGTTCTGCAGGCGTCGCGGGGTGGCGTGCTTGAGCAGCAAGCCGCAGCTCAGTTACGGCGTACCGGCGCCCTGCGCGGCCTAGCCGTGGACACTTTTGTCGGCGAACCGCAGCCGGATCCGGCGTTTGTTGCCGCCTGTGATCGCGCTACACCGCACATTGCCGGACATAGCATCGAAGGCAAGCTGCGCGTGGCATGGCTAGCTCTGGATGGATTACGCCGTCAATTCAATTTGTTGCCGCCTGGATCCCTCGAGGTTGCTGTCGCTGAGGTGCTCCGGCGCGTCGACCCGCCAGGGGCCACTGAGGCCTTTTCGGCGCTGGACGCGGCCGATCGGGCGCTGCGCCTTGGCCCGCCTGGGCAGTTCGATGCCCTGCGTCACGCCCATCGCCGTGGCGAAATAAACCTATGATCAGCTGGTTAACTTGTTGGGGTCCAAGCAACCCGGGAAAACGGGCGCTGGCTGCTTGGCAATTGTGAAAGGCCTGGGACTTGCGTATGCTAGTAAGGTTTTGCAGCATCGGCGCGACAGGGACTTCGGCTCTGGCTGGCACCGCTGTAGTCGCGGCGTGAGCGGGGACGGCGACCCTGACGCGGCCATCAAGGCCTCGCTGCCGGTGTTCTGATACGCTTGTCAAGGAACGGATAATGACTGGAACCAATACAGTTTCAACGCAGTGGCGCCTCTACCCTCGTGCTTGGGGGCTGCTGGCCCTGACCCTGCTCGCTCTGGCTTGCAGCAACAATCAGGCTGGCAACACGCAAGGTACGGTTGACACGGGGCTTTTCCCGCCGCAGGGTGATGCGATTATCGCCGACGCCATCGATGGCGCTGGCACCAAGACCGACGGCGCTGACACTGTCGCCGCGGACGTCACCGATGATGCGTGCACAGATGACAATTGTGGCGCAACCGATGATGCTTGCACCGATTGCGACGCCGACGACGCCGGCAGCAGCGACGACGCCGCCACCGACGGCAGCAGCTACAGCGGCCCCGCCTGCACCACCCAAGCGGCCTGTAAGGGCTTGACCGGAGACGGAACTTCCGCCGCGACACCGTGGTGCAACGTCGGAACCCACCAGTGCGTCGAGTGCCTGTACGACGCCCACTGCGCCCAAGGTTCCAACTGCATCGACTACAAGTGCACCGTGTTCCAATGCAAGCCCGGTAGCCAGGTCTGCAACGGCACAACATTCTTGGATATTTGCAACGCCGACGGCGCAAGCACCACCACCACCGAATGCCCGCCGAACAAGCCGACCTGCTACACCGATAGCTGCCATACCTGCGAGCCAAATAAGCAGTATTGTGGCAAGGTTCCCGTGGGCCAAACTGCATCCAAGACCGTCATGCAGTGCAATGACACCGGCGCGGCGGCCAAGGTCCTGTCGACCTGCAGCGGCGACACCGTTTGCCTCTTTGGCAAGTGCCAGACCTGCGTGCCGGGGCAGCAACAGTGCAATGGCGATAAGGCCCTGAGTTGCAAGGCAGATGGCAGTGGCTACGACACCAACGACTGCTCCCTGCAGGGCTGGACCTGCCTGGGCGGCTTGTGCGTCAACCCTTGCAACAGCGACTTCAAATCCAACACCAATGTCGGCTGCGACTATTGGGCGGTCGACCTCGACAACGTGTACGTCTATTCCGGCAATGCCAATCCTGACGGAACGCCCAAGTACTTTGATGCCCAAAACGCGCAATTTAGCGTGATTATTTCCAATACCAAGGACAAAGCCGCGCAAGTGACGGTGACGGCCGGTACGGGCATGAAGTCGACGTATACGGTGCCCAAGGGCGCGCTCAAGATCATTAACCTGCCGGATCCAACGTGGAAAGTGAAGCCGCTCAATCAAGATGGCACCAACCGCAACAAGGCGGCGTACCGGATTCAGTCGAGTCAGCCGATCGTCGCCTACCAGTTCAATCCGCTGCAGAATCAAGACGTATTCTCCAATGATGCCTCGCTGTTGCTGCCGACCAATGGCATCGGCAACGACTACTTCATAATGACGCGCGAACAGACCGGCGATCTGCGCGGCTACTTCAACATCGTCTCGACCCAGCCGGGTAAAACGCATTGCAAAATCACTGCTTCAGCAACGACATCGGCGGGCGCTTGCTACAAGGACAAAGACACCGGCGCCGTCGTTCCGGTCGGCTGCACCAGCAACGTCACGGCGATGAAGAAGGGCGACTTGCAAGAGTTCGACCTCGATCAAGGCGAAGTGCTCAACATCGAAACCAACGCCAGCGCTGCGGATTTGACCGGTAGCTACATTTCTTGCGACTACCCGGTGGTGGTGTTCGGCGGCTCGGAATCGTCCAACTCGCCCAACACCGACCACTGCGTCAACGGCGTCTGCGAGTACCAGGGCTGGGCGTGTACGACCAATGACGACTGCCCGCGCACCTGCTGCCAGGACCACCTTGAGGAGCAGCTCTTCCCGATTTCTACTTGGGGTACCAAGTACTTAGCGACCAAGTTTCAGCCGCGTGGCAATGAAAAAGACACCTGGCGTATTTTGGCGTCTCAGGACGGCACCAATGTCACGACCTCACCGGTTGTCGCCAATGTGCCCGTGCTCAACAAGGGCCAGTGGTACGAGTTTGAAACGGACAAGGACTTTTCGATTAACGCCGATAAGCCCATACTCGTTGGCCAATTCATGGCCGCGGCCAATGCGCCTGATCCCAACTCGGACGTCTGCACCACCAAGTTTGCCGATCAGTCCGAGAAGATTTGCACGTCTTTCTGGAATGATCTGGGGAGTCCGCAGCCGTGCAAGAAGAACGCGGATTGTCCCAATATCCCCCAGCAAGGCGACGCCAAGGTCGGCGATCCGGATTTCAGTCTGCTGGTGCCCTCTGACAAGTACCTGAGTCAGTACGTGTTTCTCGTGCCGAACAACTATGACAAGAACTATGTCAACATCATTGCGCCCGTGGGCGGCTCGGCGACCTTGGACGGACAGGCGATTGATCCCGGCAGCTTTACGCCGTTTTCGACCGGTTGGACGGTCGCGCGCCTAGAGGCCACGCCCGGTTCGCACACCCTGACCTGCCCGACGCTCAACGCCAAGAATTGTGGTTTGGTTGTCTATGGTTGGGCACCCTACGTCAGCTATTCCTACCCGGGTGGCGTAATGCTCAAGTAGGGATTGCGCCCCACGTTCCTGGCGGAATCGGGCAAGCCATCTCCCGTCTCGGGATCGCGCAAAGTATTCCCTTGTTATTTCAGAAACTTCGCACACAGACCGCGTGGACCCGCCTTAGGCTGAGATGCGGTCGGCCAACGCTAAGAACGCAGCGCGCAGTTCATCCAGCGTCGCCTGAGCCCGGGCCCGCGCATCGGTTAGCGATTCATCAGTGCCGGGCAAAGCCTTGACATCAAAGTAGAACTTGATCTTGGGTTCGGTCCCCGAGGGCCGAGCGACAATGCGGTTGCCGCCCTGCAGCTGAAAACTCAAGACGTTGGATTGCGGCATGTCCGTGAGCGCGGCGACTTCACCATCGCGGCTGGTCCGAGTGCCGACCTGGAAGTCCGCAATGGCCTGCACGCCTTGGCTGCCAATCTGCCAAGGCAAATTTGCACGCAACCCCTGCATGAGCGAAGCGATTTTTGCGGCACCACTGCTGCCCGGATAGGTCGCGTTGTGCTGGGCGCTCACCCATACGCCGTGTTGCCGGGCGATGTCGTCGAGGCGGTCCCCCAGCGTTTGCCCCTTGCGTTTGAGAAAGGCTGCTAGACGCGCGCAAACGATGGCAGCGCCAATGCCGTCTTTATCGCGCACCACGGGGCCTGTGGACGAACCTAGTGCTTCCTCATAGCCAAAGGCGAACTGTCCGCCGGTGCGGGCCTGCCAGGCCAAGGACTGATTGGCGATCCACTTGAAGCCGGTCAAGGTTTCGGCATATTCAACGTCCAAATCGCGAGCAATCTCGCCAAGTTGTGGGGATGATACAATGGTCGTGACCAGCAGGCGCGGCGACGTTGGCTTTGGGTCGTCGACGATGCGGTGATGGCCAAGCAATACCCCGATTTCATTGCCACTTAGCATGCGAACGCTGCCGGACGCTTGGCCAAAGGCCACGGCCAATCGGTCGGCATCGGGGTCATTGGCCAGGACCAGATCCGCGCTGACTTCTGCTGCCAATGCAAGGACATGGTCCATGGCGCCGGGCTCTTCCGGATTGGGAAAACGCACGGTGGGAAACTCGCCATCGGGCGTGAACTGGCTCGCCACCACGTGCAGGTTGGCAAAGCCCGCCTCGGCAAAAACGCGCTGGATCGAAACGCCGCCGACTCCGTGCAATGGCGTGTAAGCAATGACCAAATCGCGGTCCATCTCCAGATGAAAGTCCAGGCCCTGCAGCGCGGCGAAGTAGGCGTCCTGCACCGAAGGCGGCACGACTTTGATGAGCCCTTGCTGCAAACTAGCTTGCCAATCAAGGAGTTTAATCGCCTTGACCTCAGTTACCGCCGCAATCGCCGCAGCAATGCCGGTGTCGTGGGGCGGGATGATCTGCGCAGCATTGCGCCAGTAGACCTTATATCCGTTGTATTCCGGTGGGTTATGGCTGGCCGTTACCATGACGCCCGCGGCCGCTCCGAGGTGTTCTACCGCAAAGGCGGTGAGGGGCGTGGGCGCATAGTCTTCAAACCAGTGGACAACAAATCCAAGCGCTGTAGCGACTTGCGCTGCATCCTCGCCGAACTCCAGCGAACCCCGGCGGCCATCGCGACCGATAACTAGGCCTTTGGCCCGTGCATCCGGGATCTCTGCGATCAGGTAATGGCACAATCCCGCTGTCGTTTTACGGACAACGGCACGATTCATCCGATTGGGACCGGCCCCCAAGACACCGCGCAGCCCGGCCGTGCCGAACTCCAGGTGGCCATAGAACTGATCCGAAAGCTTGGCGAATTCCGCTTGAGCGAGAAGTACTTCGGCTTCTCGCGCGGTCTGCGGGTCCGGGTCGTCATCGATCCAAGTGCGAACGCGTTCATACAACGTGGCATTTTCCTTGGCGGTCATCGGACTCCTTAGGGCGGGCACTCAGACTAGGGCGAGTGTTGGCGAGAGGTTGGCGTTCATTCAGATAGTTCCATGAACAGGTCGACTCAATTGTTCGGCGCGTAAGACTTGATTGGCGCAGGACGGATCCACAGCCGCGGTGCGCAAGGCAAAGGCAAGATCCTCGCCGGAGATGCTTTGGTAGCGGGCTGCGGTCTGTTTTGCGCCAACCAGCGATAAAACCTTGAGAATTCCCACCAGCGCCGACGCAGCGACGCCTTCGAGCAGGCGAGGCGTATCGCGTTCGCCTGTGATGAGAGGAGCTCGGGCAATTGTATAAGAAATGCCGGATGTTTGCACGGCCTGTTCCGCCTTCCAGCGCCACTGCAGGTAGGCGCCCACGGCGTCGGCCGAAGCCCCTTCTGACGACAGATAGACCAATCGTTGCACGGACTTGGCTGCTGCGCTGGCCAGGGCAAGCGTGCGCGTCAGGCCGAAGTCCACCGTTTCGTAGCTGTTGGCCGCCTCGCCGTCACTGTGCATGCGGGCCTTGGTCGTGCCAATGCAGCAAAATACCGTGTCTACTTGGGCAGTTGTCAGGGCCTCGCTGATGTCGGCCTGCTGCCACGGCGTCAGCACCACCTGGGCGCCCAAGCCAGCAAAATGGCTCTGCCAACGCTCGATATCCTTGGAATCAGGACGAACATGCGCGTAGGTCCGCACGCCTTGGGCCAGCAACTGCGTCACCAAAGCCCGTCCGACCAGTCCTGTTGACCCACTGACCCAAGCGATCTGCATCCACTACTCCGGGCAACCTTGAGGGGCGTATACCACGCCATCTGCGCACAATTGCTCAATTTTCTCGGCGCTCAGTCCGAGTTCCGCCAGGACGGCACGGCTATCGGTGCCCGCCTCCACCCCGGCGCGCCAATAGCGGGGCTCGCTGGCTGAAAGCCGAAGCGGACTGCCGAGTTGACGGACGTGTCCACCCCCAGCCAGGGGCACATCGACGACCGCGCCCCGGGCTTGATAATGCGGATGGGCCAGCGCTTGTTCCGTCGTCAACACCGATTCGACGCAGCAGTCCACGGCCCCGAGGCGCCCCTGCCAGGTGGCGCGGTCCTCCTGGGCCAGACGATTGGCAATCAGTTCGCGAACTTGACTCGTCTTCTCTGGCGTTGTCGTGTCGGCGTCGACGAGGTCCGGCAACTCGATCGCGGCGCAAAACTGTTGCCAGAACTTGGGCTCCAAGGCGGCCATGGCCAAGTAGCCACCATCCTTGCAGCGATAATACCCATACAAACTGCCCCCTTCCAAGGCGTGGGCCCCAGCAGGCAGTGCAGCGCCAGTTGTCAAAGCCTCCGCCGCCGGCCACGCATTGAGCCACAGGGCACCATCGGCCATCGCCACGTCAATGAACTGGCCAAGCCCAGTGCGATCGCGCTGAATGACTGCGGCAAGTATTGAAATAATCGCAGGAAAGCTGCCGCCAGCGGCGTCGCCGATCAGCGCCCCCGGGTGCGAAGGTCCTGCCGACATGCGCGAAGCCAGGCCTGAAAGAGCTACAAAATCAAGGTCATGTCCGGCGCGGTCGCGGTAGGGGCCATCCTGCCCATAACCGGTCAGCGCACACCAAATGAGTCGGGGCTGATCCTTTCGCAACTCCTCGTAATCAATACCTAAACGCTGCAAGACCCCAGGGCGAAACTGTTCGATCACAATGTCGTAGGTCTGCACCAACTGCGCGACAATCGCCGCCGCCCCCGGGGCCTTGAGGTTGAGCGCCAGGGACCTCTTGTTGCGATTGACCATGCGCCAGGCCGCCCCCGCGTCGCCCGCATCCATCGGTTCAAGAAACTGGAGCAAATCCGGGCGGTCTGGGGCTTCCAGCCTCAGCACGTCGGCGCCCAAGTCCGCTAGCATGACCGTAGCAAGAGGCCCGGGCCACAGGGCGGTTAGGTCGAGAATGCGAAGATGTTCAAGGGCTTGAGCCATGATTACCGTCTGAGTGCGCCCACGCCAGCGCCGGGGGTCAATTGCAACTCGAATCGGCGGCGCTGTCTACCCGCACGATCCAACCATTGACCGAATCGCCCGGCTTGCCGCCCACGAGCGCCTTGGCCGTGGTGCCGACCGCGACCACACCGCCATTGGCCACCGAAGTTGCGCCCCACAACACGTCATTGCCCGGCGTTCCAAGGGTTTTTTGCCACAACATCTTGCCGCTGCCGTCGACGCGGACCAGCAAGCCGTCTTGGTCGCCGCCCGCCGAGTACGACTCGGAACCGCCAACCATGATCAGACCTGGTGAAAACACCGCAGCACCGTTGAAGAAATCGTCCTTTGCGCCGCCAAAGGTGCTAGCCCACTCTTGCTTGCCGTCCAACTTGGTCGCCACGAGCAGCCCGTCGTAGTTTGAACCGGCGCCATTGGTGATGCCGGGCAGGAACAGGTGGGCATCGCCAGCCGGCAACACCGCAGCAAAAGACTGGAATTGGCTACCGCCGAGTTGCTGCTGCCAAATCAGTTGGCCCCCTAAGTCCACCTGCGCCAGCCAGCCGTCGCCATCGCCCTGGGCACCGGCCGTGAAGGACATGCCAGCGGTGTACAATAGGCCGCCTTCGCTCAGGACGCTGTAGAGGATGTCATTGCTCTGAAAGCCGATTTGGCTCTGCCAGATCACGTTACCGGCAAAGTCCAGGCGCATGATCAAGCCTTGTTGACCGCTGCTGCCCCCGTCGTCGATCTGGCCTACTGCGACGATGCCGCCGTCCACGGGGGTCAGGCCGTGCAAGCGCCGGTTGCCGCCGGAATAGAGTTTTTGCCAGGCGATGCTGCCCTTTTCGGTATAGGACACGGCAAATCCGCTGTATCCCTTGGCAATCGAACCCGACCAGCCCACGGCGATGCGTGTAGCGTCACTGGGCAGGGCCACGGCGCGCAATTGTTCTTCGGCACCGCCATCGACAAAAAGTTGATACATGACGGAGCCTTCCTGGTTGAACTCGACGATCCAGCCGTCGGTGCCGCCAGGGCCGCTGCTGCGTCCGACCGCCGTCCAGCCGCCAAAGCCGCTGCCGGCTACTGCATAGAAATCATCAGTTCCGGTCGTGCCCACGGCTAGATTGAGCAGGCTGCATTTGGCTTGGCAGGAGCCGGCCTTGCATACCTTCGCAGTATCACAGGCAATTCCGTCTGGCACAGCGTCGTGTGTGCAGGCGTCCCCGCTGCAACCGTCTAGCGTGCACGGGTTGCTATCATCGCAGCCGGAAGGCGGTGGTGAGCCGGCGCACAGGCCATTTTCGCAGTGATCATCGCCTGTACAAGCCAGGCCATCGTCGCAAGGGCCGCTGCTAAGGCCCGGTACGCATTGGCCCGTGGTCGGCTTGCAGAGGTTGGCGATGCACGGCCCACTGCCTAGGTCGGCACATTGCACGATAGTCTTTGGATTAACTTTGCAATTCCATGGCCAAGCCGTCTTGTCGCAGTATAAGGAGCCATTGCACGCGTTGCCGTCCTCATAGGGAAAACAGTCTAAGTTCTGCGCACATTGGCAGGTAAACGTCCCGCTCTGGCAATTGCCGCCCTTGCATGTGTCGCCTGTGGTGCAGGCGTTGCCGTCGTCGCAGGGCAGGGCGTTGGTGCTGTGGACGCAGCCAAAGCCAGTAGCGCAACTATCCGTTGTACAAGGATTTCCGTCGTTGCAGGCGCTCGTGCTGTCCGTGGGTAGGCCCGCGCAACTGCCGGCTGTACAGACGTCAAACTTGGTGCACGGGTCGCCATCGTCGCAAGGAGCCGCGATCACAGGCCAAATGCAGCCGAGCTCGGGGTCGCAGTTGTCGGCCGTGCAAGGGTTGCCATCGTCACATTGCGCAATCTTTCCTTGGCACAATCCGCCCTTGCACGCGTCGCTGCTGGTGCACGCATTGCCGTCGTTGCAGGGCGTCTCTTGGGGCGCAGGGCCCCAGACGCAACCGCCTTGGCTTGGGTCGCACTGGCCTTGGATGCAGGCAGAGATCCCAGGGCAATTCACAGGTAAGCCATTGGCACAAATGCCTAATCCAGCCTGACAGCGCTCGCCGGCGGTGCACGGATTGCCATCGTCGCAGTAGGTGCCCGCCGCCGCACAAGCACAGAAACTGACACACGTATCTGGTGCTACGACATCGACCTCCGCGACCCAGCCATCGCTGTCACCGTTGGCGCCGACTTCGCCGACAATGTCACCGGCACCACCATTGGCATAAATGCCCGAAGTTACAGCTGAATCAGCTTCGCCACACGCGGCTGCCGTGCTTAGGACGCCCGCGACCATTGCCGGTCTAAGGCGATGGGCGATGGCACGCAAGCCGGTTGAGGCCCCCACGCGCTGCAGAGGCGGCCTCTCTGGTCGGTCTGGCAGGACCACGGAGCTTGCCACGGTACGCCTCCGCTGGACGGGCCATTTGGCCTAAGGGTTCATGGCGTTCGCTCAAGGTTGCCGGCCCATTCGGCCTGCAATCCTGGGATCTGGCGATGCTACGGACACGGGCGGCAATACGCAACCGCTCTCGTAGATTACCAACTTATTGCCCACGGTTGCTGGCCGTGGCATCGTTGCCGCCGCTCAGAAGCCACTGGGCTGGCCGGGGCCCTGCCCATGATGACGCGTCTGTCGCCGCCTTCCGCTGTACTTCTGCGTAATTGTGACGTTTTCTCGCCCGCCCCGTTGGGCAGGCAGGACGTTTTGCTAGCGGGCGGACAGGTCGTGGCGATGGCTGCTCATCTGAGCGATCCGCCCACCGATTGGCCCGTAGATACCATTGATTTGGCGGGAAGACGCCTGATTCCCGGGCTGATCGATGGCCATGTTCACTTCGCAGGTGGCGGTGGAGAAGCAGGGGCAGCGACTCGGGTTTTGCCGGTTCAGGTAAGCCATTTGACCCTGGCAGGCGTCACCACGGCCATCGGCCTGTTGGGCACCGATACCGAGACGCGATCGATGGCTGAACTGCTCGCCAACGCCCGCGGCTTGGCCGAGTTTGGTCTGACAACCTATTGCTATACGGGCGGTTATCAGGTGCCACCGAAGACCCTGACCGGCTCGGTTCGCGGCGATCTGGTGCACAACGACCGCATCGTCGCCATTGGCGAACTGGCGATCAGTGACCATCGCTCCTCGCAACCGACCTTGGACGAACTGCTACGCTTGGCGTCCGATGCCCATGTCAGCGGCATGATTACGCGTAAGGCTGGAATTTTACACTTGCATTTGGGCGATGGCTCTAGGGGCTTGCAACTGATCGAGCAAGCGTTGGCCCAGGCCGAACTGCCTGCACGCACCTATCACCCCACGCATTGCAACCGCAATCGCCGATTGTGGCAGCAGGCCAAGGAACTCAGTGCCTCAGGAATCTACGTGGATGTCACTGCTTTTGCAGCGGATGAGGACTCGCTATCGGCTGCGCAGGCGATGGACGACTGGCTGCGGACCGGTCTGTCTCCTGACCGACTGACCGTTTCCTCGGACGGGGGCGGGTGCCTGCCAACCTTTGATAATGACGGAAATTTATTGCACATGGACGTGGGACGCAGCGCCTCTTTGCTTGAGGCCGTGGCGGAACTGCTGGCCATGGGCTGGCGTCTAGACCAGGTTCTTCCGGCATTCACCAGCAATGTCGCGACGTTATTTCGTCTGCCGAGCAAAGGGCGCGTGGCCGTGGGCAGCGATGCGGACCTTGTGGTTCTTGGCGAGGACGGAACACCTTGGGCAACGCTGGCGGGCGGTCATTGGCTCGTTCGCGAGGGAAAGCCCTTGATTCGTGGATTATTTGAGGCCCAAGACTTCTGAGATCTTCAGGGATGTTGGTCAAATTGAGACACGGCCATTCTCAAAATGAGACATAAGTGCGCCAAATCGGGGCACGGGGCGATCGCGGCTCCGCGACCCGCGCAGCCCAGTAGTGCGCAAAAAACAGTGAAAAATCAGATACCTACCTGTGTTGTTCACCAGCGCGAGCAGCGACGAAGAGTCCGTCAATTGCGCCTGCCCGCTTTGGCACACTTCCTGCACCATCTTCCAACCGCTATGACTGACTAGGCGACGCCGACTCCCTATCGGCCCGGTATCAACGGTCGGTCAACGGTCCGCATGGTTGAGAATCGTCGCGAACCCCCTAAATTCGCGGCGGCCCCTGCTCGACCAATTAGGCTGCGGACCCACCTGCGGCCGGCGTGTAGACTTTATGTACACACGGCCCTGCAGACAAAGCTGTTCGTTTCGCCCTTCCCCCCCTCCGAATCGGCGAAACGGACAGCTTCTTTGTTTTTGCCAATTCCTCTTGCCAGGCGCCAAAGCGACAAAGGTCCTCGCACCGCCGAATCTTGGGTTCGGCACGACACTGAACGCGATCCTTTGTCTGTGAATTTCAGGGATGGGCCTGGGTCGCTGTTGCAGACTCAGGCGGATCGACAAATGAATCCGGGACATCCACGTGGGCGCGATACTGGAATGCCGCGTCACCGATAAGCCGTGCCTTGAGCAGCCCGTCAGGACCGTACACATCAACAACTGGTAAACCCTTGGAATCTGGAAGGAACTTTAGCCAGACGTCGCGCTCCCAGTCCGAAGCGTCCATCCGTACCACGGAGACCTGATCGGGGTGACGTTCACCAAAGGCTTCCAAGGACTTACCGAGGCGCTGGCAGGGAACGCACCACGTAGCCCAGTAGTCGATGACGTTCCAACGACCGGGTTTCAAAAGCTGTTTGATCTCAGGGAGGCCAGCGGGCTCGCCGATCTTAGGTCCCTTGGCGGGATCGACCAGGGGTGCCGCGGGTTTGCCTGCAAAGGCTAGGCTACCGCCGACCGACACGTAGTACGAGGGTCCGGCGACCAATTGAGCAATGGCTTCGGTAGAATAGGCCCAACGCCACACGGGGAGGCGGCCAGACAGGCTTAGGTAGTAGTCCCCCGCGATCGGGAGGAAGAAGGTTGGAGAAATATTGACAAAGTGGCCGCCAACATCGGGTTGTTCGACGCCGGAGCGCTGGGCCCGGCCGCGGTACTGGTATTCGCCGGCTGCGGAGAGGATGAACTTGCTCGGGAGCCAGGCAACATCCGGTAATGGAACCGAAACATGGCCACCAACGGTCGCGCGCCCTTCGGTACCCCAAGCCAAGCCATCGGGCGCGGTAGTCAAAGGTTGGCGGGCTCCAGCACTGGCCAGCAGGCCCCACCGCTGCGAAGGTGCCCAGCTGCCATCGAGCTCGGCCAAGGCCCAGTAGACGCCGCGGCCAATATTCATCGTAAAGGTCTGACCGGACAGGTAATCTCCGGTCGGATGGACAAAGCCGGCGGTCACAGCGAGGCGCCAATCGGTCTTCCAGCCAAAGGCCGTCACCAAGTCTTGGCGCAGGCGTACTTCGACGTCACCCAGGCTTTGATCGATGGACTCCATGTCGGCCGAACGCTGAACGGCGTCCGAGTGGGCCATGCGTGCCCACGGGATCACGACGTTAAGGCCTGTGCCCGTGGGCGCGTCCAGGCCGAGCGAGGCCATCACCATGTACAGGCGCAGGCGGACGACGTCATCAGGCGTGCGTGTGTTGTGGAAATAGTAGCTATCAGCGCTGACCTGGCCATACAACAGGCTGGCCTTGGCGCGCCATGCGTCGCGGTTGCTGTTGCCGCTCAAACTGCCTGAAAGATCACCGTCTCCCACCGGGAGCGAAGGGCTGCTTCAACTGGCGCACTGGGCATCGGCCCCACGGGGCCAGGCGACCAAGGCGGCGGTCCAGCACAGGCCCAGGCAAAGGAGCCACGAATGCACGCGAAAGTACGGAAAAAATCCTACCATGTCAGGATCCTGCGCTGAGTCGGGGCACGCGTGCCCTGCAGCCTGAGGGTGCCTGCTTGGGGGCGTGCCGGAGTTCGATCCTAGAAGGGCGCACCAGTCGGCAGACCGCCTGCTTCCATTGCGAAAACAGGCGGCCTGCCGCGGCAACTACTTCTTGAGGTACGGGGCTAGGAAGTCTGCCATCGTCTGCTGGGGCGAACCATTGACCTTGACCTTGATCTTCAGGGTGCGGGCATCGAGAACGACGTTGAGCGGAGGCCCATCGCCGATCATCGTTCCGGTCAACTTGTCCGGGTCAATGCCGACCGCGCCTTGGGCCTTGAGGGGCTTAATCCAGTTGTTCATCACGAACTTCAGCGTCGGCGTCGACGGTTCGCCCATGCCGTCAAACAGCACCTGGAAGATCATCAGGCCTTTTTGATCGCGCAGATCGGGGAACTCGGCCTTGAACTTGGCCGTCTCCTGCTGGCAGTACGTACACCAACCGGCTGAAACCATGAACAAAATGGTGTCGACATTGGCGTCCTTGTACTTGCCCGTGTCGGGGTTGAAGTCCGTCAGGTGCAACAGTTCCGGCTGTTCGTCCGTCAAGTCATTGTTCTTGTTGGAGTCGTAGTAGCCAACCATCGCGAAGTCGGGGAACACGTCGCCAGTCTTGAGGATGGTGCCCAAGGCCTTGACGCAGGTGTTCTTGGTGGGCGTGCAATAGCTTTGCGTAGTGCTTACTTTGCTGCAGGTGTAGCCGGTGCCACAGGGCGTCTTAGCGTCGCACTGCGTGCCGCAGAAGCTCTCGCCCGTGTTGGGGTAGGTCAGGCAGAGGGCGTTGGATGCACAACCCTCGGTTTCTACGCAGGGATCGCACTGAGCGCCGGTGTCCGTTTGGCAGGTGGCGTTCTTGTGGGTGCAGACGTATTGGCCATCGCCGTCGAGGTCGGTGCAGGCCGCATACGCTGGGCATTCGCCACTCTTTTTGCCGGAGCAGGCGATGGAGCAGAACTTCGGGCCACTGAAGGTGCCATCGTCCTGCGGTGCCGAATGGGCTACGCAAAGGCCGCCCGGACCGCACTGTTCGTCACTGACGCATGGCGAGCAGAAGCTGCGCGGTGTGCAGACGTGATCGCCACTGCCGACCTTGCCGCACGCCATTTGCGTCGGGCAGTCGACGTCGGTGGTGCAAAGGGCGGTGCAAACAGCGTGCGCCGATTCCGTTGCGGCGCATCCGGCCTTGTCCTTGCATTCCGAATACGCAACAGCTGCGGGGACTTGGCAGGCGGTGTTGTCGCCGCACTTGTCTTCCATCGCGCAGGGCTTGCCGGTGTCCGCTGGGTACGCAATCTTGACGCAGCCGGCGCGAATGCGATCGGCCGAGAGGAAGCAGGATTCGCCGGTTCCGCACTCGGTGGATGCGACACAGCTTTTTGCGCAAACGCCACCGACGCAAAGGGTTCCGGCCGTTTGGCAGTCGGTGTCCGTGGCGCACTGCGTGATGGCGGGGCCGGTGTCCTGGGCAGTCAAGCCGTCAATGCTGCCATTGCCGTTGCTGCCTTGGATGCCGGCATCCATCGCGTTGACGTTTCCGGTGCCGCTGGCTCCGGTGTGCTGGCTGCATGCGGCCGCTGCAAGAGCGACGGCTAGGCCAAGAAGTTGCGAGATTCGCATCGGTTTGCCTCTTACGATTTGCCCAGTCGGCGGGCGATAGAAGGCTGCGGAACAAGGCCAGATCGGGGCGAGCTACACCCGCACGATGCCTAGGAAATCGAACATCGTACCTGCGATGGTACGCCTGCGCAAGGGCTCCGAAGGGATCGCGAAGGGACCGCGTCACCGCGGCGTCTTTGGCCCGGGTATCTGGCGCAAAAAGCCGCAGCCGAACTTGCCGGCAGAGGGCCTGGCAGCCTACCCTGAAGCAACCCGCGGCTGTAGGACCGCGTCAAAGCGTGGCCATGGAGTTGATTCGCATTTCAAAACTAATGGCAGATCGCGGTGTTTGCTCGCGCCGCGAGGCAGATGCCTGGATCACCGCCGGCTGGGTCCGCGTCGATGGAGCCGTGGCCGTGCTCGGGCAGAGAGCGGCACCCGACGCGCGCATCGACCTGGATCCAAAGGCGGAACGCGAATCGCGCAATCTGGTGACGATCGTGCTCAACAAGCCGATTGGTTGGGTGTCGGCGTTGCCAGAGCACGGATATCATTCGGCGATTGAACTGATCATCCCCGACCGTCAAGACCCAGCCTATCCCGGGCCGCCCCTGCGCCGGGAACATCTGGTCGGTCTGGTGGCTGCTGGTCGGTTGGACATTGATTCCAAAGGGCTCTTGGTGTTGACGCAGGATGGTCGTGTCGCGCGCCAGATCATCGGCGAAGACCACGTCATGGAAAAGGAATACTTGGTCCGGGTGGCCGGAGAGCCCGCCGTCGATGCGCTACGTCGCCTGCGCCACGGCCTAAGCCTGGATGGACAGGCGCTTTTGCCGGCCGAAGTCGAGTGGCTCAACCACGATCAGCTGCGCTTTGTGCTGCGCGAAGGCAAAAAGCGCCAAATTCGCCGGATGTGCGAGGCGGTGGGGCTGCAAGTGGTCGGCCTCAAGCGCGTGCGCGTCGGTCGGGTCCGCCTGGGCAGCTTGACCGAGGGCCAGTGGCGATTCCTCAGGCCTAACGAACAGTTCTAACGGCTTCGGCAGCAGCGCAGTGGGCGCTGTGCCCAGGGGCCTTTGTGATCAAGGAGAGCGCCAATGAGCGACGCCGTTTTGCAACAAGTCAGTGCGCGAGCGAGCCAGGATCTCAAGAGAACGATTGACGATTTATGTGCCTACTTGCGCGTGCCGGCGATTTCCTGCGAGCCCGAGCACGTCGGCGATGTTCGCGCCCTGGCAGCCACGGTCGCGCAGGACTTGGCGGCCCTGGGATTTGTCTCACAAGTGCGCGATTTGGAAGGTGCTTTGCCCTTGGTGGCGGCGCATTGGGACAAGGCGGGGCCCAGCAAGCCGACAGTGCTGGTCTACGGTCACCTCGACCTGCAGCCGGCAGGGCAGGGCTGGACGCAGACCACGGCGCATGTGCCGAAGATCAAAAGGGGACGCCTGTACGCGCGCGGTTCCGCCGATGACATGGGCGGCTGGATGTCCCACGTGGCGGCAATTCGGGCCTGGCAGGAGGTGACCGGTGGATTGCCTTGCAATCTCAAGTTGATCGTGGAGAGTGAGGAGGAAATCGGTTCCCCCAACCTCGAGCGGTTCATCGACGCCTATCCTCAGGATTTCACGGCAGATGCGATGATTTTGACCGATTGCGAGAATCCGTCGACCCGCGTGCCCGGGCTGACCGTGTCCTTGCGCGGCCTGATGGAAGCGGAATTGACTGTGGAAGTCATGCGCGGCGATGTTCACAGCGGCCTTTGGGGCAACGTCGTGCCGGACGCCGCCACGGCGCTGTGCCAAGCGATTGCCAAGCTGGTGACGCCTCAAGGTCGGGTGCAGGGGGCGCTTGTAGAGCCGAGCGCCGCCAAGGTTGCGGGAGCCCAAGCGGTACCGATCAGCAAGGCGGATGTACGTAAGTCCGTGCATTTGCTGCCAGGAGTCTCCGTGCTGCCCCTGCAGGGCCGTTCCGTGGGCGAGTGGCTATGGCTGCAGCCAGCCGTTACGGTGGTGGCGACGACCCTGCCGACGGCCAGCGAAAAACGCAATGCACTCAAGGGCAAAGTCAGCGCGACGTTGTCTATTCGCTTGGCACCGGGGCAGACGCCTGAGGCGATCATGAGCGCTCTGCGCCATAGCCTGCGCAAGGCGCCCCAAGGCGTGAAATTGACGCTAGAACAACGCGGCGAGGCGGGAGAGGGCTGGTCCTACGATGCCCAAGGTCCGGCCTTTGAAGCGGTCGACCGCGCCTACCAGTCGGCGTGGGGCTGCAAACTGGCGCGCATTGGCGTGGGTGGGTCGATTCCGTTTGTGGCGATGTTTGCCCGTCGTTTCGGGGATTTGCCGCTGATCCTCAACGGCGTCATGGACCCGCAGACCGGTGCCCATGGCCCCGACGAGTCGATGGACTTGGATGTGTTTGCCAAGTCAATTCAAGCCAATATCGCGCTGTACCACGAGCTATCGGTGCCGGGTATCCTCAAGTAGGCTGGCGTGGGGACGGTTCGATGGTCAACTCAAGGGCTGACGTAGCGAATCTCGCCGAATAACTAGGCTTTCCCGGCGATGCGCGACACCCGCTGCGTCCGGGTAATGCCATAGCCAAACTGATCGCGAAAGGATGCGCGGTGTTCTGCGGCAAAGCTCGCGTTGTAATTCTCGACGTCGTGCTGGCCGCCAAACACGTATTGCTCAACGAAAATGCCATCTTCTCGCTGCACCAGCGTCGCACTGCGCACACCGGCAATGGCCCGCATTTCGCCAAGGCGGGTGCCCAGAAGCCATTGTCGCAAGGAATCCAGTTGATAGGCGTCGGGGCAGGGCGTCTCGATCTCCAGCAGCAAGGGCCCCTGTTTGGCCGCTTGAACCAACGCTGCCAGTTCATCCAGGCTGCCCACCTGCAGGTCGCAGGTCGTGCGTTCATCAGCACCAGGCCGCTTGATCAAACATGTTTTCAGCCCTCTGGCCCGCGCCGGCACCAAGTCCGTGCGCCCAGAAGCCGACACGTGCATCCAGGCATCGCGGGTGACAGCCGCCCGGGCCACGCCCATGCGCAGGATGGCATCCCAAGCCCGATCGGTGGGCTTGTAAGCGCGCAATTCCTGAGAAGTAATGACCACATCCCAGGCCATCCTCAGGGAAGCCATCACGTCGAGCTGGTGCGCCGCGTCGCTGTTGGCCAACACGCCAAGCTTGACGGCATCTTTGATCGTTTGCAGGGCGCGCGCCGTGTCGGCAAAAGGGGCCATGCGACCACAGTCATCGGCGAAAAGGCCAATGATCGCAGGGCGTAACTGCGGACGAACCTTGGCAATGGCCGTCTTGAGCACGTCGACGTAGCGCAGGTACTGGTCCTGCTCCTGCAGTCGGCTGGCCTCGGCTTCGAACTGCTCGAAGTCTTCCTTGCTGCGGATGTCGACCTTGTCAAAGGCGGCTCGCCAGTCCACCAAGGTGCCAAAGCAATCAAACGTAATGAGTTCAATGGAACTCAGCCAATCGGGCGCGTTCATGGCCATCCAGTGCAGGCCACAAGACGCGGCCCGGCCCCATCCTAGCGGCAAAGGCGCTTGTCGTCACCTCAGGTGGATCACACCGATACCGCTGGCACGGTGCCTATTTGCCGAATTCCCGGACCTTGAGGACCAACTTGTCCAGGCCGGGCGTGTTCACCAAGTCGGGCTGCGGCGGCATAAGCCCGCTTTTGCCAATACTTGGACCACCTTGAGCAATCACTGTGCGAATTTGCGCATCCGTGACGCTGGCCTGCCAGGACTTATCCGCGAAATTACGCGGCTTTGGGTTTAGACTAGCGGCCGCGGCCCCCGTAGCCTGGCCGTCAGCGCCATGGCATGCCTGACAACGCGCCAAATAAAGCGTGTTTCCATCGGCAGTTTGCGGATCGGGGCCCCCCTTGCAGGCTCCTAGACTCCAGCCACACAACACCATCGCCAGAGGAGCTGCGGACAGCCACCGCCAGCCGCTGGGGCGCAGAGGGCATGGGAATGAAAAGGGGCCTGCATTCATGGGCTTAGAGCTTGCCTGCATTCAGAGGCTTAGAGCTTGCGTGCGTTCTTGGCCAGGTACTCGGCCACGCCGTCGTGGTTGTCCTTCATGCCGCCCTTGCCCTTCTCCCAGCCGGCGGGGCAAACTTCCCCATTGACTTCGGTAAATTGCAGGGCGTCGATGGTGCGCAGCATCTCATCAATGTTGCGGCCCAGCGGCAGGTTGTTGATCACCTGGTGCTGGACGATGCCCTCTTTGTCGATGAGGAAGGAGCCGCGCAGGGCGATGGCCTCATTGATCAACACATCGTAATCACGGGCGATCTTCTTGGTCAGGTCGGCCACCAGCGGGTAGCGCACTTCGCCAATGCCGCCGTCCTTGACCTTTGTCTGCCGCCACGCCCAGTGGGTGTGCGCGGAATCCACAGAAACGCCGATCACCTGCACGCCGCGGGCCTCGAACTCGGCGATCCGGTGATCAAAAGCAATGATTTCAGTGGGGCAAACAAAGGTGAAGTCGAGTGGATAGAAGAACAGCACCACGTACTTGCCGCGGAACTGCGACAGAGACACGGGGGCAAAGCTGCCATCGGCGAGCACGGCATCAGCTGTAAAATCAGGGGCTTGCTTGGTAACGAGAACGCTCATCGACAATCTCCAGGCATGGCCATGGCCACGCAGTAAGGCGGTTCAACCGCACGGAGGGAAGGCCCGGGCGCAATCCTGGCGGCATCAAGGCCGTCGCGAAATTGCGGTGTGGATGACGCGTGACTCTGCGAACTGCAAAGACTTAGGCCATCTCGGCTGCCGACCCGCCCGCATCTCCCGGACGCGCGACCGCTCAGCGGTTGCCAGACCTACCCGGCCCCACGTGTGTAGGCTTTCCGGTCAATCCTGGCAAGTCAGGTGGGTGCATAGCTGTGAGAATACGGAAGAATCTACGCTTTCTTTGTCGGCTTTGCCGCTTTTGCACCCTTGGCAGGGGCACCTTTGCTGCCGCCGCTTAGCCAGGCGTCGATGGCCAAACGCCCAGGGCCAAAGCAGGCGATGACAGCAGCTAATACCATGTAATTAAAGGCTAGTTCTCCGGTAAAACCCAGGTGACCGTTCACCGTGTCCCAGTGCGCCGCCGCCATCGCCACAGCCATCACCACCACTGCAGGAACAGCGGCTAGGCGGGCCAAAAGGCCAAGCAAAAGAAGGGCTCCGGCCAGCAGTTCGACACTGGCCGCCAGGGTAAAGTTGAGTTTGCCCCCTCCAGGAAGGGTAAGGTTCGGTCGGCCAAAGAGGTGCAACCCGCCGAACCACTTTAGCTTTTCTTGACCGCTGACAGCGCAGGCCTTCCTGCGCTCGTCGACGCAGCGGCCGGGCACCTGGGACTGGCACGCCGCGTCGGTGCAGGCTTTGCGGCCTTGCACTTCACAGTCTGGCAGGGGATCCTCGGCACATTCCCCAGCCATAGCGCGGAATTTCGCGACGCCCGCATCAGCCAGACCATAGCCCACCGTCACCCGCACCAGCAGCAGGACCAGCGCGGCCAACCACGAGCGCTGCGGCAAAAGGTGATCGCGCAAAAACTTGAACATAGGCCCCTTGTCGTGCGCGGACAGAGCGCCGCACGGATCGCTTTTCTTTACGCCAGCCACGGTGGCGGTCAATGTTTTGCCATGAGCGATTCCTTGGACCCCGCCGTGCAGCCCCCGTCCTTGTCAGTCTTGTACAGGGATAACTCCCTGATTGCGATTGATAAACCGCCGGGGATTCCCGTGCACGCCACCCTAGATCCGCGCCGTGACCACCTGCAAGCCCAGGTTCACCGCTGGCTCAAGGCTGAGGACCCCCAGGCGCGCGCGCCCGTGTTGCTTCACCGGCTGGATGTGGACACGACGGGCGTGGTGCTCTTTGCCCTTGATCCGAAAATGAATCAAGCGCTTGCAGAGGACTTCGCCCAGCGGTCTGTGGACAAAGTGTACCTCGCAGTTGCCGGGAGTTCCCGAACCCATGCGGTGAAGCATTGGACTTTACGCAGCTATCTGAAAGAGGTGCGCGGCGCTGAGCCCCCCGTGCAAGCGGTGCGTGCGGGCGGCAAGACGGCGCAGACCGATGTCATGATCCTCGATGAAAATCAAGACTTTGCCCTTCTCCTCGCGAGGCCGTGTACCGGGCGACGTCACCAGATTCGTGTGCAGCTGGCCGACGACGATTTGCCGCTTCTGGGCGACCGCGACTATGGCTGGGAACTGGCTCGCTCGGCGCCGCGCTGCATGCTGCATGCGTGGCAACTGCGCTTTATTCATCCACAAACGCAGGAGCTCCTGACGATCATCGCGCCACCGCCAGCCGATCTGCGGGCGAGCGTGGCGCAGTGCAAATTGCACGAGGCATGGGGTGAATGGAATTGGCCTGTAGTTCCATAGTCTTGCGGATGCGATCGTTTCGACGTCGGCCCGTGGCCAGATCCCGCGCAATTGAGCGTGATTAGCCAACTCATTGATGTCGATCGCAAATCGCGATCGCCGTGCTGAGCTAGGTAAATAGCTACTAGATAAATAGCAAAGCCATTTTTTGACCTGCGATCTCGCTGACCAACAATCCTCCTCGGTTCTTCCCTACCGAGGTCTTGATGGCTACCGCGCGCGCCTTTGCTGAAAACTCCGCTCCAGATCTTGACACGTTTGCACCGACGATTCCGCATCTGCGGGTCGCCCAACCCCACGCACAGCCCTTTCTCAAGTGGGTGGGCGGCAAAGGTAAGCTGATCGCGCAGTTGGAGGCCTATCTGCCCAAAGGTCGGCTGCGTTACGCCGAGCCCTTCTTCGGCGGCGGTGCCCTGTTCTTCCATCTGTGGTCGCAGCAGCGTCTGGACGCAGCGGTCCTGGCCGACCGCAGCGCGGAATTAATCAACGCTTGCAAAGTTTTGCGCGATGAGGCGGATGAATTGCTGCAGGCCCTGGGGCAGCATGAAGCCCTGTACCTAGGCGGTGACGCGGCGGAGCGATCGGCGTATTTCTATGCAGTTCGCGCCCAACAACCTTTGCAGTTTGCCTTGACGCCTGTGCAAAGGGCAGCGCGGATGCTGTTCCTGAACCGTACGTGTTTCAATGGGTTGTGGCGCGAGAACAGCCGCGGCCTGTTCAACTCGCCGCACGGTCGCTATCCCAACCCGACGATTGTCCTGGGCGATCGGCTGCGCGTGGCCAGCCAAGCTTTGGGCGATGCTGCCGTACTCCAGAGTGATTTCAGGGCCTTGCCAGAGCTCGTGCAGGACCATCGCGCGGACTTCGTCTATCTCGACCCGCCGTATCATCCCCTGTCGGTGACGTCGTCGTTCAACGCCTACAGCGGTGGACAGTTTTCGGCCCAGGCGCAGCGTGACCTCGCGGACGTGTGCCAGCGCCTCGATCGCGCCGGGGTCCGCTTTCTGCTTTCCAACAGCGACTGCGGCTTTATCCGTGAATTGTATGGCAAATGGCAGATTGACACGGTTCGTGCCGCTCGATCGATCAACGCCAAGGGCGATAGTCGCGGCGAGATTGATGAAGTGGTCGTCCGCAACTACGCAAACTGAATCGATAAGCGCCGCCAAGGGTCGATTGGGCTGACCTCTTTGCCCAAGCAGCGCAATGGCTCAGCCAAGTCGATGCGGTTATCCATGTGATTTCAAATAGATGGCAGCAGGGATCGCCAGCGACGGTGCAATCCTGTACGCTTTTACGTCCCTGACCGTGGCGTCAGCGAAGGGATGTTGTGGGCAAATTGCTAACCATTGAGACAGGTTTTACCTGCAATAGTCGCTGCCACTACTGCACGCAGCTTGACTACCGGGTCATTCCGCAGGCCGATCAACTAGATCTGAGCACCGAGCAAATCAGCCAGCGAATCGCGTATGCAGCCAGTCAAGGCTATGATGAGATTGGGTTTTCAGGTGGGGAGCCAACCATCCGCCCTGACTTCTTGGACCTAGTGGCGCTGGCAAAGTCCTACGATTTTCAGAAGATCGGCGTGACGACCAATGGCCGCATGTTTGCCTACCGGGCTTTCGCGGAGCAGGCGTTGGACGCTGGCCTGAACAGCTTTACCTTTTCGATTCACGGCCATACGGCAGAGATTCACGATCGCATTGCCCACGCGCGTGGCGCTTTTGATCAGGCCATGCAAGGCCTTGCGCACCTGAGCAGCTTGGCCAAGCGGCGCGGCATCGACCTGCACCTGATGAACAATCAGATTCTCTTGCCGGACAATACGCCATACATTTCAGATATTATTGAGCAAATGGCGCCCCATGGTGTGGGCTTGTTCATGATTCAGCCCTTTATCGCGCAACGCTCCAATGTCGATGACCTGGCGCGCTTCTACGTGCCTTACGCCGATGTAGTACAGGCAGTGAAGTCCGCGATTCCTCACCTGAAACGCTGGAACGCGCGTATCAAGCCCTACAATGTGCCCAACTGCCTGCTGTGGCCCTTGGGGCGTGAACATGTGGAGGCGCAGTTCTACGATATCACGGTGTTTCGCGAGTTTGAACAAGAAAAGGCTGGTGAATTCAAGGCGTTCAAGGCCAAACAGTGGTACCGCATTGACGATTGCCGCACCTGCACTGAGGCCTGTCCGGGCTTTCGCATCGAGCAGTTTCCTCAAGGGCAGATGCTCGATCAAGTGCTTGAAACAGCGAGTGAATTTGCCAAGGATTGGCCGGCAGATCCAAGCCCAGGGCCCTTGCTACTGACCGGGACCGAACTCTTTGAACCGCAGACGCTGCGCAACACGCTGAAACAACTGGCAGCGGTCCACGGGCCGGTGGGCTGGCTGACGGCGGCGTGCGAGCGAAGTACCCGCCAAGAACTGGCCGAAATGGCGTGTGATTTGGCCAAAGAGGGCGTGCTGGCGGAACTGGTCCTGGTGACGCAGCCTCTGGACCAGCGCTTCTTGGCGCAACGGGTGTTGGAAAAGGGCAATCTCGAGGAAATGCGGCAATTCCTATTTCGGTTAGCTGAGTTGCGTGAGGCTGGCGCGACCCTGCCCGCCATTACGGTGCTGCTCAACATTGGCGATTTGCTGCGTCTTTTGGAGGATCCGCTGCTGATGCCCCAATGGCCGGCGCTGACCAAGGCCTGCAAGAAGGCAGCAGGGCCGGCTGCGGTGACGGCTTTGATTGCGGTTTCGAACTTCCCGCGCGGGCAACAACCGCCTGATATGCAACGGCAAAGGCAGCAGAATCTCGACATGATCCAGCGCTTGGCGGATGCGTGCCGGCAGGCGGGACTTGAGCCGGGCACGTTGACCCTGGGCGATCGGCGCGGTCTAGACCCTGCGCGTGCCGAGCAAATGCGTATCATTGAAGCGCAGTTGGCCGAGGTCCTGCCAGTGACGCCCTGGACGCACCGATTGTTTCGCCATCCCCTTGCGCGGGCAGAACTGGATTTTGTGACTTGGTCGCCGCCGTGGCTATTCGAGCGGGAGGGGTTGGCCAGCATAACTTCAGAAAAACAAACGGATTCAGCCCAAGGTCTGCGTCAGGTTGCCGTCGCAGCGTTGAAGTTGGGGCAGGGCACCCACGCCGATGGTGCGGGCGAGGTTGAGGCGAGGAGCGAAGGCGGATAGCCGATCAAGAGCTTGTTATTCCTCAGGTTCTAGCAGCTCTCGGTCACTGGCTCCAGACGTCGCGCCAGCCTGGGCTTGCTTGGTTCCGTTGCGTCGGCGCGTCGCCGGGCCTTCGATGCGGACGGCGGACCAGGACCAATAGGCCGGCGGTTCTGGCACGCACGTGGTGGCTAAGGTCCGCCGATTGTCGTGCAACACGATGTCCCAGCGGCCTTCATCGCCTTGGAGCAGGATATGGGCGCCGGGTGGATGTAAGTTTTGAGGACTATTGCGTTTTGTCGTGTCCGCTGTCACGCCCGTGGCAAAGCTTTGGTGGGCCGTCGCCAGGGTGCAGTCGCCCGAACCGCGCTCGGAAGTCTGCCAAACCATGGCTTCTGTTGGCGTGATCATCGTCAGCGTCCGCGGTAGCCGATCGCGCGGCACTAAGTCCGAGGCGTCCAGCACCGCCAGGGTCAGGGGCGTGTCGTCCGCGAGCAGGCGCTGCACCAGCAGAGAAATGGCTTGTAATTGTTTGTCGGGATTGAGTTTTTGCCACACCAGGAGGCGAACGCGTTGCCCAGCCTGTAAGGGCAGGCGGCGGTCCGCGCCGAACTTGTAGTGCAGGGTCATCGAGCCCGTAGCCGTCTGAATCTCAAGGCTATTGAGGTCGTTGCCCCGCCGACTCTTGCCATGATCGCGAATCAGGCCCTGCACCGCGGTTTGGCTGACCGTGACCGCCGCAGGCAAAGGCAGGGCCGGCTCAAACTGGAGGTCTGGATCGGCGGCCGGTTGGCTCCAAAACTCAGACTGAACGCGCACTTGTGAGTCAGCACAGCCGACAGAACCCAGCGCGCTAAACAACAGCAGCGCCAGGGGCGTAGCCAGATGCCAAAGTCGGCCGCAGAGGGGATTGGGCTGAGGGCCGAGGGTCGTCATGCCCCAGATTGTAACGGCTGCGCACGCTTGGCGCGAGCTTGCGGGCAAAAACCGGCTGGCATACACTCCGGCCCCTTGCGCGCGGACGCGCATACTGAGGCAGCATGGCGTTTTTCGCCCCAAAGAAAGCGCTCAAGACGATTACACCGCTGGAGACTGCATCCAAGGTGTTCGCTGAGATCCAAACCAATTTCGGAATGTTGCGCGTGCGCTTGTTTGTCGACAAGGCGCCTGCAACGGTCACCAACTTCATCCAACTGGCCGAAGGGACCACGACCTGGAAGAATCCGCTCACCGGTGTGGATGAGCGCCGTCCTTTCTACGACGGACTGCCTTTCCATCGGATTATCAGCGGCTTCATGGTCCAAGGTGGCTGCCCCAAGGGCGATGGCACCGGTGGGCCCGGCTATCAGTTTGCCGATGAATTCCATAGCTCGCTGCGCCATGAGCGCGCCGGCATCCTGTCGATGGCCAATGCTGGTCCCAATACCAATGGCAGCCAGTTCTTCATCACGAGCGATGCAACGCCGCACCTCGACGGCCGGCATTCTGTGTTCGGCGAAGTGGTCGATGGCCTTGATGTCCTCAAGGCGATTGGCACAACGCCGACCGATCGTGAGGATCGGCCACGTAAACCCGTTGTCATTGAAGCGATTCGCATCGTCCGGGAGGCTTGATGCGGCGATCTTGGCAGACCCTGGGCCCAGCTGTGGCCGGCTTGCTCTTTGCGGCGGCCTGCACCGAACCAACCGATTGCAAACGCGAACCTGAGCGGTGTCTCTTGCCCGCGGCCCAGCCGGAAGCGGTAGGCGCTGCGGCAAACGCGCCGGGCAAACCAGCTGTTGGTCCACAATTTCGCCCAGTTGCCGGGGCTGTGCCGCAGTTGCCGGACGCCGCCTTGTCGCCCCGTGTGCGTGCTGCCGTCGCCAAGGCACAGTTGCAGGCCCATGCTGAGCGCCCGCCCCTGGGCCTTGGTCAGGCTGGCCTTGCCCCTGCTGCGGTCAACCCGGGCCTTGTTGCCGGGGAATCGCCTGATGCATTGCTAGCGCGCGGGGTGCTGGCCGGCCTGCGCGGTCCAGCTGCGAGCCACGAACTGCCCAAGCTGGCCCCGGTGATCACCAAGCGGTTGCTCGCCGACATGGGGCCGAAAATGGAACAATATGGCCCACGTTTCTGGCGCCATGTCGACAAATACATCAAGGCCGCGGACGACGGTATCCTCAAGATTACGGCTGAGCCAGGTGACAGCGCCGATCGCAAGAACATTTCGATTTCATTGACAGGTGGCGAGGAACTGCGGCCGATCCTTCAGCGCGAAGATGGCGCCTGGAAAATCGACCGGTTCTAACTGTCCACCGCCGCGTCACGCGGTCCAGGCCTTGGGATTGCACTCAACTAGGCCATGTACATGTAGGGAGAACGACACATGAAGAACTGGAGCCTAAGCCTGTTTGCCACCCTGGCCGTCGCCAGCGCTGTTGGCTGCAGCAAGAAGACCCCGCCGGCCCCTGCGCCCGCACCCGCGGCAACCGCACCCGCAACCGACAAGGCCATTGCTCCGGCAGCCGCTGCGACACCGGCCAATGCCGATAAGGTCGCCGCTCCGGCCGACGGTACCAAGGGAGAAGCCGCTCCGGCAGAGGCAGATCCCCTGAAGAATGCATGGAATTTGCCGGCGCGTGGCACCAGCGCCAAGGAAGGCGGTCGCGTCTTTGTCCTGACCCAGGGCAAGGACCGCAGCTACACCAACGCTTCGGCGATCTATCACCTGTTTGCCTATGATCTCGGGGAGATCAAGAAGGGCGACGTGATGACGGTCAAGGAACTTGGCTCGGGCACGTTCCAAGTCACTGGCCTCTTCCTGATCGCCGCTGGCACCGATAACCCGGCGGATCTCAAGGCGGGCGACATGGTGCTGGCTGAATGGGCCTCGTCGCTCAAGCACGCCACGGTAACCAAAGTCGACGGTGACAAAATCAACGTGCGTTACACGGACTTGCCGGACAGTTGGAGTGAAGACAAGCTCATCGCAACCCTGAGCCCGCGTCAGGTGACCAAGCAGAAGGACGGCCTATCTCCAGGCAATTTCGCGGTGGCTAAGGACGATGATGGCCGGATGGTTGAGGTCATGCTCATCAGCGACAGCGGCGACAAATGGCTGGCGCGCAAATTCGCTGGTCGTGTGGCCGCTTATGACACCAAGGACCTGACGCCGATTCCGATCAAGCCCGCAGTCAAGGCTGGGCAGTCGGTTCAGGTTCCGTGGGTAGGCATGATGTATCCAGGCAAGATCAAGAAGGTTTCCGGCAACCGCGTCGAAGTGATCATCGAAGGCACGGCGACCAAGGAAGCCCAGGCCGTGCCGATTGGCCAGATCTTGCCGGAATCCAAGGATGCCAAAGGCAAATAGGCGCTGGCGAGTTGGTAGGGTGCCGAGTCCTTTGCGGTAACCTGCAAAGGACTTAGGGTTAAGTGGACTAGCGCGCCATTTGCGGCGATCGTTGCCGATAAGTCTGGATAATCAGAAGCTTAGGGGCTTGTACTACTTGAATACGTAGTAGCGCTCGTGATCGCGCAGCATGCCAAGCCCTTTGCGAATCGCCTGCATACGCACGTCCGGGCGGTTGGCAAAGGCTTCGACGCCTGAGCGCAGTTCCTGGCCGCGAATTTCCGCTTCCACCAGTTGGTCCTTAAGGCGCAGCATCTCCGCGCGCCGATCATCCACAACGCCGCGCACCGTCCAAGCCCGCACCAGGCCAAGAATCGCGACCGTGGCGAAGGCGATGAAGACAGTCATGCGCACGCCGCGCCAAGCCCAATAGGCGGCACGACGCACAAAGTGAAACAGAGTCTGGACTTTGCTTGGTTGGCTGGTCATTGCGCGCTCCGCTGCCTAGCGACGCGAACCATGAACCGGCGGCACGATCTGTCAAATTTTTACGCGCTTTGCCTCACTTGAGTAGGCAAACAAATCGCAAAACGGCAGGAACTCCGCTTTATGGTTGGTAACTATGCCGTCGGCGCTTTTGCCGTGACGTCGCGCTCGAGGCGGACTTCAAAAGTTGCACCGCCGCCCGGCGTGTCGCGGTAGCTGACTTGGCCGCCATGCGCTTCAGCCACCTGCTTGACCAGGGCCAAACCAAGGCCAGTGCCGTCGCTTTTGCCATGGGTTGCAAAGGCTTGGAACATGCGGTGGCGAATTTCGTCGCTGGCGCCAGGCCCATTATCGGCAAAGGTCAGGACCAGTTGGGTGCCGTCGGCCTTGAGTTCTATCGACATTCGGCCATCGGTGCGTCCAGCCAACGCTTCGCGGGCATTGCGGGCGATATTCTGGACAACACGGAGGATTTTCTGGGTATCCAGTCGAGCCAAACCCCGATCGTGACATTGCAACGTCACCTGCACGTGGCTACCGATCATGATCTGCCGCGTGAGCTCTTCAATTTCCTTGGAAAAATCTCCCAGCTGAACCTTGTGCGGCAGCAGTTCGGTTTCACCGCGGGCAAAGGCCAGGACCTCTCGAGTCATTTGCATCATGCGATCAAGCTGTTGCAGCACATCGTCTGCCAAGTGGGCACGCTCGGTGGCGTCGTCCTCCCGCTTGAGCATCTGCACCGCACCGGACGCGACGGTCATTGGCGTGCGGAAGTCATGGAGAACACCGGCCAAAGCGCTGCCGATGGCACTGAGGCGATCGTCGCGTTCGGCTTGGTCGCGGGCGCGGCGCTCGGCCAATACCCGGGCCACTTGTTTGGATACCAAGGAGAGAAGTTTGCGATCTTCCTGCGTAATTCTTTCGCTGCGATCCAAAGGATCAAAGGCCGCCAGGGCCCCCAGCACTTGGCCGTCCTCTTCGAGCGGCAAGGCCAGACCGGCCCGGGGCAGGCGGGCCATCTGCTCGGCGCGAGCAAGTTCAGCAATTTGGGCGGGTTTGAGTTGGTCGAGGTCGATCACCCCGTCCGCTTCCATGGCGCAGCCGACAAAGCCTTCCCCTTCGGACAAAAGCAACGTCAGGCGCCCACCGTTGGAGCCTTGCCCGCAACGATGCAATTCTACGATATTTTCCGGCAGAGCGATGGCGATTTCGACCACGCCAAGGTCCACCGTCGCGGCAATGGGCCCTATCAAGCGGGCGACCAACTCCTGCATGCTGCCCGCAGTGCCGGCCATCCGCTCTAATTCAAAGAGCAAATCGATTTCAGCGGTCTTGTCCTTGAGGTCTTTATGCGCCTTGTTGAGTTCGGCGTGCCTGACCATGAGTTCGCTATGTAACTGCCCGTTTACAATGGAGATGGCCGCCATGGCGACGATGGTGCGCAGCAGGCTCTCATCCTCCACCGTGAACCAGCCGTTGTGCTTGTTGAGCACCTGCACCACGGCGACGAGGTTGCCATCGCGGTCAAAGACGGGCTGACAGAGCACGGACTCAGTGCGAAAGCCGAACTCCTGGTCCCAAGTCGCGTTGAAGCGGCTGTCTTGATAGGCATCTTTGATGTTCAGGCCCCGACCCGTCGCAGCGACCCAGCCAGCTAGGCCCTGCCCAACCTGAATGCGAATCACTCGCGCTTCAGTGCCCTGGGCAACGGTGGACCATAACTCGCCATCTTGATAGAGAAAAAGCGTCGATCGATCAGCGTCCAAAGCCCGCGTCAGCTTGTCCATGATGAGGTCGAGCAGCTGCTGCTGGGACAGAGGGGCCGACAAAGCGCGGGCAATGTCGGCCACGGTCGCCAGCCGCAAATCGCTCGCAATGGAGCGCAGTTGCAGCTCGGCAGACTCCGAACGTTCATGCAGTCGCGACTGACCGGTCACAATGGCTCTCCTGCCCCGTGGCAGCGCCCATCATCGCCCAGGCGGCAGCGCGCGTAAACCCGTCAAAACGGCGTGCTGATCGCGCCAAAGGGCAAGAAATCGGGCGGCACACACAGTTCAATGGCAAATCCTGGAAACGCTTGGCAGATCGTGCCATTGCCGCACGCGGGCATGCCGACGCCGCAGGTCTGCAGGCACAACGGTTGGGGAGAGCCTTTGATGCACAAACTGCTGGCATCACAGGACAAAGGCTGGGTCAGGCAGGGTGAACCCGGGGGCAAGCTGCCAGTGGGGACGCACCAGGCTTGGCCGCCGCCGACGTACTGGCACTTGGCCGAGGCGCCGCAACTGCTGGCAAACCCTGTGCATTCCTTGGCGCAGAAGGCCCCCGGGTTGTTGGCGGAATCCCCTAGGCAGATGAGGCCCTTGCCGCACGCGAACGGTTTGCCGTAGCACAGGTCGTAGATCTGGCCGCCGCCGTTCGGTAGGCAATAGCCTCCCCATTTGCCTTGGGCGCACCACAGGCCGCCCGGTTGGCCGCCGCTGGGGCCGCAATCGGCGTCGGTGCTGCACTGGCTGCTGCAGATGGCAAAGGGCGTGCCTTGTTCAATACAATAGCTGCCTTTGCCGCACACGCCCGGATCTTTGACGCAAGGGGTTCCTTGGCCGCCGCTGCCCACGGGTTCGCAGTAGCTGCCGGCTTGGCCAAAGTCTTTGCAATCTAAGCCATTACCGCAGCTGCCGTCGGCCGCGCACGGGCTGATGCAGGTGGCACCAGCACCGTTGCCCCAACTTTGACATAGGGCGCCGCTGCTGCAGGCGTAAGGGGAATTCTCACAACTTCCGCCGGGTTGTACGGTGCCGCTGGGTAGGCAGACGCCCGTTTCACTCTTGGCCCCGATGGCGCACCAGGTGCCGCTGGGACAGGACGGACTGGTCTGGCTGCATAAAAGTGCGCAGATTTCTTTGCCTTTTGCGCCGACGCACAAGGAGTCGGCTTGGCAGCCAAGGGGTTTGTCGGCGCAGCTCTGTCCGGGCTGTAAGGGGCCGTCCAAGGCGCAGCCCGCGTAACTGCTGTTGTATGCAGTACATTTGCTACCGGCGGGACAGGCTGAAGGCGCGCTGACGTCGCAGCCCTGCTGGCAGTAGGCGTTGGGGTTGTAGACGTCATAGCCGCCGATGCAGTAGGAGCCCTTGGTGCAAACTAGCGGATTGGTGGAGCAATTGTCGCCATTTGCTGCGCTGCCGCTGGGATAGCAGGCGCCGACTGCAGCCCCCTGGCCTTTGGCGCAGAAGGCTCCGGCGGCGAGAACACCTTTGAGATTGCTGCAGTTTGCGTCGCTACTGCACATCGGCGAACAAAATGCGTCGGCCCCGCCCCAGCCCACGCACATCAGGCCAGCGCTGCAGGCAAAGCGGTCGTTGGCGCAATTGGCACCTTCGGCCAAGGGCCCGACTTTTTGGCAGATTCCTTGGTCGCTGCTGAACATCCAACAGGCGGTGCCGCTGTCACACGGCGTGCTTGCGCCGCATAGCGTTGCGCAATAAGCGTAAGGATCCGCCTTGTTGGCA
This sequence comes from uncultured Myxococcales bacterium, assembly GCA_903840165.1. GTDB lineage: Bacteria > Myxococcota_A > UBA9042 > UBA9042 > UBA9042 > CAIMEY01. Next base: position 11,496 of record CAIMEY010000006.1, on the reverse strand, counting down.
CCGATGCAGAAGGCGTAGGGACCGCAGCCGCCTATCGGCTTATCGGCGCAGGAGGCTCCGGCGGGCACGTCGGGCGTGAAGGGAAGGCAAAAGTTCCCTGATGCTGTGAGGTTGCAGGTCGTTCCCTTGGGACAGGTGGGGTCATTGAGCGCCTTGCACGCCTTGACACACTGGGCCTGGTCCCCTTGGGCAAAGCAGGCATCGCCAACGGCCGTTTTGCAATCACTTTGGCCCCCTTGCACGCACGATTGGCCCGGGGTTTGGTCTTGAGCGCCGCACTGGCTAGCCCCGTACTGTTTGAGGCAGTAGTGCTTGCCTTGGTAGGTCACGCAACACACTGGAACATTAGGACTTTGAACGACTTCGCAATCGGCCGAGGTCTGGCACCCGCCAAAGGTGCAATAGGCGTTGGCCGAACCCATTTCGGCGCAGAATCCACCAGTACAATCGCTATGTTTGAGGCAAGGGCCCCCAGGTTGGCCAAAGCCCGCGGCCGCGTCGCCGCCCAGCGAATCGGCTGAGTCCACCTCTGCTTGCGCCGCGTCGGCCACTACGTCCTGGCTGCCTGGCACGTCGCTCACCTCAGGCGCAGCAGTGGCGTCAGGGCTATCCGCATCGGCGAGTGCATCACCGGCAGTACCGCTGGCAGAATCGGGATTTTGCCACTGTCCCACGTCGGCGTTCCATGCCCAGGTATCGTCCGGCGGGGCTGCGTCGGCTTGAGTTCGCCAAAGGGCAGTGGTATCGCCCATTTGCGCATCAATTGCCGCAGCAGTCCCGGTGGCGGATCCAGCTGCGCTATCAGTGCATGCGTTGATGGAAATAGCTAATAAAACGAGGGAAATGACGTTCATGGCAGTCATGGCCTCTCCTGCTGGGCGGTGCTGGGCCCATGGACCCGTCAGCGCCGAAATCGAGGGTGGACGCTCGCCAAAGTCCTTTCTGTACTATGCCTTACGGAGCGGTACTACAGCTTAGCGTCAGCGGCGTGACCGAACCGGTGGGTGGCCAGGCATCGACCTTACAATCGGCGTCCAAGTCAGCTGCGCGTTCCCGCGAATCGGATTGAAAACAGCCGGTTGCAGGCTTATCGGCCAGCCACTTGTTGGTGCCACAGCCGCCATGTGCTGGATTAAGCAGGTTTTTCTTGTCCTTGTTGGTCGTCTCATCGGCAAAGGCGTCAAAGCGGGTGATGAGGCCGTCGCCATTGACATCGACCAGCTCCAAGTGCCGCTCATTGCCGGGAAATTCCTCCGAATCGGTCCAGCCTTGCTTGGACTGCCCATTGGTGAACTTGTAAGCAATTCGCACACCTACCCCAGTGGGGTCCAGGGGATCCACGGGCCACCACGGCAGGTCTAGCTGCACGCTGAAAATGCCATCGCCGGCTACCGCGTCGCCGTGGGTTCCGTCGTCCACCATCGCTACCAAGTTGGGCACCCAGTTGCCCATTTTCGCATTGGCAGCGTCCACTTGCGCCTTGGTCAGGCAGTGGGTCGTCACTGCGTCGCTGCAGGCGGGCGTGTCCTTGTGAATCCCGCCGGTTAGGAACAGCGTGCTGGCTGCTAGGTCGGGCGACCATTGGTGCGGGTCATAGGATTCACAGTTGGCATTCTTGGGACTAGCGAAAATCTTTGTAGAAATGATGACGCGCACCTGGGTTGGATCGAGCTGGCCACTGGCTGAGAACGTCGCGATGGCGGCTTGCAAGGCGCTGTCAAAGGCGGCCGTGCTGCTATCGGGCGTGCCATCGCCGTCAAGATCGACGGGATTCGCAGACAAAAACGCAGGGTTAAGGATGGAGCCGGTTGATTTCCATTGGAAAGGCAAAACGCCATCCGTTGCGCCCGCATCCGCTGCGGCGAGGATCGCGGCCACCATTTTGGCGACGGTCGCTGGCGTTTTACCTGCAATAATACCGTCATTAACTTGCTCGAGGGCCAAGTTCATGGCACAAGCCGGCACGCTGCCCAAATTGCGGTTCTGACTGCGGACGCTGGCCAAAGCCAACACGGTCAAAGCCGTTGAATTTGAACCTAAAGTCAGCGCACCTGGCGATAAGTCGCGCAGATCGTAATGGCGAGCGGGCGCAAAGACCGAGGGCTGTGCCGGAAGTTCGGGAATAATCGCCAGCAGTTGACGTCGACCAAGGCTGCCCTGGACCACGGCTTCTTGCAGGCTGCTGGCCCCATCCACCGTCAACGAAAACACACCGTCTTGGCCGACAGTTCCTTGAATACCTTTGTGAATCGAGCCATCGGCCGATAGTATTTGCACGGTCGCCCCTACCGCCTGTTCTGTGCTGCCGGTCAGCGTCGTCGGGGCCGGATCGGGCGTCACGGGGTGGGCCGGGTGCATCGCTTCGAGCAGGGCGCCGTCGACGACGCACTGACTTGCCGATAAGGCCAGCAAAATCAAGGCAATTGCCTGGCTCAGACGGCTCAAGCGCGCCGCCCCACGCGGCTGGACAGGGGCCTGATTCGGCCAGCGTAGCTGTGGCATGGTGGCGACTCCGGCGTGCTCGGGCACGTTCAAGGTAGTACTTGGAATTGGCCCTGATCGCAAGCCCCTTGATTGCCATCGCCACGTTCGTGGTACAATTGCGCCTATGAAATCTTACCGCCCCATTGCCCTGAAATTGTTGACCGTCTCCCTGCTTCTCGGCGGCTGTGCCCTGCACGTGCGGGCCCCGGATCCGGATTTGCCGGCCAATCAGCCTCTGGCTCCTTCCAATGAAATCAGCAATTTTGCTGCCGTTGCTCGGCTGCCTCTGCCGATGCTGGCGGCCCTGCTGGAAAAGCAGGCCTTGACCCCGGTGGCGCAGGCCGACCGAACGATGCTCCTCGCGTGGTCCTACCAGGTCGAGCGTTCCGGGCGGGTGGCGGCGCGCGAACAAAGCGGATCGCTCTGTTTTCTGGTGCCTTTTCACGGCAGCGCTCAGGTGGTGGCCTTGGGCGGGACGCTGCGCAAGGAACTCGACGTCGCCGTGGACGTCTGTGCCAAGCCGCGACTTTCGCCTTCCGGCATCATGACTTTGCAGAATCCCGCCGTGCGAGTCGCCTTGGATCGCGTGGACTTTGGCGGTCCGGCGAAACCGCTCCTCGATAACCTAGCGGAAAAACTTGAGAAATATGCGGGAGGCCAGATCGCGACCTTTATCCGCACGGTGCAGGTGCCGGTGGGCGATTATGTGACGCCGACCTCCAGCGCCCTGTACAAGCCCTTGCCCATCAGCGATGGCGCTTGCCTGCAATTACGCCCACTTGCCCTGCGCGTGGCCCAACCCGAGGTCGATCCGGAGTACCTGCGTTTGGCCCTGTCTATCGCGACGCAGCCTACGGTGGAAATGCCTTGCGGCCCGGCGCAGATGCCCAAGGCCCTGCCGATGGCGGTGGATGATGAGCTAAAACATCCTGAAACTACGCTGGTTTTGCCGATCGCTGTGCCGCTGAGCCAAGTCAGGACCCAGGTGCTTGAGCGCCTCCATGCCCTGGGGCGGATGCCTCTGGGTGGCAAGGACAAGCCGGACGGTGGTTGGGTGGAAGTAACTGATCTAAAACTGATTTCTGCCCAAGGGGCTCTGCTGGTGCGGGCGCAGATTCGCGGCGAACTGGTCGATAAGTTCCTGTTCATCCCGTTCTCGCGCAAAATTGATGGCGAATTCTTGGTTTGGGGCGTGCCCAAGGTGGGACCCAAGGACATCGAACTGACCCATGTGCAGGTCGACTTGCAGACCGATGATAAGCTCAACAGTTTGGGGGCAGCGATCAAGCGCCAGGAAATTGCAGAAATTATTGCCGAAAAGCTCAGGATTCCCCGTAGCCAGATTGAAGGACAGGCGCGCCAAGTGCTTGCATCGTTTAGCAATGGCATTTCGGTGGCGGGTGAAAAGCTGCCCGTGCGCATCGATACACGGCAATTGGAGATCAGTCAGGTGCAGACTGTGGGACAACGCCTTGAAGTGCTTGTGCGTTTTGCCGGTTTTGTCGTGTTGGGCGACACGGCGCGGCGCTGAGGATGTCGGCTGCGGAGAGCGCTTACAATGCGATCTTTTGCCCCAACTGCGCAGTCCAGGTACAACGTAGCCGTCGGCTGTGCGCCGCAGTAGGTCGATTGATCAGCGAAAGTCCGCCTCGGGGCCATCGACCCCGCCCGTGCGCCTCGCCTTGGCCCGCTGGCGTAGAGGCGCGCGACGGTTGGCGTACGTCTACGCCAAAAGGGTCTTGCCACACGTCGACAAGGTCCAGAAACGTCTAAAAAAGCAAGAGATTCCGTAAGCCGCGGCCCGGCTCATTGAATTGGCACGTTGTGTGCACCCTGGTTGCAGGGCGCACGAGAACGCGCGCAAGCGAGCAGAGCACCGGGTTCTGATCGAGCATTACTACGCCTGGGAGGTTGCCATGTCCATCCAATTCATTCGCAATTGTGCCGTCACCGCTTTGGCCATCACCGCTTTGGCCAGTGGCGCACTGCTGTCCGGCTGCGGTGTGGCCGGTGACAAAGGCGCTGCGGTCTTTCACGTCGGCAACAACTGGCAGAAGGGCGTTGAAATTGCTGCAGGTTCTACCTTTGCTGTGAATGCGCAGCGCAACGACCTGACCCAAAACGCCTTGACTGTAAAGACAAATCTACCGGCAGTGGTCCAGTTGGCCGGGGGCAACTTCCAGGCGGCCGTGCCGGGGCTGGCTCAGTTCGAAGCCGATGACCCCACCACACAAGCGCTTGTAGATACAGTGGAATTCAACGTGGCGACTCCAGCCAGTGTTGCCCTTGGGCCACCGTGGGCGAACATGTCGGCACTGCCGACGAAGTTGGCCAAGAATTTCGGGCTGGTGCATGGAACCCACTATGTGGGGGCTATCGTCGTCGACGATGTGGCGGGCGCTCGGCTCAATCACAGTGGCATTGCTTCAGTAAACTGCGCGAATTTGCAGATTAAAGTGGTGGATGATGCCGTTGAGGCAACCCCGACCACCCTGGGGCCCTGCACGGCGACGGTGGCGGTTCAGGACGCGGCCGGTAAGGTCAGCCAGTCGGCGCAGTACACGATCACTGTGGTTGAACTCACTGATATTACTGGCATTAGCTTGACTTCGGTGTCGGCGCAGAATGGTTGGACTACGCCCGCAGATCCAGACAAGGGGCCCGTGGCGCAGAGTGACGCGGATGCCAAGACCGCAGCCAAGTCGGCGATTTTCGTGCTGTCTGTCGCGGCTGCTTTGGCCGATGCGACGCCGGTCTACGGGCCGACGACGACCTGGAGTGAATCGGGCAGCAACCACCTGCTCGCCAAGCAATCGAGCGGTGGCAACTATGCGGTCCTCAAGAGCGGCGAGACCGTGACCGTAACCGCCACGGTGGGAAATCTCAGCAAAGACATTAAGTTAGTCGCGCCCTAGGCTGCCCTTTGCGCCATCCGCGTCCAGCAACTTCCTGCGCAGGCGGTCATGCCACAGAAGACCGAGCCTGAACAAGCGCTTGCCCGCGTCCCTTGCTGCCGACGCCGCACTTGAGCGATTCGGCCCGCAGCCTTGAGATCGCTTGGCGGAATGCGTACTCCCGGCGCGCTTGACCGAGACGCCGCCGCCGCGTACAACCAATCTACGCCGGCATCCGCAGTGGCCCCAGACTCCCTAGGGCAATTGGTGGACTGGGCTTGCCGGCCTGTGGGAGGCTACTGTGCAGGTGCTGTCAAGCGTGCATATCGATTCATGCTCTAACCGTGCGTGGGCACTGCCGATTCTCTTGAGCAGCATGGCTGTTGCTTGGGGCCTTGGCTGTTCAAGCCCCGTGCCGAGCGCTGGCAGCGGTGGCGCTTGGCCCAGCGATGGCTTTGGTAGCAGCCTTGATGGTGTCGGTCAAGTCTATGATACGAAAGGCGGAGTCAGCGATGGCAAAGGCCAGTCCGATGGCGTCGGCGACGGTTCGCTCGACGTCGATGTAGACAGCGGCCCCATCGACAACGACACCGGCATCGACCCGACCGACACGAGCGATTTCTGTCCCGACCACCAAATCATCTGCGATGGCACCACGGCGAAAACCTGTGATGGAAAAGGTGGTTATCTCCTCACCAAGGATTGCGCCGGCGCCTGCATTGACCTCATCGGCTGCGTGGTCTGCCAGCCGGGCTCCGGGCAGTGCGATGGCGATAAGCCCAAGAAATGTTTGGAAGATGGCAGCGGTTGGACAGTCAGCGACGCCTGCGACCCCGAGCTAGGTCTGACCTGCGACCCCGGCAGTGGCGCGTGCAAAGGTCCTTGTTCTACAAAGGATATGCAGCGTTCCTACATCGGCTGCGAGTACTGGCCGACCGTGACCAGCAATAGCAACCTTTACAGCGGCTTTTCCTTTGCCGTCGTCATCGCCAATACCTCGCAAGATACCGCAACGGTAACGATTTCGCGGGATGCCAGCTTTGCCAAGATCACCGTCGATGTGCCGGCCAACGCCGTGCAAACGGTCAAGCTGCCGTGGGTGGCCGACCTCAAGCACGATGCCAGTGGGGCCTCGGGCGGTGCGCAGTTGGACCAGTTGCTGCCCAGTAACCTTGTAGCTTCAGGAGCTTATCGCCTCAAGAGTACCCGGCCGGTGACCGTCTATCAGTTCAATCCGCTCGAGTTTGAAATCCCCTATGATTTCAGTTGCCCGGATTCCATGGGCGTGGGCACGTGCAACTCGTACACCAATGACGCCTCCATGCTTTTGCCGACCAATGCCATGGGAAAACAGTACATTGTCGCGTCGATGCCCGAAGGTGCTTACCAAGATGGCCTAGGCGGCAGTTCGGCGCCGGGCTTTGTCACCATTGTCGGCACGCAAAATGGCACCAAGGTGCACATCGACAGCACGGCCCACGTGCGTAGTGGCCCGGGCGTACAGGAGATTCAGCCGGGCAAGGGCGCGGATTTCGTCCTCAATGCGGGCGATGCCTTGCAACTGCTGACCAAGTCGGTGACAAGCGGTGAAATGCTTAATTGTACGACGCTTTCGCCCAGCGCGACCGTGGCTTGCGCCGTGCCCAAGACCTATGACCTCACCGGCAGCCAAATCACGGCGTCGGCCCCAGTGTCCGTCATTGGCGGCCACGATTGCGTGATGGTGCCCTACGGCAAGTTTGCCTGCGACCATGTTGAAGAGACGCTGTTCCCCTTGAATTCATGGGGTGATACTGTCCTTGTGACCCCGCCGCAGTCTGTGATTGGCGCCAAAGTAGCCAGCGGCGGTGCCGATCAGCACTTGGTGCGCATCATTTCGGGCATGGACGGCAATGTCATCACCTTTGACCCGCCGAACCTGCCGGCCTTGAACCTCGACTTGGGGGCCTGGGCCGACCTGCCTCTGACCAAGGATTCGCTGCAAGTGACTGGAACTGGGCCGATCCTGGTGGCGCAAATCATGGCCGGCGGCGACGTGGTGGACCCTCAGGATTCGGGCTCGCCCAACTCCAAGGGCGATCCTAGCCTATCGCTGGCTGTGCCGTCCTCTCAATATCGCAAGGAATACGTGTTCTTGACGCCGTCGAGCTATACCTACAGCTTTGTCAACATCATTGCCAAGCAGGGGACCACTGTGAACCTCGATGGCGCGCCCGTTACCAAGAATTTCGCGCCTATCGGCAGCACGGGCTATGCCGTGGCGCGGGTGCCGGTGGCCGGAGGGTCACACACCACCGATAGCGATACCGCTTTCGGCATCGTGGTTTATGGCTATGGCGCCTACACCAGCTACATGTACCCAGGTGGCCTCAACCTGACGGTCAATGCCGGTAGCGCGCCGTAGGGCCCAGGCAGAATTCGACTTTGCCACCAGCCCCAGCGCTGCTTGATGGATGTCTAGTTTGCGTCTGCGGCTGCCCTGGAATTGGCGGTTTTCATGAGTAAATCTACAGGATTGACCCCGGATTTGCCTCTGCTGCTGGCCGGGGATATCGGCGGTACCAAGACGCATTTGGCGCTGTGGCGGTCGACGTCGCACGGCCTGGAGCGACTGCGGCACGCCCAGTTTCCAAGTCAGCAGTTCCCGTCCCTACAGGCTGTTATCGCCCTGTTTTTACAAGGGGAAAGCGTGCAGGCGGCGGCCTTTGGCATTGCAGGACCGGTGCTGGAACAGACGGTACAGACGACCAACTTGCCTTGGCGCCTGGCGGCTAGTGATTTGTCTAGTCAGCTAGGAGGCGCGCCGGTGCGTCTGATCAATGACTTAGAGGCGACTGCCCTGGGGGCCCTCACGTTGCCTGCGTCATCGCTGCGGATTGTCCAACAAGGCATTGAACGCAAAGGTCCTATTGCCGTCATTGCCGCTGGGACTGGCTTGGGGCAGGCCTACCTCGCCTGGGACGGTCAGCACCATTGGCCAGCGGCAACTGAGGGCGGACATGTCGATTTTTCGCCGTCAACGCCCCAAGAACAAAGACTTCTTTCCTGGGCAGAAGCCCAGTGGGGGCATGTGTCGTGGGAGCGCTTTGTGTCTGGACCGGGCCTAGCGACGCTGTTTGCTTTTCTCCGCGACGAGCAGGGGCGTCCTGTGGCCCCCGGCGTGGTGGAACATCTGCGGACGGGAAGTGATCCTGGCGCAGTCATTGGTGAAGCGGCAGTTGCGGGGACCTGTGAGACCTGCCGTGAGGCGGCCCTGTGGCTGCTGCGGCTCTATGCGGCCCAGGCCGGCAACTTGGCCCTGACGGTGATGGCGCTCGGCGGCGTGCTGCTGGGCGGTGGTGTGATTGTGCGCTTGCTGCCCTTGCTTGATGACCTTGAGTTTGCGCGGCAATTCGCCAACAAGGGCCGCTACCAAAGCCTGCTGGGCCAGGTGCCCATCGCCGTGATCTTGCAGCCCGAGACCGCCCTTCTTGGCGCGGCAGCCCAGGCGCAAAAGCTGGCCGAGGCTAGCTGTGTGGCGTAGTTACCGGAAACTATTGAATAATTACGTGTGTCGGCGGGTAGCTGTCTGTCAATTGATGCTTGTCTCAGGATTCTAGACAAATATCAAACTCAGTCTGCTACAGACCCATCTTCTGCTCAGCCTTGGTGAAGAACCAAAGCGGCCAGAAGTGATAGGTTTTTCCGTCCGGCGCGGTCGATAGCAGCACGCCAAAGGCCCCGGGCTGGGACTTGCCGGGGTCGACATCCATCGTGACGGTGACGTCCACTTGGTCGCCGTTGTGCACGGTGACTTGGTCCTGACCATTGACTTGCATGGACATGTGGCTCTTCATGCCCATACCCTGCGCAATGTCAGCGATATCGCCAGCGCGTAGGGTCCAGCCGTCGGGCAACGGCGCGTCAGAGAAGGCGGTAACGGAAAACGTTGTTGTTTGGCCCACATCCAAAACGCCGTAACCTTTGCCTTTGTCGGGCGAGGCGTTGAAGTAGATGCTGCCCTCCGGGGATGGTTGGCACGGATCGTGGCCGCTTTGCGCAGCGGCATCCGACCAACTGCGCTGGACGGTGTAGCTGCCCATGCTGGTCAGGTCGACGCCTTGGCCGGTCATATCCACACACAAATCGCCGACTTCGCCACCTTGCAGGAACATGTACCACATCAGTTGCACGGTCGACTGCGGCATCAAGACCACACCGGCTTGCAGGTCCATGCCCGAAGCCGCCATGAAGGGATCGGTCGCAGCCTCAATGATTTCATGGCTTGCGGCGACGGTCTGCGAGTCAAAGGCGGATACGCCACCGCCGTGGGACCCGCATTCGGGAATAATCGCGTAGGCGACTTGTTGACCTTTGTAGGTCAGGAAATGGTGGTAGCCGCCAAAGGCCACGCAGCTCACCGACGGGGCACCTTGGCCGCTGGCCAGAGAAATCGTTGTACTTTTCGGGAAGTACAAGATGTACAGCGTGTCGGTGACGGGGGCCGGCAAGTCGGCGTTGTCGATTTCACCGGCGATGAAATCCTGGATGGAGGAGGGGGAACCATCGGTTGAGTCGGTGTAGGATTTCGCTGGCGGATTCTTGAGTTCAACGTGGCCACCATCGACCGCGGGACCGATGCATAGGCCCGAGCCGGGGACTTCGCAGTACTCGGATGTCACGGACTTCCAATAGTCCGATTGGCCAATCGTAGCGCCGAATTGGACCAGCGCATTGAGGTTCTTCTCGCCGGGAAAGGTGACAGTGACGATGCTAGGCTGGATCAGTAAGCCCGCGCCGTTGTAGCCAATTTTCGGCGGGTTGGTGTGCTTGGCTTCCACGAAGGGACCGGTGTCTTCTGGGCCCGTATCAGCCTGACCGGCGTCAACCGCGACGTCGTCTGCGGAACCGCTTGAATTATCAGCCGATCCGTCTGAGTCTTGGGCCGTGCCGGCATCATTGGCGAGGTTAGCGCTGCCATCGGCGGCGGTGTCGCCAACTGCGAGGGTTCCTGAGACGGCGGCCGTGTCTGTGCCACAGGCGCTGAGCAGGAGGCAGGAGGAGCCCAAACAGGCAAGCGCCAGTCGGTTCAGGGAAAACGCAGACATGTGGCTATCCTTGGGGGCGAGCGACCGATGGGCCGGCTGGTGGGGGCCATAGCTTGCGGACTCCCGGGCGTGGTTGCAAGTGGGCGGGGGCGCAATGGCGCATCCGCAAACTGATCTTCGATCTGATTCCGCGGACTTCCAGCCGTCCGCCCAGGACAACCCCTCGTAACCTCGCAAAAATACAGCAGCGGCGTATCGTTCCGGTGACTTCACAACCACCGCGTCTACCGCAGACGCAAGGAACGACACGCCGCCATGCCCAAAATGATCGAAGCCGAGAACTTGTTCAACCACTTGCAGCCGGCGTTGCGCGAAGTTTGCGCACGTCTGGCCGCTGTCGTCTTGCAACCAGCTGATTTCGCGGATTTTGACGCCCAAGTGCGGCGCGAGATGCTGCACTTAGGGGAAGCCGTCGCGGGCGCGATGGTCGCGCAGGGGCTGCCGAGCCTGCGGATGCGCGAGCGGGCGCCGGCATGCACGACTTGCAAAAAGACAATGGCGTTCAAGCAGATGCGGCCGATGGAGCTGCGGACTTGTCTGACCGGGGTGCCGCAGACGGTGCAGTCGCCGTACTGGCAGTGCCGCGACTGCCACCGCGGTGAGATCGGCCTGCGCCTGGTGATGAACCTGCAACGCGACGGGATGACGCAGGAATTGCGCGAGCTGGCGGCGATTGCCGGGGCGAATTCGCCGTTCGAGGAAGCCTCGGACAAGCTGCTTCGGCGCATGGCTGGGCTTTCGATGAGCGCAGACAAAGTGCATGGAATCTGTCAGGAAACCGGCAACGCGCTGATGCCGGCGATGGAGACGGGGCAGCTCGGCGAGACCCGGAAGCTGCGGCCCAAAGAGGTGCTGTACGTGCTCGGCGACGGCGGGATGCTGCAGCACGACGGCGGCTGGAAAGAGGCCAAGCTTTTCATCGTGTTTCCGTCGATGGCGCGGGCCGATGTAAGCAAGGACCGCCGGCAACTCGGCGAGCGCCAGGTCATCGCGACGATGAAAGGCGCGGAGCACTGCGGGCCGATGGTCTG
>CAIMEY010000005.1 GCA_903840165.1 uncultured Myxococcales bacterium | reverse complement strand
TCTCCTTGCGGGGTAGGGGTTTATCTTGCGCAGGCTGTTTGGGCCAGATTTCGCTTGACGCGGGCTTGAGCTGGGTGCAACATCGGCTTGCAGCCGACGGTCGGCGGCGGTTTTGGGCGAAAAATGACACGGGCTGGCGGGGCGGATGGTGGCGGATGGACGGCGGATGGCGTTTGCAGTTCCTACGCGCGGGCCAGCCGGGGCAAATCGATAATCTTATCATGGCATTTACCTATGGCAACATGAGCCCAGTCTTTCCCGCAAGGAATTTTGCACAACTCGCCGACAACTTTGGCGGGCAGTTGCTGCCAATTCCGGCTGATTTTAGTCCCTTCGATGCAGCTGCCGCAAATGTCGGTGATACCTGGAAGCAATTGCTGGCACAAGTCGAGGGCGTCCTCGTCATACCGCCGGCCGTCGCGGGACCCAATCCATGAAGCAGTCTTCATTGCAGGCTATTGCGACGGCAAGCCGACCAACTCGGTCGTGGCCAGCACTGATGGTTTTGGCGCTCGCAGTTGTCGGTTGTCAGCTGATATATCCGAACGTTTGCCGCAATGTGCACGTGGAGTGCCAGGGCGCAGACTGCGAACGGTGTGAATTAATTGCCAAATATAACTTAATGGAACTGAAAGCTTGCCAGACCTGCGTCGGGCTGCCAATCAATACGCCAGGCAATCCATGCCATTCTATTTCCTCGCGAAGTGGGAAGTATCTGCCACGCGCGTGCAACAGCGACGGCGACTGTAGTGGTTTTGACGAGGAGTCCTTCTGCGGCTCTGCCCCAATAGCATCGAATCTTTGTGCTAGCGCCGGCGCGCGCACTTGCGCGTACGAATGACAAGCTCAGGCACGGCCTGATCCCAGCGCTTTGAACTCGTGCCGCCACCAAGGGTGATCCATGCAAAGCGACATCGAATTCACCGCCGGCAGTGTGACGTTGCTGGCATCCGACTTGGCCCTGCTCCACCAGGACAAGGGTGCAATAACGCCAGGAATCGGCCCGCACAGGGTTGCCATGTCGCACGACGCCGACGATGGCTTGGTTTTCAATCTCGCTGGCGATTACGGCGGCATCGTGGTCAACGCGGCAGACAAGTCGCAACCAGGTTCGCCCATCCAGCTCAACGGCCTTACCATCGTCATTCGCGATCTGGCGACTCAAAGTCCTGCGGTCAGCATCGATAAGGAAGTCGACGTCTTATCCTTGGCCAACGCGGACGTCGACCAGTTTGACGTATTCGATGAACTTGCCCGGCTGCGATATCAACTGGCGACGACGCAAAAAGCTATGAAAACACTGGCAGGTATGGCCACGACCTATCAAGCCGCTTGGTACGCCGCTTGGCAAAATGGCACTGCCCCGCCAGAAGTGCCGTATTTTTGGAAAATTGTTAAAGAAATCATGAAGTACGGCGCATCCAGCGAGGAAGCGCAGGTTTCATTGGTGGATCCCGGGCCGCCTGAACCGAGCCCGCCCCTTAAGACCAAGAATGTTGCCTTCTGCAAGACCGCCAACGGTATCGCATTCATCCGGGGCCCCTCAGCTCAAGCAGGCTGTGGTGGAACAAGCCTTTGCGGACATGCTTACACGCATCGAACGGCAGTGCGCTAAACTCCCTGATCCTACAGAGAATCCTCAGGTTCCCCTTCGCGAACGCCAGCCCGCCCTGGCGGCCCTGCTGCGCAATGCCATGCTCGGCAATAAAACTGGCGGAAAATTCAGGGAGAAAGGCACTGCGGGTCTCTCCGGGCCAAGGGCCCCTAGCCATCAAGGGCAATGGCCATAACTGCCTGCAGGTTAATGGTTTTTCTCTCCGTGCCAACACCACGGTTGGGCCACTGGCTCGGGACGCCTTGGAACGGCTGTGCAAGTACATCTGCCGACCGGCCATCGCGGCAAGCCGGCTGGAAGCGGTTGATGACCATAACATCTCAATTCCCCTAAAGAATGAATGGCCAGGGGCGTCAAGTCCGTGCTGGTGTCACCGCGGGATTTGGTAATTCGCGCCCTGGCGCAGGTTCCGCTGCCTCGACGTCCAAGCATTCGCTATCATGGCTGTTTTGCCCCGAACTCGCACCTGCGCAAGCTGGTGGTTCCGGCGGGTGCCATGGCCAAGGCTCGGCCCAAGAAGTCCTGCGTGGAAAAGGATGAAACTACAAGGCTTACATGGAGTTTAGCCCTTCGCCGGGCCTTCGGCTGGGACGTCTTGAAATGCCCCTGCGGTGGCAGGCGCACGGTTGTTGCCGCAGTGCAGGATGCCAATGAGATCAAGCGGTTTCTGACGCATCTGCACCGATCTCCAGACCCTGGCGATATCGTGAGCATTACAGGACCGCCTGAAATGATGGAGTTTATCGACGTCGAGCC
>CAIMEY010000004.1 GCA_903840165.1 uncultured Myxococcales bacterium | reverse complement strand
CACTCATTGATGTCCGTGCAGGTCTTGCCATCGCCAGAATAGCCTGCTTTGCAAGCGCAACTGAACGAACCGGCGCTGTTGGTGCAGTTCGCGTTGGCATTGCAGCCGCCGTTGTTGGTCAAGCACTCATTGACATCGGTGCACGTCTTGCCGTTGCCGATGTAACCGCTGTTGCAGGCACAGGAAAAGCTGCCGGGCGTGTTGGTGCACGCAGCGTTGGCGTCGCAGGCAGGCACGGGGCCCTGGAGTTGCAACTTATCCAGCGTGACGCCTGAGGTGAGGTTGTTGATCGCGTCAACTGTATCAAAACTTAGGACAATCTGCACCGACTTGCCTGCCCAAGCATCCAGCGAGTAGCTGTAGTTGGCAAAGGCGGCCGAGGCCGGCAACTTGTTCTTATCGACTAGCAGCGTAGTCACACCGCCCGAGAGAACGCTAACCGAGAACGCGTCATAATTTCCAGCGCTTAACGGCTCCACATCGAGCTTAAGGGCAAAGGCAAAAGCATTGCCACTGGCCCCGAGCAGCACGGCAGGACTGGTCAATTGGCCGTTATTGGCCGCATTGGGCGTGTCGTAGTTGGTACCGGCCGCATTGCCATAATAGAGCTTGCCAGCCAAGGCCTTCCAACCGACGCTGGCCGAGCTGTTGACCGCGGTCCAACCATTTAATCCGGCAGAGAAATCTGTCGGCAAGCTGCCCACGACGCACTCGTTGACGTCCGTGCAGGTCTTGCCATCGCCCGTGAAGCCGTTCTTGCAGGCGCAAGAGAAGCTACCGACGCTATTGGTGCAGGTGGCGTTGACCGCGCAACCACCGTTATTGACAGCGCATTCGTCGATGTCGGCGCAGGTCACGGCCGCGCCAATGTTGTTGGTGCAGGTGAAGGCGATCGCGGCCCCGCAACCACCGTTATTGACAAGGCATTCGTTGATGTCGCTGCACGTCTTGCCGTCGCCTTGGTAGTAGGGCTTGCAGGCGCAGGCAAAGCTACCGGGGCTATTGGTGCAGGCGGCGTTGGCATCGCAACCGCCATTGTTTACAGCGCATTCGTTGATGTCAGTGCAGGTCTGGCCATCGCCGACAAAGCCCGCATTGCAGGCGCAGCTGTAGCTGCCCGGCGTGTTGGTGCAGGCCGCGTTGGCGTCGCAAGCCGCTGCATAGACAAGCAATCCACCGACGGTAATGCCGCCACTGGTGTTGAGTACGCCGTCCACTGTATCCATGACAAAGCGCACCTGCACGGACTTGCCGGCCCACTTGCCCAAAGGCAAGGAAAGATTGGTGGATTTGACAAAGGGATTGAGGTCGCTCTTGGCGAAGATCGTCGTTGGCGTGCTGCCGTCGGCAATCTCGATGCTAAATTTGTCATACGTTGCGCCGGCTTCCACATCCATGGTCACGCTCAGCGCCAGGGCGACGCTGCCATTGGCTGGCACCGCCAGCGTCAACTGCGCTGTGCCATTGTTGGCCACGCCCGGCGTATCGTAGTTACCGGCCGCGGGGTTACCGTAGTACAGTTGTCCGTTCACGGCCTGCCAGGTCACCAACGGCGAACTGCCAGTCACCGTCCAGCCCGGCAGCCCGTTGCCGACAGGAATCGGTTGCGAAACAAGGCCTTGAGTGCACTCGTTGCTATCGCTGCAGGTCTTGCCGTCGCCCTGCCAGCCCGGTTTGCAAGCGCAGGTATAGGCGCCCACGGTGTTGGTGCAGGCAGCGTTGATGTCGCAAATCGCCGTTCCAGCGGCGCATTCATCTACGTCTTTGCAGACTTTGCCATCGCCAGCGTAGCCCGGATTGCAGGTGCAGCTAAAGGTGCCCGGGGCGTTCTGGCAGGTCGCATTGGCGTCACAACCAGCTGTTCCAGCGGCACATTCATCAATATCGCTGCAGGATTTGCCGTCGCCCTGCCAACCCGCATTGCAGACGCAGGCATAGGCGCCGACCGTGTTGGTGCACGCCGCGTTGAGGTCGCAAATTGCTGTTTCTGCAGCGCATTCGTCCACATCTTTGCAGACTTTGCCGTCTCCGGCGTAACCGGGGTTGCAGGTGCAGTCGTAACTACCCACCGTGTTGCTGCATGCGGCTTGTAGGTCGCAAACGGCTGTTCCTGCAGCGCATTCGTCCACATCGCTGCAGGTCTTCCCGTCGCCCGCGTAGCCACTGTTGCAGGCGCAGGAAAAGCTACCGATGCTGTTGGTGCACGTAGCATTACTATCGCAACCGCCGTTATTTGCTTCACATTCGTTGATGTCGGTGCAGACCTTGCCATCGCCGCTGTAGCCGCCATTGCATGTGCAAGTAAAGCTGCCGATGGTGTTGGCGCAGGTGGCGTTACCGTCACAACCCGCTGTATTGGCAGCACATTCATCGATATCGCTGCAGGTCTTGCCGTCGCCCTGATAGCCGTCCTTGCACGCGCAGATGGGCGCTAAGGTCACGCTATTGGTGCATTTCGCGTCGGCCGAGCAGGGATTGAGCGGACTGCCACAGACGTCAAACGCCACGATGGTCACGGCCTGGGCCAAAGCCACAGCGCCCACATCGGTGCCATCGCTGGCCTGTGCCGCACAAGCCACGGTATCTCCTGCCTGAATCGGCGAACCATCAGCGCGCTTGCTCTGCGCTAGGTCCAGGGTCTGCCCACTACTGCCGACCAAGAAGACGCCATTGATCTGCCAAGAAAATGCGTAGGTTAGCGCATCGCCATCGGCATCAGTGGCAGCCTTGGTCACGGTGCAAGTCACCTGTGTAGTCAGGTCCACCGCCGTGGGGGCCACAGCCAACTCCGCCGCGCCAGGAATTGCATTGGTAATCACAACTTGCGCCGTTCCAACCTTACCCTTGGCATAAGGGTCCTGAGCCTGCACCAGCACCTTCCAGGTCTGCCCCTTCTTGGCAGCACCGGCTGGCACCTTGCTAGTGGCAAATGCCGTGGGTTGCCCGTCCTGCAGCCAGCTGAATGTATAGGTCAATTCTCCGGGCTTGCGGTCTGGATCGGCTGCGTCTTTGAGCACTGTCGCGGTCAGATCGTCGGCCGTCGTCGGCGTCACCGGCGTGATCCCCACCACCGGCACATCCGGCGCGGTGTTGACCAGGATATTGACGCTGGCGCTGGCGGTCAGACCACCGGAATCCTGCACAGTAATCGTCAGTTTTTGCAGTCCGGCCGGCAGGTCCGCCGTGTCCGCCTGCCAGGAACCGACCGGGGCCTGCACAGTCAAAACCTTGGCCGGCAGGGCCGAGGTCGTCGCCGTCACCGTCAGCTGCTTGTCCTCCGCATCGCCAATCGTTCCAGCAATGTGCAGCACATCGCCCAGGTTCACGACGCCGCCGTCCACGGGGGCGGTCAACGTCACGGTCGGCGGCGTGTTCACGGCTACGTCGGTGAGAACGTCGGCCGCAACTTGATCGCCAACCGATTGATCATTCAGGGGAAATTCGGAGAAACTGCCATCCGAACTGCCGTCGCTTAGGCTGTCGCCCGCGGCTTTGGTCGAAGCAATTTTGTCATTGCTTTCGCACGCTAGCAGCAGTGCGCATAAGATAGTGCCAACGCGCAACGCAGCGACGCGGCCAGAGGTCGACGGACGATTCATGGACACACCATTGGATTCTTGAGTCTTAGTTGACCGCGCTACGGGAGGCTCCGCTGCGCAGATTTTGCTCACTGTAGCAATGGCTACGGTGGCATGCAAGCCGCGCACGCCCTGTGGCCGCAATGAGCGTCAATTTTCTGCGTATTTTCAGAGAAATACAAAACGGCGCTGTCGTGTCAGTGTGTCAATCGCGCCTGCTCTGCCGCGTCAAAGCTCAAGGCGTCACCGGGCTCAGATCGTAAGTCAGGGTCTGAGGACCATCCAGCTCGACGGACAATTGCGCTGTTATAACAGCCCGTTCTACACAGGTCTCCTGCCAGCCCTGGGCATACTGCTTGGGCAGTTCGGCAAACTTGATGTCACCGTGGGCATCGGCACCACATGGACCAGCAGGATGGGGTTCTGCGCAGGCTGAAGCAAAGGCAATCCTCGTTTCCAGTTGAGAACCTAGGTCAACTTGCCCATCTTGGCATCCGCCATTTGGCCCAGCCGGCAGCCCGCGCGCCCTCCGAGGCGACCGTCTGACCTTGCTGCAATTGCTATTTCATTTCGGAGCTATCGGCACGGATGCCCGCCCCGCCCAAGCCGATTGAACGACGCTGCGCCTGGGGCGGCGTTACACCACCGTCCGTCCTTTGGCGACTCCAAAAAGAACGGGCGGTGGCTGTACGCGCGCGTGGGCAGAAGCGGGCAAGCGCTAGGGAGCCGGGTTGGACGACGGCTGCGACTTGGCTGCCATCGTCGTCAACGCGCTGAGCCCGGCCGAATTCGGACTCACGCCAGCGTAACTCGCCTTGACCTGGGTCTTGGGCTTGGCCTGATTGGCAACGGCCGCCTTGCGCTGGGCCATGGTCGTGCTGCGCATCGCAAAAGTCTGCGCAAATCCAGGGGTATTGATGCCGACCGAGGTCAGCATGCTGCCGAGCATCAGCCAAGCGCCAATTTGCTCAGGTAGGGTCAGGATTCTACGTCGCCTTGGTCCTGCCGGAATCATGGTGTGGCGGTCGTCCGCGGCTGCACCATTGGACAAGGATGCATCGCATTAAATCTAAAAGGGAATCTATTCAAGGAACCGGCCAGGGTGGCTGACAGGGGCCCGAGTCCTTGACCAACGATAGGGTAGGCGAACGCCACGGCCCTCGCTCTGGTTCGGCCGCACCGGGCCGGGGCAATTTACATATATTTACATTTGGCATTTGCTACAGTTACTCGGGTTGAAGCGAATAAACTATGTATTTACAATTTGTTATGGCATCCTCGCCATGGCACGACTTGGGTTTGTGATTCTATAACGCCTTGTATTTACGTTGAATAGATTGACAATGTGCGATCATGGACACTCATGGAGGAAGTGTCGACGCGCGTGGAGAAAGCTTGAATTGAAGCTCGTTGATCGTCGGCGATCAACTTCTCGGCCAGTTGGCTGATCGTTGACGATCTACTGCCTTAATCGATGGCTTTTATAGACTATTTATGACATTCTGTCTTACACCGCTCGGCATTGTCAAGATCGCAAACAGCAGAATGGTTTTAATTTTAGTAGGTTGTTTAAAGAATCGCCGTGGGGCCTCTGCGGTCCCTCGGTGGCCGTGGCCGCCCTCAGCCAAGGCTTCAAGGCTCGGCGTCGATAGGCTAGGTCCACGATCATGCCGTTATTACCTTGTTAATCGTGGTCTTAACCTGTATGGCGCTGACGGTCGGCATCTTCAGAGGTCATGGTGCGTAGTCTTCGAGTGCATTGGCGTTGTCAAGAATGGCCGGTAGGCACCAGACGGCCGACAATTGGCCATTCCTCAATTTTTTGATATAATTCTATGATGTTGACAGACAATCCACATCCGGCAGTACCGACCGCAGCGAACCGGCCCGGAGCGCAGGTGCCGCCGTCAAGGCACTCCACAATACTTGCCGTCCCTGCTGGGGCCCAGTATACTGCCAGGCAGACGCAAGGACGCTCGGGGCAAGGTATGCATGCGGAACGGCTCGCCGGGACGGCTAGGCCGGACAGCACCGAAAGGGCGCGCGTGGCGTAGAACAGTTTGAAATTTCAATAGCCCTGGACGGCCTGCGCCCCAGAATCAGCCACCCCCGGCCAGGGGCGGCAGCACTTGGAGCCTCCTGATGCAGGTCCACCTGCCCACCTTGATCGTCGTGCTCGTTTCCTGCATGGCCCTGCAAACGTTGACCATGTTTGTGGTTTTCAGGGCCAAGAGCATCAGCGAAGGTCCGGGTTGGTGGACCCTTGGCCAAGCAACCATCACCGCCGGCTTTCTGCTGCTCGTGGTTGGCCAGAAGTTGCACGCTGGAATTGCAGCATTTCTTGCGGGAACGGCGTTTTGGTTGGCCGGGATAGCCTGCTTCCAAGTGGGCCTGCTCCGCTATTTCGGCGAGAGGGCCGTCCCCTCGGCCATGCTGGCGGGTCAGGGAGCCACTGTGGCGCTGGTGGCCTATTTCAGCTATGTTCACCAAGACTTTGCCTTCAGCCGGTCCATTGCCGCCCTGGCCTTCTCGGCCTGCGGCTGGCCTCTGATACGCACGCTCTTTCGCTATCGAAAACAGGCACCTACAGCGACGCAAATCCTGATCGCCGTGTTCGCCAGCTTGAGCTTCTTCTATCTCTTGCGCGCTGTGGCTCTGTGGCCCGTCCACATCAACGGCAACGCCTTGATCGAAGGCGGTTTCCAAGGCATCCCAGGGCCTTTATTGGCTTCGTTCCAGGCCTCCGGCTTTGTGACGCTGGCAGGCAGCCTGCTGTGGACCAGCGGCTTCATCACATTGGTGCATCAGCGGATGTTGCAGCAGCAGCGGGATGCCCGCGATTCCCTGGAGGTCATTTTCAACACCAGTCCAGACATGGTTGTCGTGACTCAGCTTTCCGATGGCGTCGTGGTGCGCGCCAATGCGCCTTTTGTCGCCATGACCGGCTATGCGACCCCAGGCGGGCCGGGACAGGGGTCGGTGAACCTGGCCTTATGGAAGCATCCGGAACAACTGACCCTGCTGACAAACGCCCTGGCCGATCAGGGCGCCTATGACAACCTTGAGGCGACATGGCTGCGCGCCAACGGCTCGCCGATGCTCGTGCTCATATCCGCAAAGGTCTTGTATCTACATGGATTACCGCACATCTTGACAGTCGCCCGCAACATTTCAGAACGCAAACAGATGAAAGAGGCCTTGGCTCGCTCCGAAGCGAAGTTCCGCACCCTGTACAACGCGACCAGCGAAGCCGTGATGATTTGCAATGAACATGGGTTCTTGGACTGCAATGATGCCACAGTCGCCATGTTTGGCTGCGTCGACAAGCAGCAGTTCTGCGGCAAAAGGCCAAGTGATCTCGCGCCTCCCGAGCAGCCCGATGGCCAGAGCTCGCTTCTGGCAGCCCAGGCGCACATCCGCACGGCCATGACGACCGGCCGCGATCACTTCGAGTACCTGCACTGTCGGGCCGACAATGGCGTTGTCTTTGCTGCAGAAGTGCTACTCAGCGCCCTGGAACTGGACGGTGAGCGGGTCATGATGGCTTCGGTACGCAATATCGACGACCGCAAGCAAAACGAGCAAAAGATCAATCAGTTGATTCGCGAGCTTGAGGTCGAACGCGACTATGCCCAGGCCAATGCCATGTCCGACAGCCTGACCCGGGTGGCCAACCGCCGCGCCTTCGATGAGGCCCTGCGCACCGAGTTCTATCGGCTCAAGCGTTCGGGCGGCGTGCTGACGATTCTGATGCTGGACGTCGATTTCTTCAAGAACTTCAATGATCTCTATGGCCACGCGGCCGGCGATGAATGCCTACGTCTGGTGGCCGAGTGCCTCAAGGCGATGGTCCATCGCGCACCGGACTTGGTCGGGCGCTATGGTGGCGAAGAATTCGCCATTCTCTTGCCGGAAACGGACCGCGAAGGCGGCCTAGCCGTGGGCGAGCGAGTTCGCAAGGGCATTGCGGAACTGGCGATTGCTCATGCGTCCTCGACGGTCGCTGGGGTGGTGACCGTCAGCGTTGGGGTTGTCACAACCAAGACAGATGACGCCGCAACACCTGAACATATCATGGAGTTAGCGGACCAGGCCTTGTATCGCGCCAAGCGCGCTGGGCGCAATCGACTCGAGTCCGCGCCCGAACCTGAATCCAAGCCCGCCCGCAAGCAGGACTCACAGCCGACGATGGTTCGTCTGGTGTGGCGCGCCGCCGCGGAGTCCGGCCATCGCCAGACCGATCTGCAGCATCAAGCGCTGTTTGCGGCTGCCAATCAACTCCTCGCCGTGGCTGTCGAAACGCCCGATCCACGGCTATGCGTGGCGCAAATGAGCCAGATTGTCGTACAAATTCAAGACCATTTCCGCCAAGAGGAACGCCTGCTGGCGCGAATTGGCTTTCCGGATGCGCTTGAGCATCTGCGCGAACATGAACGCGAGTTAGCTAAGTGCATGACTTTATTATCGCAACTTAGCAACGGCACCGTCTCCATGGAAACCGCTTACGGTTTCATCGCCTACGAGATGATTGCCCAGCACGTGTTCATGCATGATCAGAAATTCTTTCCCTATTTGGCCCAGGCTCAGCCTTCCAGCGACATGCAATAGGCGGGACACGCCAAGGCAGCCAGCCCAGCCACATTCGCAGGGGAAAGGCTCCAACTTCCTATGGATTGTAAGGACTTGATACCGCCAAGCGGGTAGGTCGCAATGGGCCCCAGCCTCTTGACGGCCAATGTGCACCGTTGGACAAAGTCAAACTCGGGTAGTGGGCTAGTTTGAAGTTTTGGCACCTTTGCCGCGCGTTCGGCGAGGGCCAAGTGCTGCCTGAGCCTCCTGAGGCAAAGCGACGATTGCGTCATCACTCTGAACACTTACAACGGGCTGTGGCGTGACCTCGCCGTGTGGCGTTGGCGTAGAAGACGACAGCTCGGTGACCGAAACAGGGGGCTGAGTCATGAATTGTCCACGGCCAAGCGGCGTCGCGCGGCGAAAAAAGGGCGCGCAAAGACACTGTTTGCGCCGTGAATGTGCAGGAGAATAGCGGCAGAATCAAGACACCTGGAGTCTAGGCCAGCCTACAGCGTTTGAGCAGGACGGGCCAGCAGTTTGGCAACTCGAGCGCTAACTGCCCATCGACGCAAGCAATCGCCGGGCAAATAGGCTGCAGGCAGAAATGCG
This sequence comes from uncultured Myxococcales bacterium, assembly GCA_903840165.1. Taxonomy (GTDB): domain Bacteria; phylum Myxococcota_A; class UBA9042; order UBA9042; family UBA9042; genus CAIMEY01. Next base: position 25,132 of record CAIMEY010000004.1, on the reverse strand, counting down.
GCACCGAAGTCGTACGACTTTACTACACCATGACCTCTACGCCTTGATGCGCGCCTGAGTCGGGTCGTACAAAGGCCTTAAGGACGCCAGGGCCGGGTACCGCTGGCCGGCGATCTCGACCTGCCAAGAACCCTGTGAAATCCAGTTGTTGTCGATAGCTTGGTCGGCCTGCACCATCGCAAGCCCCACAGCCCCGCCAAGCGTATGCCCATAGGAACCGGCGCGTACATAGCCCACCGCCACGTCATTTCGCCAAACGATTTCAGCGTGATACAGCAGTGGCTGAGCATCCATTACCTGCACCTGCACCATCCGCCGTCTCAAGGGGCCCAGCGCCTTCTTGGCCAACACCGCGTCACGCCCCAGGAATCCAGCCGGCTTGGCCAGGTCGAGGGCAAAACCGAGCCCCGCTTCCAGGACACAATCGGTGTTGTCGATGTCGTGGCCGTAATCGCGATACCCCTTTTCTAACCGCAGGCTAGCCAGCGCCTTGAGCCCCGCGTGCTGCAAGCCCAGAGGCCGGCCTGCGTCGACGATTTGGTCGTACACGTGCACGGCCTGTTCCACCGGCACGTACAATTCGTAACCAAGTTCGCCTACATACGTAATGCGCACGCACAGCACCTGGGCAAACCCAATTGCCACCGAGCGCGCCGTGCGGTAGGGGAACACCGCCGTGCTAAGGTCGGCATCCACAATCTTTTGCAGCAATGCCTGAGACTTAGGACCTTGCACGTTGATTTGCGCATAGGCCGTCGTCACGTCCTGTAACCCCACCTGCTGTCCCGGCTGCAAATGGCGCTGCATCCAAGTCCAGACGTGGCGCTGGGCCGTGTCCGAAGCTACCACCCAGTACTCTTGCTCGCCGCAGCGCGTCACCGTCAGATCCGCCTGCAAAAGCCCTGCATCATCGAGCCATTGCGTGTAGGTAATCTGGCCATTGGTGCCGTTCACCTCGTTGGCACTGAGCCAGTTGAGCCACGCCCCGGCGTCCGGCCCATGCACACGGAACTTGGCCATAAAGGACATGTCCATGATCACAACGGCTTGACGGGCTGCCTCATGCTCAGCCTGCCAGTACGGAAACCAGTTCAGGCGGCCCCAGCCCTGAACGGTCACTTCGGGCTTAACCCCTTGAGGCGCATACCAATCCGGACTTTCCCAGCCGCTCACGTCGCGGAAATAGGCCCCGGCGTCTTGCAGGCGTTGGTGCAGCGGCGAATGCTTGGCGCCCCGGGCAGTTTGCGGCGCCATCGTCGGGTAATGGCACTTGTAAACCATGCCCAGCGATTCAGCAATTCGCGCGCGACGGTAGCTCGGCGTATTCTGATACGCCTGCAACCGGTCGATGTCCATCGCGGTCACGTCCATGTCCGGGCGACCATGGACGATCCAGTGGGCCAGCAACCGCCCCAGGCCGCCACCTGTGAGAATTCCAATAGAATTGAGTCCAGCGGCAACGAAGTAGTTCTTGAGCTCAGGGGCCTCGCCCACGACGGGCCGCAGGTCGGGCGTAAAGCTCTCCGGTCCGCAAAAGAACTTACGAATCCCTAGGTTGGCTGAGATAGGCACCCGCGCCATCGCCTTTTCCAGAAAAGGCCCCATCCGGTCCCAGTCGGGCGTAATCTCTCCAAACGAAAAGTCTTCTGGAATCCGTCCGACCTGCCAGGGTGCCGACTCAGGCTCGAACAGCCCAATCATCAGGCCCCCTACCTCTTCACGGTAGTACCCGTAACTACTGGGATCTTCGAGAATCGGCCACTGAGCGCTGATGCCCGGCACGCGGTCAGTGATGAGGTAGTAGTGCTCGGCAGCCTGTAGCGGAATCGGCACGCCCGAGAGTTCACCGAGCTGACGCGCCCACATTCCCGCGCAATTCACGACGAATTCCGCATGGATATCGCCGGCAGCCGTGCGTACGCCCGTGACTTGCCCGCCCTTTTGCAGCACCGCCGTAACCGGCATTTCCTCTAGAATCTGAACTCCTTGCATCCGTGCGCCCTTGGCCAGGGCCATAGTGGCGTCTACAGGGTTGACCCGGCCATCGCTGGCGACGTAGAAACCGGCGCGCACGTCATCCACTTTTGCCAAGGGAAACAAGGACTTTACCTCTTGGGGTCCTAGCTCTTGGACGTCAATGCCGCAGTAGCGGTTAAATGCTGCAACTCTGCGGAATTCCTCAAGTCGATCGGCATCGGTGGCCAGTTCGATGAACCCCACTGGCTTAAAGCCCGTGGCTTGCCCGGTCTCGGCCTCGAGTCGCGCGTACAGGTCACGTGTGTACTTACGCATTTCGGTAGAAGTTTCTGAGGTAGAACCAAAGGTGACCATCAGCCCCGCCGCGTGCCAGGTCGTCCCGGAGGTCAAGCGGTCACGCTCCAGCAGCACCACGTCGCGCCAGCCCAGTTTGGCCAAGTGGTAAGCGACAGAACAGCCAATGATTCCGCCGCCGATGATGACAACGCGGGCCTGGGTGGGCAAGGTAGTGGGTGGCATTGGCGGCTCCTGGTGCGGGACGGAAACGGCGCTGGTCAGCAAGCACCACTTCGGGTCGTGGGCGCAATAGTGTCATCGCTACGCTGGCTTCTGGCAAGGGGGCAAGTGACTCCTGAGCCTGCATCCCTTGACCGAACTCCTTGCCACGTCTACCCTTGTTGCCTCGCGGCCCTCCGGTCGTCGCCAGCGAACCTCCATGCATGATGCCAATGGGTTGTATAGCCACCGTCCTATCCTGGCGAATTACGCTGGGGTAGACGTCAATATCCCCTTGCCAGGGATCCTGGAACACGGCTGGAACAATGACCTGGGCGGGGCCCTGAGCGACTTGCGCTTGCCGATGCCTGATCCGTTTTTTGTCTGGAGCCATCGCAACTTACGGGCCTGCCTTGGCGCTGGGCTGAGCCATGCGCAGGGCATCGGCGCGCCCTGGCTCTACATGCCGCCGCCGCCGCTGCACCAAGCGCCGCAGCGCAGCCTGCTGGCCATTCCCCTGCACAGTTGGGAGAAGGTCAAAATTCCTCAGGATTTCGAGAACTACGCCCAGGCTCTGGCGCAAATCGCCGGCCAGTTCAGCCAGGTGACGGTGAGTCTGTACTGGTTTGACCACCAGGACCCGGTAAACCGGGAAACCTTTGAAAAACGAGGATTTCGCGTCGTGACCGCCGGTCATCGCGACAACAATCCGCACTTTCTGCGCGACATGCGGCAGATGCTCCTCGGCCACACCCACGTGACGTCCAACCGCGCGCAAACGGGCCTGTTCTACGGTTTGCATTTAGGTCTCAAGGGGTTTCTCTACGGGCCGTCTGCCGGGGTCGAGGCCACGGTCGACCGGTCGGGCGACATGTTCGCCGCGTGGCAAGAGCGCGAATTTCCCATGCTCTTGTGGAAGAATTTCCAAGATGACGCCCAGCCCCAGGTCGCTAGCGACGAGTTGGGGGCCGACCTGCAGCTGAGCCCGCAGGCGCTGCGCGACAAGATGCTGTGGAATCCCGACCAGCAGATGAAATTGCTGAACATTGCTTGGCAATTCTACATTCGCTCAGCCACCAGCCGGTCCTCCCTGCTGCTGCGCCGTTGGCAGGCCCACCGGGGGCTGGCCCAGCGGACGTGGCGGGACCGCTTTCGCATCGCCTAGGAGCCGGATTTTGCTTTGCGCGAGCGTGGGGCCCTTGAGGCTAACCCCTGCTGGAACCAAAGGAATTGCCGGCGTCCCTTGGACCGTAGCAGCCATCTAAGGCCCGAGCGAGCGCGGACGACTGCCTAGCAATTTCAAGAGGTTTCTTTGACCCTTTCTCTCCAGCCAGCCGTGCAGCCAGCCAGCTCAGATGTTGCGCCGGGGCCGCCGCCGATGGCCCAGGATCGCACTGCCCAGGTGGGTGTTATCATTCCTTTTTACGCGCAGCTGGGCGAGCTTCGTGAGGCGCTTCAGAGCCTGCTGGACCAAGATTGGCAGGATTGGCAGGCCGTGGTGGTCGATGACCTGTCGCCCGAGCGAGGCGCGGCAGACCTGGTGGCCCAATTTGCCGACCCTCGGCTGCAATGCATTGAACACACAAGCAATCTTGGCGCAGCGGCGGCTCGCAATACGGCGGTGAGGCAGTTGGCGACGCCTTGGCTGCTCACGCTCGATAGCGACGACAAGATGCCGGCCGATGGTCTGCGTCGCCTGTGGGATGCCTTGGCTGCAAACCCGCAAGCTGATTGCGCAATTGGCATGATTGAGACTTTTGGCCAGCGCCGCGAAATTTGGCCATGGCCTCTCGAGGACAACCGGCGCATGGTTCAGGCGCAAATCCTGCCCGGGCCGGGCGTGCTGATGCGCCGCGCTGTGTGGGAGCGTGCAGGTGGCTGGTGCGAAGTAGGTGTGCTGCGAAATGGCAATGAAGACTGGGACTTCTGGATCGCGGCGATGGCTGGCGGTCCTTTGCTGGCGGTCCATGCCGGGGCCGTGACCTACCACTACCGGCGCCGCCCCGGGACGGTCAGTGTCGGCCGTCTGCCTTTGGCCGATTGGCGCACGCGTTTGGCGATGATCCAGAGGCATCCCCACGTTTTTGAAGCGCAATCCGCGGGCCCGCCCTTTGTTCGCGCTGGCCTTGTGCAGAGCGCCCTGGCCCATTGGCGCACGGGCCAACGCCGCCGTGGCGTGCAACTGGCTTGGCAGGCTTGGCTTTTGACGCTGCACCCGACGCAGACGCTACTTGAGCTGCAGCGGACTTTCGACATCAATCAGCGCTAGCATGTTATTTTTATTGCGATTTTAGTAGTAACAAGGCAGCGACAGGCGCTATTGCCGCAAGGATCGACTTTCGCGGTCAACGCGCTGAATTCGCCGCTTGAACTTCGCTAAACCACGAAGCATTTGCCGCAGTGCCAGCAGGCCGATGCGCGCTAGCCGCTCATCCAACCGCTGGGTCCCGGTCGGCATGGCGCGCTCCCACTCCTGACGCAAATAGGCGAGAAATTCGTCGGAGTTCGGATAACTTGCCGCGATTTGTTCCAGCATACCAGCAAAAGACATGGACTTGCGCATAAAGTGGCCCCACGTCTGGTGAAAATCGTGGCGCATCACGACGTCAGGGGCGTACAGCACGCGACCGCCCGGGAAGGCCTTGATCAGGGCGTAGGACAGCCAACTGCCTTCGCCACCCCAAAAATCGCTGACCATCCCGCCACTTCGGTAATAGGCGCCGCGACGAACGACGATATTGCCCTCGACCGCCAAGGAATCGTCGACCACCACCGGACCGCGGTCATAGTGCCGGGCCAAGGCCGTGAAATAGCGGTGATTCTTAAAGACAATCTTGCCGCGCAAGGCCAGCGTGCGCGGGTCATCGAAGTGGGGAAGCACGTTCTGCACCCAAGGCAGCTCGACCTCGCCGTCGTCATCGAGCAGGGCCACCAGGTCGCCCGCGGCAAAGGCCAAAATCGTATTGCGTGCCGGATTGACCGCAATGCCTGGCGTCAACGTAAAGATGCGATCACAAAGCGTATTCAGCTCTGGCCTAAGTTCGTCAATGCCCCCGCAATCGGCTACCACGACTTCAACCCGATGCCCCGGCGGCACCGGACAGGCGCGGGCACAGCGCACGGCGTCGATGAGAAATGCTTTGGATTTAAAGGCGATAATCGCCATCGTCAGCGTGGGTTGATCGATGACGCGGTAGGTATCGATGGACCGGACTTGAGGCTGCCAGCGCGCCTGCCATTGGCTCGTATTTTCAGCAATTTCTGCAACATCCGCCAAGGCGAACGGCAATTGAGCATCTGGCTGCATCGGCGGGGAATCCTTGGGCAAGACGGAAGAAAACAGCTACGATTTCAAGACGTACTGGCGCACTGCCGCGATGACTTCATCTTGCTGGGCCAAGGTCAGGTGCACCGAACAGGGCAGCGAAAGCCCCTGATCACAAAGCTCTTCCGCCACAAGGCCACTGCCCAGACGCGCGCAATCGCGGTAGGGCGGCATCCGATGCAGCGCGGTCCACAGAGGCCGGGACTGAATGCCGCGGGCTTCCAGCCATTGCAGGGGCCCCAGCCAACCATGGGCAAACAATAGGGAATACAGCCAAAACGTCGGCGCGGTGTCAGCGGGACGGGGAGGCAAACGCACCCCTGCAAGGTCGGCAAAAGCGGTGTCGTACCGCTTGGCAATTGCCCGTTTTGCCTCAAGAAAATGGTCCATCCTCTCGAGTTGCGCCACGCCCAGGGCAGCCGCCACATTGGTTAGACGGTAGTTATAGCCGATTTCGTCATGAAAGTAGGCATATCCAGGCTCCTTGGCCTGCGTCGACAGGTGCTTGGCCCGGGCCGCCAACTGCGCATCAGCCGTCACCAGCATACCGCCGCCGCCGGTGGTCATGATCTTGTTGCCATTAAAGGAGAAACAGCCGATATCGCCGATGCTGCCGACCTGCCGACCCGCCAAGGGTCCGGTGGTGTAACGCGCGCCAAGGGCCTCGGCCGCATCCTCGACCAGGGGCACGTGAAATTGCCAGCAAACCTGCGCAATTTCATGCAGTTGCAGAGGACTCCCGACAATATGCACGGCCAAAATGGCCTTGGGCTGTGGCAGGCCCAGGCGGTCGCGCCGCTTCAATTCTGCGACGACCAGCTTGGGGTCGAGGTTCCAGGTCTCGAGCTCACTGTCGACCAAGACCGGACGCGCCCGCAAGTACAGGATCGGATTGATAGAAGCGGCAAATGTGAAGTCACTGACCCACACTTCATCGCCGGGGCCGATGCCCAGGAGCACCAGGGCCAAGTGAATCGCCGCGGTGCCATTGGAAACGGCTACGGCGTGGGGGACGCCGAGAAAGGCCGCGAAATTTTGCTCAAATTGCCCGACAAAGGCACCGACCGAGGACACAAAGTTCGTCTGCACGCATTGCGTAAGATAGGCCAGTTCATGACCGTCCAAGTTCGGCTCACAAAGGGGAATCATAAATAATCCTAGCCAGTTAGACGGTCCTATCGCCTCGGCTGCCGAAGGTCGTCAGCGCGCGGCAGTTTGGGCCCATGCCCCGCCGTCGTCAAGCCAGTTCGCGCCTACATTTCGGTGACGTAGCCGATGCGGCGTACGGGGACATCCTCAAATGACTGAACTTTCCCGGAAGGCCAGAGAATCGTCAGCGACGTGATCTTGTCCGCCCAACCCAGGCCAAAGTGCGCCATGGGCTCATTGGAGCCCCAGACGCCAGTGCTGCCGGCGTCGATTTCCTTAATATAGGTCTCGCCATTGGCCACCACGGTGACGCGTGCGCCGATGCCGTTGCGGTTGTCGACGGTGCCGGTGAGGCGGACTTCAAACCAGGAGCTGCCATCGCAGCCGTTGCGCCAAACCCGCGGCGGGCCGTTGATGGGGCCGGAGATCACATCCAAGAATCCATCGGGTTGCAAGTCGACCAGGACCAGCGAGCGTGTCGGCGCCGTATCGGCCAAATTGCTTTCGATGCTCTTGTCGTCGAATTTGCCATTGAAATTGCCATGTAAGAAGGTGTCTGCCTGCTCCACCGGGTTGAACTTCATCTTGTCATTGGGACACATCGGCTTGTTGGTGCAGTCGGTGGGAAAGAGTTGCGGCAGATAACCGTTGGCAATCATGAGGTCCAGAAAGCCATCGTTCTCGGCGTCGAAAAAGACCGCGCCCCAGCTGACGATTTTCTCGCCATAGGTGGTGGCGCTGGCGACCTGCGTGGCATCAAAGAAGACCTTGCCGTTGGTGTTGCGCAGTAGGAAGCTTTTCCCATCAAATCCAGTCGGATAGAGGTCAAGCCGTCCGTCGCGGTCGTAATCGCCGACGGCGCAGCCCATGCCGGCCATGGCGTAATCGACGCCCGCGGCAAAGGAAACGTCTGTCATTTTCAGCTGTCCGTTGACCATGCCGTCATTGCGGAACATGCGGTTGGGACCGAACTCGTCACCGAAGTCATTGACAATATAGACGTCTTGATCACCGTCATTGTCCATGTCAAACCAACTGGCGATGAACGTGATGCCATTGGGCCCCGAGGGCAGCCACTTGGACACGTCCTCGTACTGCCAAGTTCCGGTGGCATGGTACAGGCGGTGCGGGAACATCTTGGGCGGCCACACTTTTTCGTCGCCAACGCCCATGTCGGACCAGGGAAACTTGTGCGAGGCGACCATGAAATCGAGCATGCCATCGCCATCCAAGTCGGTCATGGAAATGCCGTACAGTGGCTGGTCCGTGACCTTGATCCCCAATGATTCCGTGATGTCCGTAAAGACCGGGGCGCCATCGTTGCGCAACACTTGAAAGGCAATGCCGCCGACAATCACGTCCGGGTCGCCATCTGCATCAAGGTCCGCCGCTACGGCAGAAGGCTGATACAAGTCGGCCACTGGCACATCATAACCCTTGTAATTCATGGGCCCTTTACCACCAGACAAGTAGATTCGGTCGGGCCCTGATTCCACGGCAAAGTAGAAGTCGACAACGCCGTCGAGGTCAAAATCCGCTGCAGCTGTGCCGCCTCCCTCGCGAATTGGCACCCCCGACAACGGCGTTCCATCGGGCCAGTTGACCGGACGGTCCAAGTCAATGCCAATGCTCGCCGCCACATCGTCAAAAACGCCTGGCGTGCCCGCGTACGGGTCGCACTCGATTGGCCCGGAAAGGGTCATTCCGACGTAGAATTTGCCGGTATCGGCCTCGACATCCTTCTTGGTGGGCGTCACTTCAGGCGGCAGCACGACATCGGCGACGTCGAGCACGTCTTGAACCGACGCGCTATCGGTCAAACTTGGCGTATCACTAAGGGAAACTTCGCCCAAGGCCACTTCGACAATGTCCAATAGCACGGCAACGTCCGCCACTGCGGCTGCGACATCGTCAACATCCTGACTTTGTTGCGCATCAAGGGCTGAGTCCTGGACGTCTTGCCCGGAATCGTCGCCGGTTGAAAGCACGTCAGGCTCTGTCGGATCAGGCAGTTGCAGGTCAAGGGCGATATCGACCGTAACCGTAGCGTCATCCGCCAGCGCATCGGGCTGGTTCGTTTGGCCGATATCTGAGACAACCTTTGGGAATTGAGCTGTTTCCACGCCTGAATCGGCGCTATCTAGGCCGATCCGCGTGTCGGCCACGGTGGCGTCATTTTCGTCTGGAACACCGACGGTGGCCAAATGCGTCGCGCAACCGTTCGTCGCTGCTAGGCAAAACGCCAGCAAGATCGCCACAAGCAACGACAGTCCCCACGGGCGGACACGCATCCAAAGCCTCAATCGTTGCGCGGAGGTGGGCGTGCAGGGACGCCAATTCGACGGAGTGGTTCGACGCGCCTAGGCAGTCTGGCGATCCGGCCCTTCTGTGTCAAATTGAAAATTTCGGCTGCATTCGGTCGTGATGGCGGGACCTAACGGCGAAGATTCCCTGGAAATCTGGCCGATAATAATCCGTAATTTCAAGGTATTATCGCTCACCGCTGCGGGATCCGCCTATGGATAGGCGCGGGCACAGCGCCAGCCCACGTCCACAGCAGCTAAGGCCGAGATATCCAGAGAACGCCTTGATGATAAACGCAAATAGCCCGAATCTGCGCTATCCAAGAATCCTCCACCGCGCGCAACCTTGGCTGTTCCTGCGGCTGGGCCCATCGGGTCGACGCTTTCGGCGCCAACGTAGGCAGATGCCCCGTACCAATCTGCTGTCATTTCAGCGACATTGCCGATCATGTCCTGCAGACCGTACGCGTTGGCTGCTGCGGCCTTGCTGCCGACCACCTGCAGCCCGAGGCCATCACACCCCTGCCCCGCTGTGGCGGGTCCGTCGTCAAACACCGCGACACTACAGGAGAGTCCGGCCGCCCACGGTACGATTTGCCCTTCTTTGCCGCCGCGGGCTGCGCGTTCCCATTGCGCCTCTGTCGGCAATTGGCCGCCTTGCCAGACGCAATAGGCTTGAGCCTGAGCCCAACTAACTGCATTGATAGGCTCTTTTTCAGCGCCTGCCACCTGCCAGGTTCCCTGCGCTTGGACCGCCGGGGCAACGCAAGCCCCCGCCTGCACACACGCTGCGTACTGCTGCACCGTAACCTCTTGAATATCCAGATAGAAGCTCGCCAGAGACACCGAATGCGCCGGCAGTTCGTCGGCTTTGCATTGCCCATCGCCGCCGACGCAGCCCATTTGGAAAGAACCTGCAGGAATCAAGACTTTGCCCTTGAGCGTCTTGGCCTCGGCACAGAGGCCCTGGCCATCGCACACGGCGCCATTGCCACAGGGACTCCAGTCAGCAAGCGCAATATGCTGGCAATTCTGTCCGGTGTCGCACACGTCGGCGGTGCAGGGATTGAAATCGTCGCAGGTGCTAGAGGTCTTGGCAACGCAAACCCCTGATGTTGCGCAGGAATCGTGACCAAATGGGTCCAATCGCAACAGACGCATGTCGAGCCCCGTTGCCGCCGTGTGCACCGGCCCAGTGGCCAGAAGACCGCCATCAGCCAAGACCAGGCCTGCGGACAAGGGCTCAGGGCCTGAACCTGCCAATTTGGGCGCTTTTTCGTGCAGCCACAGGGGATTACCCAGAGCGTCGACGCTGCGTACGGCCATGGAGCTACTCTGGGCGGTAGCGGCCATGTCGCCAGCTAAGAGCATGTTTCCATTGGCGGCTAGCGCGATCGCCATCCCGCGGTCGACGCCGTCCGCCGGGTAGGTTCGGCTCCACAGAACCGTCCCTTGGGCGTCTGTGCGCAGCAGCCACCAGTCGGAATCGCCAGCATTGATCTCGCTTTGGCCCACACTGGCGCTGCCACCGCCCGGCGAGGCAATGGTCGCAGCCAGCGAGCGCGCGCCAGCAAAGGCCTTGCTCCACAATAGGTTTCCGCCGCCATCGATCTTGGCCAACCAAGCGCTTGGCTTTGGGTTGGTGGCCCCGGCGTCGCCAACGACATAGGCCCCGCCACTACTAGCCTCCGCAGCAACACCACGCAACCTTTGACAATCATTACCTAATATCACCTGCCACTGCACCGTTGCCGTGTCGCTCCAACGCATGGCCAGCGCCTGACTGCAGGTATCTCCAGCGGTTTCGCCCACCGCCACAACACTGCCGTCGGGCCAGGCACTCGCGGCACGCAAAAGGTCATCGCCTACGGTTCCGAGCGTTTTTTCTGCCAAAACGGCACCTTGGGCATCTACGCGCAGGATCCATGCATCGGCCGCCCCGGCGCCTTGGGAACTGGTCTGGCCAAAAAGGTCGACACTGCCATCGCTGCGCCCTACAACTGCATTAAACCAATCGTCTTTTGCGCCACCGTACTGATGCTCGCCCAAGGTATCGCCACCGACGTCGACCCAGAGCACGCGGCCGTCCTTGCCGCCTTGCCCCAGCGCGGTGGTCGAACCTGCCAAAACGTAGTTGGGGCCCACCGAGGCAAGCCCCATGGATACCTCATCTTTTGCCTGGCCCAAGTGGTAGTCGAAGTACTTGTCCACACCGGGCTGGCAGGCTCCATAGGCGCAAATCTGCAGGACGGTGCAGGCTTCCACCGTCGCGCAAGGGGTCCCTTGAGCCAATGGCTTGTGTGTACAGCCGGATTTCGGTGCACACGAGTCGACGGTGCAGACATTCTTGTCGTCGCAGTTCGCCAAACCCTTGGTCACGCAAGCCCCTGATTGCATACAGCCTTGATTGCCGTAGGTGTCGACTCGGAGCAACCAACGCTGGGCCTTGGTATCGCCCGCGGGCGCGCCCTTGGACAACGTGTCGCCGACCATGGCCAAGGGGCCGCCATCGACCAAGCCAATGCCGGTCAAGTGGTCGTCCTTGGCGCCGCCATAGGCGTAATCCCAGAGTAATTCGCCGTCGCCATCGGTGCGCACCAGCCAGCCGTCACTGCCTCCTGCGCCCTTGGATGTGGTGGTGCCGACCAGGGCAAAGCCTGGGTAGGGCATGGCGACAAGGCCCAAGCCTACGTCTTGCCCCGCGCCGCCGAAGGTCTTGGTCCACAAGACATTTCCCCCAAGGTCTGTGCGCACCAGCCAGTAGTCAGCGTTGGTGCTGCCTGCGGCGATTTGACTGCCAAACAAGGCAAAACCGTCGGCCAAAGCCACCAAACCATTGGCTCTTTCATCGCCAGCGCCGCCATAGGTTTGGCTCCAGAGCAGCGAACCCTGCGCGTCCGTTCGTACCAGCCAAGCGTCCGCCGTTGCCGTCGGATCAGCTGCTAACGTGCTGCCCGCTAAAGCCAATCCGCCATCGGCGACGCTAACTACGGCGCGCGCGCGTTCATCGTTGGCGCCGCCGAAGGACTTCTGCCACTGCAGGACGCCAGCCGCATCGGTCCGCAGCAGCCAAAAGTCATTGGCACCTGCACTGTTGGACGCTGTCCAGCCGGCCGCCGCCCAGCCATCGCCGTTTTGCACGACGCTGTAGGCAAAATCGTCGCCCGCCCCACCAAAAGTGCTGTCCCACAAGAGTTTTCCTTTGGGATCGATGGCCAAGAGCCAGGCGTCTGCTCCGCCCGCCCCCTTGGAACGCGTTTCGCCCGCGACGATCCAGCCCTGCGTGGCGTATGTACCAACGGGCGCAAGGGCATGGGCCGCGTCGTCCTGAGCGCCGCCCAGGGTCGTTGTCCAGAGTGGGTCGCCGCCCGGATTGAGCCCTTGCACCTGCAAGTCCCAGCCGCCCGCCGTTTGCACATTGGTGTCGCCCGCGATCACGTAGTTGCCGTTGGCCAAGGGCCCAACCGCAGGAAAATCCGTGCCTTTATCGCCGTATGTCGCGTCAAAGAGAATCGGCTTGCCGGCCACGCAGACGCCGCCGACGCAGTTGTCATAGCCGGTGCAGTCGATGCCATCTTCGCAGGTAGCCGTGTTGGGCAAGTGCACGCAACCAATGCCTTTATCGCAGCTGTCGTCGGTGCAGGGCGTGTTGTCCTTGCAGGAGAGGGGCCCGCCACTGGCACAAGCGCCATTATTGCACACATCTGGAGAAGTACAGGCATTTCCATCGGAACAAGGCCCGGCAGCTGCCGTGTTCTGACAGCCTTGGCCAGGGACGCAATTGTCGAGCGTACACACGTTGTTGTCATCGCAACTGACGGTACCCGTAGCTTGACAGGCGCCGGCCACACAGACATCGCCGGTGCTGCAGACCTGCCCGTCATCACAAGGCAAGGCATTGACAACATGCAGACAACCTTTTGTTTTTAGGCAGCTATCGTCCGTGCAAACTTTGCCATCGTCGCACAGCGTGAGGGCGCCGGCGAGGCAAACGCTGCCCTGACAATGGTCGCCCAGGGTACAGGCGTCGCCGTCGTCACATTCGGCCTGATTCGCTGTGTTGCTGCAGCCTTGGCTGGGGTTGCACAGGTCATCGGTGCAAGGATTGCCGTCTTCACAGGTGGTGGTGGAAGTGCACAGGTCGATGCTTGTTTCCAGAATATCTTCAGCGACATCGCCGCCTGTATCGCTGACGTCAGTCGCATCGACAAGGTCGCCAGCGCCTAGGTCTGCGGCCGCGTCCGCTGTCGGCCCAACGGCTAGATCCTGAGCTGGTGAAAAATCGCCTGAAGAGTCGAGTACTTGGGCGTCTTCGTTGTCGTCTTGCACTTCCACTGTCGGCAGGGGCGTCGCCTTGGGTGCCGTTGCGGTGCAGGCCGCCACCGTCAGCAAGCAAAAAAGGCCCAGCCACGACTGTCCACAACGTGGGGCCCTTGGCGTGAACCACATGATTATCCAGCAAAAAGCCTTCATTCTCTCCACGCGGCCCAAGGCGTCACGTCACTGCGCGGCGGGCACAAACTGCACGGTTGCCACAATCGCATTGTTATTCTGAGTTTTTTGCCCCTCGACCGTCAAGCGCTTGTCCGTCTTACTGTCGTAAAACCCAACGCGAATCAGCGCTTCCCCGGGCTGCCAGTACTGCAGCGTCGGCACCTCAAAGCTATCGCGAATGTAATCGCCCTTTTGCCACTTGGACGGCGGCATGGCCCCTGACACCGGCGTATGGCCAATATTCTGCCAGCCCGGCGGCGAAGGCGCATCCATATGAAAGAACACCTCTAATTCCGGCGGTGGCGTCTGCAGGCAGTGAAACACCAGTTCCACCACCAGCACATCGCCCAGTTGCACGGTCTTGTTGCGCACGGTAGCGCCCACCAGTTCAACATAAGGCAACCACTTGAGATGCAAGGGAATCTCTACCTGGGGCGCCTCCCGCGTCACGTAGAGACCGCCATCTTGCAGGCGCGCCCAAGGCAAACGTTCCGGGTGGTTGGCCGTGCGCGCGGGCCCCGGAGCCTGCGGCAGGGGATAGCCAGGCACACGGCGAACGCTGATGCGATCGGAGCGCAATAGCCTGAAATTGGGCTGAAAATGGTCGACGCGCCTCTGGAACTCATGCAGGACATCGGCGACATCGGGCAGCGCCCAGGGCGTGGGCCGATCGTCGATATCGGTCACCTCATTGATCTCCAAAGCGAATCCAGGCGTGCGCCGTGCAAACACCTTCAGCCGGGGCGTCGCAATAGCAAACAGTTCAGATTCCGGGAAGTTATAGCCGTTGAGTTCGACGTAGTCCGCGGTCCTCGGCTGCAGCAGGGTTTGCCCATCGCTCCAATCCGTTGCATTGCTAGGCACGTGGAGCAAGTCAAAAAGCGTCGGAAAAACATCGTAATGCGAGGACACCGCGACCTGCGTGCGCTTCAGGCCCGGAAAGCTCAGCCAGAACGGCGTCTGCGTGCGGGCGTTGTCCAGACGCCGCGACGCGTGCCCGTATAGCCCATGGTCCCAGAATTCCTCACCATGATCGCCAAGCATGACCCAAGCCAGGGACCCGGCCTGCCGCTCGGGCAACAGGGCCTGCCACAGACGGCCCATTTGCGCGTCGACCTCCTGAACCGCATTTCTGTAGCGATTCCATAGCCCTACGCGATAGTCCTCATCCGGTCCCAAGGCCGCAGTGTCCGGCGGCGCAAAGGGCTGATATCGCTCATGGGCGGGCGAGAAGACGAAGGGATAGTGGGTCGCGTTGTAAAAAACAAGAATAAACAGTGGCTTTTGCTGGTCAAGCGGCAGCTTATCGCGGGCGTGCACCAGGGCAATGGCGCGGTCGGTCGCTTGCGCATCGCCTGTGACCGGCGGCAGCTGGTTGAAATTCTCTAAAGAATCAAAGCTTTCTGCCATTGCCTTGTAGCCCGAATGGTCCAGGGAACTCGAAGTCAAGGCCACCGTGCGGTAGCCAAGCTGGCGTAACATCAGCAAAGGCTGTGATTTCCATGGCTGATCGCGAAAAGTGTCACGTTGCCAACCGCCTAGGCTGTACAGCAGAGAGAAGGTCCCCTCCCAGGTTTGATGCCCGCCGCTATAGTGATGCTGAGCCGTGAGTCCTTGATTTTCTTTGGCAATCTGCCACGTGAGCGGCATGTTCTCCGCATTGAACATGTCGGCGCGCAGCGTCTCCACCATGACCATAACAATATCAGGACGTTTGGCTAGCGGCGCTGCGGGCGGCACAAAGGGCTGCAAGGGGTAGTGCGTTGCCTTGCGACGGGCCAGCAGGTGGTCTGTCTGCGCCTGCAGAGAAAGCGCATTTTTATCAGGCGGGTGCCCAAGATCGCCTCCCGGAAGCGCCCGGGCCAATATCGCCTGCGCGTCCGCCGTGAGCGTCCAGGGCCAGGGCATCAGAAAAGCAAGCAATACTAAGGGGATCCAGACCCGCCTTTGAATCGACGGCCCTAGTTTGCTTAACCCCAACAGCCACAGCGCCTGCACCGCACTGACGCCGAGCCACAGGGCCAGCAGACCGGCAAAGGTGCCCGGCCCGGCCCCGATATCCTTGATGAATTGTGGGGCGGTCAACGATTGCACCACGTAGCGGCTGTACAAATGCACGCCCATAATGCGAAAGAGTTGAAGATCCATTAGCAAAATCGTCGTGCGCAGGCCTTCCAAAGTCGCGACAAGCAGCCCCGCCGACCACAGCCATGGCCGCCGCGCGGGCAACAAGGACATCGGCAGGTAAAGCGCTAGATAGCAAGGCAAAATCCATAGTGCGGCGAGGCCAAGCAGGGGCAAAAGCACCCGTACGCAGCGTTCGCCGGGCTCCAAGTAGGCGGCCAGCAGAGCCGCCGTCAGCAGGGTATTGAAACAGGCAATCCACGGCAATTTCAGTGCAAACGCCATCCGCTTGCCCGACTTTGGCGAGATGGGCAGCATGGACGGGGCGGGCACGGGTGCGGTCATCGATGTCCCAACGCGCGGCAGAATCCCTGGCCTGGTCAGCGATAGGTTGCAGAAGCCCTTGAGCTAACAAGCTAATTCCAAGGCCAAGCCCTTGGGTCGCCGCAACCAGGACCGAGGAGCGAACCGCCCAAAGGTGTCCCACGGCCCCGCTTGCGTCAAGGCCGTCTGGCATTTCGCTTTCTAGTGCACGTAACCCTAAGTCCTTTCCGGGTGACCGGTCAGGACTCGGCGTGGTGGACTTTGCAGCCGGGGACCCGGCCGAACGCAGGGCTGAGCCCGCGCGCGGGCGTGGAGATCGCGGCCCCCCTGAAACTACAAGCAAACACTGTACCTCGAACCCGCAAGGAACTTCGGATTTGAGGTAGTAGTCAATGACTTTGTGGATTGGGGTCCCGGCATTCGGTCGGGCGAGGCCAAAACCTCATGGCCCGGTCACGGATTCAGCGGATCGCAGTTACAGCATTTAATTGAGGAACTTACAGCTACTTGCACACGCCAGCGGCACACGTCTTGGCGGTCGCACAGGGCAGCCCGTCGGCGATGTTGGCGTGACTACAGGTACCAGCAGCACAGGTGTCGGCCGTGCAAGGGTTGGCGTCGTCGCAGTCCTTGGTGATCTTGGATGCACAATTGCCTGAAATTGCGCAGGTTCCCGTGCCCCACGCGTCAAATCGACGCACCGCTGCGTCCCAGGTTCCGCTGTTGTTGGCCGTAAAGACGCCGCCGGTGCTGATGATGGCTCCGTCGCTGCTCAGCAGGCCACGGCCAACCCCGGGCGGCTTGGTAGACACAACCTTGGAACTCCACAGCACATTACCTTGATCGCTCACGCCCGTCTGCCAGAAGTCACCGTTGGCCGACCCGACACCGATGAACTCATTGGCAACGCCACTGGGAAAGATGTCTGTGAAATCAGCTAGATCAGGGAGCACGTGGGTCCATGCGACCACGCCGTTGCTACCGACTCGGTGGAGCAAGGGGTGCAACACGTTGTTATCACCCGAATAGCCCGCGACGAGGAATCCCCCGCCGTCCAGGGCAACTGCGCCGCCACACCAGTAGCCCGCCGTGCCGCCGGATGCGACCTTGTTGGCCCAGGAGTAGGTCTTGCCGTCCTCGCTGATCCGCGCGTACCAGATCGCGAGCGATTGGCCGGGCGTATCGATTTGCCCAAGCACCAGGGCACCAGCGCCCGGCACCGGGGCAACCTGCTGTAAGTAGACCGTACTTCCGACCACCGGGAAGATGAAGCTCCAACCCAGTAGGCCGCCCGCCGTCACGCGCTGGTACATGCCCGCGCCGTCGGACTTGCCGACAACCCAGTAGGTCCCGTCAGATGCCGCTGCAATTCCGTAGAGTTCCTGTTCGCCCGCTGAGCCGCCGGTATAGCCGCTGATGGCATTGCCGTTGTTGTCCAGTTGCCAGACTTGCTCATTGCTATCATTGGGAATGTAGGGCACATCGATGCCACGGCGAAAGCCAGCGACCATCACCGTCCCATCCGCTGCCGCCGCCGCACCGTACATCCGCTGCTGCATTTGCTGGTTGGAAATCGTCTTTGTCCAAACGGGGTTCCCTGTCTTGTCCAGTCTCAAGATGATCGGGTCGCGGTCCGTGCCCAGCGGCGTGGTCACTTCCTTCCAACCGACGACCATCAGGTCCCCACCAGGCAAAGCCGCCGCGTCGGCCGCGATGTCATATAAGCCATTGGATTGTGAGTATTCTTTCTGCCACACGGTGGGCTGACCGATGCAGACGCCGCTGGCGCAGGTGTCCGCGGCCGTGCAGGAACTGCCGTCGTCACAGGCCACTTTGTCCAGGCTCACGTTCTTGCAACCCGTTACAGCGTCACACGAATCTGTGGTACACGTGTTCTGATCGTCGCAGCTGACCGTGGGTCCGGGGCTGCAGGCGCCGTTCTTACAAACGTCAGGCTTATTGCAGACATTGCCATCGTCACAGGGGCTGCCACTGGCAGGTTGGGTGTTGCAGCCGGTCTTGGGGTCGCAGCCGTCGCTGGTACAGACATTGCCGTCGTCGCAAACCTTAGCTTTTCCCAAACATACTGCGCCATTACAGGTGTCCACCAGGGTGCAAACGTTGTTGTCGTCGCAAGCCACGCCGCTCTGGCCAACGTGGGTGCAGTCGACCTTGCTATCGCAACTATCTGTAGTACAAGGGTTTACGTCGTCGCATGACTTGACAGGGCCGGACTTGCAGTTGCCCGCCTTGCACGCGTCGCCTACGGTGCAAACATTGCCGTCGTCGCATAACGTCGCAGAACCGGGGAGATTTGTGCATTTGCCGAGGTCAGGGTCGCAGGCGTCGTCCGTGCAAGGATTGTCGTCATTGCAGTCGACCGCGACCGCCACACATTTGCCCCCTTGGCAGGCGTCCTTGGTAGTGCACGGGTTGGCGTCGCTGCATTTGCTGGCATCGGCCTTGGCCACATGCTGGCAACCGGTTGCTTTGCTGCAGGAATCGTCCGTGCACGCCTCGCTGTCATTGCAGTCCGGCGCGCTCCCGCCGACGCAGATACCTCCGCTGCAGAGGTCAGCCACCGTGCAGGCGTTGCCATCGTTGCACGGCGTAGGCTCCGAGGGGGCATTCACACAACCCTTTGACTTGTCACAGCTATCCACGGTGCACACGTTCTGGTCGTCGCAGGCCACCACCGCACCTGCACACGTGCCGCCCGTGCAGCTGTCCTGCTTGGTGCAAGCGTTGCCGTCGTCGCACTGGGTGCCGGTTGCTTCGGCCGCAGCCATACAACCCTCTGTTTTATCGCATGAATCGGTCGTGCACGGATTGCCATCGTCGCACTTGGGTGCCGGGCCGCCTTGGCAAGAACCCTTGGCGCAGACGTCATTGGTGGTACAGGCGTCATTGTCGCTGCAGGTGGCGCTGCTCGGCAGGTGCAGACATGTGCCAAGGCTACTGCAACTGTCGTCGGTACAAGGGTTATCGTCACCGCACTGAAGGCCGGGAAGCCCTTTGAACTTGGGGTTGCACTCCGAGAATTCGCAATCCTGGGGGCAGGTTGCCGTCGATTCCTTGGCCAACGGACTTGGCGAACAGACGCCGTCGCCGCAAAAGCCGCAATCCACAGGGCAATCGTCATAACTCTCGCCACCGGCACAGACGAAGTCGCCGCAATTCGCGCCGCAATCTGCCTTGCAATTGTCTGGATTTTCACCCTTTTCACAGGTGTGGTTGCCGCAAGCCTTGATCAGGCAGTCTTGGGGGCAAATCCCCGGCGTTTCCCCGGCATCGCAGATGCCGTCGCCACAAGGCTGTTTGCAGTCCAATGCGCAGTAATTCTTAGATGTTGGGTCGCCCTCGGCGCACGCGTAGCCGATGCATTTGCCATCGCCGCAAGAACCACAGCAATCCACTGGACAATTGCCCGGATTCTCGCCGACCGAGCACGCGCCGTCACCACAGACCACGGGGCAATCTTTGCTGCAGTTTCCATAGGTTTCGCAGCCCGCCGTGCACTGCCCATCGCCGCAAACCGCAGCGGCACAGGCGGAGCCCCCATCAGGGGTAGTCGCGCTGTCGGCGTCAATTGTCGCGTCCACGTCCGTAGTTAGGGCATCGTCGCTGCCCGAAGTGGCAGAGTCTGCGGTATCGGTCCCGGAAGAATCGCCCGCGTCCACTGCGAGCGAATCTGCGGCCTGCTGCCCGGAATCCTTTTGACCAACAAGGTCATCGGCGGCCGGCACGTCGGTGGCCGCATCCGCAGCCACTACCGGGATGTCGCCCGAAATATCGACGGGGATATCGGCCGCTTGCGCCGTGTCGAGCCCATCTGCCGCAACACCCGCGGAAACATCAGCGGAAACGCTTGTGGTTGAAGTTGAATTGCCACACGACGCCAGCAAGACGCTGCAGAGTAGCATCCCGCACAGTCCCAACTTCATGATACTCCTCAATATTCAACGAGCCTATGGCCACGCTGGACTGCGCGAAAATATCGGTCCATCAAGTGCATGAAACTTGACGACCTTGCCGCAGTCCATTTATGCAACGCCGTGGCGTGTTCTGGTAACGCGCCGGATGCTAGCGGCAAACCGCAATTCGGTCAACGCAAACCATTTGCACATTGCGGGCTCGCGTTCCGGCGTCAATCCGCGTCGTCTGGCTCGACAAAGCTCCAACGCACCTCTGGACGGCGCTGGCGCAGGCGGCGCTCAAAGGCGTTGATCGTCGCAACAACGCCCGCCGTATCAAGATCTTGGCGTAGTTCGAGCTTACAGGCGACCAGCACTTCCGCCGGCCCCTTTTGCACCGTAATCACGCGCAATACCTGTAGAATCGCGGAGTCCTCTCCGGCGGCTTGATGAACCGCCGCCTCCACGGCCAGATCCGCACGTTCACCAAGCAGCAAACTCTTTACTTCTACAGCCAAAAAGACCGCAACGCCGACCAGGACCAGCCCCACGCCCAAACTTCCGGCGGCGTCCCAGCGTCCATCGCCGGTGTAGGCTGCGAGCATCATCGCGGCGGCGGCGATCAGCAAACCCGGCACAGCAGCAGCGTTTTCGCCGAAGACCACAATCAGGTCCGAGTCCTTGGTTTGTTGCAAATACTTGAAAAAACGCGTGTTACCCCGGCGCGCGTTGAGGTCGCCAATATTGCCGAGCAGGGACCACCCTTCGAGCAGGACCGAAAACAGCAAAATGGCGAGAGAAATCTTGGTGTCTCCGACCGGCTCAGGCGCCAACCACTTGTGCACCCCCTCGTAGATCGAGAACATCCCGCCGCCGAGAAACAGCAACAAAGCCACCATGAAAGACCAGAAATACAGCGCCGCCCCATAGCCCAGTGGATGCTCCGCGTCGGCCGGCTTGAGGGCGCGGCGAACCCCGAGCAAAAGCAGGAGTTGGTTGGCACAATCAGCAAAGGAATGCAGCGTTTCGGCCAACATCGCTCCAGAACCGGAGATCATGGCGCCGACGAGCTTTGCCAGCGAAATCGTCAAATTCACCAACAAACTCTGGATGATATGCTTAGTGCCGTGGACGTTTTCGGCGGGATCAGCGGTCATGGCGAGAATTCCTTGGAATTAGCTTGCAATTGCCTAGCGTTTACTCTAAGGGCCCCTACGCTGAGGGCACGCGGCTCCCGGCCCCCTCAACGCCGAATTGCTTAATAAAACCAAGCAGTTAACGGCACACAGTCCCTGACCACAGGCCGGCTGGCGCGACCTTTGCCGTGCGAATGCTAGCACCGAGGGCGCACTCAAGCAACTATGCCAAAGTATTCAAATTTGCCGCTGACCGCGCCGCCAAGTCCAGCCTGACCGCCATCAAGCCGCGGTCACTGGGCCAAAGCAAGCGACAACCGTCCCGTCTAGGGCCACAACGCACGGCCCACGGCACGAAAGGGCCACGGAATTGCAAGCAAAATGAGGGCTAGCGATGCCGCATAGGCAAGAAACGCCTTGCGATACGCCGCGGCTTGGCCCTGGGCGCGCTTGGCCAGTGCGAAGCCGACGTGCATGGCTACGGTCGCCAGCAAAAGCAGGGCAGGATGTTCCACTGTAAAGAAGCGCAGTTGCGGGTCATGCATCGCCGCAGCCATGTCTAGCCGCGCGGATTTGACCAGGGGGCTCTGCAACCATAGCCACAGGCCCAGGACCAACTGCACATCGACCGAGATCAAATAGAGCAGATTCGCGCGTTTATGAAGGGGTGCCGATACCGCCCTGCCGCGCGACGCTTGCCACGCCAGGACCGTCGCCGCCACCGCACCGCCAAGCACCAGCCAGCGCACCAAACCGTGTACCATCAAGCCCAAGAGCACCTCCGCGTCGCCATTGGGCCACGCCGGCCGCGAGCATAGGTGCCGCGGGCTCGTCTGCAAGACCCGGTGAACAAACCGATTGATTGTAAGGAGAATTCGTTACCGAACAATCTGTTGCCGAGGGCGCGAGGCTGGTGGCCCCACCAATGGAGCCCTTCCGGTTAACCATTTGAATACGCTCAGATTTTCAACAAGCGTGGCCGCCAATCGCACTACGCCGTTTGGTCGCGCAGTCGTCCCACCAACGCCCGAATCTCGTTGCACCGCTGGCTCGTCGTGTCCAGGCTGTCGCGCATCGACTCGCTGCCATCACTGCGCTCATTTTCATCATCACTGCCAAGCAGTTGCGCTGCATCGGCAATGGCCCGCAGGTCCGGCTTGAGCGACGCTACGAGGCCATACAACTCACCGATAGACTGGGAAAAAGCCCGCAAATCGCCACCACTTCCACCACTTGGCGGCGGCGGTGGCATGGTCGCGGCGGCCTTGGCGAACATCAGCGCGGACTGCACTTGGTCCAGTTCTGTTTTCAGTTCAGCCAGTTGTGCATCCCGAGCCTGCAGTTCCTGTGCATTAGCCTGCGCCAGCGCATGGGCCTCGCCCTGGGCCAGCTGGGCCAGTTCTGCTTGCTGCGTGCGGGCTTGCAACTGCTGGTGCACGGCCGCTAGGTCCTGTTGCAGGACCGAAATCTCCTGCTGCAACGGCCGCAGTTGATCCTGAGCGCCACCCTGACTGGCCTGGGCCGCTGCCAGCGACTGCTGTGCCTGGGTCAATTCCCGTTGCGAGCGCTCGAGTTCGCTAGCATAGGCACCCAGTTCCTTCTGCACGGCATCCTTGGCCTTGCGCGCTATCGTCACATCGCTACGCAACGCCGTCGCTTCCTCCTGAGCCGCCACCAGCGCCGCCTGCGCCGTTTGCTGCGCGTCCTGGGCCGCCTTAAGCTTGGGCGCTGAAGCCAAGATCGCCTCTTGCGCCTGCTGATGCTGCTGGGTCAGAAGCACTACTTGCTCTTGCAATTCCGCAACCTTGGCTTCCAAGTCGACAGCCACGTCCTGCCAGTTGCCGACCTCGGCTTCCTTGGCCGCCAGTTCCGCCCGAATGGCTTCGAACGCCGTACGACCCTGGTCACTATGCGATTGCAGTTGCGCCTGGGCTTGGTCCAGTTCTTGGGTCAGTCGCTGCGTCGTTGCCCGCAATTCCTCTGCCGTTTTCTGCGCTTGATCGAGGGACTCTTGGCCCGCATCGACACGCGTTTGCAGGTCCGCAGCCCTCGCCTCTTGCTCGGCAGCCAAATCGCGCCAACTGGCCGACTCCGCCTCGATTTCCGCCAATTGCGCTTTGGTCGACTGCAGTTCCGCCTCTACCGCTTCCAACTGCGCCTGAGCCTGGGTCCGCGCCGCTTCAGCAGTTTCGAGGTGCGCCTGTCCCTCGACCTGCGCCACGTGCAGCTTCTCAATTTCGCCTTGAAGGGCAACGAGTTGTGCGGCCGCATGGGCCAGGTCGGCAGCCTGTGAACTAGCATCGCCTTGATGCGCCGCGAGTTGGGCCTGGGCCGCCGCCGCCAGCCCTTCTTGTTCAGCCGCCAGATCGCGCCAGCCATCCAGTTCTGTCTGCAAACTCGCGGTCTTGCCTTCTAGCTCGCCGAGAGCGCGCCTCAACTCATCCGCCTGCGCCGCAGCTGTTTCGCCTTGACTTGCGAGCAGTTGCTGCGCTGTCGCCAAGGCTTGTTCCTGCTGGGCTGTCGCTTCGGCCAGTTGCGCCTTGGCGGTCTGGAATTGCGTTTCTTCGGCCTCCAACTTGGCCTGCAAAGTCGCCAATTCCGCAGTCGCTGCAGCCAGTTGCTCCTGAGCTAGATCCGAGCCACTAGCAGCCGCAGCTTGCAGTTGATCGACCTTGAGCTGGGCATCACTGGCCAAAGTCTCTTGTTCTGCGGCAATTTCGCGCCAGTTCTCGGCCTCACGCTGAGCCGTTGCCAGCTGCGCCCGGGCCTGCTCAAGAGACACCGAGGACATGGCCTGATCTGCCTGGATTTGTTCCAGTTTCTCCTGCAAGTGCGCAACCTGCCCCTGTGCCTCGATCAGCGAGTGGTTCAGGGCCGCCGCTTGGCCGTGCGCATCCGCCGTGCCGTGCTCCAACTGCGCCAACTGCGCATTGGCCGCCGCCAGGTTGGCTTGCATTTCCGCCGTTTTTGCATCCGAATCAGCAACTTGCGACTCGAAATCAGCGCGCTGTGCATCGGCATCGGCGAGCCGTAACTCCAGGGCCCGACTGTCATCGGCGCCCTGGCTGAGCTCACCGCGAAGGTTCGCGATTTCCTCATGCGCAGCCTTAAGTTGCGCCTCATGTGCCTGAACATCGCCAGCCTTGGCTTGGGCGCCCTGCTGGCTCTGCTGCAGCTTGTCGATCAGCGCCGCATTTTCTGCTTGAGCTGCCTGCAGTTGTCCCTGCAATTGCGCCAGCCCAGCCGCATGTTGGGCCGCATCGGCACCGCGCACCTCGTCGAGTTCAGCCTCCGCTGCGGTGGCGCGAATTCGAGTCAGTTCAAGGTCTTCCTGCAGCGTTGCTACCCGCGACTCACTCGCCGCCGTCATCGCCTCAAGTTGGGCCCGCACCAATTCCACCAGCGTTTCGGCGTTGCGACGCGCCGCCCGTGCTTCGTCAAGCAATTCCTCAACATGCTCAGCCCTGACCCGCCACTTGCTGAGTTCGGCTTGCGCCGTCGTCAACTGTTCAGCCGCAGCTGCGTCTTGCTGTGCCTTCTCCAGCAACTTCTTGTAATGACTTTCAGTTTCGGCAATTTTCGCCTGGGCCTCGGCCGCCCCGCGCTGGGCGTCGATCGCCACAAGCGCCGCTTCAGCCCGTGCAGCCTCGGTCTGCGCCAATTGTTCTGTTAGTTCAGCAATTTGCCCGCGCAGTTCGCTAGCAGCGGTCTGTTCAGCCGCGACAGCCTGCATCCGAGCCGACTCGGCCGCGACGCGTACTTGCTCTTGCTTTTCAGCGGCTTGAGATCGCTCCTTCTCGGCCAGCGCTGCCTCTTGCGCGATGCGCTCCTTGTCGGCGCGTTCCTTGTCCGCACGCTCTTTGTCAGCACGCTCTTTGTCAGCACGCTCTT
>CAIMEY010000003.1 GCA_903840165.1 uncultured Myxococcales bacterium | reverse complement strand
GTTGCATGTACTACGCGCCAAATACACGTCGGCGTCACATCGACTTTCTTGTTACTAAACAGCTAGTTGAGCGGATAGCCGCGCGGAACAGCGAACGGGTCGCGCTCGGCTATCTTCTTGCGCGCACGCGCCCATTGCTGCTCTGGCGTGCGGTAGGGCGGCGGCAAGTCCAGGTCCATTTTCCGATTGTCGGGCATCGGCGAATTCCCGTTTACTTCGGCGGCGGTTTGACGTGCCACGCCTTGGCCGCCCAGCCACAGTGAGCACCGTCAAGCGTTTGAATTTCCAAGCCAACGGCGAAACAGGCACCGGTGATGTCGTGGTCGGGTGGTCCGTTTTTTGGGTGGTGTGGCGGCGCCGCTTCGACCGGAGCAAAACCAACTTGAAGAACTTCCCACCCCGCGTTCAGCAGGTATGTTCCTGCGTTAGCTGGTGATTTGTGGAGCTTTTCCGCCGAAAGCGCCTCCAGTAGGAGCGATGTATCCCACCGTTGGCTGGGCGCGCAGCCGAACTGCAGGACGGTCCTGGCAAATACGGGCACGGAATAGGCCTGCCATTTGGCGCCAACAATTGCGCCAGCCACGAATGCCGTCCAGTTGAAAGACGTATCGCCAACGCCCAACTGAAAATCGGCACCGTCGGCGACTGAATCAACCATCGGGCCGAGCGCCTCGAAGCCGGTGTCGCCCTGCTGTCCCAAGTCGATCACCAAGTCACCTCCAGATGCTGCGCCAGCCAGGCAAAGGTCAAACCTGCCGCACGCGTCGCAGGGCAGAAGTTGCCGATTGGCCAAGCCGCAGCCGGGAAACGCTTCGTAATTACCAGGGAACATGTTGCCAAATTGAATTTGGGTCAAGACCGGCACTTCAGGCCCGTGGGCATCAACATCGCAGTTCGTTTCTGGTTCAACGACGGCTGGTCCGATATCTGAAAGATCAGTCGCCGCAGTGTCGCCGCTATCACTAATAAGCACCGGCCGAACTTCGCTGGCACAGGAAGCAACAACGACAGCAAGCAACTGGAGTGAATAACGCATTTTGCACCTAGTACATGAGCTTCAAGGTGTCAAAAACTGTATGAAGAGGCTGCGCCGGGTCGTGAAGGACGAAGTCCCGGTACCCTGCCCAGGGATTCCAAATTGCGGTACCGTTGGGCGTTTTGGTCCCTTTTGCCACGGGCAGCACTAACGCCCCGCCTTGCAACGGCAGCGAAAGATAGCGCTTCTTGGTCGCCGCGTCCCAGGGCGCATCGGGCGACGGCAAGGGAGGAGCCCAGGCCCATCCGCCAGCACCATCGCTTTGCAAGTCGATCCGTGCATTCGCCCGAAACGTCGCATCCACGACTAGCGGGCAGAAATCTGGTTCGTCGTGCGTGCCTTCAAAGTGTCCGATAGCTACGATTCGATGTTGGCCGAAATTCACGACGGCGCCGGATGTGACCAGCTCGGTAAAATATGCATCGCCATCAGGGAGGCCGTCGGCGACAGGAAAAAGCACTGATACTTGCCAAGCGCCCGTGATCCACCGGCCCGAGCCAATCGGTACAAGCGGGTGACAGCGCACGCCGCCTTGGGGCGCTGGATCGCTGGCACTGTCCATGAATCGCATAAGCGATGTGACGCATCCCAGCAATCGTGCCATTGCGCAGAGAACAAGCGACGGAGTGAAGCAGGAGCATTCCGCGATTGGTGGCCAGGCACCGGGCTTACGAGAAAACCGATCGGCCAAGCTAGACACGGACAGGTTCGACACGATTGGGTTCTGCGAATCCGACGACGAATCGTTTTCCTGTCCGCCCTTGTTTCGATTGTATGTATAGCGCATCGGATTATCAATAAATCCAGTCGCTTCTTTCACCGGCCCGCTCGGATGCAACCATTGCGCAATCGCAGACACCACCCAAGTCTGCACGTTGCCGCCGGAAAGGTCCTTGGGCTTGGTCAGTCCTTTGAGCATTGGCTCCAGCAACTGCACGCAAGGTAAGCGAAATAGCTGGTCTTCCGGCGGGTATTCGCTCCAAGGAGACTGTGGCCGGTCCGCGAGCACGAAGATCTCATGCTCTGTCATATTAGCGATAAAATACGGAAATTTGTTGAGGCTGTCTTCATCGTCGACGGCAGGATCTGCTGCACTTTGACCGGTCGCAGGTGCTGCCGCCCATTGCCAACACTGACTGGC
>CAIMEY010000002.1 GCA_903840165.1 uncultured Myxococcales bacterium | reverse complement strand
TAATCCGTATTCTCGATCGTGGGGGAACTTTGCGACAGCCTGCATCAGGTGCCGCATGTCGCTCAAGTATACGTCCTGCGACAGCGCCGCTAGGTGCGGAAGTGGCGAAATGCGAATCGGAAACGGCTGCGGTGGGCCAGGTTGGCGGAGTCGGGCGGTGTGGGACTCAGCCGACAACGTGCCCGCGAATGATTCCACAAAATCGCCAGCTAACTCAGGCAGTTCAGACTCGAAGTAATGCGCAACATGCGGGCCACCCCAAGCAGAGGGGTGTTCGACCGCACCTTCCTTTACACTATTCGCTAATATATACCTAAGCCTAGCCACCTGGGCCTCTGGCTCATCGCTCACGCGCACGATCGACGCGCGTCGCGCCCATAGTCTTCCGCGGCGGCTCAGGCCCCGATTGATGGCCCGGGCCACATCGCTGTGGAAAACACGCAAGAATTGAAAGAGTTCTGCTGCACCTCGCGCGGCTACGAGCAGATGATAGTGGTTGCTCATGACCACGTACCCATAGATTCGCAGCGCGCTGACAGCCTGAGCCTTGCCAAGCGCGGCAAGGATGGTGTCGGCCATGTCCGACGTGAAGTAGTGGCTTCCATCGTCTACTCGATCGGTAATGTCATATAGTTTCCAGGGGATAACCTGACGAACTGCGTAGTCCTTCATGCGCGACCTCCATTGCGATTTCACCGTGCCTCAATTACGGTGATCGCTCGATCGACGGGTTTGGGTCGCGCTGCGCTGAAGATTGCTGGCAGGGATGGGGCTGATGTTCCACGGGCGCGGTGTTTGCGCTTGAATTTCAGATATCTGCACCGTCCTATTACAGACGGCGTAGACGGGGTCTCCTCGCCCCACGGAGTACATAGAGCCTCGCAGACAGGGAGGAGGCCCGTCCCACGTAGTTGGACCGCCAAAAACGCCAAAGCCCCGCCGACGCGAACGTCGACGAGGCTCCAGCGCGAACACAAAGACTTGTAACTACTCGCTAACGTCACCGCCAGCAGGCATCTGGCCAATGCGGAAGATCACGAATTCCGCGGGCTTCACCGGGCACATACCGATCTCGCAGATCATCTGGCCGGCGTCGATGACTTCGGGCGGGTTGGTCTCGTCGTCGCACTTGACGAAGAAGGCCTCTTCCGGCGTCTTGCCGAACAGGGCACCCTGGCGCCACAAACGCAGTAGGAACGCGCCGATGTCACGCGTGACGCGCTTCCACAAGCGCTGATCGTTGGGCTCAAAGACGACCCACTGGGTGCCGAGTTCAATGGACTGCTCGACCATGTTGAACAAGCGGCGAACGTTCACATAACGCCATGAAGCGTCAGAGGAAATCGTTCGTGCGCCCCAAACGCGGATGCCGCGATTCGGGAAGCTGCGGATGCAGTTGATTCCCTTGGGATTGAGCAAATCCTGCTCGCCGCGGGTGATGTTGTACTTGAGGCCGATGGCGCCGCGAACGATTTCGTTGGCCGGTGCCTTGTGCACGCCGCGCTCGCTGTCCGAACGGGCGTAAATACCGCACATGTAGCCACTCGGCGGCTGGAAGATGTTGCCTTTGAAGGGGTCGTAGACTTCAACCCACGGGAAGTAGTAGCCGCCGTACTTGCTGTCACGGGGCTTGGGCAGCTTGTCGACGCCGCCCTTCTCAATGACTTCCGGGCTATCCAACACCGCGAAACGATAGCGCATGTTCTCGCAGTGGCTGAGAACCGCATCCTGAATCACCGGGTCGGTCTGGCCGGGCGCCGCGACGATATTGATATCATCAATATCTTCCAGGGCCTTGAGGCCGGTACGCGTTCCGGGACCATTGTCCGAACCGATGTAAAGCGCGGCCTTGCTCGCGGGCTTGGGCTTGCCATCCTTCGGATCTTGCTTGGAAATCTCGTCCCAGTTGCCGATGTTCAGCACAAAGGCGCGCGAACCGCCGTTGTTGAAGAAACCGTACACCGCGTGGGCAAGGTATTCGCTGTTTTGGAAATCACCGAAATGCTTGGTAAATTGCGACCAGTTGGTGCAAAGTACCGCCTCGTTGACGGGGCCGACCGTGCACTCGCCCAAGAAGGCGCAGGTGCTCGTGCCTACCATTTCTAGCGGTTTGGTCCCGCGGTCGACTTCTTCGACATAGACGCCAGGTGACAGGTATGACGTTGCCATATGCTTGTTTCCCCTTGCGATTCCAGCCGTAGCTGGGTTAGCCATCCGCTTCACCGCTGCGCCCGCTGCAAACGCGCGAACCTTGCGTGCGACAATGGCTCTGCTTCGTCACTGCCGCACCGGTCCACAGCCAGCGTGCGACAACGACGATGGACCCTGGAATCCCTGTGACTCCAAGGCCATTTTCGGCGATCTCCAGTTTGTACTAGAGAGCCAAAACTCTATGATCCGTATTCGGTTTCCGCCCCCTTTGACACCGTCGCGCGGTGCTGTGGCGAGCCCGACCCTAGCGGTTGACGGCGATCTCCTTGGTAAGGACGCGGCGCACTTCGCTCGACTTGCGATCGGATTCGACGCGGAAGCGGACGTAGTAGAAGAGCGCGGGTCGCATCTCCTCGTTCATGCTGCGCCAGATGGACATGAGGTCGTTGTGGTCCGCCTGCAAATTGGGATAAATGTTAATCTTATCATCCGGATAGAATGACTCACCTTTGAGGTCGGTTCCAGTCAGAATCGAGTTCTCCAGCATCGTCTTGACCACCAGGCCAAGGAGCAGGTTCTCCTCGTTGGGCGAGTTACCCCAGACCGAGATCACGAAATGCGCGCGCAGGTACACGGGCGCGTCGCGATAAAACTCAACAATATTGCCTTGTTTATCGTGCGTCGACACCAGCGATTCAGTCCGCTCCCGGTAGTTTGGGTCAAAGCCAACGTGGTACAGGTAACAGTCCACCATGGGCAAGTTCTTGATATTGTCTTTCTTTGGGCGATCTGTAGAAAACGAGACGGTCGTAAATCCCGATGCCTTGAAGTTCTCCTTGAGGAGTTCCTTCAACGTTTCGCCGACATCGCGGATGACCTCAAACTGACTCATCGCTCATCGCCTCAAGGATCGTCCGTTGCGCCGCCAATGATCCGCCGTTCTTCGTTGCACCCTGTGGTGAATGCCCTGTCGCAGCGCGGTTGTCAACGGGGTCCCGGCCGATCGCAGCCAAGCAGATTCCGTTTGGTATATGCAAGAGGTAACAACCTAAGAATACGTCTGATTAACCTAGTTGCAGCCCATCTGGATGTCGTCGACCGCGGCGCCCCAGCCGGCATTGAGCGCGCCGTCCTTGCAGTTCATCGATGCAGAGAACTGCTTGGTCGTGCCGGCCCAGCCAGCAGGCATCGGGTAGGTGAACTGCGTCCAGTTGGTGCTGCCTTTGGTGCCGGCCGTCAAGTCGACCAGGACGTTGCCGCCAAAGCTCACGATGAACTCATCGTAGCCGCCGTACTCGCTCGGGTCGGGGCTGTAGCGGTACCAGAATGTAAGCTTGGTGGCGCCGGCGGGGATCGCGAGGTTCTTGGTCGCCGCGGAAGTGCTGGTGCTGCTTGCGCAATAGGAGCTACCGCCCGTGCCCCAGCCCAGGCCGCCGACGCCGTCATACTTGCACCAGCCCGCCACGACCCAGTCAGCTACTAGGGACCAGCCATTGCTACCGCTGTCGAAGGCCTCGTTGACCGCCTGGCAGGCGCACAGGTCCGAGCCATTGCAGTCTTCGTCGATGCCGTTGCACTGGATCTCGACGGCACCTGGATGAACGCCAAAAGCATTGTCATTACAGTCGCCGGCAACTGTTGCCGTGTACGGATTGACGGCTGAGCAACTCTGCTTTCCAGCGCCAGTGCCGTAGCCGTCACCATCGTTGTCCAGGTAAAAGGTGCCGGCACCGACCGCGTCTGTGTCGACCTGACCGTTGCAATTGTCGTCGATTCCATTGCAGATTTCTTTGGCAGCCGGATTGACGGCGGCGTTGGCGTCGTTGCAATCCCCGCCCTTGGTCGCCGTGTAGCCGGCACTCGCAGCACATGCGCACTGACTTGAGTTGGATAGGCCGTACCCGTCCGCATCGGCGTCTAAGTAGAAGATACTGCAACCTTTTGCCCCGAGGTCGTCGATGGTGCCATTGCAATCGTCATCCTTGCCGTTGCAGGTTTCGATGGCCTTGGGATTGACTTGAGCGTTGGTATCGTCGCAATCCCCTGCAATAGCAGCGATAAATGGTGCAGAAGGACCGCAGAGACAAGAGGCCGGCGATCCTTGCGCGCCAAAGCCATCGGCATCGCCATCCTTGTAAAAGGGCGTGCAGTTCAAGGCGTTCGGTGGATCCGCGATCCCGTCGCAGTTGTCATCGATGCCGCCGTTACACACCTCAACCGCCATTGGATTGACGGCCGCATCGGCATCATCGCAGTCATTCCCCTGGGTTGCCGTGTAAGGAGCCGTCGGCGCGCAGAGGCACTTGACATTGCCCGTCTGTCCGTACCCATCCTTGTCGTTGTCGCGCAGGTAAGACCCGCATCCTGTTGCATTTTCTTCATCAATGACGGCATTGCAGTTGTTGTCGACATTGTCGCACACCTCCTGGGCACCAGGGTGGATCGATGGATTCAAGTCATTGCAATCACCGCCCTTTACGACCGCGTAGGGCCCCGCAGCCGCGCAGAGGCAGGCAGCTTGGCCGGGGTCGCCATAGCCATCGCCATCGCCGTCGACAAACCAAGTACTGCAACCCTTGGCCGATTCCTCGTCAATCTTGCCGTTGCAATTATCATCAATAGAATTACAGACTTCCTGTGCATTCGGATGTACTGCAGGGTCCGCGTCATTGCAGTCCGTGCCCGCGATGACCTGGTACGCGCCCGTCGGTTGGCACAGGCATTGAACCTTGGTTGGATCGCCGTAGCCGTCCTTGTCGCCATCGACGTATAACTTGGTGCAACCAGTGGCATCTTGTTCGTCGGTCAACCCGTCGCAATCGTCGTCTATGCCGTTGCACGACTCGCTAACTCCCGGATTAATGGCGGCATTGCTGGGATCGCAATCGCCGTTGAGCACGGTGGAATACTTGACGTCAGCCTTGCACAGGCACATGGGCAGGCCGTCTCCGTACTTATCGCCGTCGAGGTCTTGGTAGTAGCTGACGCAGCCAACAGAATCTTCCTCATCTTGCATTCCGTTGCAATTATCATCCTTTCCGTTGTTGCATACCTCATCGGCACCGGGATGGACCGCTGGGTCGGTGTCGTCACAGTCCTTGTTGTTCGGGGCGCTGTACAACGCCATAGGTCCGCATAAACACATGGAATCTCCTGCACCGTAGCCGTCCTTGTCACCATCCTTGAAGAACACGGCGCAGCCGGTCGCATCAATGCCAACGTCCGTCTGGCCATCGCAGTTGTCATCCAAACCGTTGCCGCAAATCTCCGCCGCCCCGGGTGTAATAGCAGGGTCTAAGTCGTTGCAATCTTTGACACCTTTAACACACACAGCCGGTGATCCGACGATGACCTTGCCCGCCGCGCAGTAGCCGTCGCCGTCCGCGTCACAGCCCTCGTCGACGACGCCGTCGCAGTTGTCGTCCTTGTCGTTACAGATCTCCGTCACGCCCGGATTGACACTGGGCTTGGTGTCGTCGCAATCGGTCGGGGTCTGAGACGTGTACAAACCCATTGGCGCGCAAAGGCAATTGGCTGGCGAAGCGCTAGCCCCGTAGCCGTCGCTGTCGGCGTCCAACCAGTACGACGAGCAGCCCTTGGCCCCCTGTTCGTCCACCTGGCCGTTGCAGTTGTCATCCTTGCCGTTGCAGATCTCCGCCGCCAAAGGGCTGACGGTGGGGTCTAGAGGCGCGCAATCCTTGGCATCCGGGCTGCCGTCATTGTCGTCGTCCGGATCGACGCAGTCCGCCAAGCCGTCGCCGTCCGTGTCAGCAAAGCCCTCATCGGTCTGACCGTCACAGTTGTCGTCGGCGCCGTTGCACTGCTCGCTCGCCCCAGGGTGCACGGCGGCATTTAAGTCATTGCAATCTAGGGTATTTTTCGAGTACCCACTGCTCGCTGCGCACAAGCACTGGGGTACTCCGCCCTTTTGGCCGTCGCCATCGGCGTCTGCGTCCGGATAGAAGGTCTGGCAACCTAGCGCCGCGCCTTCGTCGGTCTGGCCATTGCAGTTGTTGTCGACGCCATCACAGGTTTCCGAAGCCGGAACAGGCGCATCGCAAGCAGACAGCCCCTGCGCCGTGCAAGCGCGGTGCCCCGAGCAGATGCCGTCCTCACTGCTGACGGTGCACGCGGTATTGGCGCCATCCGCGATCGACTTGGCAGAGCAAGCGCAGACCTTGTCAGTTCGAACACATTGATTTGCCGAACCTTTTTCCCCCTTGGCCTGGACGCAGCTATAGCCGCCGGGGCAATCCGAGTCCTTGGCGCAGGAACCACCACAGAAATGTCCAACTTCGCCATAGTCAACGCAAAGCGCGCCATCGCCGTTGGCGCCGCATTCCGCGTCCTTTTGGCAGGGCCGGCATAGGCCGACCAACTGAGGCAGACAGATGAAGGTCGCGTCCGAACTTCCTGATTGTGCGCATGAAAAGCCCTTGGGGCAGCAATCAACGCAGGTTCGCGTGCAGATTTTGCCCGCTGCCGACTCGACGCAAAACCCGCTGTCACATTCCGTCCCACTCTGGCACGGTGCCCCCGGGGTGCCGGTTTCAGGCGTAGGGGAAAATTCGCAACTACCTGTTCCGGTGGACGATTGGTCTAGGCCCGTGCTGATGCCGTCCGTGACCTCAGCTCCGGTGACTTCACCGAAGCCGCCAATGTCGAAACCAAATGAATCTAGAATGTTGCCGGCGTTGTTCTGGGGTGTTCCCGTCGCTCCATTGCTACAAGCCGCAAGAACGGCTGCCAGCAAGACGCAAATAGCCAATCCAAGAGCTGAACTAGGCCGCATCGTGGCCGTGCGCGATTGCGTGGAAGCGGTCGCAAGGGCCTGCACCATCGAGACTCCCGGGAATTGACGACCGGGCTTGGTCGTTGACAAACCTCATACCGTAGCAGTTCTGCCGTGCCGTGACTAGGTATGGCGATCAGGCAACATGCGCGAGCGTGGCTGATCGGGAGAGTGGCACGAAAGCATGTTGCATAGGTGTATATGCAACCGCTAGCTATTTGATATTCAAATGGTTTTTAGCAAGGCCGCATGGAAGGGGCGCACGCGGGAACTGTGTCCGCGCTGGCGGCTAGCCCCAAGCGCTCGTTGCGCGCACTCTGTGTACATGCAAGGGTTAACAGCCTGACTTGACAGGAAATTCCCCAGCCATCACGTCGCGCGCCGCCTAATACCGCAGCACTGAACGCACGGGCACGGGTTGGAGGCGCTGTCGCCCCGCGAGGAACTCGAGCTCGATGAGGAACACGTAGCCCGCAACGACGCCGCCTACCTGGCGCACCAATTCTCCCGCCGCGAGCGCCGTGCCACCGGTCGCCAGGACGTCATCAACGATCAAGACCCGCTGCCCAGGAGCCACGGCATCTTCATGCATTTCTAGGCGATCTGTGCCGTACTCGAGTTTGTACTCCTGCCGCACCGACTTGGCCGGCAGCTTGCCAGGCTTGCGCACAATGGCCACGCCCGAGCCAACGCTGTAGGCCAGCGGGGCAGCAAAGAGAAAACCTCTTGATTCCACGCCAATGACGAGGTCATAGGTCAGGTCCGCAGTCGCTGCAGCGAGCGCGTCGATCGACGCCCGAAGGCCCTGTCCGTCCTGCAGCAGGGGTGTAATATCCTTGAATAGAATCCCGGGCTTGGGGAAGTCCGGCACGTCGCGGATTAAGGGCACATAGGTTGCGAGATCAAGCGCCATGGTCACTCCACGCCAAAAAGACAAGGGATCAGAGCGCTGAACCCCGAAGAATCGTTGCCATATCGCGCATCTTGCCTTGATGCGTCAAATCGTCACCCAGCGGTGTAACGGTCACGTAGCCGTCGCGAATCCCATTACAATCACTGCCTTCCATGTCTGGCATCGTGACCTTTGCGCCGCCGATCCAGTAGTACATGCGGCCGCGCGGGTCGTTGCGGGCGATAACCTCGTTGGAGTAGTAGCGATGCCCCAAGTGCGCGACTTGTATGCCTTTGTATGGACCTTCGCGCACAGGAGGCAAGTTTACGTTCAGACAAGCGCGGGTGCTTTGCGCCACAGGCAGTAGCTTGCGCAGGAGGCCCGGCAAGTACGGCTCCAACAAAGCGATTTCCTCTTCCTTGCTGGAGCAATGCGAAATGGCCAAGCTCGGCACTTGCCAGTGGGCCCCCTCAAGCGCGGCGGCGACCGTTCCCGAATACAAGACATCGTGCGCCAAGTTGGGGCCGGGATTGACGCCAGACAGGACGAAATCTGGTTTCAAATCCATATGGTGAAGCGCGAGATAGACACAATCCGTCGGCGTTCCGTCACAGGCATGCCAGCCGGGCTGAACCTCGCGCAGGCGCAGCGGGCGAAACAGCGTGATCGCATGGGAGCTGCCGCTTCGCTCAGTATCAGGAGCAACCACAAAGACTTCGCCTAGTTGCGACGCAGCCCGGGCAAGGCTGGCCAGACCTGGGGCGTGCACACCGTCATCATTGGTCAGCAGGAAGCGCATGGGCGGCCTTAGGTAGTGCAGAAGCGCTGCCATGTAAAGACCGGTCGGTGGCGACTGGACGGGCAACTGGGTTTGGGCCCGGCGGCGACGATGATTCGGCTGTGTAGTACCATGAGTTAACCTACTAGTATGGCTAAATATTACCGCGCGCCGACGGGTGAGCGTTGTCAACTGATCGATTTTTTTGCCTTCGCTGCCAGTCCGGCGAGGATGGGAACTGCGGGAAGCCGTTCCAAGCCTGGAGCGCCCAGCTGAGTATGTCCATCAAGCACTTACAATCCGACCTGCTGTACTGCCGCCTGTGCAACCGCCATTTTCGCGGCCGCAGTCGGATTTGTCCGACCGATGGTGCTCCGCTCGAGTTGGTGACCGCGTTCGACGGCCGCATCGGCGACATACTCGATCAACGCTATGAACTAAAAGCGCAAATTGGCGCGGGCGGCATGGGTACCGTATTTCGCGCCCATGACACGCTGACGCATCGTGATGTGGCGCTAAAGTTGCTCAAGACAGAATATGCCAGCAATTCAACAAGTGCGCAGCGTTTTCTCCAAGAAGCGCGGCTGCTGCGCAAGGTCGAACATCCGGGGATCGTCGGGCTGCACCGCTTTGGCCGGACGCCCGATGGAACCTTGCTGATCGACATGGAACTCGTCGACGGGGAAGCTGTTCGTGATCGCGTGCTGCGTATGGGCAGGGGCCTGGATATGCAGACGGCATTGTACGTACTGGATAATCTGCTGGCCGCGCTGGCGGCCTGTCACGACGCCGGCGTAGTGCACTGCGACGTCAAGCCAGAGAACATCATGCTCCCGCGGGCTGGCTCGGTAGGTCTTTGTAAATTAGTCGATTTCGGCATTGCCCAGGTGCCTGGGCCCATCGTGCAGGCCGACGAGATCGGCGTTGTGGGGACCCCGGCGTACATGAGCCCCGAACAGGTGCGAGCTGGCAACATCGACGCGAGAACGGATTTGTATCTGGTCGGTTGCGTGACATATGAACTGCTTACGGGCGAGCCCCCCTTTGCGGGCGCGACGGCGCTCGACCTCTGCACGTCGCAACTGCTTGATGAAGCGCCGACTTTGGCCTCTCGCCTCGGGGCGGCCCAGGTGCCAAGCGGTCTGGAGGCCTGGCTCAAGCCTCTGATGGCGAAATCGCCTGACCAAAGGCCCACTTCCGCGCGTCAGGTACGCGAAGGGCTCCGGGCGATCCGCACCGAAATGCGCAAGAATCTCAGCGATGAGCGCATGAGCAGTGCGCGGCTGAGCTCGCTGCGACCGCCGTCTTCCGCCCTACTGCGCCGTCCGCGAACCCCAGGGCGCGGCGTGCCGGCTGTCAGAAGTCAAGAGAGCGGCGGCGACCTCCAAGTTGTGCGTGCACTGGTAGAAGTCAGCCAAATTGTAGGCAAAGGCGTCACATACGGACCCGAGGCCATCGAGCAGATCGCCCGGCACGTGCTGGCAGGCACTTTGGACGAACTCAGACAGGCTGGGGCCGATGTCTCAGGCCCGGCCGGGCGCCACATCGAAATTCGAATGCCATGTGCTGGTGACGAGAGGGGCGCGGTCAGTCACTTGCTCGATACGCTGGCCTCCATGCACGCCCAGCTGGCGCGCATCCCGGAGCCTCGGCTGCAGGCGCGTGCTGCCGTGGTCGCTGACCGACCGGCGGGATGTAGTACCGATGTTCAAGGCCTTGATCCACTAGGTCTTTTGGACGTCAGCCCCGGCACCCAGATCCGCGTGGACGAGTACGTGGCACGTTGGGCTGGTCGGCGCGCCTTGGTCCGGCTAACCAGTGTCCCGAGCGTCTGGCGTTTGCAGCCGACGGACATCTACGCCACCAGCCTTCATCCCGTGTAAGCTAGACATTGGCAGTAGCCTTGAAATGACGCAAGCTTGCGCCGGGGCCTGATGCTTGTCGTCTTGCGAGGCCCAAAGGCTTCCAATATTCGCACGTCGTGCCTTCGTTCCTCCATGAGGATGTGCGTGATCGCATGCGTGATCGCGCCGACCGCCTTCGCTGCGCCATTGATGGTCACCGGTGCGGAACTAGCGATTCGCTGGCCGCAGTTGATCGGCGAAACCGTTCAGGTCCAGGTGACGCTGGTTGCAGCGCTCGACGCAGCCCGCTACCACGTCAAAATCGACAAGACCGACACGGTGTTGCTGATGAGTCCTGATCGCCCATGGACGGGCCGCAAGCGTGTGTGCGCGGCGGTGATGGGGCCAGAGCGCGGCTACAAGCAAGGACGCTCGCGGGTGGTGGGCTCATGCTGACGGAGTACCCCAAGTAGCTTGTCTGCCGAGGAAACCACGCCCAGTCGCAAATCGTTCGAGGCCAACCCGCGCGAAAGCAAACGCGAACGGAGCAGGAACGCAACGGGCCATCGCGGCAGGAACGCAAAGGTTCGGCTTTCCCGCCAAAGCTGATCGCGCGGCAAAAACAGAACAGCCGCGGGTTCCGGATGGCCCCCACGGCTGCTGAATCGCACTGAAACTTGAAGGACTTGGCGGAGCGGACGGGACTTGAACCCGCGACCTCTGGCTTGACAGGCCAGCGTTCTAACCAACTGAACTACCACTCCATGTATTCAAACGGCCCAAGAACTCAGGGACATACGCATTAGTTGCGCAGAATCAACTGCTCGGTGGGCGAAGCAGGGATTGAACCTGCGACCCGCGGCGTGTAAAGCCGTAGCTCTACCCCTGAGCTATTCGCCCGGCAAAGGCAACCGTTCGCCCGGCAAAGGCAACCGTATGTGTTCTCGGGACTTCTTGGCTTTCTCTACCGCTAGTGCGCAACCAGCAGCTACCGTGGCTTCCGCCAGCGGCGAGGCGGCAATTTACGCGGGCGCCAAGGACCTGTCAAGCGTTTGGCGCTGACGCTTGCACCTTTTCTGTCGGGGCCTCGGCCGCGTGATCCGGGGCCCCCGGCTTGCCCGTTCTTGGAGCTGCCCAAAAACGACCTGCGGCGACGGACGTTGGGCCAAAACCCATGTCCGCCGCCGCAGGCTATCTCATCGAATGCAAGCTGTTTGATCGACCCAACCGTTCAGCCGGTTTGGACGATCAGGCTGCGCCGCCTACTGCAGGCCGGTGATCGTGCCCGAAACGGTGTTGAAATCGATCGACACCGAGATCGCATCCTTGGTGCCGCCGTCCACCGACGCGATGTCCGGCTTAAGCACTCCGCTGATTAGGGCCTTGATCGTGTCAGCGCCACCGAATTGATCGAGGGTCGCCGGGGGGATGGCGTCGATCGCGGTATTGAGGTCCTTCTGCGCGATCGCGCCGCACAGACGGCCCTTGCTGGACTTCCACGAGGTGCCATCGGTGACCTGGGCGGTGATCTGCGCCATCGAGATCTTGAGCTGGAGATTGAGGCTCATGACCGGAATCGAGAGCGTAAACACTTGCTTGGCGCCACCGGCGGTCATAGTCGTGGCGTCCACTTTGGCACCGGCGAAGAGCACTTGCGACGGGCAGTTGGCAGCGGTCGACTTCACGTCGTAGCTCTGCTTGGTCACGGTGTACTTGCAGCCGTCCTTGGTGACGTCGCAGGTCGGGTTGCTCGGGTCGATATTGCCCAGCAACACGTTGAAATCAAACGGGGTCTTGTCGGTGTGCCACGCATTGTTCTCGAGCGCGATCACGACCGTGCCCTTGGCCACGGAGTCCGCCAAGGTCTTGTTCAAGTCCGGGTACATGCTGATGACTTTGCCGAGCACGTTGTTCGGCAGGCCGTCGCCGTCGAGGTCGCAGCCATCGAGCGCCTTGGTGCAGGTGCCCTTGGCGGTGTTGCAGGTATCGCCAGGGGCGAGCGCGCTGCAATCGGCGTCCTTGGTGCAAGCGGCCGGGCCGGTCACCGCGATCGAGCCCATCTTCTGAATGACGCCGTCGCCAGCGACGCCCCACTTGGTGGGCAATGCGCAGGAAATGTCAACGCATTTGAACGGCGTGGCGGTCTTGTCGCAGTACTGCGTCGCCGAGCAAGCTGGGCTGCAATCCGTCGGGGCTACGGGGCCAGTGTCAGTCGTCGCCGAGACAGTGTCGGCCGGCGCAACGGTGTCGGCCGGGGCAACGGTGTCGGTCACTTTGACGTCTGTTCCGGAAACGGTGTCGGCCACGGCGGTGGTACCCGACGTGTTGGACGACGAACTACAGGCCGCCAAGCCAAGGCTGGCGCAAAGGCCCAGGGCAGCCAGGGCTGGAGTAAGAAAACGCTTCATGGTCGTATTTGCTCCTGAACAATTGCGCGGTTACACATCGCGCGGTGGGGACGGCGGTCGTGCGGACGGCAAGGGAGTCCTGCGCTGCACTTGTTTCTGCGCTGCACCTCGTCGGGAGATTCCCCAAGTCAGGTGCGGTCTTTGCGCCACCACATCCTTTGGCAGCGCTGGGCCCGATCCAACCGGGGCGTACTCCGGCCCAGATCGCAGGCGCGCGGAAGGTGAAGAACAATAGCGAACTGGGGTTGCTCGTGTCAAACGCGGGCGCTGGATGGCAGGGCGGCTGGCTCGCGCTGCCGAATGGACGGCAGCACCGATGTTGTACTAGCAAGGCATAACTACTTGTAATTCATTGAGTATCCCGCGAACCAGCCCAAGATCTTCCGTGCCGCGTTGACGCGCTGGCCACCGCTACCTA
The DNA here is from genome assembly GCA_903840165.1 of uncultured Myxococcales bacterium. Taxonomy (GTDB): domain Bacteria; phylum Myxococcota_A; class UBA9042; order UBA9042; family UBA9042; genus CAIMEY01. The sequence goes on along the minus strand of CAIMEY010000002.1, from coordinate 252,477 downwards.
CCATGGCGCGGCTGCGACCATTTGGGACGACTTGGACGGACCGAGCGCCGCAGGACGCGCATCGGGCAAACGACGGAAATCAGCAGGAGAACCATGGCCACGTACAAGTGCGATATCAAAAAGCAATTCGGAAAGTTCTCAGGTTTGGTCTGGAAGGCCAGTGACCGCCCTGGGAAGGCGCTATTCGACACGGAAGTTTCGGCTCAAGGCGCCGCCGACCAAGTCGTTGCTGCGATTGCCAAATCTGGCTTTGGCGATGGCGATGAGGTCATCTTCCGCGACAATGCCTACACGTCGCTCACGGAGCTCAAGACGACGTTGGCGCGCGCGCCCTACTAGGGCAAGACGGCCGCTCAAGGGCCATGACCGCCCCCAAGCGCCGAAGATTCTTTAGAGACCGGCCGTGCGGTCGGCGAGCAACGCGTCCAGCTTGGCTTGAACTGGCTTGAACTGCGCCAGCGCGGCATCGTCGAGTTTGCGACGAATCGTGCCGTGATAGTCAATCGGATCAAGCACTTCTTCGCCACGGTTCAACTGGTAGTGCAGGTGCGGCGCGGTCGAGTGCCCCGTGTTGCCCGACAGCGCGATCACTTGATCCGCCGCGACCTTGTCGCCAACTTTCACTTTATTATCGCTAAGATGCAGGAACTTGGCTAGCACGCCGTCGGGATACTGAACCTCGACGCAATTGCCATTCGCGCCCCAATTCCAGTTCGTGCGCGTCACAACCGCCGCAAACGGCACATGAACTTCAGTGCCAGTGGGTGTCTTGAAATCCATCCCCTTGTGGGTCGGGCGATCCTTGAGCAGCGACGTAATCTGCTGATACTCATGCAAAGGCCCGGTCTTGAGCTGCAGAGGCAGCTCGGTACCTTCGTCGCTCCAGTAGGAGGCAAACTTGTCGCCAGGCGCGGTCCAGCGGTAGGCCTTGAAGGTCTTACCCTTTTTCTTGACCGCCAGCCGAGCAGTGCCGATCTCGGGCTTGCCCTCTTCATCCATCCGGTAGGCTACGTCCATCTGATCGCCGGTCGACAGGTCGTGGCGCAAGTCCACATCAAACATGAACAATCGCGCGTAAGCCTGGGAAACGGGGTCGCCATCGTCCGGAGACGCGGCGGCAAAGCTCTGTGCTGGAGAGGACTTGAGCGGCGTGCGAATGGTCTTCCACTCGCTCGCGGCGATGTCAGCGGCCGGCTTCTCAGCGACGACTGCTGCAGGGGCTGGCGCAACGGCCGTGGCAGTTGCTTTCGCGGTCGGACTCGCTGCGTGCCGGGTCGCTAGTAGGACCACATTGAGGAGAATCGAGCAACCCAGGAGCAGCCATGGAATTGCGTACTTATGCAAAATCGTCGAGTTCATTGTCTTCCTCCAGGCGGGCCATGTCAGCCGCGGCGTCGGCTCCGGTAGGCTGCCCAACACTGGCATGGGCCGCCGCCGTCCGCCCCAGACCAGATGGGGCAAGGCGACAATAATGCAGGCTGGCAACTTGCAAACTTTTTGCATGTATTGCGGGTCCTGCCTCGCCAACAGTCCTGCAAGCACCATTTGCAAAGCCGTGTTTTTATTGTCGATATGCGCGATGGTGCTCTAGCGGCGACGTTTTAGCAGCGCGCAAGTTTGGTATAGGCAAGGGATAACAACTTATTATTACAACATTATTTCAGAGAGCCACAGCCGTGCGCCTGCATCGGGCAACAACGCGCCGAGCGCTTTGATCGTCGAGTCCGCCCGGTGGTGGCCACGGAGACCGTCGCAACATTGCAGCACAACGAGGTAGCTGCTTATAATTATTTAGACTTTCGACGAGCGGTTGGCCAAATCTCCGCCCGCAAGGCAAGCCACCGCATCACGCCACGCTGTGGGGCGGCTAGGCCTAGCGATGGACGAGAAACTCCATGCCTCTCACGAACTTAGAATGCTGTACTACACGCAGCGGCCAGTCCGCCAAGGCGCTCGCCGCAAGCTCCCGATCAGCGATAGCACATTTCATTTCAAGCACAACCAGTTCGTCCAGCGGGGCCCCCACCTGGAGTTGCGGGCGCCCCTGACTGCGCTGCGGCCAGTGGCAGAGGTCCTTGTCTACGGTCAGGCGCATCCGGCAATCGCGGGATAGGAAGTACTGCCGCGAGTAGCGATTGACCAAGGTTGCAACCGGCTGTTGCTGCCACAGAAGCGCAAGCGCCGGTGATACTTTGCGAATTGCCGCACTCTGAATCGAGCGCCAGGTCGTCTGCCGCAGGTCCGGAGGCTCGCCTGCGTCGAACTGCCACTTCCAGCCGACGCTCCCGGTTCGACCCTTGATTTCCAGTGTCCAGTTAGTCGGTTGCCAAGTGTCGCCGTACCAGCGCAGTCGAACCTTGCGGCGGTGCGCGACGCCGGCGAGGTTGTCCTGCAGCGCGTCTAGGTCCGGCGTGTCAAAGTACGCATTATTTACAATGCGTTGCGCAAAGGGGCTGGACCACCCGACGCGGTGGGTGTGCAACCAACCTTGCACGATGGGCAACTGCGACCGATGTATCAGGAATTTCACCTCGTAGCGCTCTTGGCTCGGCGGTGGTAACGAGATCGGTGCCCAGGGCCCCGGTGTGGCCGGCGCGGTCATAGTCCCCTCAGCGCGCGCAAGGAGGCCAAGCGTTGCTTCAATTCAGCCACAATGGCCGTGAGCGCGCGTTGGTCTAGGTTTGGCCAAGTACTCAGCAGTCGTCGTTGAATCTCTTGTAATTCCCGTGCATTAAGCCTTGCTAGTACAGAGATCTGCGCCGCGACAATTGCGTCCGACCTCTCGACTACCAAGCGCCCCAGCATCGCGTCTACCGCCAACGGCGCGTCAAGGCCATGGCGGGCAAAAGGCTGCAACTTCTGGCTGTTGGTAGAGGCAACCCAGCGAGCCGAGGCCCAGGCGCCGGGCTCAGCCTGGTGCAACAGGAGCGCAACTGTCCACCATTGCAGCGACTTCGAGGCATCCAGCACCGAATCCACGCTTGTCTCGCCACGAATCACGGCCTGTAGCGCCCGGCTTACATCGCGCGCAAACTCTCTACTTTCATGAGTTTGCCCCGGGTCGGACTCGGCCGTAGGCGTCACGTCGTTCGCTGCGAGCCACGCGCGCGTCGACAGATCCACGCCCTGAGCAACCGTCGGGTCAATCGCAAGTAGAACGCCTTCAACTTGCAACTCGGCCCGAATCGACGCTGCGTCTGGAATCTGAACCGCAACAGCCGGCCCCACCGCCTGGCCATTTCGCTCAAGCCACACTGCGCGGATTTGGGGGTACAACAAGCCAACACTTCGCAATGCTTCGTAAAAAACGGCTTCCCGCAGCAGCCCTGGCTCTTCTGGATCGCGAAGGACAAAGGCGCGCAGGCCTTTCCAGTCACCGCCGTCCTTGACCTCCACTCGCAAGGCGCCGAGATTACTTGGTCTTTCCGTATCTAGGGGGCCAGAAAGATTCAGAACGACGCCAAGATGCTTGGACGAGTCAGCCAACTGCGCGTGAACAGGGGGAAAGTGCAGCCTCTGGGCCAGTCGCTGCTGCAACTCTCGGTTTCGCTCAAGGCTTTGCCAATGTTTTTGGGAGATTTGCAGGTCTAGTACAGGTACAGTCCCCTGCCAAGCCGCCAAATGCGCGTCGCGCGTGGCCTGCGGGGTCGAGGTCGCCTTGACCGTGATCAACGCGACGACCGCCACCAGCAGAACGACACCAAGCCCAACGGCAGCCGTTCCCCCGGCGACCTGGAACCTGCGATCAGCCTGTTTTTCCAGTGGAATCTGCATCTAGACGCCTGGCAACCGGCTCTGGTCCAACAGTGTCACGCGCGCAGCCGGAAACTGGGTCTGGAAGTCGCCGGCCAACTGCCCCAGGGGTTCAGCGCCACGCATGTCCACGTAGTAGACCAGCTCCAAGTGGCCGTGATCATTGTCCATCCGCCGCAAATCGAGACGGCTACAGTGTTTTGCCAGGAGTTCGTGGATCCGAGCGATCGCCTCGGAGGCCCCCGTCGACTGCGGGACATCCAGGCCAATGCTTAGGTAAAGATTTCGCTCTTGTCTTTTCTTGGAGCGCAGTTGCACAGCGCCCATGACCGCGAGTATCAGGACCACAGCCACCGTCGTCGGCAGGCGAAAGTCAGCCCCTAGGCCCAAACCAATGGTGATCGACAGGAACAAGTATGCCAGTTCTTCCGGCTCCTTGACGGGCGTGCGAAAGCGCACAATCGAAAGTGCACCCACTAGGCCCAGCGATAGGGCCAGCGACGACTTGACGATCGAGATCAGCAAAGTCGTTGTCAGCGCAACAAATGGAAATACCTTGATAAAGGAGTCGCGATTGGCCAGCGTACTGCCGAAGAACCGGTAATGCAGGCCGACGACCAAGGTCAGCCCTGCCGAAATCAGAAGATTCGTCAGTAGATCAACAAGTTGCAGCGAAGGCGTCGTGCTAGCTGCCTCCAGCACGTGGGCGGCGTTCATCGTTTTGTTCCCCTTTGTCCGTGCGGCCCACGCCTCGTCAGCGTTCGCAATCGCCAAACGCGGGTCGAGCCCTGGTGCCAAGGGCGCACGCTCAGGGTAGACTAGACGCGTCGTCGATTTGACGCCAGTTCCCGATTGATCGCGCAAAAGCGGCTGAGATAAGCATAGTTGAGCGTCTGCCCCACAGTGTCTTGATCAAGGAACCCGCCACCATGACGCCCAAGCGACCGCCGTCAGCCAGTGTCCCGGCCGCCCTGCCCGGTCCGATCGGCCGCGTCAAAGCGCGCACCTTGCGCCATTTCCCTACCATTGCCATGGCCTTGCGCGTCAGTGGTGAGGCCGACCTTGTCGACCGATCGGCCGCCTTGACCCTGTTCTGCATGTTTGCTGCCGTTCCCGGCCTGTTCGTTGCGTTTTCTGCGGTCGGCTTCATTTTGGGCACCGTCGATTCAGCCGCGCGCATTTCCGGCGAACGACTCGGCCTGCGACGGGAGAGTCTGAATAGACTGGGAACTTGGATGCACTCCGCCCTGCCCGGCGTGACGTGGAATCCGGCGGATTTTGCGGAAACGATGGTTCGGCATCGCGCAACGCACGGCATCGTCGGCACGATCATGGCGCTGTTCCTGGCCCTCGGCGTGTTCTCCCGTGTCGACGCCTCAGTGCGCGCGCTGTTTGGCTTACCGCCAAGACCGACTTTACGATCAGCGGGTTACATGTCCCTGATCGTCCTGGTGGTCGCCCTGTCTACCATGGTGCTGTCGATCGCCGCCCCGGTCATCGAATGGAGCGCCCATGTCGCGGCGCACAGCATCGGCGCGGTGTCCCTCGGCTGGCTCGATGGCGTCGCTGTGCTGGTGACTGCCACCCAAGTTCTGCCAGTTGCTTTGGTATTCTACGCTCAGGTGCGTTGGTCCGTCGGCCGCGTACAGCCACGCCGCTTGGCCACCGTGGCCCTCGGCTACGGTTCGTTTTGGTTCCTAGGTCAGCGCCTGTTTTCGCTATATGTCAGCAATGTCGTGAAGATGGATGCAGTCTACGGGGCACTAACCGGAGTTGTGGCGCTGATGATGTGGTTGTTCTACGCCAACATAGCCTTCCTCTTCGCGACCGCCCTGGTTGCAGCCTGGGAGCATCGGGCACGGCACGAATCGGGTCATGGCACCAGCACTTTGGCCCGCGTAAATGGACGCAGTACCACGGGTAAAGACCCTGAATTTACAACTCAATCACCAGCACCCCCATCACCAACGGCCCCTTCGATGCCCTCGGACGAGCCGTAGCCGACCCGGTGACATTGCCTCAGCCAACCCCTACCATGGCGCACCATGTTTGAACTGTCCCGCACCTTTCGCTTTGAAGCCGCTCACCGCTTGCCCAACCTGCCTGCGTCACACAAGTGCTCGCGATTGCACGGACATTCATTCCAGTGCGAGGTCGTGGTTCGCGGGCCTCTCGCCGCCGACACCGGTTGGGTCATTGATTTCGGCGACATCAAGCAAGTTGTCCAGCCGACGATCGATCGGTTGGATCACTATTATCTCAATGACATTGAAGGATTAGAGAATCCTACTGCCGAAATTCTAAGCGCTTGGATATGGTGCAAGCTCGCGACGGATCTCCCTGGCCTCGTCGCCGTCACGATTCGGGAAACCTGTACGTCAGCGTGCACCTATCGCGGCCCCAATCCAACACTTTGCCCGTAGTTCTAATACCTTCCCACTCCACTTTCGACGCCTCGCGAGGCCTGCCTGTGACTGTTCCGCCCGCCGCCCTCCCCTCCCGCTCAGCGCCTCAGCAGCGGTTTGGCATCCGCCTTGACAAGCAGTATTTCAACTTTGGTTCTGCACACTTCCTCATCTTTGCCGATGGGGCACGTGAGGAACTCCACGGCCACAACTACCGGGCCACGGTCGAGATCGATGCGCCGTTGGGGTCAGGCCACCTAGTGGCGGACTTCATGGAAGTCAAACCGCTTTTCAAAGCGTGCTGCGACGAACTCGACCACCGAACCCTGCTGCCACTGCACAATGAGCACCTGCGCATCGAACAATTGGGCAACGAAGTTCACGCATTCTATCGCGACGATCGCTACGTCATTCCGGCGCGCGACTGTAAGCTCTTGCCGATCGCCAATACGTCCAGTGAACTCCTGGCCGTTTGGCTGTGCGATCAGTTCCTTGCGCGCCTTACAGCTCATTTTCCGCACCTGACGCCCGACCGCCTTCTGGTGACCGTGCAAGAAACGCCAGGGCAATCCGCAATCTACGAACGCAAGTGGGGCTAGGAAACCTTGCGAGATGACACCTTTTCTCAGCCTGCACCGACCTTGCGCGACGATGCCGTTGCTTGGCTGAGCGCTGCCTTGGCCGTGGTCCTGTACGCGCTGTGGGCGGCGCCGGCCCTGGGTTGGCTTGATTCTGGGGAAATGGTAGCGGCGGCCCGAGAACTGGGCAACCTGCATCCGCCAGGGCACCCGGCTTGGCTGTCGCTGGCCGGATTCGCAGAACTGCTGCCTGTGGCGGGTTACGCGACCCGCGTGGCGTGGCTGAGCGCCCTGGCTGCTGGCGCGAGTGTTGTAGTACTAGCCCGTTTGTCCCGGCAATTATTGACGGATCTCTCGCCCTCAGCCCAAACCGCCGCGACCGCCTGTGCGACCCTGACCCTGCTGGCGTCGGGCTCGCTCGCTACGGTTGCCGTGCGCGCTGAGGTCTACACGCTGGCCTTGGCCGGCAACCTATGGCTACTTTCCGCCGGGATAGCAGCGGGCAAAGCCGCAGCGAACCAGCCCCAGCCGACGCGCGACGTCCTGGTGCCTCTGGCGGAAATGACGGCGGCCGCGTGCCTGGGGCTGCTAAACCATCATTATGTCACTATTTTTGCGCTTCCCGCTGCGCTCTTGGCCAGCGCTCCGGCTTGGTGGATGCTGCGCAAACGCCCGATATGGCTTGCTGTTTTCATTGCGGGCGGTGCGTTCCTGGGCCTGGGCTATTTGGCCCTGGCCTTACGCAGTTCGGCCGACACCGAGATGCGTTGGGGGAACCCTTCAACCTTGCTTGGTTTTTGGCAGACGGTGACGGCCCAGCAATTTCAGAAATCCGTGACTCAGGTGGCCGTCCCCATGGCGGACAACGCCCTGGTAGTCATGGGAATGATTAGCGAAACAATGGGTGGGTGGCTGGCCGCTGCTGGCGGGCTCGGGCTGCTACTGCCCCTGGCGCGACCCAAGCGCCACCATCTCGTTGTTCTGCTTGCCTTTATCGGTAGTGTCGCGGCAAAGGCGATCATGCGCGTCGACACCGGCAATCCCGACGACCACGGCTATGTCCTTGTTGCTGTTGCGATGTTGGCCGTGGGCGTCGCTCAGTTTGTGCGTTTGCTGGTGATCGCTGTCCCTCAAGCCACGCAGCGGCGCTGGGCCTCGGGCTTAGCGGTAGCCTTGGTGGCAGTGGGTAGCAGTGCGCAAGTCATTGCAATGCAAGGTGATTCAACTTGCAATCTCAGTCAACTGCGGGCCCCGGACCGTATCGACAGTCAGCTCAGAGCGACACTGGCTCCCGGGGCTATCTACCTCAGTAATTACTATGGCTTAGCATTCAATGAACAGGCATTCCGCCTAGCCGAGGGTAGACGCCCTGATGTGGTGGCACCGCACTTGTCGATGCGCACCGGCGACACGGACGGCGGCCTCGCTTACCAGAACTGGTTTGCCCATCGATATCCTGATCTTCGCGACGCGGCGGCGGCAGCTAGCACGCTGCACCGCGCTCCCGTGGGGAATTTCTTGGCCCGCATTGAACGCCAACCTGTGTATGCCGAGATGGATCCAGAAGGGCGCATTCCGGCACCGTATTTTCACTTTGACGGCGTGGTCAATCGTCTGCTGACCACCGCCGAGCGGGGCATCGACTACGACCTGCAGCAGGCCCGCCGCCGCCAAGCTGCGCAGTGGCTGGCGCTGGAATCTCTATTCTCGGATGCAGATTTGCGCGACCATCCAACCCGCGCGGTTCTGCTGTGGCAGCACGCCTTGCAGGCTGCCCACGCCCTGCGCCGTGGCTGGTTTCAGATTGCGGGCGATGAATTGGAGCAGGCAAGGCGATTAAGCCCACAGGATCGACTACTTACCTCGTTGTACACCAAGCAACGCCAGCTCGCGCAAGCTTGGCAGTCGGGCGACGCCGACCGGTTCGCCGCGTTGTGGCACAACTGGTCAACTGCTGATTTAGACTCGCTCTTATCGCCGTGACGGCCTACTGCGGCGCTCGGCCGTCGATCATGCGCACGACGCCGCGTGTGACCTCGCTGGCCGCATCACTGTAGATTCGTTCGCTTTCACTGCCGTCGCCCTGCACCAGCACTTCAAACGGGTGGCGCAAAAGCGCGTGAAGGACAGCTGCTTGGGCCGCGTCATTTTCCTGTCGTACCGCTTGGTTAGCGTCCACGGCCGGTGTCGGCTCGACCGATTCGCCCAGAGCCAGCAGCGACAGGCGGTACGCGCTCTCCGCCCAGCTTCGCCGCGGCACCAGGCTCGACAAGCGGCCAGAACCGCCCTTGGCTTGTAGGGCCTGCAAATCGGCCACGAACCGATCAAGCGCTGTAAATTCACCGACTTCAATCTCGCCCGCTGGAGCCTGCTCCGGCGGTCCGTCGTGCCAGCCTGTCGCGGCCAATTCGTCACTGCGATCAACGCCCTGCACGAACTCGAACTCGGCTTCGGACAGGACGTTGTCGAGAATCAGGAAGATCGGCTGCACCGGCTCGGCCAGCAGGGGACGCCCAAACTCTGCCAACATCTCAACATCACAGCGCATGAGGAAGGTGGTCACGTCGGTCATCGACAACCCAGTGGCCCCGAGCTGAACGCGCTTCTGCGCAAGATCGCCGCTGGCCCGCTGCAAAACCGCTTGCCATTGATGCAGTTCGCCCAGTGCCGAACCGACATCTTGGGCCACGCGATAGTTGGCGTCGTGGCCGAGATCCAGAGACTCGATGCACGCTCGCGCCCGCCTAGCCCACGCCAGGTTGCGGTCAATCCGCGCTTGCGCTTCAAGTACACGTACTTCGGAGTGCGATCGCACAGCCTCTTCAGCACCGTCGACGATTCGCCGCAGGTTGTGATGCAAATGGCGCAAGGCCGGCGTCGCTTCATGCCCAAGATCACGGGATAATTCCACATTCAAGACGCCAAGCGCCAAGTCGCCTTCTTGGGGCTCAATGCCCAAAAGCCTTGAAATAATGGCGTAAAGTGCCTCACCACGGTCGGTCAGACGGTGGCTTCCCTCCACAACCTCTAGCCAGCCGCCTTTTCGCAGTGATCTCAAGACCGACGCCCGCGACTGGGCCGTCAACCAAGCAAAATGCCGGCCGATGACGTCCATGTCCCAGCGGGTCCGATCGCTGCTGGCGAATTCCGTCAACACCGCAAGTCGCACGACGAAATTGGCCTCGCCTAGGCGGACCAAATCGCGAAGCAGCGAAAAATACGGCATACCAGCTTGGGCAGCCATCAGCGCCGGGACGTCTGCGGCGACCGTATCCTGAGCCAGCAATAGCTCTAACTCATCAGGGAGTTCTTCCGCAGTCTCGGGTTCAGGCGGGCGATTCTGCGGTGCAAGTCGGGCGGCTGGGCTCATGGTGGGGGAGGGTCGCAGAAATGGGCCCCGCTCGGCAAGGGCGGGTGTAGTACCGACCCGTAATCCCCTGTATCAACATCCTTTTTTCCCATCACGTTGACCGGATGCCGCGCCCCATGCACCATGCTTACCCCGGGCCAATGGCGCCGCCCGTTTGGAACGCCGTGAACGAACGTAAGAATGAGCACTTGCAGCTTGCCGCCGATCTGCGCGTGCAAAGGCCCGGACGCAGTAACGGCCTGGAGCGCTTACGGTTTGAGCACTTAGCTCTGCCGGAACTGGACCTCGACCGAATCGACATGGGCCTGGAACTGCTCGGCAAAAGGCTGCGCGCCCCCCTGCTGATTGGCGCAATGACGGGCGGCACCAATCAAGCACTTGAAATTAATCAGATTCTCGCCCAAGCCGCGGAGCATTGCCAAGTGGGCTTCTGCCTAGGCAGTCAGAGGGCCATGCTCAGTCTGGATCCCAAGGAAGTCGAGACCTTTCAGGTTCGTTCGTGGGCGCCAACGACCCTGATCCTGGGCAACATCGGCGGCATTCAGCTGCGCGATCACCTGGGCAGCCAAGACTTGGAGCACCTGGGCGACGCAGTGGGTGCCGATGGGATGTATATCCACCTGAATCCATTGCAAGAAGCCATCCAGCCCGAAGGAGATCGGGATTGGCGGGGCGTCTTAGATGCGATCGGGGAAGTCGCAGGCGCGTGCAACCTGCCGATTTTGGTCAAGGAAGTAGGGGCTGGCCTTGGCGATCGGACCCTGCAGGCCTTAGCGCTGACCGGCATCGCCGGCGTGGAAACCGCTGGCGTGGGCGGGACTTCCTGGGCGCGGATCGAATCGCTACGCCACGATCGCCGAACGCCGCGGCAAATCGCCGGAGAAGTGCTTGCAGGCTTCGGCACTTGCACGGCAGAGTCGATTCCGCTGGCCCGGCGCGCCTTGCCCAATCGCATCGTGATCGGCTCGGGCGGACTTCGTAACGGGCTTGAAGTCGCTACGTGCCTGGCCTTGGGTGCGACCGCGTGTGCCGTGGCGCAACCGCTCTTGCAGGCCGCGAGCCAAGGCGTCGAGGCGGTGATCACGGAAATTGAAGGAATTATCGAGACCTTGCGGATCACCATGTTCCTTGTGGGGGCCCAGGATCTGCGCCAGCTGAGCCGTACGCCGCTCCAAGAGGATTGGCCGGTGCTGGTGACCCAGAGCGCTCAAGGCCGCGAAAGGATTTGATTTCTATTGATGAAGGAATCCATGGCCACGCAGGTGCCTCAGGTTACCGTCGGTCGCGGGCACGCCAAGGCCATTGTCGTGGGCGAACACCATGTTATGACTGGCGCTTACGCGCTGGCAGTTGCCCTACCCCGCCTGACCACGCAGTTGACGTTGCACCGCCAAGGCAATGGCGCGCTACAACTGCACTGGCCCCTTGAAGATTTGCCGCAAACCGCCGCTGATGAGGCCCGCGCGCTGGTTCTGTGCATTCTGACGGCGCTTGGGGTGCGTGGTCGCGTGGCCATTCGTGCCGATTGCACCGTTCCAATTGGACGCGGCCTTGGGTCTAGCGCGGCGTTGGCTGTTGCGTGTGCGCGCGCCGGTGCTGCTAGCCTGCAGCTGAACCTAACAAGTGAAGAAATTCAGGAAATTGCCAAGCAAGGCGAGCACGTGGTCCACGGTCGCAGTTCAGGCCTCGACCCGGCTGCCGCGGCGGCAGAACGTGGTGCCGTCCTGTTTCATCAGGGTAAAATTGTTGAGGAAATCACTGTCCACCCAAGCCTAGCATCTGCCCATTGGTGGCTGCTAGACCTTGGCCAGCGTTCTACGCGGCAAGCCATTGAAACGGCTCAGCTTCACCGGCAGCAAGCGGGGCCGTCTGCGGTGGAAGCGTGGACCGAAGAGACCTCGAACGCCGCCCGCCGCGCCGCGCAGGCCATGGCCGAGGGAGATCTCGCGGCCCTCGCGCAATCGATGAATACTGCACATGAATTGCTTGAGCCTCTTGGCGTGGTGCACCCGGCCATGCGCCAAGTCGTCACCATGTGCCGGCAAGGTGGCGCGCTAGCCGTCAAGCAGACAGGGGCTGGACTGGGCGGTATGATGCTGGCTCTGTTGCCAAATGCTGCGCTGGCCTCTCCCCTGAGCCAGAAACTTTTGCCGCTCGTGACCCATCATTGGTTGTTGCCTCTTGCCCTTTCCCCAGAGGATTCATGAAACCTTCTCCCAATTTGGGCCCTATCGGCCGCGCCGCTGCCTTCGCTCCTAGCAACATCGCCCTGACCAAGTACTGGGGCAAGCGCAACAGTCGTATCAACCTGCCACTGAGCAGCTCGATTTCCGTGACATTGAGCGAACTTGGCTCGTTCACAATCGTCGAACCGCAGGCCGATTTGCGCCAAGACGTCATGCTGGTCGACGACAAACCGCTGGACGACGCTGGCTTGGTCAAAGTGCGACGCGTTCTCGACGAAATCCGCGCAATGTCAGGCAGTTCACTATATGCCGGCCTGCGCTCGGTCAATACCGTCGCCGCCGCCCAGGGCATGGCCTCTAGTGCCTCCGCCTTTGCTGCCCTGGCAACAGCAGCTTCGGCAGCGTACGGATTGCGCTTAGATTCCGCAGCTCTGTCTCGCCTCGCTCGCACAGGTTCAGGGTCTGCCAGCCGATCGATTGACGGTGGCTACGTCCTATGGCAACGCGGCGAGAAGGACGACGGCTCAGATTCCTTTGCAACTCAACGATTTGCCGCAGACCATTGGCCCATGCGCATCCTCATTGCCCACGCGTCGGGGGGGCGAAAGTCGGTGTCCTCCACCCTAGGCATGGCGCAAAGCAAGACCGATTCGCTGCTGTTTCGCAGTTGGATCGAGCGCTGCGACCACGACGTCGTGGCCCTAGAAAATGCCATTGAAAACAAAGACTTTTCGACATTTGCTGACCTTGTCGAAGGCAACGCCCTGGCCATGCACGGCACGATGCTCGCCGGGCAGCCTGCCTTGTTGTATTGGCGGCCTGTGACGCTTGCGGTCATTGCGGCCGTCCGCGAGCTGCGAAAAGACGGGGCAGAATGCTGCTTTACCATTGATGCCGGTGCCAGCGTCGTCATCTTGTGCAGCCCGCAGGATGCGCGGCCCGTCTCCGAAGTGCTCAGTGAAATTGACGGCATCGAGCAAGTCATACAAACGCGCATCGGCCCCGGTGCCCGTCTTGTCGAAGCCCCCGGCGGCCTGCCCCATGCCTGAGATACCTGTGCAATCTTGGACAGTTCCCGGCAAGTTGATGATTGCCGGCGAATATGCCGTCGTTCAACCTGGCGGCCACAGCTTGGCCGTTGCGACCGGCGCGTTGGTGCGTGCGACGCTACGCCCCGGGCCAGGGCAGGTTGTTCTGTCGGCATTTGCCCAGGTCTGGAACATCACGGCCCAGGGGCCCAACTCCGGCCTCGCCGCCTTTGTGGCCTCAAGCCTAGCTATCGCTGAACAGCGCTGGAATATTCACCTTTCAGAGCAGTTGCTCCTCGAAGTTTTTGGCGATCGCGGCGGGCTTAAGCTCGGGCTAGGCACCAGCGCAGCCGTCACAGTCGCTACGCTGCAGGGCGCGGCGAGATCGGCCAACGTGCGCCCCGATATTGCTGAAATTGCAGACTTATCCCGATTGGTCCACGCAACGGTTCAGTCTCCGCCCGGCAGTGGCTACGACGTCACTACGATTGCCTGGGGCGGGTGCGTTGCCTACCGAAAGGATGCTGCGACAACTTCGCGACTTCGTTGGCCTAATGGCATCTTTGCTGCGGCCTTGTACAGTGGCCACGCGGCCTCGACGGCGCTCGCGCTGCAGGCCCATCCTCTTACTGAGGAGCAGTTGGCCGCTATCGACCGTGCTGCCAGAGCGCTGTGCGAGGCATGGCCCACGGCAACGGCCAAAGCGGTGCTTGAGGCGCTGTCTGCCTGTCAAAACGCTTTCGATCAAAGCAGCCTAGCCGCAGTCGCTGGAGCAAATCCAGGCGTCGTTGCTGCCCGCAATTGCATCCGGGCCCAAGGAGGCACCTTTCGCAGTTCCGGCGCTGCTGGTGGCGACTGCGTCCTCGCTTTCGCAGATAATGCCCTGACAATACATAAAATTACCAAGTCTTGGCAGGAACAGGGAGGCCTTGTGGTCGCCGAGTTCCCCCGAGATCTGGCCGGTGCCATGGAGTAACCCTATGCAATTCGACCTTTTATTGGCCCCTTGGCAAGCAGTGCTGACACAGCGCCTTGCAGATCAGTGGCAGGCCAGTCCTGGTGAGCCGACTCTGGCTCCTGCGGCGGGACAGCAACTGCTTGATACAATGAGTGAACTGCACATGCAGACGGGAGGCAAGCGCCTGCGCGGACTGCTACCCGCGGCCCTGGTTGCGGCCGGCGACGGTCCTGTCGACGCAGCTTTGAGCCTTGGCGCCGCCATTGAGTGGGTGCACAACGGCACCTTGGTTCACGACGATGTCCAAGATCGCGATGAATTGCGCCGGGGTACACCAACGCTCTGGGCCCGTTTCGGTGTAGCGCAGGCGATCAACGCCGGGGACGCGCTGCTCGTGACGCCATTGGCGGCGCTCCTGCGCGATCCGGCCGTGCCCAACGAACATCGGGTGGCCCTGACTTTGTTGGTTGCCGACGCTCTGTTGGCCACGATCGCCGGGCAGACAGCGGACTTACTTCTGCATGGCCACGGCCTGCCCTCGCTCGAACACGTAGGCGCCGTGCATGTGGGCAAGACGGCTCCGCTTTTTGAGGCGTGCCTCGCGGGCGCAGCGATCCTGCTTGAATTGCCGCCGGCCACTCAGGCCACGATCCAGCCCATGGCCAAAGCATTGGGTCTTGCCTTTCAAATTCGCGATGATCTGCTTGACGCCTTGGGCCTCAAGGGCCGGGGACAAGCCGGGGCCGATGTGCGCGAAGGCAAGCCGACTTGGCCGATGCTCCTGGCTGCGGACAGCTGGACCGGTGAGCAACGGGACAGGCTGGGTGAACGCCTGCACCAAGCCGCCCAGGGCGAACCGCTGGACGACGCTGAAGTCGGTCAAATCATAAACGATATCAAGGCTCACGGCGGCATCGATGCAGCTAGTGGCGATCTCCATACCCAGTTACAGGCCGTGCGGGAAGTCGCTCAGGACGTCTGGCCGCCGCAGTGCGCCCTGGTCCTTGTCGCGCTCTGCGATCGACTTGCCAAGCTAGACGGCTGATCCGTTTGGGTTTCTGGCCCGATTGCGCTTCCAGACTGCCCGGCTGTCTCGACTGTCTAGGTTTGTGCGGAGGCTGGGCACAACGACGCCGGCGCTTCTACTTATCGTCGTATTCGCAGCAGATTCGTTTCGGGTACCACCGGGTCGCGGCCTCAGGATTCAGGCGCGCGGCCTCGGTGGCAGCCGCAGTATGAGGCACGATTACGGGCACTGCGCTGCGGTGCAAGCATCCTTGGCAGCAGCCCAGGCCGCGATCTTGGCCTTGTCGGCCGAACTCAGTCCGCCACCCGGAGGCATCATGCCGCCCTGGACGTACGAGTTGATCGTGCTGTAGTTGCCCGCTGCGCTGCAGCTGTTGCCGAACTTGTGGCCATGGCAGCCATTGCAATTGTTCTGGAAAATGGACTGTACATCCGTGTAGGAAGTGCAGGTCTTGGCCGCCGGGCAGTCCGCTGGGCAGGTCGCGTTGGTCTCGCCGGCGTCGCACTTGCCGTTGCCGCAGGTGTTGGCTGGAGGGCAGTCCTTGGGGCAATTCGCATTGGTTTCACCGGCGTCGCACTTGCCGTTGCCGCAGGTGCTGGCCGCGGGGCAGTCCTTGGGGCAATTCGCATTGGTTTCACCGGCATCGCACTTGCCATTACCGCAGGTGCTGGCAGCCGGGCAGTCGGCAGGGCACGTTGCATTGGTCTCGCCAGCGTCGCACTTGCCATTGCCGCAGGTGGGAGTGGCCGAGCCGCCACCGCAGTCCGCGCAAGCAGCGCCAGCACAAGAGTTATTCGGACTTCCCTTCTTAGGCATGGACCCATCCGCCAAGCAGCAATCGCCGTACTTGGGGCACTGGTTGTCGCAGTAGCAGCCACTGGGCGCGGCATTGGCACTTCCGCACATGCCAGCTGTGTCACAGAAGTGGCTACCCGGTGCAACTGCAGGGCAATCGGCCGGGCAGGTGGCATTGGTCTCCCCGGCGTCGCACTTGCCGTTGCCGCAGTTGTTGGTCGGCGCCGGGCAGTCGGCGGGGCAATTCTGAGGCGTTTCGCCAGCATCGCACGTACCATTGCCGCACGGCGAGGGCGGCGGGGTGCTGCCGTTGCACTTGCCGCAAGTCGAACCCGCGCAGGTCTTGTTGGCCGAAGTCGGCATCGACCCGTCCGGCATACAGCAATCGCCGTAGTTCTGGCATTGGTCGTCGCAGTAGCACTTGCTGGGCGCCTGGCTGCCGCAGTTGGCGTCGCAGTAGTTGGTGCCGGGATTGGTGCTGGTGCCACAGTCGGCCGCGCAACTTGCTGCAGTTTCGCCGGCTTCGCACTTGCCGTTGCCGCAAACCGCACCAGGTGCGCAGTCGGCTGGCGTGCATTTCAATCCGCCGGCTGCCCAAGCGGCAATCGTCGCCTTGTCGCCTGCGCTCAGGCCACCGCCTACGGGCATGGAACCACTGGCTACTTTGCCGGCGATGGCTTTGTCGCCCACGGCTACGGCGCAGGTGCTGCCAAAATTGTGGCCGTGGCAGCCGTCGCAGCTATTCTGGAAAATCGGCTGTACATCGGCGTACGTGGTGCAAGCCGTCGGTTTGGGCGTGCAGTCGGCCGGGCAAGAAGCTACGGATTCACCGGCTTCGCAAACGCCATTGCCGCACGCAGCGGCCACCTTGCAGTCGGCGGGGCAGGTGCTGGGATTCTCGCCGGGCTGGCATTTGCCATCGCCGCAGCTGGTGCCGGCCGGGCAGTCGGCTGCGCAATTCTGCGTTGTTTCGCCCGCTTCGCACTGACCATTGCCGCACTGGCTGCCGCCGGTCATCGAGCATCCTTGCTGTGCAGCACAGGCCTGCAAGGCGGTCACAACCGCACCAGACGCCGGCGGGCACTGCAGGACGCAGGATTGGCTGCTGCAAGCGGCGGCGCACGTCAGGGCGGCGGCGCACGCTGAATCACCTTGGCAAGCCTCATACTGCGCGGAACACTTGGATTTCTCGCAAGCCACGTAGGCCGCGGGGCCGGTGGTCGCCGGAACATCGGCCACGGCAATGTCGCTTCCCCCTTGGTTCCCACCAGAATCGTTGGTAATTTGCGCATCCGTTCCGTACCCGTTGCCGATGATCCCGGAATTGGTACCACCAGAACCGGATGACGTGGTACAGGCCACGGCCAAGAGACACGCCATCGTGGGCAGCAAGAGGCGGGACAACAAACGCTTCATCGGGTCCTCGGCAACCGGCGTCAAGGCCGGTCTGTCTGGGGGCGCGCAGTGCGCCGCACGGGTCAATCGAAGCCCGCGCTTGGGGCTCCGATCGGTGGCTATTGGATGCAGCCAGGAGGCTAGTGTGGACATCGAAGTTTGGGGTCACTATCGGCGTGGGAGGCGGGGTGTCTGATCGACATCTCTGCGTCCCATCTACTGGCAAAGACCCCTTTGGCGAACAGGTTAATACTGACCTTGCGCAGACTTGCTGCGTCTAGGCTAAGGCTCCAAACACCGTGGCGGAAGGACCACGCATTGTCCGGCCATCAAGCGTTACCATAGCGAACGCCCGCCCAGTGCCGCAACCGCCAAATGCAGTCTTTACAGATGTTCAAGAGTTGGAAGGCGCAAGTCCGGCCCGTTGCGCGCATCGTGAGGCTGAGACCGCCTGTATAGCACGGTTCAATGTGCGCTGTATGCTTGGGGTTTTCCGGACACTGCTCGCAGCCAGGTGCCCTGATCGCTTCGCGCAGCGGACCTAGCAGTTAGGGCACAGCCGTCAACCGGTAGGGCTTGACTGGGTCGGCCATGCCCTTGAGGCGCACTTCGTCCATGGCGAAAGCATCGACGCCGCGGGCGACGACGGAATCGTAAGTCGTTGGCGAAATCAGCACTTCACCGGCCTTGGCTTGGCTGCATAGGCGCGAGGCCAAGTTCACGCCGCGACCGAACACTGTGTAACTCATCGTTTGCGATGAACCGACATAGCCCGCGATCACCTGGGCCGTAGCAATGCCGACACCGATACCGATCTGCTCTTGGCCAGCCGCGGCGCGTTCAACGTTAAATTCCCGAACCGAAGCCTGCATTTCCCAGGCAGCGCGCACGCACTGAATCTCGTCTTCGTCGCTGCCGAGCGGTGCACCAAAGAGAGCCATCACGCAATCACCGATGTACTTGTCCAAGGTCCCGTCATGCTTGAAGATAATGTTGGATACACGCTCAAAGTAGTCGTTCATCAGCGCCACCATGTCGGCCGGCGCAAGGCGCTCAGTCAGACTGGTAAAGCCACGAATATCAGCAAAGAGCACCGAGACGCGCTTCTGCGCCCCGCCCTTCTCAATGGCCAAATCGCCGGCGACAATTCGGTCGACCAAGTTGGGCGACAACATGCGCGACAGCGACGACCGCAGGGCGGCTTCTTCGACGACGCGCCGCTGCAAGAGCACGTTATCAATAGAGATTGACGCCTGACGGCTGACGGCGACGAGGACAGCCAAGTCCTTTTCCGCAAACAAGCCAGAACTGATGAGCGAGTCGACGTGCAAGACGCCCAGCGTCCGATCAGAGGTCAGCAGCGGCACCGTCATCGACGAGCGAATACCTTGCAAAACAACGGATTGTGCTTTGTTGAACCGGGCATCCAGACGCGCATCTGTCGAGAGGACTGCTTCGCGCCGTCGCAACACCTGATGCATGATCGAACGGGGCACCCGCACGTCGCGATCGGATGCCGAGAGCGCCGCGCCCGGCCTCAACCGCAACTTGGCCTGGTACAGCTGATCGACCACTTCGCCCGGTGCCTTGGGATCGACGAGCAGAACAACGCCCCGATCCACCGGCAACCACTCGAAAATACGAGTTAAAAGCCGGTCGAGTAGCTCATCAATGCTCGGCGCGGCGTGCAGATCGCGCGACAAGGTGTAGGCAAGGCGCAGCTTTTCGTAATCAGCTCGCAGCATTCGCTCGTCGAGCACCAAGTCCGCGCGGGCAAAATCGTGCGCCAAGTCGATTTGCATCGTGGCGTGAATGCTGGCGGGGCCCGGCTCATCGGCTGCAGGTTCCGCTTGCAGTTCAGGGGCTTCGACCGATGAAGCAAACCTCCATGTCGTCGAACCGATCCGCAGGATGTCTTCGTCCTTGAGGACGGTGGTGCTCTCGACCAGTCGGTCGTTGAGGTAGGTGCCGTTACGGCTATCCAAGTCACTGAGCAGAAAGGTATTACTCCCTGGCTTGCGGGCGATAACCGCGTGCTCCTTGCTCACCAAGCGATCGACGATTTGTAGCGTGTTGGTCGGCTGCCGACCGATGGTGGTCATGTCCGACAACAGGATTTCCTGCTGGGCGTTGCCCGTGCTTATCCGCACGAGTTTGCAAGGAATGTTGCCGCGAGGAACTGCCACGTGTACCACCGATTGCCGGAGAGCCCTACGTCACTCGCCGCGAAACACCGATCGAGAGTTGGACATTTCGCAGGAAAAATCTTGTCCAATCAACGATTTGTCCTACACCAGTTGCCACCCTGCAGGAGCCACCGACCGGGGGGCGATTGGCGCCTCGCCTAGCCAAACTGAGGAGGGCACTCTATCGCTTAAACCCTGCAAGACCGCAGACTTACAGCGCACCCGTGGCCTGAGCCGCCGCGTGCCTGCCAAGGATAGCAGCGTACCAGGGTGAGCGCTACCCCTGGACCTTCCCCGAGGAACGAGTGTCCCACATCCTCCGATAACTACGGATAAATAAACGCAAAGTGCCCCATGGATAGGTCCTAACCTAGCCGGTGCTTGGGCAATGGTCGACCCTGCGTCAGCCAAACTGGGTCGTCACGCCGTTGCCTCGACCAACCCCGCTGACAGCGACGGCTTTGGCGCGTAGGCTCAAGGCGATGCGACGTCTTTCAGCCTCCACCGTCATCGCCTTGCTACCGTCCGTGGTCGCGCTTTGGCTGCTGAGCCAGGGCGCCTGGGCAACCCTTGACTATCATGCGAGTCTTGTGCTCGCTCCCGTCGTTGGTTTGAGCTGTGGACATCTGCAGTTGCTGCCGCGGCGAAGGTGGCACGCAGCCGTCGCAGCCCTTGGGCCCTTGGCTTTGCTGATCCTGGGCAGCGTCTGGATTGCCAACTGCGACCGCTTGTATGGCTTGGCCTTTTACGCGCTTGGCCCCTTGATGTCAGCGCTGGTCGGCTCGGCAATGGGCAGCGTGGTCGCGCGAATCCCTTGCAGGCCGCGTGCGCAGTTCTTCGCCCTTTGGCTCCTGGCGCTGGGCAGCGCGGCGAGACCCGCCTGGCATTTCCTTCATGAACCTCAGGTGTTTGCCTACCATGGCCTGTTCGGCTATATCGCCGGAGCGTTGTACGAGGACGCCGTAGCCATCCGCTGGCCCTACATCGCCTGGCGCCTAACGGACCTTGCGTTTTGGGGCATTTTACTCGTATTTCCAAGCGGTTCTTGGCCCGTCGTCGCTCGACATCCGCGCACGCCTTGGCTGCTGATGCTCGCGCTGACCGCTTGGTGCGTGACCGAGCTGAGGGCCCCTTACGAGCCGTGGCGGGTCACGGCCAACGATCTGCAATCGCATGTTTTGACAGATACAATCGACGTCCCGGCCCGCCTGGGTGCGCCGGCCCTGCGCCTGCATCTGCCTTCGGGACCGCGCTGGGCCAAAGAGCGGCAATGGCTCGCGGAAGACACGGCTTTTCGCGCCTGGGAGCTGTCGCGCTGGTTCGGGGCCCAAGCGCAGTCGACCATCGACATCTACCTGTATGCCAATGCGACGCAGAAACGGCAGTGGATGGGGGCTGAGCGCGTCGACATGGCCAAACCCTGGCTGCATCAAGTGCATTTGGTCCTGCCGGAGTTCGGGGCCTCGGTGCTCAAACACGAACTCGCCCATGTCTTTGCTGGCTTTTGGAGCCACAACGCGTTGGCCGTCCCTTTGCAGGCTGGCTTGGTGCCCAATGCGCTACTCATCGAAGGCATGGCGATGGCTGCGGAATGGCCGGTGCGGGGCGGTCTGAACTTGCACCAATGGGCTCGCGCGATGCGCCGCCTGGGTCTAGCGCCTGAAGTCGCTGAACTCCTTACGCCGACTGGGTTTTTCTCCCACTCGGGTGAACGCTCCTACACGATCGCCGGCTCCCTGGTGCGGTGGCTCGCGGACACACAGCCCCTGAAAGTCGCGGAATTGTACACAACTGGCGACTGGCAAGCGGCTACGGGTAGCACCGCAGCGGCGTTGGCCGCGCAGTGGGCACAGTATGTGGATGACGACAAGCGTTTCCCTTTAACAGACGCGGATTTAGCCCGTGCACGTGCTCGATTTGCCTCACCTAGCCTGTTTGCCCGCCCGTGCGCGTTGGCCCTGGGCCGCTGCGACGCTGCTGCAGAACGACTGCATCGAGGCGGACACGACTGGCAAGCAGCCGATCTTTGGGAAGAAACTCTGGCTGAACTACCCAAGCCTCTAGAGCCGAGTCTTACGCTCAACTACGTCGAACGCCTGATTCAGACTCGGCAATGGCAAAAGGCCACCGCACATCTGAATGGATTGGCTGAACTGCCCGACGCCACGACGCAAGAGGCTGTGGGGCTTCAGCTTCTGCAGCGCGCAGGCGTCGAAATCGCGCAGGGCGATCTGGCTCTTCACACGCAAAACTGGTCGATTGCACAAGCCTATTGGGCCCGAGCAGCGAGTCGCCCCGTCAGTGAAGCAACGCTACGGGCCCTTGCTGTTCGGCAGTCGCTGGCAAAATCAGTTCAAGGGCGAGAATTTGCGCGTCAATTCTTGATCTTTGGCGCCTCGCCCCGCGATCCCTGGACCGCCTTGGCGCAGGCGCATCGGGAAATGCCGACGCAGGGGGCCATAACCTACCTTTGGTTTCGCGCCATTGCGGCGCATGCTCCCCAAGACTGGCCGGCCGATTCAGCCCTCGCGACAGACTGGCTTGCAGGCAACGACGGCCTTGCACCCGCTATCACCCAAGAAATCAAGCATTTGACTGACATCTTGGCGGCGCGACGCGGTCAGTGTCCCGCGCCAGCAACCACGGCGGAAGTCGCGCCGTACTGGTACGCCGAGGCCCAAGCGCGCTGTCTTTTCAAAGCTTTATCAGATTCGGCGCCCTAATTGTCCGCCGTAGCCCTTCGGGGAAACGCGCCGGCTGGACCCTAACTGAAATCGGGCAGATGGTTCAACGTCTGCTCCAGTGCCGTGCCCAATTGCTGGCCCAACTCCGTAGCGCCCATCGGAAACAAGAAGGAAGTCATGGGCATCCCGGGCGGATCGCCATTGTCCTCCTGCCACTTGCCCAATGCCTCATCGTCCGCGAACAGAAATCCGACCGCCGCAGCGGCCGCCGCTGACCCCTGCCCGTTCCATGCGGGCAAGAAACAGCAAATAGTTTCAGGCTCCCGGCTAGCAATGCCCGACACGTCGCAACACAGTTCCAACCGGGCCTGAGTCACGGGACATTGCCCACGCACAGTTCCCGGTAATTGCAGGGCAATTGACGCGGCCAATGCCGACAAAGCGCCGGTCAAGTGCAGCGCATGTTCGCCGTCCAGCACAAAGTCCAGGCCCGTGGCACGCGTCGCAAATAGGCCCGCCAGCGACACAATTCGCTGCCCATCGAGTTCAAGCAGGTGAGCAGCCACCAGTTCATCCTGCGCAGCAGAAATCACCGCCAGGGGCAGTTCCGTCGCTTCCTGAGCCGCTTCGATCATCTTGTCGATGGGATGCACCCATCCACGGCGCGCTAGGCTGGAGGTCAAGAAACTCAAGAGTTTCCGCGCCGGATCACTGGTCTGACTGGCGACCCGCTGAAAGAATTCAGCCAATTCCAGGCCCGGCAAAACCGCGCGCGCATCCGGGGTCGACTCGACTGCCATGGTCCTCCGAACACAGGGAAATTCCGTGATTTAACGCGGCTTGGGCGGAACACGCCAACCTAACGCAATGGTCGCAGCGGTCTAGGCGCGGCGCAAGCACTACCCAATCAGCGCGGGGCTCCAGCACCCCATCGCGACCGACATCCCACGACAATTCCGCGGAATGTAAGGTAAAGTGTATTCAGGCAGGCGTGTTGCCAACGCCTTAGGCGGCGAGGTTGCGCAGCCCCGCGTCACCGCAAAGAAGTGACCCAAAAGCGTCGCCCAGGCATGAGCGCGCACGATGCCGCAGGTACGCCTATGAAATCACGACGCGATCGCGGAAGGATCAGTTCAGCGGCCAGTTACCGCGCGGGACTGAGCCGAAAGACTCGCTAGACAGCGGCCTTGGCCAACACCCGGGAAAGGCGAGCAATTTTGCGCGCGGCCCTCTTCTTGGGGATGATGCCCTTTTTGCCGCTGCCGGCCAATTGCGCCATGATTGCAGGCAGATTCGCATTGCCCGTGGCGACTTCGGCCAGGAACTTCTTGACGGCAGTGCGGTTGGCCGCGCGACCGGAGCGATTGCGCTCACGGCGTTTCTCATTCTGACGAGCGCGCTTAACGGCGGACTTGTGATTGGCCACGAAAAACCTCAATCGGCCGCGCTTCAGGCGGCGAGCGACAAAAACCGCAGGGCTACCTGCGACGGAACACGAATTTGATTCGTTTTTTCCTGACTGGACCGCAAGCGTTCCGGCCAAGCCTGCTGCGTCGTCGGCGCGTCCATTGACGGCAGTGACACGGCGGGCGCGATGTTGTACGGGATCGACAGGCAAAAAGTCAAGGGCACCCGAGGCCATCATCGCCGGTCGGTCCCCGAAAGGTCCATCGGGTTCGCTTCTCGAGCCGCCCAGGACGTAGGCGTGCAGCCCGTGAACTCCGCGAAACGCCCCTGCTATCTCTGCCTAGCTGGTCCTAGGTGGCGCCTTAATGGCTGTCGAACTCCAAACGTGGCCCCGGGTCGCCAGTCCACGCATCGTCGGTTCCCTGAGCAGGCAAGTTAACGACGCAATTTCCTTGCCAACAATGGGTCGCCGCGCCCGTGATCGCCGTGGGGCACGCAGCATCCCCCGCGCAAGCAAGGACAGCACAGGCTCCGGCCAGGCACGGCGCACCGTCACACCCCGTAGACGCGTCTGGGAGGCATAAGGTCTCGAACTCATTGACAATCTCAATGCTCGCTTGGACCGACGCGCTGCGGGCTTGATTGTCGAATACCGTCAACTCAACGGCATAGTGCCCCGGCTGGGTAAATACGTGACTGGTGGCCGCTTCTGCCAACTCAACGGCCGGCGTCCCATCGGCAACCGCGAAACGAAACCGAGTGATTACAGCAGTTTGGCCATTGCTCGCTGCGGCGATCGCGGTGGTGGTCGCGGATAGCTGCACCGTCTGACCGACGGCCGCCAGCGACGGCAGCATCAACCCGGGCACCGGCGGCGGCAGATCGACGGCGGCCGTATGGCTACAGGCAATGGCGCAAAAGGCCAGCAAAGTCCAGATAGTCGATTGACCCAAGCGGGGCTGAGGCATCTTCATGGGTGTCTTGCGCATCACTCCCCCGGCTAGCAAGCGTTGAGTGTTGGACGGGCCGGCGCCGGTGTCAACCAGAGAGTGGAAACGCCGAATCCCTCGGAAAATCAGGCAGTCCAGAAGATGGCGGCTTCAGTCGATGACGTGCCCAACCCAATCGTGGGTATGGCTGTCGGTGATTCGTACGCGGCGAATCTGCCCCCGCCCGACATTGTCCGGCGCGTCGTTGATGTAGACAAGGCCATCAATTTCTGGCGCTTGTCCCCGACTCCGCCCCTGCAAAAGCAGGTCGGTCTCGTCGGAAAGTCCTTCGATCAGGACATCGAGATCCCGCCCAACCTGAGCCTGCAGGCGCGCCGTTGAAATTCCCTCTTGCAATTTCATCAGTTGCGCCAGCCGAGACTTCTTGGTCGCGCTGTGCAATTGGCCGGCCATTCGCCCTGAGAGCGTTCCATCCTCGCGCGAAAAGGCAAAGGCTCCAAGGCGATCGAACTGCTGTTCTTGAACGAACTCAAGAAGTTGCTGGAAGTCCGCTGCCGTTTCCCCCGGGTGACCGACGAGCATGGTCGTCCTGAGCACCAGGTCAGGCATCGCGGCGCGGAGCTTGGCCAAAAGCGTTTCTATTTCGCGGCGATTGCTAAGTCTCTTCATCGCCCGCAGCACAGGGTCGGCCGCGTGCTGCAGCGGCATGTCCAGATACTTACAGCAGTTTTCGGTCTCAGCCATTGCCGCGATCAGGGAATCGCTGAAATTGTGTGGGTAGGCGTACATCAGCCGCACCCAGCGCAACCCTTCGACCCGCCCCAAGGCGCGCACCAGCGTGCTCAGCGCATCTGGCTGGCCAATGTCCACGCCGTAATGGGTCAAATCCTGTGCAATCAGGTTGAGTTCCAGCACGCCTGCCTTCACCAATTGCTCGGCTTCGGCGACGCAATCTTGCACGGTACGCGAACGTTGCTTACCCCGTAACTTCGGAATAATACAGAAGGAACAGGCCTGATCGCAGCCTTCAGCGATCTTGAGGTAGCTCGAGTAGACGTTGGGCCCCACGTAGCGGGGTTCTAAGTGGTCGGCAATATACTCGGGTCGGCCTTTTCGCCCTAGTTGCAAGGCGTTCTGCCAGAGTCCATCCGGATCGCTGCCAGGCAGTCCTAGGCGCGCCGGCAGGTGATCGTACTCGCCCGTTCCGACAAATGCGTCTACTTCAGGAAGCGATTTGCGCAGTTCGTCGGCATGGCGCTGGGCCAAGCAACCCGCGACCACCAGACGGGTGCCCGGCTTCGCCGCCTTGTACTCGGCGAGGTCCAAGATCGCGTCGATGCTTTCTTTCTTGCTTTCGTCAATAAAAGCGCAGGTGTTGACCAGCAGAATGTCGGCGTCTTCGGGAGCCGCCACCAACTGCAGACCGGCGGCTTGCAACTGGCCGATCATCAACTCGCTATCGACGCGGTTCTTCGGGCAGCCAAGAGACGTCACGTGCACGGTCCGCACGGGCACCTGCTGGGGCGCGTTGTCTTGACTACCCGAAGAAACCTTTGCCATTAGCTCACTTACCGTGTTGCCCTACTTGGAACTGCAAGGTGCTGCTGCGGCCCGGCTCTGGCCCTCAGAGAGCCGCTCGTTGGCTGCATCACGATGCAGTCACCCAAGCAAACCCTTTGTATCCAAGCCTTTACACACCTAAGCCAGGCCCCTCTTGGGCGCCTACTCTGCGGCAGGGGCCGGTCGGTCACGGCGAGCGCGACGCTCTTCGGCTGCCGGGCTGCGCTCGACAGTACGATCGCCACCACGGTCTGCACCACGATCGCCGCCACGGTCACCACCGCGATCGCCACCACGGTCTCCGCCACGATCGCCACCACGGCCACGGTCGCCACCTCGGTCGCCACCACGATCGCCACCACGGCCACCACGGTCACCGCGATCGCCCTCGGGACGCGGCGGGCGCGGCGGCAGGCCCATGGCTTCGCGCCGGGACAAACGCACCTTGCCCATGCGGTCGACGTTGGTCACGCGGACCTTCATCTCGTCGCCGACCTTGCAGAAGGCGGCCACACTCTCGATGCGCTCGTCGGCCAATTCACTCACGTGAACAAGGCCTTCGGTGCCGGGCATGATCTTGACGAAGGCGCCGAACTCGGCCACGCGCGTCACCACACCGTCATAATCCTTACCGACCTCTGCTTCCGAGGTGAAGGCACGAACCATCGCGATCGCCTGCTCGGCCACGTCAGAATCGATGGCAGCCACGCGAACCGAGCCGTCGTCTTCCACATCGATGACCGCACCGGTCGTCGCCACGATTGACTTGATGTTCTTGCCACCGGGACCGATGAGGTCCTTGATGCGCTCAGGATTGATGAGAATCGTAAAGATTCTCGGAGCGTACACGGACAGATCCGGGCGCTCGCGCGACAGAACCTTGTTCATCTCGCCCAGGATGTGCAGCCGACCGGCCTTGGCCTGCGCCAACGCCTGCTCAAGCACCGCGCGGTCCAGACCGTCGATCTTGATGTCCATCTGCAGGGCGCTGATGCCCTCGGCGCTACCGACAACCTTGAAGTCCATGTCGCCAAAGTGATCTTCGTCGCCGAGGATGTCCGACAATATGCCGAACTTGTCGCCTTCTTTGACCAGGCCCATGGCGATACCGGCCACGGCGCAGGAAACCGGCACGCCCGCATCCATCAGCGCAAGCGAGGTACCGCAAACGGTAGCCATCGACGAAGAGCCATTGGATTCAAGAATCTCCGAGACACTGCGCAAGACGTACGGGAAGTTCTCAAAGGTCGGCAGGGACGGCGCAATGCCGCGGGCCGCCAGCGCGCCGTGACCGATTTCGCGACGGCCTGGACCACGCAGCGGCTTGACTTCGCCCGTGGAGAACGGCAAGAAGTTGTAATGCAAGAGGAACTTGCGGTTCTCCGTGCCGAGCAGATTCTCAATGCGCTGCTCGTCATGCGAGGTGCCGAGCGTCGCCGCCACCAGGGCCTGTGTCTCGCCACGCGTGAACAACGCCGAGCCGTGCGCACGCTTGAGCACGCCCGTTTCGATCGTAATCTTACGGACTTCATCGAGCTGACGGCCGTCGAGACGGACGCGATCGTCGACGATTTGCGCGCGGCAGATTTCGGTCTTGAATTCGCTAACGATCTCCTTGATTTGCTCCTCACGGCCGGGGAAGCGCTCAGCCAGAGCGGCCACGGCGTCCTTCTTGACCTTGGCAGCGGCGGCATACCGGTCGGCCTTGGCGCGGATCGTGTTCGAAGCCTTGGTGGCCTCAAAAGCGACATCGCGGCAGGCCTGAACCAGTTCCGGATCGGGGGTCGGCGAAACGAAGACAAACTTGGTCTTGCCCACTTCGGCCGCTAGGTCCTCGATGGTGCGCAGGACCGGCTGGCACTGGGCCTCGCCGAACAAAAGCGCTTCAATCATAGTCTGTTCGCTGACGAACTGCGCGCCCGCCTCGACCATCACGATGCCCTTCTTGCCACAGACCAGGAAGAGGTCTAACACGCTGACTTTCTTCTGCTCCAGGGTCGGATTGCAGACCAGCTGTCCATCGACCAAGCCGACGCGGCAAGCTGCGACCGGACCGTCCCATGGCACATCGCTGATCGCCAAGGCCGCCGAGCAACCGTTGACCGCCAACACCGTGGGGTCATTGATCTTGTCGTAGGAAACGACCTGGGCCACAACCTGCGTATCAGCCTGGAATCCCTCGGGAAACAGCGGACGACAGGGACGATCAATCTGCCGCGACGCAAGCACTTCATGCTCAGCCTGACGGCCTTCACGCTTGAAGTAGCTGCCGGGAATCCGACCAGCTGAGTAGAATTTCTCAAAGTAATCGCAGGACAGCGGGAAGTACGCGGCGCCCGGCTTGTTGACCAGACCGCTGGTGACGGTGCACAGCACCGAGGTCTCGCCGACCGTGATGTAGATGGCGCCATTGCAAAGCTTGGCCATCTTTCCGGTCTCGAGCACCAACGAACGTCCGCCAAAATCGACGGTTTTTTGCACAAAGGCCATGGGGAACTCCAGGCGGGGCATGTTCCTGCCAACCCCGCAGCTTTTGGGTAACAACCGCAGGCGCGGTCGAATTCGCGGCCGTAATCACGACCTACGTTTGCACTTCACGAAATCGGGGCGCTGGCGAGGCCGAGACAAGGCTCAGGGCCAGGACCAACGCAACAAGCAGCGCGGACTCCGAGATGTTGTCTGGAAAGATCCAGCGTATCTGGGCAGTTCGCAGGTGCTCAAGACTGGCGCTTTGGGATAACCCGCAAACGCCGCAGCGCGCCGAAAATGGGCCCGGTCGCGGTGCCGTTGCAGGTCGTGCAGCAAGCAAAACGTCGGGCGAATCTTCAGCCCTTCTGTTTACTTGCGGAGTTCGAAGCGGACCAAGATCGCCTTGTAGCGCTCCGCGTCATGGCTGTGGACATAGTCCAGCAAGCCACGGCGCTGACTCACCAAACGCAGCAAGCCGCGTCGGCCGTGATGGTCCTTGGTATGGACCTTGAAGTGGTCGGTCAGTTGGTTGATCCGCGCGGTCAGCAAGCCGATCTGCACTTCCGGCGAACCGGTGTCAGAGTCATGCTTGCGATTGGTAAGGACAATCGCGGCCTTTTGGAAAGCGAGAAGCGCCATGAAATTCGTTCCTTTCTGAAGTGCCCGCGCTGTCTACGCAGGCGAACGGTTCACTGTCGGGCCGGCGGTCGCGGCGTGCGGTGCGCCCATGCGCCTGATATTCCGCGGAAAGTCCGCTCCGAGTCAGCCACCTACTGGACGTATCCAGCCACGGAGGCCTGAGCCTAGGGCGCAGCAGCATAAACAGGACGGCCCAGGAAGTCAATCGTCTGCAGCAGCTTGAACGTAGGCCATGCCACGCTCGACGCGAGTCGTGCCATCCGCCAGCAGTTCTGCGACGCACACAGCCTGATCATCGGGGTCCACCACCAAGCAATGCGCAGGCCCAACGCCGAGCCAGTCGAGCCCAGCTGTAGCAACAACAGGCGTTTTCCCTTGGCGCAAGGCCACAACGACCTCGTTATCCACAGGCAGCAGGGGCAGAACGCGTTGCCCCGCGTTGACCAGGGGCAGCACCAAGCCCCGCCGCGCCACGTCGTCAAGCGCCAGCAATGCCTCGATGGTGGTGCCTTCCTGCACGCCAAAGCCGGAAGCCGCTACACGTCGCAAAGTCCGCACGTGTGCAGCACTTTGTAGCGCGCGCCCCAAGTCCCGCGCCAGTGAGCGAATGTAGAAGCCCGCGCCGCAGGTGATGCGTAGTGTCGCAGAATTGTCTTCAATCTCAAGGATTTCCACATCACCAAGCCACACTTGCCTCGGCTCACGCTCCAGGGTCTCGCCCCGCCGCACGCGTTCGTGATCGCGCACGCCTTCATGCTGCAGCGCGCTAACTGCCGGCGGAACCTGCAGAATTTCACCAGGCTGAGGCAGAGCGGCCTCGATGATTTGGCGATCGAGCGTGGGCACGGGAGCCGTTCGCAGCACCGGACCTGCCGCATCGTCGGTCAGGGTTTCCGAACCGAACTCGATGGTTGTCTCGTACGTCTTATGCGCTTGCATGAACCAACGCATCAACTTACTGGCATCGCCAAAAGCCACCAGCAGTAAGCCGCTCGCCTCTGGATCCAGCGTGCCGCAGTGTCCGCAGCGACGCTCACCTAGCAAGTGGCCGACTTTGTTGACAACGTCGCGGGACGTCCAGCCAAGGGGCTTGTCGACACAGAGAACGCCATGAATTTGTGCAGGTTTACGTGCCATGAGGCGGTTCGGCGTCTTGCGTCGCGGCTGCGTCCGCTGTTTCCGCGTGGGCGGCCGCATGTTGCGCCCGTTCAGCGGCAAGCAGCGCTTGGGCGCGTTGGGCAAGCATGGCATCGCGGTCGAAGGCAAAGACAACCTGAGGTTTTTTGCGCAATTGCAGCGACTCGGTCAAGGCTCTGGCGACAAAACCCGCCGAACCATCCATCGCTGCCTCTACCGCCGCTCCGGCCTCTGAACCATCGAGCATCACGTAATTGACGCGCAAGTGCCCTAAATCAGGAGATAACTTGGCCATGACGGGCTTGACCAGGCGCGCAATATGATTGCGAACCTCATAGGCCAGCAGCGCCTCGACCTCTGTCAGCATCAGGTGTTCAAGTCGATCGGCGCGGGTAAAGGAAGGCTGGCGGCGCATGAGGCTCCGTGAAGAATTGGCCGGATCGCATGGGCCAGACGGCCGTGTCGCGCAGGGGCGCGGCGGATTTGGGTGGCGCACGCTCACGCCCTAGGACGCGACACCTGGGCATGTGCGCAAAATCGCTTTGATTCTGCGCTGCCCTACAGACCCTTGCGCAAAGCGGTATTACGCCGTCGCAACCGGGCGCGAGCCCTGGCCGGTCGGGTTGAGCTTTCGGGCAATCTTCTTGAGCTCAAAGCACTCCAACTGATCGCCAACATTCAACTTCGCGTAACCATTGAGGCCAATACCGCACTCGTAGCCGATGGTGACTTCCTTGACGTCATCCTTGAAGCGCTTGAGCGACGCAATCTCGCCTTCCCAAAGCAGTTCCTTGCCGCGGAAGAGTCTCATGCGCGCCGAGCGCTGAATGGCGCCATCCAGAACGCTGCAACCGGCAATGGTGCCCAATTTCGGGACATTGAACAGGTTGCGCACTTCGGCATGACCCAAGATGTGCTCTTCGATGATCGGCGTCAGCATGCCTTCCAGCAGCAACGTCACATCGTCGATCGCATCGTAAATCACTGAATACTGGCGGATTTGCACATTCATGTCGTCGGCAAGGCGCTTGCCCTTGGCTTCCGGCTTGACGTTGAAGGCGATGATCACGGCCTTGGACGTTGCCGCCAAGTTGATGTCGCTTTCGGTCACGCCGCCGACCGCTGCGTGCAGCACGCGGACCTTGACTTCGTCGTGCTCGATCTTCGAGAGGGCCTGCTTGAGGGCCTCCGCCGAACCGTGCACATCCGCTTTGATAATCAGGTTGAGCTCTTTCTGCAACTGCTCGCCGGCCTGGCCGAACATTTCCTCTAGCGTGCGCTTGGATGTCTTGAGCAGGTCCTTTTCCCGTTGCTTTTCAAGGCGATGCTCAACAATGGCCTTGGCTTTCTTCTCGTCCGCCACGACGTAGAATTCGTCGCCGGCACTGGTCACATGGTCAAAGCCGATGACTTCCACGGGTGTCGACGGGCCAGCTGTGTCCAAGGGGCGCAGCGCATCGTCCAACATCGCGCGGACTTTGCAGTATTGCGAACCCGAGACCACGTACTGTCCCTTGCGCAAGGTGCCGGCCTGAACGAGCAACGTCGCCACTGGACCGCGGCCTCTTTCCAACCGCGATTCAATGACCAAGCCGCGTGAATCCACGTCCGGATTGGCCTTGAGGTCCATCACTTCAGACTGCAGCGCCAACATCTCCAGAAGTTTGTCCAAACCTTTTCCGGACTTGGCTGACACTTCGCAGAAGATCGCGTCGCCGCCCCATTCTTCCGCCACCACGCCGTGATCCGCCAACTCGCGGCGCACCTTTTCAACGTCGGCTCCGGGCTTGTCGATCTTGTTAACTGCAACAATAATCGGGACTTTTGCCGCACGACCGTGGTTGATCGCCTCGATCGTTTGCGGCATCACGCCGTCGTCCGCAGCGACAACCAGCACGATGACGTCGGTCGCCTTGGCACCGCGGGCGCGCATGGCGGAAAACGCTTCGTGGCCCGGCGTATCGAGGAAGACGACCTTGCGGTCCTTGCCGTCTGAGAACTTGGCCCCAGCGACGTCGGCGACGTAGGCGCCAATATGCTGAGTAATACCACCCGCTTCGCGCGTTGCCGTATGGGTCTTTCGAATCGCGTCGAGTAGGCTCGTCTTGCCGTGATCGACGTGGCCCATGACGGTAACGACCGGTGGGCGCGCCTGCTCCGTTCCCTTGGCAGCCTCGGGCTGTTGCAGGTAGGAATCGAGATCAAAACCAACGTTCTCAACGGTAAAGCCGAATTCCGCGGAAATGATTTCAGCCGTTTCCAGGTCTAGCGGGTGATTGACCGTCGCGAGGATGCCCAAGTCGAACAGTTTGCGAATCACTTCGGTGGCTTTGACCGACATCAAGTGGGCCAGATTGGACACCGTGACGGTATCTTCAATCTTGAGGTTGCGCTTCTGCGCCGACGCGGCGGCCACGGGCACCACCGGCATCATCTTGCCGCCCTTGCCGCCCTTCTTCTTGCCTCGCACCCGACTGCCATCGGCCTGGGTCATGGAATCGCGACGGCGATCGTAGATCACCTTTCGGCCACGGCCTCCCTTGCTGTCGTCACTGGTGCGTTCCATGCCGCGACCCGCACGATCAAAGCCAGCTTCAACCACGGGGGCCGCTGCTGCAGCCGGTGCCGGGGCCGGTGCCGCGGGCTTCTCTTCAACCACTGGGCGCGGTGGCGGCTTGGGAATATTCACCAAGAAGTCCGGCATCTTCATGCGGGTCAGCTTGGGAACTCTACTCTGCGCTGCCGGAGCCCCGTCACGCGTAAGTGCCGCGCCAATCTCGCCAATGCTCAGCGCCTTGGCCGATGTTTCCACCTTGGCTGGCCCGACGGGCTCAGACACGGGCGCGGCCTCTGGCACCACTACTGGCGCTTCAACCGGGCCCACTTCTGTCGCGACCGCTTCTACTGCGGCAACGGCAACAGGCGAGGTATCCTCAGAAGATTCAAAGGAATCACTGGTCGCAGCGCTGTCACTGCCCGCGCAATCGCCACCTTCGGCGAACTCCACCGTCGTCAGCGGTGCAGCATCGACCGGATGCAAGGGCAGCGGGTCCGTGATCGAGGGCGCAATTCGCTCGCCCGTGACCTCGTCGACCGGCGCTTCCTGGCCCCTGGCCGCGGCTTCCATGGCACTGACCACGTCGGCCATGCGCGCTTTGCGCAGGCGCGGTCGGTCATCGCGCAGGGTCGGTGTCGCAACGGGCGTCGCCACCACAGTGGCAACCGGCACAGCGCCCGATGGCCTTGAACTGGCCGCAACAACAGCCACAACGGCCGGCGCAGCGACTGCAACAACCACGGGCGGTGCAACCACCGGAGCCGGTGCGGGCTCAGGAACAAGCTCTTCGTCGGCCCGTGCGCGACGGCGAACAACCGTCCGACCGGCGTCAACTGGCGTTGCTGCGACAGGTTTATCGACGGGGCGGGCCGGAACCGCGGCCCCACGACCAAAAAGCCGGCGCACGCGATCCGCTTGAGGCGGTTCGAGCCGATCAAATCCGGACTTGACCACAATTCCGGCCGCAGCCGCCTTGGTGATCAGGTCTCGATCGTTCACGCCCAACTCACGGGCGAGATCCTTGACTGCAATCTGGGTCGAAACGGCCAAGGCTTGAACTCCCACGCGCGTTTCAAGCGCGCTCGTGCCTGCCTGGTGCGGACGCCTCCAGGCGAGCCACCAGATCCTGCCACTTTTGACTGTGCGCGTCGCCTATCGCCGCAGCGATTTCGCTCGTCGCATCGGGTTGGGCAACACCGGGCTGCCCTTCCCTGCTCTGCCCCTCGGCAAAAGCGTTATCTATCAGTCGCCTGCGAGTCAATCCTCGCCTGCGCGCTACCAGCCACTGCCGGATCACGTCACCAGCTTCTTGAGCCAGCGCGCGTGCTCCAGCTTGGGCCGCCGGCCGAACAGCGCCTTTGAGTTGCCCCAATTGCGCCTTGTGGACGGCCAGCCACCCGCGTTCACGGCAAAGTACCTCTGGACAGAGCCAAAGGCCTTTGCCCGGTTGTCCCCTAGCCACCGTCATGCTCTGTGCGAGCGCATGGCATTCAGAGAGCAACACTGATTCTTCTTTCAAGTCAGGACCTTGCTTCAGTTCCGCCCCGCTCGAGGGCGACTTTGAACTGCTGACCCGGCGCGTTCCCACGCGGACCAGTTGCCAGGGCTCCTGCGCCATCCCTTGGGACCACCGGCCGGGGATGACACCTAGTAACTCCTCAATCGGCTGGCGTTTTCGGCAGCCGAGGCAGGTTCTAACCCCGCTCACACCGCTGGTTCAGCAACGGCGGGTTCGGCCTCGAGGGCCTCAGCAGAGGCGGCAGCCTCTTGACCCTCCGACTCCGCGACAGCTTCCCCAACGATTTCAGCTTCTTCACTGCGCGCGTTGGCCTCTGCCGCAGCGGCTGCCGCAGCTTGTACGGCTGCTTCTTTGGCCAGGCGCGACTCCTCGTCGCGACGCTTCTTGACCTCAAAGGCGATCTGCTGGATTTGCATCGCCATGTCATCGCTAACACCTGGAATTGCTGCCAGATCTTCGCCATGCGCATTGAGCAGATTGTCCGGGCTGTGGTAGCCCAGCTTGAACAGGTAGCCGATGAGCGACTCGTCCAGACCCGGCACCACGGCCAAAGCCTCGCCGAGCATCTTCTTCATTTCCTCAATCTTTCCTTCGCTCTGAATCTCGATCTTCCAGCCAACCAGCTTGCTCGCGAGGCGAACGTTCTGACCGCGGCGACCGATCGCCAGCGACAGCTGATCGTCTGGCACGATAAGTTCAATGGTTTGGTTGTCTTCATCGATCAGAACGCGTGAAACTTCAGCCGGTTGAATGGCGTTGCACACGAACTTGGCGATATCCGGACTCCACGGCACGATGTCGATCTTCTCGCCCTTGAGTTCCTGCACAACCGCCTGAACGCGCGAGCCTTTCATACCGACGCAGGCGCCAACGGGATCCACATCGGAATCCTTGCTGGCGACGGCGATCTTGGTGCGCTCGCCCGGCTCACGGCTGATGGCCATGATCTTGACGATTCCCTCGTAGATTTCCGGCACTTCCAGTTCAAACAGCTTCTCAACCAGCTTCGGATCGGTCCGCGACAGAACGATCTGCGGCCCCTTGGCATCCCTACGGATATCCTTGACATAGGCCTGCACGCGGTCACCGGCGCGGTAGCTCTCGCGGAACATTTGTTCGCGGACCGGCAGCACGGCCTCGGCACGGCCAAGGTCGACGATCACGTTGCCACGCTCAAAGCGGCGCGAGATACCCGTAACCAATTCGCCTTTGCGATCCTTGTATTCGTTAAACACGACGTCGCGCTCGGCATCGCGCACGCGCTGCATGATCACCTGCTTGGCGGTCATGGCAGCGATGCGGCCAAACTGCTGACGCGCGGTCCGAATGCCCAGGATATCGCCGTATTTACGGTCTTCTTCTTCCGCCGCCGCACGATCGCGGTCCAGGTAGAAGATCTGGAAGCCCAACTCGTCACCAGCCTGCACATCGGCATCGATCAACTGCGCAGACGTCAAGGGCATTTCGCGCTCAGCGTTGGTCATCGCCTCGTCGTCGGTCACCACCATGTACAGCATCAGCTCAACTTGCCCGAGCTCTTCGTTGTACTTGGCTTCAAGCTCGCGGCCATGGCCAAAGGTCTTTTTCGCGGCGGACAAGATGCCCTGCTCCAACGCGTCAACCAAGACTGCGCGATCAATGCTCTTTTCCTTGGACACCTGGTCGATGATCTGGTTGAGATTGGCACCCAGCATCAGTTTTTGCTCCTACGCGCCCGTGCGCGCGACAAAGATCGGCAATTCGGTTCTGCCAACGACCACCGGCACGCCCGCGTGGACAATGCCCAGTTGAATCGCTATTTTACTCAAACGTCTCCAACACTTCAGTCTCATCATCGCTGGCAACATCGTCGCCGATGTCGCTCAGATCGTCGTCCACCACCTGCCCCAAGGCTGCACTTTCCGCCTTGAGTCGCGCGCCTAGCGCCTGCCATTGAGGCAACGTCGGCTGCAGGTTGGCCCGCACCACATCGCCCCAGGGCACGACCACGGTCTGGGCCGAAGCCGCTTGCTTCTTGGTCAGTTTCCCGTCTTTTCGCGCCTTTTGCCCCGGCAGCACCTTGGTGTCAGCGCCAACTTTGAGCGTCACGCCGTGGGCATCAACTGCGGCAATCACGCCGATGACGCCAATGGCCCGGCCGTCCGGATGCTGAACGACGACCTTGGCTGTCATGCCTAAGAAGCGTTCAAAATCAGCCTGATGGCGCAAGATGCGCTGCATACCAGGACTGGAGACTTCCAGGTCGAAGGCCCCTGCGATCACGCCCCACAGCGGGGCCGCTTCGCCGTGCGCCTCGATCTCAGCATCGACCAATGCGCTTATCTTGCGCGAAACGACAGAACAATCATCCAGCGTAACCGCGCCACGGCCCACCGGTCGGTCGAGTTGCAGCAGCAAGCGCTGTCCAGAAATTCCCGCGCCAAGTTGAAAGGCGATGAGGTGAAGACCCGCCGATTCCACCAAAGGTTCCAAGTGCTTTTGCAGGGTCTCCTGAACGAACTCAGGCGCCACGGCCGGCACTGCTGCCATATCTGCTGCGCCGACAACCGCGCCGTCCCCGGAACCAGCAGCTTCAGGCGCAAAGCCTCGCCTCTCGCCCTTGCGGGGCGATGCTCGGTCATGGGCGCGAACGTGACGGGCAGACATCCAGGAAACCTTAGGCCTCGCAAGGCTGCGAGAACCTTGAATAAATATACATCGACTCCGGGCCCCGCTCGCCGAATCCGCGCCTGAGGAGCGCAAACCCTGCGTACGCGCGCCGACATCAGCCAAGGCCAATGGGGTGCAGCTGGTCTAGCCCGAACGTCAGCGTATGCAGTGATACGCGGGCCAGCACCGGGGCGGAGTTCCCTTGGGTCCAGGTCCAGCAAGCGACGGCTTGGCCGAATTCACTGTACACATTGGGCAAAGCACTATCGCGGCTGGCAGCCCCTAGAGGCCGGCCCCTGCAGAGCCCAGAAGGATTCCGAATCGCAATTCGGCCAATCGGGCTGCATCTTCCAGGCGTATCGCCCGATAAGCCAGGAGATCTCCTGGGGAACTGGTCCGGGAATATTCCACGCGGCCGAAGCCGTCAGGACCATGAACCGCTGCGCTAAACTCTCGGAGGCGGCACCCGGGATCGAACCGGGGATGGAGGATTTGCAGTCCTCTGCCTTACCACTTGGCCATGCCGCCGAGTTGCTTTGGAGCGCGAGCGCCGCCAAGCCGGGCGCAGACTAACGGAGGACCCGGCACCGGTCAAGCGCTTGCCCGGCCGGAGCGGTGGCAGCAGGTCCTCGTTAGCCGCTAGCAGTGGCCGCCGCAATTGGTTGTCGTTACAGTTATTTGCCCGCCATAGCGCCGCCAATGAGCGCAACACGCCGGCAAGAGGAGTCGCTAATTTTCAAGGAGAATTGGTTCCAGTAGCGCGACGTCTGTGCAATTGCGCCGCACCTGCCAACTACAGGCTGCTCTGGTCGATGCGAAAGGCGCTGGCCTGCGTGGGATCTCTGCGAAATAACACAGGAACAGGCATGCGCTTGTCGGCTCGCAAGAACACGCGGACCGTCTCCGTGCGGGCGTCGATCACAGCGGGCACCTGCGTGGTGATCTGGAACGACGCCGGATTGGCGATGTCGGTCAAGTACTGCGCGTAACGCCGGCAAATAACACGCCATTTGTACTGATACAGTTCTTGATTGAGCAAGGGCGAATTCTTGCGATCGACGTGCACCAGGGCACGAAAATCCTCAAACTCAGCCAACGCTGCATCGCTATTGGCATTTTCGGGATTACTACGCGCCGCAATGGCAAATAGCTTGGTCAACTGCGCGGCAATGGTGCCTTGGTCATCGGCAGGCGCGGCTGTCGCGATGGCAGCAGCCACCGCCACGGGTGCGACCTGCGCTGCGACCGGAGATACGGGAGTGCGGCTTGCCAGTTGCGCTTCTAGGCCGTCCACGCGGGCCTGCAGCGCCTGCACTTGCGCCTCCAGTCCCTGCAGGGTCAACACGGGCGCTTGTGTCACAATCTCAAGGGATTCACTCACGGCGGCTCCATCCTGCGGTCATGACGACCCCGAGGCGGCATCGTCGCAGCAAATATCGAGGTTGACTACCTTCAGACGCTGCCCTGGTTCTTGGTCGCCCCGTGGCGCGCAACCGAGCACGGCCGCTACCTTGCCCGGGCGATAGCTACTTGCCTGCCGGCATTTTCACCAAGCAATTCAGGTAGTCGGCGGCACGCAGCAGCTGAAAATCGGGGTGAATTTGCGGCCGCGGTTCAGCCTTGGCGATTTTCTCAGCCATTCCCGTGGTTTCCACACACTTATTGAGCGCGGGCATTTGATTCAACCACGGAGATTTGGACTTGGCCTCAATGGGGGTCAGGTGATTGTTGAGGTTTTCCTCGCGGAAGCCGACTGGAATCTTGCCATCGACATCCGGGGACACCTGCACGTCCGGACTGACGCCAACCACCTGAATCGTCTGGCCATTGGGCGCATAATAGCGGGCAACGGTCAGCTTGATGTAGTACTCCTCGTGCAAGGTCGGCTCATACAAGGTCTGTACGGACGCTTTGCCAAAGGTCCTTAGGCCCACGACCAAGGCACGTCGATTGTCCTGCAGCGCCGAGGCCACGATCTCCGAAGCCGACGCGGACCCATCGTTGACCAGAACGACCAGCGGCAAGGTGTAATCGTTCGCAGTATCATGGGCTTCATGCACCTCTTCGGGATTGCGGCGGCTCTTGACCGATACGATGCGCTGCCCCGCCGGCAGGAACAGGTCGGCAACGCGATCGGCTTGCACCAGCAGACCGCCTGAATTTCCGCGCAAATCCAGAACCAGCCCGCTCAGCTTGCCGCCGGGCGCCTGCTTGGCCAGTTCATCGATCTTGGCCCTCATGTCTGAGGTGGAATTCGGGATGAATCCGGCCATCTTCACCACAGCGAAGCCCGGGAACTCCTTGATCAAATTGCCGTCCACATTGCGGATATCAATCTTCTCGCGAACAACCACGATGTCATGCGGTTCCGGCTCCGCCTCCCGGCTGATCGTCAGGGTCACCTTGGTGTTACGCGGGCCGCGAATGGAGTCTACGACCTTCTTGAGGGGCCAAGCGGTCACGTCTGCACCGTTGACTTTGTGAATAATATCACCGGCTCGCACACCCGCACGCCAGGCCGGCCGGCCCTCCATCGGATTCTCGACCAGGGTCAGGTCGTCGCGCTGACTCAGCATGGCGCCGATGCCCTCAAAGGAGTTGTCCTGGGTCTTTTCCGTCGACTTATCCCACGCTTGGCGGGGAATCACCGAACTGTGCGGGTCCAGCGCGTACAGGTAGCCCTGCGTCGCTGCCTGCCAAGCCCTCTTCATGTCCGGAGGCGGGCGCTTGATTTCGTCTTTCGCAGCAATGGCTTTGTCGTCTGCCGGCGCTGCAGTGCCTGTGGCCGGCACGGCAATGGGTGCCGGAACCGCTGCGGGGTCAACCGCCTTGTTGGCACCGTGGGCACCGCCCTTGCCCGTTGCGACCTTGGGATCGTCTTTGTGCTCCAATTTCCAGAGCTTTACCTTGGTCTCGACAACGCCCATCGCGCACTCAAATAGGTGCCGATCAAAGCTGACTGCGGACAGGCCAGTATTGTATAAGTTATTGCGTTCCTTGGCTTTATCGCGCAGTACCTGCACTTCTTCGTTCGACAATCGTCCCTTCTTGCGCGGGGTCCGGTGCGCTTTGAGGTACTCGTCGGTCGGCAGTTCATGCAGCACCAGGCCGGGCACAGCGCGCCCGTTGCAGATCAGAGGAGAGACCTTGCCATCCAAGCGTCCTTCTTCATCTGCAGAAGTATGGCGTTTTTGGTAGAACGCCTCCGGCAGCAACTCGGCAGCCGGGTCGATCGACAGCAAGGCCATGTTGGCGGCCTCGATCCAAGCTCTCTTCTTGTCCGGATTGGCGTCAATGTAGTAATTCGCTACATAATCAAGAACTTCATCGAAGTTATGGACGTCAAACGGCAAATCTTTCCAGTAGTCATTGTCCTCGTCGTCGTCGCCATCGGCTTCATCGTCTTCGGTAGCGTCGTTGGCCGCGTGCTCGGTGCCCGCCGCTGAACCACTGAGGGCCTCAGCACCAGGATTTTCTGAACGTGAATGGGCCGTTGCAGCCACAACAGCCGCCCCTTTGCTAGCGGTAGGATGGGCCGTTACCGTACTTGCGGGCGCCGTCGCCGAGTGGCGCTGACAGCCTAACAGCCCCAAAGCCATGGCGAATACCACGATCGTCAGGCCCAAGCCAGGGCCTAAGCACGGGCGCGGTCCAGGGTCCTGGGTTGGCGAAGAATCAGGCGAAAACGACATAGTCATCAATTGTTGCCTCAGTGAGAACAGGCCCAGCGGCG
Source organism: uncultured Myxococcales bacterium (assembly GCA_903840165.1). Lineage (GTDB taxonomy): Bacteria > Myxococcota_A > UBA9042 > UBA9042 > UBA9042 > CAIMEY01. The sequence goes on along the minus strand of CAIMEY010000002.1, from coordinate 211,492 downwards.
GTGAGTTCGGGCAGTCAAGCCTGCCAGCCGAGCCCGGGCGGTGCAAGCGGAGCACAGGGTTTTCAACGCGCGGGCCGCCAAAACATTTCATCGGCAGCCCCAGTTCTCTCGGCAAGGTCGGCATTTCAAGCCAAAGCCAGACAGCCGAGGCTGCCCGACCCTAACGGCCTCTCTCGGTCCCGTCGCGCTGCGGGCCCGCTTCCATGGCAACCAGAGACTCGAGTTCTCTACGCAATTCTGCGGTCTTTGCATCGCCTAGTACGGCCAGCACGGCCGAAGCGCTCGGCTGCGGCAGGCTTAGCTGGTTGCGCAGGCTTCGGACGCGCGCGATGCTGTCCAGGGTCTGCAAACGCAGCGAATCCTCTTTTAGATCCATAAGGATAGCTGTGGCTTCTTCAACAGCTAGCTGCAACTGCGTTTGGCTGCGACACACCAAGAATAGGTTACAGCCGGCAAGTAAACCTCGGCGAACACAGGCTTTTACATCGTATCTTGCTGCGACAGCCTGCATTTCCAGGTCATCGCTGACAATGACGCCAGCGAAGCCACAGTGAGTTCGCAGTAAAGGCTCTAAAATTGCGGGTGAAAGCGTTGCCGGCCACACCGGGTCCAGAGCCGGAAAGAGCACGTGGGCCGTCATCACCAGTTGCATGTGCGCAGCCAGTTCGGCAAATGGCGCAAGTTCAACGGAAGTCATCCGCGACAGATCATGTGGCAGTACAGGCAGTTCTAGGTGACTATCGCTGTCGGTGTCGCCATGCCCGGGAAAGTGCTTGCCGCAGCCTAGGACCCCTTGGCTCTGAAGCCCGTTGAGCAAATCCCCGGCAAATTCAGCGACTTGTTCGGGATCGCGAGAAAAGGCGCGGTTGCCGATGATCGGATTGGCCGGGTTGGTATCGACATCGAGGATGGGCGCGTAGTCGACATTGAAGCCCGCCGCCAGACATTCGCGCCCGAGCTGTTCACCGACGCGGCGGATCAGCGTCCGATCACCGTGAGTTCCCAGAATGCGCATCGGAGGAAACTTGCTGAAAGGGCTACGCAATCGCTGCACCAGCCCTCCCTCCTGGTCCACCGAACAGATCGCAGGCCAAGGATGGCGGTTGCGCGCCGCGGCTTGGTGGATGCAGGCCGTCTGGGCCGTGAGCGCAGCGATGTCGATCTCGCCGTTCTCCCCTAACACTAGGTTTCTTTTGAAGAGAATGACGCCAGCTAAACCGTGGGCAAGCCAATCGGCATAGGCGGGAGGCAGGGTCTGGCCATCGTAGCCCGCGACAAAGAGTTCCAAAGCCAGCTGACCAGCCGTTTCGGGCGATAGCTCAGGCGCTGCATAGGCTTGGCGAAGGTCCGCATAGGCGTGCAGTGGGCGCGACGTGTCGTTTTGCATGCTGTCCCTTTGGGCGTCCGCATTGGGGACGGCCAGCCTAGTACCTCAAACCCTAAGTTCCTTTCAGGTTCGAGATAGAGTGTTTGCTTTGAGTTTCAAGGGGGCGCGCCGCCCCTCCGCCGCGCTTACGGGCTCACGCCTGCGTTCGGGCGGGTCCCCGGTCGCAAGTCCACAACGCCGAGTTCTCAGCGGTCACCCGCAGAGAGCTTAGAGTTCCGCGTCCGAGGTTCCTTCTGAAAGGCCAAGCCGTCCAAAAACGGCACCGAAGGCAAGGGGTTCCCGTGCGCGAATTCCGCACGCCCAGCGCGCGATCACAGCGGCCCCGGGTAACGTGTCGGCGCGCTCCGCAGCCGTACGAGGCTCGGACCATGCACGCAAATTGTCGTCAGATCTCGCTTACTATTCAGCTAGTTCTGGCACTTCTCCAGAAGACTCTGAATCTGGGGCGCGTCGCCCGCATCCGGGTACTTGTCCAGGTAACTCTTGGCGGCCGAAGCGCAACCACCCTTGTCGTTCTTCTGGAAGTATACGCGCGCCAACTGCCCATACGCCTTACCAAAGCCAGCCTTTGCCGCCGCCTTGAAGCTGCCGATCGCACCGTCGGAGTCGCCCCCGAGTAACTTCTGCCGGCCTTCGTCGTACCAGTCCTTGCCGCTCTTGGCTGCTGGCGCTGGGTCGGCCTTCTTGGGCTCCTCAACCTTCTTGGGCTCTTCGACTTTCTTAGGTTCTTCAACCTTCTTGGGCTCAGCCTTGACCTTGTCAGGCGTCGCAGCGTGGCCCTTATCCGGTACAACCCTGTCAGGCACAACCTTGTCCGGCGTCGCCCGATCGGGCACAGCATGAGCGGACTGCGTCGGGGTCGCCGCCGCCTTCTTCTTCTGTTCCTCGAGCGAGGCCTTAGCCGCCGCAACGATCTTGTCAGCCCTCTCGGTCAGCGGCGAGTCGTCCGGCAACAAAGTCTTGGCCTTGGTCGCGCCGTCGAGGGCATCCTTGGGGTTATTGCTCAGCATCGACTCTGCGTCGTCAAGCGTTGATTTCGCTGTCAATTCGCGCTCGTACTTCTTGATCTTCAGTTCGAGCTGAGGATTGCCGTCGTTGTCGGCCTGCGCCTTCTTGAGCAGATCGACGGCCTCCTGCAACATATTGGCGGCATAGAGCTTTTCAGCTGCCTTGATCGCGTCAGCCGGGCTCTGCTTAACCGCCGCTGCTGCCTTGATGGCCGCTTCTGCACCGGCGTTTGCAGGATTTTTCCCTTCCCCTTCAATGCCTTTCACTTCAGGCTTGCCCTTGGGGTCGCCTTCTTTGACGCCTGGGTCCACGGCCGAATTCTGCGCCGGCTTTTCCCCACCGCGCAGCAGCAGGGCGACAATGCCACCAACGACGATCAGGGCGCCGATGCCCGCGGCAATGTACAGGCCTGTCTTAGAACCACCTGTTTTAGCAGGCGTTCCAGCAGTTGCAGCACCGGGCGCGATGGACGGCGCCTTGGCTCCGGCCCCAAGAAAACGCAAGGTCACGTGGCCCAGTTCTACGCGATCGCCGGAACGAATTTCGCTCTTGGAATACGGCTCACCGTTGACCTTGATGCCGTTGGAACTGCCGAGGTCGAGGATCTGCCACGTGCCGTCGCCCAGACGGGTCAACCTAGCGTGTTCCTTAGAAATTGAACGATGATCGATCACCAAGTCGGCTGCTTCGCCTGTCCGGCCGATGATGATCGGCGACTTGGTCACACGCAATTCAAGTCCGCGCAGATTCTCGCTTTCCACCACAAGTCGCGGCTGTTGGCCTTCAGGTAGATTCTTGGATTCGCCAGCGGGCGCCTTATCGAGCAAACTCTGAATATCCGCGAGGTTAACGATCGCCGTAGCGCCGTCTGCCCCTTTGGCTTTGCTAGGCGGCGGTGCGGCCGGCGCGGGCTTGGCAGAATCGTCGACCAGGGCAGTGTCGCGACGGACCGCAGCGGGATCATCGTCGGTCAATTCGAGCACATAATCGCCGACTTGAACCACGTCACCGCGCTGTAGGAGCAGGCGTTCACGCAGCAGCAAGTTGTTGATCCGCGTTCCGTAGGTGGCCGCGACGTTCTCAAGCCAGACCTGGGCCCCCTTGGTAGTCAGTCGCGCGTGCTGCCGGGAAACATTGCGATCTGTCAAGCAAATCGAGTTCGCCTCATCGCGCCCGATGCTCAACTCGCCATCGGTGAGCGGAACCAGCGTGGGCCGACCTTCGCTATCCTGGATCGACAGTTTCAGCATCGGTACTGTTTTCTCCCCAACGATCGAGCGGTACTGCGCCGGACGGGTTGCCCAAATTCAAGAACTAGAATGTAGACCTAGGGGCTAGACCGCGTGCCTAGCGAAAATCCAGCCAAGTCCAAACCGGGCGCGTTGCCCAATCACTGCCTGCTGCTTATCGGGCACCCTTGGCCATTTGTCCAAGAATCCTATTGCCCATGCTTGCGGTTCTACGTAGCGCCACACTTCGGTCTTGTCCACCGCGGCCAGCAAGGCCGCCGTGGCAACATGCAAGTCGTGCGGTTAGGCTAGCACGCAGCCGGATGGGCCACAAGGACACGCAATTGCCTGACAAGGGGCGTGGGGTCCACCGAGACAACGGATTGAAGAGAAAATGGTTTTTGCACCTCAGGACCCGATCGCAATGGCCCTTTCTGCCTACGGCGCTCAGCGGCGTTGTTCCGCGTGCGCTGCGACGGCCCCCGTGCGCGTGGGTCTGCTGATCAACGGCAAGGCGGGGCGGCAGCACGGGGCTCGGGCCACGCACCGGTTGACCAACAGCCTCGATGGGCCCGATGCGTGGGAGCAAACGCCTGATCTTGCATCGGTTCGCCGCGCAATCGCCCAGTTGCTGGTGGTGCGTGCGGCCAATGTGCTGGTGATTGCAGGCGGCGACGGAACGCTGCACCACGCCGTCAACGCCCTGCTAGCCCTGACCGAGGAAACCCACGCCGCCTCTGGGATTTTGCCGCCGATGCCGCGCATCCTCCTGCTCAATGGCGGCACGCTAAACATCGTCGGCCGAACCGTGGGCATTCATGGCCCGCCGTCTCGGACATTGCAGCGCTTTCTTCACGATTTTCAAGGAGCTCCACTATCGCGCGTGCCCGGCAGGCGCCTGTCTTTGCTGCAAGTGCGCGCTGGGACGGAGCCTTGCCGCTACGGGTTTGTGTTTGGCTCTGAAGTGACCTACCACGCCCTTGAACTGTACGAACGCTTTGGTGCCGGGTACTTAGGCCTGTCTCGATTTCTGCTAGCCCTGTCCAGCGGGATCGCCTTGGGCAGCGCCCTGTGGCAGCGCGAAGGCTGGAAGCTGGGGCCGTATACCACGGGATTGAACGTGGATGGTCTTGAAATGCCACCGTATATTGGCGCAGTCGCCTCGACCGTCGACCTCACCTTGGCCGTTGCAGCGATCCGGGCCATCCGTCGCCCGATGCTGGCCAAAGGCTTTGCTGTTCGCGTAGTCGATCAAGCCTCGCCGAAACAGTTGGTTGCGATGCTGCCCGCCCTGTTGCGCGAGGGCTCAGCCAACGGGGTTCACGACTGGCCAAGCGTTCAAAGCCTGACCCTGTCGGGGCCCTATAGCCTTGATGGCGAACGATTTTCCCAGCCCGCCTTGTCTGCGAGCCAACAGCCGCTTTCTGTGACGCTGAGTCCGCACCGCCTGTTCGCAGTACCTGGACTCTGGGGTACGCAGCGCCCCTAACAACGCTTGGCTGTTGATTCTGCGCAGTCTGCCCGGTACGCTACCCTGGGCGACGTTCTTTCTTGCGCTGGCATTCCGTTGTCCTTCCCACGACGTTACGTCCGCGTCGATCGCTGGCGGAGTTGAGCACCGGAACAATTCCGGGGCTGCGGCGTGGGATAGGCGGAAATCCGCTCCAATTGCTGAAGTTTATTGAGGCTCGTATGCACGCACTCGCTGATCGGTCGCCCGGGACAGGCTCTGCTAGGTGGCGAACCCCGCTGATCACCATGATCGGCGCGTGTTTGGCAGCCAGCCTAGGCGCCTGTGGTAGCGACACGCAAGTGGCTGTCGATACAGCTCAATCGAACGATCAGGTCAGCGGCGACGATGGCAACCCCGCCGATGCGAGCGACGCAGCCGTGGCCGACGCCAGCGGTGATTCCTCAGGCGTTTCCGATGGCAACACCCAGGGCGACAGCTCGGGCGATGTTGGGGTTGGCGATTCCTCCGTAGATTCTGGCGTTTCCGACACGCTCGCCGGCGATGCATCCGACACAATCGTTGACGCAGGCAGCACCGACGGCAATGGCACGGAAATCAAGAGCACAGACACAGGAATCAACAGTCAATTCCCCGAGTTGCTTGTCAAGATTCTGTCGCCAAGTGGTCGCGACTGGGGCTTCTCAGAAGGTGCCCAGGTCCAACTTTCCGGCGTTGCCTATGGCGCGGCGGACACGCTGCAGTTCACGGGTTCTGCCAGTGGTACCGTCAGCCAGCCAACACCGCCAGATTATTGGGTAAGCCCTCCGCTCAAGCTGGTCCCCGGCGACAACTTGATCACCGTCACGGCAACCAAGGGCACCACCACTGCCGCGGACTCCATTCACATTACGTACAACCCCTTGTTTCACTTTGAGTCTGGGCCCCATGTCAACCCGGATGTGGTCTTCGCGGGGCAGAACCAGACCCTGGTGGTGAATATCGCGGTTCCTCAGGCTGCACCTGACTCGTCCGGCAAATCCGTCGTCGATCCAGCAAGTATTCAGCTGATCGAGGTCGATGGCAGTGGGGCTCCGGTCGCGGGTGGCGTCAGCGCAACTTTGTATGACGTCGGCGACACCGGCGGCAAGTGCGACGATGTGCAAAAGGATTCCGTATTCTCCAACTGCGTGCCGTACAGCGCCAGCGCAGGCAAGACAACCGCTTACTTCCGTGTGCAGGCAGCCGTAACGCTGGGTGGCAATAAGATCACGGCCTTGTCGCCGGTCACCGCCGTCGACATCGTCACGCCCTGGTCTAAGGACGAGTGCAAACAAATCGTAGGCTTACAGAAGAATGTCCGCGATGCCTACAAAGTTGCCTTGGCCTCAAACACGGCCGCCCAGGCCCAGGCGAGCGCCATTGCCACCCTCAAAGCGGACTCTTCTGTTGCGGAAGCCGGCCCCGCATCTGGTGGTGGCTACGGCATCTGGGTGCGCTACAAGACAGGGCGAGTTGGCGCATTAAACTTAGCTCCTGCAGGGTTACGCGGTGGTGCTGGCAGCGGCGCTGGCGGCGGTGCTGCAGGTGGCGACCCTGGGGCTGCTTTGCCGACCTATAGTGTCGGTGCCCGTCGCGCGTTGGCGCTCGCGCCGGGCCAGAGCGAATTTGAAGTAGCGAATTGCGTTGCCAAACCCGCCGATGCCACCGCATGTGGCAGTTGCCCCACGGGCATGGTTTGCGACGGCAGCACCTGCCGCGAGACGAGTACAGCGTGCGGTGCCTGTTCGGACAGCCAGATCTGCGTCATCAATCCCGGCGACGAAGCGGCCGAAGCTGGATTGGCCCTGGCCGCCAAGCAATGCCCGCCCTTCTCAGTTGACCAATACAGCAATGATAAAGCGCTGTTATCGGTCTATCGCAACATGGAACTCTATGGCCTAGTCGCGCTTTCAGGCCACGGCGAAGCGTACTTCGAAGGCATGGACTCCACAGCCAAGCAGGCACTTGGTTGGGAACACCTTGGATCTCAAGAAGTTCTGTGGTCCGGTGAGGCAGTCAACTGCGACGCCCTGGCCGGCAATGCCGGGTCATGTTCTACCGCGGCACAGTGCAGTGGTGGCCAAGCCTGCGCTTTGACTTCAAAAGGCGGCGGTGTCTGCGTAGATGCCACCCAAGCGGATATCTTGCATGGCCGATTGGTCATCGGTGCCGACACCTACGGCATGGCGCCAGCCTTTTTCCAGCGCCACCTCACCGAAGATTTCCCCAGCTCTATCATCTATATGGGCGGCTGTCGGACCATGTTCAACGGCTCACTGGCGGTGCAACTCTTCGGCGCAGGGGCCCAAGCCGTGGTCGGCTGGACGGGGTACGTCAGCAGCAAGTTCGCCTACCAAGCGGGGCGCACGCTATTCGACGGCATGCTGAACAAACAACTATCGATTAATCAAGGTGTTAGCGGCCAAGAGGACCCAGACAATCCGGGGTCGCGGTTGCTCCTGGTGGGCAACGGCAAGGCCAATGTCAACAACAACGACCTGATCAACCCGAGTTGGGATACCGGCAACTTGGTTGGCTGGAAGAAAGACGGGGACGGCCGCGTGATTTCCCGCCTGGGCGTTACCATTCCAGTGGCCGGTAAGTACATGGGAATTGTCTCCACAGGCATGGGCTTCACCGTGCAGACGGGTTCGCTGGAACAACCGTTTTGCGTACAACCGATGGTGAAAAACCTGACGTTTTACTGGAAGTTCTACAGCGAGGAGTTCGAGGAGTTCTGCATGTCGCCGTACATGGACAAGTTCACGGCTACCTTGCAGGCGGATACGGGCAAGATTACCATGGTCGATGTGTGGATCGATGCACTATGCCCCTATGATTGCGGCGGAAAAGCGCCTTGCGACCCCGGCTCAGCAAGTTGCAAATGCGGTCAACAGTGGAAAGGCCTGACCAAGGCCGATGTTTCCTTTGATGTCGGCGACGTATGGATGACCGATTGGCAGAAGTCGGTGACCGACGTCTCTGCCCTAGCAGGCGCCAACAAGCGGACTACATTAAAGTTTTTCGCTTCAGACGCTGGCGATTCAATTTACGATACCGCCGTGCTGATCGACGCCGTCACCCTGGAATAATCGCCACCGTGGCTGATTGTACGACGTGGCGCGATTGGGCGGCTTTGGCTGCAGCCTTGGCTGCCAACGGTGCGTATAATGCATGTAATGCTTCGCAATTTCAGCATCTTGACAGCAGTTACCCTTGGGCTCAGCGGCTGCGGTTCTACCGCGACAACTACGGCGACCGACGCCAAGGCGTCAACCGACACAGGGCCGATTTTCGTCAATGATAGCAAAGGGTCAGATGCTGATTCGACCAACTCTAGCGAAACGAGCGACACACCCGGCGGGGTATGGCTGACCTTTGCTGTCGACGACAGCGCCAACAAGACCTTTGGCGACGGCGACATCCAGTGGACAGGCTCTTTTTCCTGGGATGCAAAGACCAATTCCATTACTTATGCAACCAGTTGGCTACCCAGCGACGGCCCTTACCCGGTCCTCTATGACGACGGCCCGATCAGCAGGGCGGCCACGAGCAGGACGACGGCGTAGCAGGCGATCATATCCTGACGACCAAAGTCTTTTTCGATACTTCCAAGCAGGACGCCACACTGGAATACGGCGCCCTCAATGAGTACAGCAACTGGATGTGGGTCGGGGCCAATGGCCTCATCAAGATCGCCAAAGGCACCTCGGGGACGCTCAAAGTACCTGGAATGACACTTAAACAGTTCGGCACCATCGACATCAAACTGACCCTTGATCGCAAGCAGCTCAATACCGCCTTCGCTAGCTGGGCCGGCGATGGCTTCAACTTCTTCGCCAAAGGGACGATGAACCAGTGGACTCCTGTGCAATTGCTAGACAATGGCCAAAATGGCGACGAGGCGGCGGGAGACGGCATCCTGACCTACGTGCAGTCCGTGGCCAAAGGCAAGCACGATGGACTGCTCAACGCGGGCGACGAAGTGCAGTTCATCTTCGTGGCGACCCAAGGCGATGATTTGCCTGAGAATGGCCAGGAGTACAAGGCTGCGACGCAGGCGTATCAGGACGGTGTTGGCGCGGCGACTGCCACGGGGTTAGCCGGAGCCTGGGTCTCGGCGCAGGTCATCTTGAGCAAAGATTCCAAAGGGAAATTCCTCAATACGGCTGTCGTCGTGCCGGCAGCCAGCGCGGCGAGTTGTGACCCACCGTGCAACGCCGACCAGGTGTGCACGGCCGGACAATGCGTTGCAAAGACAGTCGATTGCACCCCGGCCTGCGGCGATGGACAGGTTTGCCAGGCCGGCCAATGTGTGCCAACGCCGTGCAATCCAGCCTGCGCCGCCGACGAGTCGTGCAAGGCCGGGCAATGTGTAAAGAATCAGCTACCTTTGGCCATCACAGCGGTAGACCCCGCCAAGGGATGGACTAGTGGCGGTGATCAGGTGGTCCTCACAGGGACCGGCTTTGTCAATGGAACTACTGTGATCTTTGGCGACAAAGCAGCAACCGCAGCCAAGGTGTCCGCCGATGGCCTGCAAGTCATCTGCACCACGCCCGCCCATGACGCCGGCCTAGTCGATGTGGTGGCGAAGAACCCCGACGCCACGACGGCAACGCTGAGCGGCGGCTTCTATTTCCAAGTTATGCCCAAACCTTCCGTGCAGTTACCCCAGATGCAGTTGGGCGGAAATAATAAGGACGGCGTGACCGTGTCTGTCCTGGCGCAGGTACAAAGCGTCTCCGAATTGCCTGGAGCGACGCCCGGTTTGCAGGTCGACGTTGCATATGGTCCCGTGGGCAGTGACCCTGTGAAGAATCCGGCAGCGTGGACCTTCGTTCCGGCCAGTTTTACCAGTGAAGACGTGCAGAAAGGCCAGGAAACCTGGTCCGCCACCCTGCCCGTTCTGGCCATTGGCACCTATGCCGTGGTGGCGCGGGCGACGTGGCAGGGGCAGACCGTCTATGGGGACGCTGACGGGTCCGACAATGGCCTACAAGCGAATCAATTCACGACATTGACCATCGTCGACAAGGCGACGCAGCCGACCTTGACCGCCGTTCAGCCCGCCTGGGTCCCGGCCAAGGGCGGGGCCGTGCAGTTGCTGGGGGCCAACTTGCTCGGGAGCTTTGGCGTGCACTTTGTCTCGCAATTTCAAGGAAAAACCTTTGATGCGACTACAGTTGTGGCCAATGGTACTGGCTTGCTAGCGACCACGCCCGGGCTGCCGCCGCTGCCCGCCGACGTCGTGGTCACACCGCCTGTGGGAGCAGCGATGACGCTAAAAAATGCGCTGGATGTCGAGCCTTTTGACACACCCGTCATCGACGGTGCAGTCGGTCAGGCGGCGGATTGGAACCCTTGGTCCTTGGCCAGTGTTCAGGCCACACCCACCGGCTGGGGTGTAGGCAAGAATCAACTAGATCAGTTGTACGCAGCTTGGGACAAAGATTCATTGTATTTTGGCATCGTTGGCACGGTTGAAGCGTCAAATGCAGTGGTGATCTACCTGGACATCGACTACGGCAGCGGCACGGGCGCTAAGCAACCATCCGATCTCAAAGACAATACCGGCAACCTTGACGACGCGATCGCCAACGGCCTGCTCGTGGCAGATGGCCAAATTGGCATTGATTTCGCCGCAGGGTCCCTGGGCATGGCCGGTTTCACGGGCACAAACCTAGCCCTATCCACAGACGCCGGCTGGCGAGGGCTAAGCAATGTCAATGACTTTGCCTGGACCGTTGGCACAGTGGCTCCTGCGGTAGACAAGCAATCTCTTGAATTTTCGATTCTTTTGACCCAGCTCTTTCCCAAAGGCCTGCCGGCTGGCGGCGCTACGGTCAAATACGTCGCAGTGATCGTCAATAAGGACGGAAGCTCGATTTCCAATCAGTTCTTGCCGCCTCAACAGGCCGCCAACGCCACCACGGTGGACACCTGGGGCACGCTGCACATCTATCCCGTCCCCTAGCCGTTGCGCGGTTCATCATTGAGTTCACTACAGATTCTTCTTGTTGACTGCTACGACAGCTTTGCCTGGAACCTCGTTGACGCGCTGGAGCAGGCGGGGCGCCAACGCGGCCACGACGTCCAGCTAACCGTTGTTCGTAGCGATCTGGAACTGGTGCAGGCCCAGCTGCGCAGGCCTTGGCAGGGCGTAGTCTTGTCGCCCGGTCCTTTGGGTCCCCAGGAGGCGCTGGCCAGTCAGCTGGTTGTCGAGCAACTAGCAGGAACAACACCGATTTTTGGCGTCTGTCTGGGTATGCAGGTGTTGGCCCACGTCCGCGGTGCCCAAGTGGTTCGGGCGACGGTCCCGTGCCACGGCAAGGTCAGTGCGATCGCCCATGACGGCCTGGACATCTTCGCGCAATTACCCAATCCTTTGGCGGTTATGCGCTACCACAGTCTGCAGATCGACCCGGCAACCTTACCCGCGAACCTTTCGCTGACCGCTTGGCTCCCACAGGAGCAGGATCCGCCGCTGCCGATGGCGTTGCGTGGGCCGGGGTTGCGCGGTGTTCAGTTCCATCCAGAGAGCATTGGCACGCCTAGCGGCTTGCATTTGCTGGCGAACGTCCTTGATTGGATGGCGACTTCTTCGCCTGGGAGCCAATGATGCCAGCTGGTGCCGATTTCGGAATGGGCAAAATCTTTGCAGTCGCGGGGACTTTGCTGTTCCTGCACCGCGCCTACACGGGCTGGCGCGCCTACCGCCACCGCAAGTCGAGGCAAAAAGCGCAAGAACTGCACGACCAACCGGCCGCAACCAAGCCCTGAGCCGACCGTTCTGGCCCCAAATGGGTTAAGCCGCAGCAGCAGCCTTGGCCTGACGTTTGCGTTTGCTCTTGCCGGACCGCGCTCCGCCCTGCCCCATCGCCACCAACAGCAACAGTCCAGCGCCGAGAACGCCCAAGGGCCAATCGCCCAATTGCGCATACACTGTGCGGGATTCCATCAGGGGCACGTCGCGAATCAGCGTCTCAGCCCCTTGCAGCGAGGTCTCCTGGACGCGTCGGCCGGCGGCGTCAATAAACACAGAAATTCCAGTATTTGTCGAACGCAGCAGCCAGCGGCGGTACTCAACAGTGCGCATCAGAGCTAGGTTGAGGTGATGCTCCGGTTCTGCGGTCTGACCGAACCATGCGTCGTTGGTCATATTTATGAAAACATTAGGGTTATGCGCCGCAACACGTCTCGCATAGTTCGGCAAGAGGTCCTCGTAGCAGACCAGGATCCCAATGCGCGCCGGACCGAGAATCACCGGCGTTGTGCGCGTACCCGGTTGAAAATGCCCGGTTTCTGGCGAAAGCTCGTACAGGGACGGGAACTGTTCACCAAAGGGCAGGTACTCGCCGAACATGAGCAGGAAAGTCTTGTCGTAAAGGTCTTGAACCTGACCGTCAGAACCCAAGAGAACTGCGCTGTTATAGCAGTCCATGCAGTCGGCGCTGCGCATGGGCAAAGGCCCGCCGTGGCTCATGGCGCCAAAGAGCAGCGGAACGGTGAAGCCTCGGCGCGGTGTCGCTCGGTCCATCTCGGGCACGCCAGCATCGGCCAAGGCATCGGCAGGATAAGACAATTTGGCATCTGGCAACGGGGCTTGGGCAGGCACGATTCGCCGCGCCAGCCGTGGCAGGTAGTAGCTCGGCAAGGCTTGCACCCCGAGCAAGGCCGTCACTTCGCCGCGCTGACCAGAGGGCAACTCTGCGAAATCTGTATGTCCTTGGGCGCGCCAGAAAAAGCGCCCGCCTCGGCCTGCCACCAGTAAGTTGCCGTCGGCATCGCAGGCACCAGCCATGACGTCGACGGGCGGCAAACCCGCAATCTTTGCCCACGCTTTACCGGGCAAACGCTGCAAAATGACACCGCGCTGCCCGGCAACCCAGGCGGTTCCGTCTGGCGCAAACCAGGCGGCGTACAGGTCGACGTCGGTCGGCAAACTCTGGAAAAAGACTCGGCCATCCCCCATCAGCACCGTGCCGTGAGCGCCAGCCAGCACCAAGTTGAGCCCTAGGGGATCTCCCGCGGCCGCCCAGAGGTCCGCCGTTGTCCCAGATTGCACAGGCTGCATGCGCCCTTGGACCAGCGACAACACGCGTCCCTGCCGGCCAGTGACCACCAAGGCCCCGCTGCCATTGACGGCAGCTGCGGTCACATCGATGGCCGGGCGATCCTGCGGCACTTCAGCGAGTTGGGGTGTATGGTTGGGCAGCAGCTTGCCCGTATCGGCCGACGTCGCAAAACCAGCGAATTCTAAACGCCAAACTCGCCCGCCGCGCCCCACCACATAGCCAGGAGGAATGCCTCCCCACGGGTCGGCCGGTGGACTCGCAGTGGCAATCGCGGTTTCGCCCTCGGGCAGGTCGATGGACTGGGCGCCTCGGCTGGAAATTGTCCAGACGCGGTGATCGCCTTCAATCCACCGCCAGAGGTCGCCGCGGGGACTAGATAGCCCCGTCAACGACGCTAATTTCAAGGGCAATCCCAATCGATCACTGCGTCCGCTCTGCAGCTTGAGGCCGTCATGCCGCCAGACCGCGCCCTGTTCACCGATGGCCACTACGTGGTCGTCGCTGGTCACCACCGGCAAAGGCCCGGGCGGCTGAAAGGCGCTCTCCGGCCAGACCACCAACTGGGCCCCCTGGGCCTGCAATTGGGCAGTCATCTGCTGATGTTTCAAAAGGTTATGCGCCAGCATCTGCGCGCGCTCTTCCGGAGGCAGGTGCTTGGCTTCCTTTTCCCAGATGCCCACATTGCCCTCGACCATGCCGATCTTGAGCTTGGGCGCGGCGGCCTGCTGACCATCGATATCGGCGATGCGCAACTGCCCATAGCCATAGGACAAAGCGATACCCACAGCCGTGATCAGCGCCATCCACCAGCCGGGCTGCCTTTTGCCCAAGGGAGCGCTGATGAGGTCGGCCAAAACAGCATTCGCAGCATAGAGTTGCGCAGACACTAGGTGGACGCCGCCGAGGTCGGCCAGTTGGATCATCGGCAACTCGCGCGAAATCGCATTGCCCAAGAACCACGGGAAAAGCATAGGAATACAAGCTTCTCCCGCCCACATAGCGAGCATCGCCGCCAACGCAACCGGCGCACCCCGCTGGACCAGCCAGCGCCACAGCGCTAGGCCAAGGGCAAAGGCCAATCCTTGAACGACAGCCTCGAGTCCCAAAATCGCGTAGCTGGCGATGGCAGGCAAATGCCCGAACTCACCGAGCATTTCCGTGATCCAGTGAAAGCCGCCGGCATTGGTGACGGTCCCCGCCCACAGGCCGATCACAAAGGCCTGGCGCACCGTCGCGTTGCGCGCAGCCACGAGCAAAGGAACATAAGCAAACCATGCGAGATAATGGATATTCCAGCTGGGAAAGGCCAGAAACACCAGTACGCCCGACAGCGTGGCCAAGAGCCAGTTCGTCAGGGCGATCATGGCGCACTCCCAGGCGAATGAGCCCCTGGCAGGCCTGGCGCAGGTCCTGATTGTTCAAAGGGCGAAGGCGGCACCGGCGGCAGCCAAGGCCTTTGGCCGGTCGCCTTGGGCGTGGCTTGGACCAGCAGGGGCATCACCACAGCCAAAGCCTGCTCCGGAATCAGGAATTGCTGACTCGCCAGTTCAATTTGCGCTAGCACGGGCGAGAGGCGGTTCTGCGACTCGGTCTGCCAGTGAATGCGCTCATCGCCATTGAGTTGATTGAGAATTTCGCCGCCGTGCACGCGCAACGCTTGGATCTGAGCCCCATGATCGGCGCGGTAGGCAAGGGTCGCCGCCAGCAAAGCCCGCTGCTTGCCATGCGCTTGGCGTAAAAGGTCAAGCGCATCCTTGAGTTGCGCTTCCGCCTGTTCGAGATGTCGTTCCGGCCCTGACTTGGCGCAACTCAGAGGCCCCGCCAGGAGGAGAAGCACCATGCCAATCCACGATAATCCATGCGAAATCGTCGTGGCCACGGGCGTCATCGAGAGGTCTATCAGACGCATAAGTCCCGCCGTCTGCGGCAAAAACGCAAAGCGCCACTTGGTTGGATACCAGTGGCGCTTGCAGCAGGTCAGTTGGGGTGCGAAAGGCGGGACTTGAACCCGCATGCCCGTGAAGGCGCTAGAACCTGAATCTAGTGCGTCTACCAATTTCGCCACTTTCGCATGGACTTTCAAGGAGTTTGCCTGCACAGGGGCCTCTCCTCGCCTTGCCCGCTCGCACCGCGCAGGTGTCTGCAAGCGGCGGACAGTATGGGCAGCAGTGATGCAGGTGTCAAGCCCAGGTCGACGAGGCAAGCCCAGCACGCGCAGCCATCCTCAACGGCGCCGGCGCGGCGGTGGCGGCCGGTGTTTGAGCACCGTTTCACGGAAACTCGGACTCAAGTCGTCTAACAGCATGTCACGCGTATGGATTTCCGCGGGCAGCTTCTGACCGATGTACTTTTCGATGGCGGCTAGCTTTTCGACCAACGCCTCGTCGGCCAGGGCCAGGGCCAAGCCTTTCTGGCCTGCGCGTCCGGTACGGCCAATGCGGTGCACGTAATCTTCGGCATCCAGCGGCAAGTCAAAATTCACTACAAGATCAACATCATCCACATGCAGACCACGCGCAGCTACGTCGGTTGCGACCAGGACCTCAATCTTGCCCTCGCGGAATTCTTCGACCAGGCGCAGGCGCTTCTTTTGCGCGATATCGCCTGACATGTACTCAGAATTCCAGCCATTGTGAAACAACTTAAAGTTCAGCCATTCACCAGCGCGCTTGGTATTGATGAACACAAGCGCCTTGCGCGGCTGATGTTTCTCCAGCAAATACAGGAGGAACGGCATCTTCTCACGCTCAGAGACGTGGTACAGGCGCTGTTCGACGTTCTTGGCCGTGACTTGCTCGGGCTCAACGCGAATCTGCACGGGCTCGCGCATGTATTGGTGAGCCAGGCGCATGACCTCGTAACTCAGCGTCGCAGAAAACAAAAGCGTCTGACGGTCAGGCGAACAGTGCCCCAGGATGTACTGAATGTCCGCGACGAACCCCATGTCGAACATCCGGTCGGCTTCATCGACCACGACCACTTGAACATGGCGCAAGTCCAAGTATTTTTTGCGCATATAGTCCATCATGCGCCCAGGCGTGCCGACGACCAAGTCGACCGTGCCCTCGAGCACTTTGGCCTGCTTTTCCCAATCCATGCCGCCAAACACAGCTACTGTGCGAAAGTGGCAATGCTTGCCCACATCCCCGGCATCTTTGGCAATTTGCAGCGCCAACTCTCGGGTCGGCGCGACAACGACTGCCCGAGGCGCCGTGGGGTGGACGCGCTCAGTCTCTAGCAACTCCTTGAAAATCGTGATCAAGAAGGCCGCCGTCTTGCCCGTCCCCGTCTGCGCTTGGCCGGCTAGGTCCGCGCCATGCAAGGTGTGGGGCAGCGAGCGGGCCTGAATCGGCGTGCAGCGGGCAAAGCCTAAGTCATCCAAACCACGAAGGATTTGCGCCGGAATGGGCAGTTCCTCAAAGGCGAGCTCAGTCTGGGGCACATGGGTCGATGGGGGCACGGCTGATTCAGGATCAGCGGCAGGAGACTCAATTTCACTCATACTTTGGTGCCTTTGGCGGACGAAGTTGCGGTCAAGCCGCTGGGTAATAGGGGCAGGACTCGGCGTGGGCCGGACCGTCATGCGGGCGTCCCCGACAGGAATCGAACCTGTGGCCTTTCGCTTAGGAGGCGAACGCTCTATCCTTCTGAGCTACGGGGACGTGGGTCTGGCATGAAACGCTACCCCAGGCAAAAGCCCAAAGTGAAGCGAGGTTATGATTCCAACGCAGCGCGAAGGATGATGCTGAGCACCACCTAGCAGCGACGACGCAGCCCAGCGACACGCGCGGCCCATGCCGTCGAAATCTCGCGTAATACTGCTGTCATTACCTGCAGTTGACCGAGGCAGCGCCGCCAATCGATGAGCCGCGCGGGGTCGATTGGATTGTGCCGCTCCCCGCTGCAGATCCGGTGCAGACCGGCCGCGGGCAGTGGACAACGCGCGACAAACTAACAGTCCTGCGGGCATCGGGCAAGATGCCGCTGCGGCAGAACCCACTGGCCCACCGTGAGGGCCCGTCCACGATCAAGGTGCCCATGAGTCAAGCAAGCCTCAATGACCTTTTGCAACCAGCCGTGGATATTGAGCAACTGGCCGCGCAGGTTGCCCACCACAACGTGGCTTATCACCGCGACGGCAAGCCAGAAATCAGCGATGCGCAGTTTGATGGCCTGGTGGCCTCGCTGCGACGGCTAGAGCCGGGCCATCCGGTGCTTGGGCAAGTCGGGGCCCCGGTGACCGGCGACAAAGTCGTGCACGAGCGGGCGATGTTATCGCTGGAAAAATGTAACGATGTTAGCGAGTTTGAGAATTGGCTTGGCGGCATTTGGGAGTCTGAGTGCGGCGAGAAGCGCGCAACGCGAATCCGCATCCCCCGCGGCGATGATGCCAAAGTGCAGGCCGCTATTGGACAACGGCGGCAGCAGCAGGAAAAGTTTGACCAATGGACGGCCCGCAGCCCCCAAGCGCGGCTGGTGATGACGCCGAAAATCGACGGTTTGGCTTGCAGTATTCGCTACGACAGCGACGGACAACTGGTCCGCGGCGCGACGCGAGGGGATGGCCGCGTCGGCGAGGATGTGACGCGAAACGTTCTGCAAGCCTCTGGCATTCCAAGGACTATTCCGGCAGCGCTGGCCAAGGGCGGCGTCGAGATTCGCGGCGAAGTCTACGTGCCCTTGAGCCTGTTTGCCGCCGTGGCCGATCAGTTCTCCAATCCGCGCAACCTAGCCGCGGGCCTGCTGAAGACCGAGCTGACGGCATCCATACCACTGGATTCGCTGCATTTTCTCGCCTACGATGTCGTCGGTCTCGACCTGCCGTCCAAGGCCGACCGCCTGGCCTTTGCCCAGACCCTTGGCCTTACGCCGGCTCCATGGCAAGAGATCCCGGGCGATCAGGCCATGGCAGCGTTTAGTACCATGGCAATGGCCCGCAACTCCTGGGATTTTGAGGCAGACGGCGTCGTCTTTGAACTGGCTGACCTGCAGATGCATCGTCGCCTCGGCGCCAGTGACCACCATCCTCGCTCGGCAATTGCATGGAAATTCACGGCCGATGAGGACCAGACCCGCCTTGTCGACGTGCACTGGAACGTGTCGCGGTCGGGCACGATCACGCCGGTGGCGCTTTTTACGCCTGTGCTCTTGGCTGGCGCGTCGATCAGCCGATCGAGCCTGCATAATCTTAGCAATTTCAAAGAACTGAATCTGCATCGCGGCGATACGATCGTGGTTTCACGCAAGGGCGGCGTCATTCCCCACCTGGAACGCAATCTGGGGGGAGGCACCGAACTGCTGCGGGTGCCAGAGCAATGCCCCTCTTGTGGAAGTCCTGCGATTCCAAGGCGTTTGCGGATGCGACCGAGTGAATTGGCCACTGAGGCCGATCGCTTGGTGCTGCGTTGTAGCCGCGAAGGAGGCTGCACAGTGGTCATTCGCGAGCAAGTCCTTCATTTTTGTAGCGAATTGGAGATGGATGGCTTTGGCGAAAAGGTCATCGACCTACTGGTGAGCTCCGGCTTGGTTGGGGATGCGGCCGACCTGTTCCAGCTCAAAGAGCAACAACTTGAAGGACTTCCAGGCCTAGGCAAGACCAGTGCTGCCAAGCTGATCGGGCAGGTGCAGCGCTGTCGCAACGTTGATCTGCCTAGATTTCTTACGAGTTTGGGTATTCCGACCCTGGGCAAGCAGTCGGCCCAGCGACTGGCAGCGACGGCGCAGCTGGGCGATCTTCGGGCGATGAATGCCTTTGAACTCGGGGCCTTGCTGGGGATTGTCAAGGCCGAGACCGAGGCGTCGACCGAAGGCGCGGCGCTGTCCATGGCCTCGGATGCCCGTACCCGGTTGCAGGCCCTGGACAAGAGGCTGGCAGACTGGGCCAAGCGCAAGGGCCTGAAAATGTCCGCGCTTCAGGTCGCCATGGGCATGCGCGCCCAAGGGGCCCTAATCGATCGACTCCTCGAATTCATGACGATTTCGCAGCCGGTGGGCCAAGAGTCCCTGGACGGCCCGCTTTCGGGTCACATCATTGTATTTACGGGAAAACTAGAAAGGATGCTGCGAAGAGATGCCCAGAAGCGCATCCAGAGTCTTGGTGCTACCGCGGGTTCCGATGTGACGGCCGAGACGACGCTGCTGGTGGTTGGTGCCGATGAACTCGAGGCAGCCGACCCATCGTCAAAATTGAAAAAAGCCCGTAAACTCAAAGCCTCGGGTGGCAGAATCGCCATCGTCGCTGAGGCGCAATTCTGGGCCGACCTCGACGCGCAGGCCTTACCGGTCCTGACACAGGCAATCTGATGCAACGACTTGTTTTTGTGTTCCTATTTCTCCTGCTTTGCCCTGGGCTTGCCCATGCGTCGGCCAAAGAAGGCGAGCTGTCCCTAGGCGTTGGTGGGGACCTGACTCGCCTAGGTGCCGAGGGGCAACTGCTTAAAAACGTTTCGGACTTTTGGGCTTTCGGCGTGTCCGTTCGCGGCCATACGCGCTTTTCTTCCGCGTCCTCAGGTGACCTCAGCGCTACGGCCGATGCACGCGTGGTGATTGACGCGCTGACCTGGATCCCCAGCCTTATCGCTGGCGTGGGTCTCGGCTCAGTCACCGATCCGATCGTAAACAGCAAGAATCACGACCAAAGCGTCAATCTAGTCGGGCGCTTGGAGGCCAGCCTAGCGTATCGCCCCACCCGCAAACGCGGCATCGATTTGCGCGCCGGAGTCGAGCAATTAGGCAGCAAAACCGCCGGGATTGCTGGCATTCACGTCATTTGGTATTGGGGATCGGGAGTCGGCGTCGACCTGTGAAAGCGCTGGGCACCACTGACACGCAATGCCGCAACGACTTACCGGCGCTCGGTTCGCCTAGCTCGGATTAGTGGGGCCCCGCAAAGCCTTCCTCGGGCCCCATCACCTGCGGCGGCACTTCAATCAAGATGTTGCGCTTGCGGTGAATCGGTTGATTTTCCTTAGCTTGATCGCCAGTTTCTCCAGACCCAGCACTGTCGCTGCCAAGGGCGTCGCGCACCGCTGCCTCGCGGCCGACGGGAATCCGACTGCGCACGGTCGTGCCAACGGCCCCACCGGGAATACTCATGGAACCTACAGGAATTGCAGTTGAATCTTCACCACCGATCGCTGCTCCTGCCGGAGCTGAGCCGCTCAATTGCGCCGCTTTCGGGACCCCAGCAGGCTGGCCCGATTGAGGCTGGGCCAATGACAAGGCCATGGGTTCCAAGGACAATCGACCGCCATCCATGCGCCATCGTTGACCTGCATGGACCGTCGTCACCGTGTCACCGCTGGGGCCATGCCACCAATCTTCGGCCTGATCCACGCGCACGGCCCCTTCGGTCACCTGCACTTGCAGCCCGGCGCTCGCCATGGCGTGCTGGACCGCGAATCGAGTTCCGACCACAGATGCCCGATAACCACCAAACATTACGATGAATCGCTGAGGAGGGTTGAGCTTTTCTACCGCGCAATCGACCTCGCCCGAGCGCAATCGCAGGGCGGCATCGCCCGGAGAAACGGCGCTGCTCGGCGTGGTCGCCAAGACATCTAACTCCGCATGCGCCTGGAGATTTAGCTCAAAGCGCCCGGGAACAAGCAGGCGCGCTGCCGTCGCACCCGCGCGCAACCGCATCCCAGCCTGCACAACCTGACCAGGCTGCATCGGATGCCAAGTGCCATCGCGATTGGCCACTTCCAGCGATCCTTCGACAGCGCTGCTGCGAATTCCCGGCCCGGGCTTGTCCGCTGTCGGCAGGGTTGCCGCGACGAGCTGCTTCTGCCAAAGCTCTTGCTGCTGCGCATGTTCCACAACATACGGTCGCCCGACGATGGCTACCACCGCCGCTGCGGCCGCGATCGCCACGCCCCACACCCAACGCTGCGATAGCCGAGGCGGGGCCGACCAAGCCGCCGCCAACTCGCGGACCCGGGCTTCGGTCACTTGCCGCTGTTCTGCGCTCAATTGCGGCGTTTTTCCACGCAGCAGCAGGGTCTGAAATCGCCGAACATCGGCCACTTCCGCTTGGCAAGCAGGGCAATTCGCCAAGTGTTCAGCCAGTTGCGGCTGCGCCAGCAGCGGATCGCTTGACCCGCGCTCCGAAAGCAGTTGCAACCAACCACCTTGGCCGGGACAGCTTGTCGGCAAACAGCTCTGATTCTGTAGCATTTCCGTGGTCATGGACTCACCTATAACGCGGCGTGCGACGCCTACTTGACGACCTGCAAGGCATGGGGCGGCAGAATTCCCCGGGACCTAGCCAACTCGAAGACCTCTTGGCGTGCATGAAACAAACGTGATTTCACGGTATTGACTGAAATCTGCAGACTGGCCGCGATCTCTTCCTGGGGCATGCCTTCGAGTTCGAACAGCACAAAGACGACCAGTTTCTTTTCAGGTATTTTACCCAGAATATCATACAGTTGACGACAGACATCGCGGGCGTCATAGCGATTCTCGACATTGGCTGACCGAGCCAGCGCCGGACTCCCCGCGGGCGTGTCCAGGCCAATCCAGCGCAGCCAGCCCCGTCGTCGCCCCTTGCGCAGGTACATCAGCGAAACATTGACGGTAATTCGGTGCAGCCAGGTTGTAAAGCGACAGTCGCCGCGAAACTTACACAGCGCGCGCTGCAATTCGATGAAGACATCCTGAACAATATCTTCAAGTTCACTAGAAGGCCCGATCATGTTGCGGGCCACGGACTCCACGCGGCGCCCGTGGCGACGATAGATCTCAGCCAGCGCATGACCATTGCCGCGCTGATAGGAAGAAACCAGCGCCAAATCAATGGCGTCAGCATCCACCGCATCATCCCTGTCTGGCACTGCTGCGATCATGAGGGGCCTCAGGGCGTGGCGGAACCGTTGCGACAACCACCTAGCATCGCTGGGCCGCCTGCCTTGCAACCCAGTCTACTACTTAGGTTGCCGCGGCGACGGGAAAGGTTCATCGCGCAGGCAGGTGTGCCCAAGCAACCGCCGACGCCCTGGCTAGCAGCGAACAATCCCAAGTGCTTACAGGCAGCTATCCTGGCACGCTGGTCCCTAAGTCGGCAGGGCAAAGCGAGCGCGCAGTGGCAGCGGCGTGCGTTCCACAGCCTTGGCTTCCGCTTGCTTGGCTTTGGCCGTGTTGCCGCGCACAAAGCGGATCAACCCTCGGCGGCGCAGAAGCAGTTCGCCCGTCTCGGTAATCAACGTCGTTCCGCCGACTTCACGCAGTGTGACGCGCAGCGACAGGGAATAGACCCGCGCCGCGGCCATGGTCCGCACGCCTTCGGAAGTCAGCACGGGCACTTGCTTGGCTTGATCATCCAACTTGTCGAACAAAGGTGATAAGTCATAGCGAAAGACGTGCTTGAGCCCCGTAAGCCCTTGATCATGAAGCACCTTCAAGCCCGAATGCTTGAGATGTTCGCGCACGATGATCTGGTGCACGGCGGCGGTCCGGCCCAGGTCGGGATTGAGGACGTCGGGCTCCAGCCGCTTGGTCACCGTGATGGTTTCCCGGGCCGTGGCGAGCTTTGTTTGCTCGGGGTCCATGCGCGCCTGCAAATGCAAGTTAGCGATTCGATTGGCGTAACTGTTCTTCACGCGGCGAACGACCCAATCCCGGCCGACTTCTTTGATGCGATCCTTGGCGGCATAGACCAAGGCCGCGATAAGACAGGCAATCGCCAGGGAAACGGTGGTCTGCGCCGTCGACATCGCCGCGTTAAGTACCCAGATCTGGCCGGCAAAGTAGAACGTCGACGCCACCATCGCCACCATGACGGCGATCCAGTTGCGCAGACGGGCATCGAGCATGTAGGCGTGGGCATCTAGGAACAGCGCTTGCTGAAAGTGTTTTTTGAGCGCAGCAGCCCGATTGAGGTACACCTCAACGTCATGGGGCCCGCGAATCCGATAGGCCGAAACGCCGACACGCCGCCGATACGCCTGCTCTTCCAAGATCGCGTCGGCCAGGGCTGCGTCCAGCCGCGCCACCGATCCATCGATACTTTTCAACGGCTTAGCCGCCCTTCCCACCATCTCGCGTCCGCGCATCGCCTGGGTCAAACGCGTGATAAGCATCAGGATTTGGCAGGACAAAAACTCGTCGACCAATCGCTGTTCGGTCACCAGGGACTCGCTACCGGCATCGACCAAATAATCCCAACTCACACGGGCAGTTTGCGCACGCTGCACCGCCTGATGCAGGGCGACGATCACGGAGTCGGCTTCGGCCTCGGTCAGGGTGCGATCGCGACGCCGCGCCTGTTCGAGGATGCGCATCGGCAATCTTGTCGCCAACTTGAGCTCATGCACCGCAGCGAGACCCCGGCGGCGGAGTTGGTCGATGGCCGGCCCCGCTTGGCGTCGCCCCGGCTGGAGCAGCGGACTTGTCAGCCGCGTGCGCACTTGGAAATGGTCCCAAGGTTGGTGAGGCACCCAGATCGCATCGGCAACATCGGCCTCTAGCACAATCTCCCAAGTCCTTGATTTGCCACGGGGAGCAAGGGGCACCGTCGCCACCCATTCCAGGCGGGAACGGTCATGCACGGCAACGCGCAGGTGGGGTTCGGTGTCATCGTGATCGCTGGGATTCCCTGAAGCGATTCCAGCATCTGCGGCGCTCAAGAGCGCTGAAGGAACCGAGCAATCGGTCGCACTCGGCGGTGGTTCCGCTTGAGATTGCAGAGGTTGTCCAGAAACGGTCTTCGCCACACTCACCTCGGGGCAAAGCTCAATGGTACGGCAATCTGCCGCGATGGCCAGTTATCGGTCGACCAGTGCGTGCATCTCCGTGCAATGCTAGGCCAAGGACTGTGCCGCGGTTGGGCGCGGAACAAGCGCGACAGAGCCGCCAGCCGCACTTGACACTTGCCGCAACCGCTTGTGTTACTACGCCTTGGGCCGCACCCGCATGGGCTGCGCACGATTCTTAGGAGGCCCCTTTGGTGAATTCGGAACTCTCAGCGCGCCTGACTCCGGCCTTCCGTCGGCGACGGGTCCAAAACTGGCTACTCCTCGGCATGATGTACGGCTTTTTCTACATGGGCCGCTACAACTTCAGCGCCGTGTCAGCCTACTTGGCATCGACATTTGGCTGGACTAACACGCAGTTAGGCACGGTCATTTCCGCCGGCACCATCGTCTACGCCTTTTCGGTTTTCCTCAACGGGCCCTTGGCGGACAAGTTCGGCGGCAAGCGCGCCATCCTCATCGGCAGCGCGGGCTCGGCCGTTTTCAACTTACTCTTTGGTTTCGGCTATTTAATGCTGAACAAGGCCGCCATTTGGACCCCAGATGCCAAGTCTGTGGTCACGCCGGCTACTTTGCAATTCGGCCTATCAACGGCCGCTGCGATCAATGTTTTCGCGATCTTGTGGGGCCTCAACCACTACTTTCAGTCCTTTGGCGCACTTTCCATCGTCAAGATCAATGCCCACTGGTTCCACGTCTCAGAACGCGGTAGTTTTGCAGGTATATTCGGCATCATGATCCAGTCAGGCCGTACCCTGGCCTTCTCGGTCGGCCCGTTCATCTTGGCCTTCTTGCCTTGGCAATACGTGTTTTGGGTGCCCGCCACCGCACTGGCCCTTCTGTTCTTTGCCAACCGCGCGATGGTTGAAAACAGCCCGGCCGATGCTGGGTTAGGCGAATTTGACACCGGCGACCTGACCAAAGAAGAGGCCGAAGCTCCTGCCACGATGGGATTTGTCCTGAAAAAGGTCTTTGCAAATCGGACCATGTGGGTCATCGCCCTGTCATCGATGATGATCGGCTTTGTGCGCAACTCAGTGGACCATTGGTGGGCCAAGTACTTCAGCAACGTCTATCACATTGATCCCAAGGCCTTAGGTCATTTCCTTCCCTACCAAATCGCTTCCGTGGGCATGCCTGTGGCCGCCATTATCGGTGGCTTGATCGCAGGCAACGTCTCCGATCGGGTCTTCGGTGCCCGCCGCGCCCCGGTGATCGCCTTTGCCTTCATCGGTCAGGCCATTTGTTTGGCCCTGCTCGGCTCGGCCGACAATTTCGCACCTTCCCCTTGGATTTCAATGACGATGCTGATCCTGGTCTCGCTATGCATCCAGGCGGCGCACTCCATGGTCGGTGGCGCTGCCTCGATGGACTTCGGCGGACGCAAGGCGGTCGCGACGGCAGCCGGCCTCTTTGACGGCGCCCAGTACCTCGCCGGCTCCATCGTTGGCATCGGAATGGGCCGACTGCTCGACGGATATGGCTGGAAAGTCTGGGCCTTTGCACCCATTGTCTTTGCCTTGATTGGCAGCGTCCTCATCTCTACGCTGTGGAACGTCAGACCGGGACGGGGTGGCCACTAAGCCTGGGCAGTATGGACCGCCACCATGGCGAAAAAAGACTGCAATTTCAAACGAAACTAGCGACCTGCGCCCATGGCCTTTCAAGCGTCGCGATTGCCTTTCGCCGGAGGTGGCTATGAGCCGTATCAACCCCTGGATAGCACTGATTTCACTACTTGTTTCGCTGCCACTGGCCAGCCTCGCCTGGGCCAATGACGACAACTGGGGCAAAGACCCCGAGCCGGAAGCCATTTCCCGGCCCAACCGCCCGCACTGGCTCGCTGTGGGCGTCGGCAGTTTTGCCATGCGCGTCAACCAGTCCGACGGCACCGCGCCAGTCCTGCCCTGGATGGGCCTCAGCGCCGAGTACGTGACGGATCCAAAATTCACGTTATTTGGCCATCTTGGCATTCTGTACCAGGGACAGACCGTGTCCAACACGTATGGCCAAACGGCGCTGGACAACATCCGTTCGTTCGGTCTCGGCGCCGGCGGCAACTATTACGTGGTCGGCACCTTTGACCGGGGCCTACGCATTGGCGCGCAATTGCTTGGCATTTCTAACAAATCTTCGCTCACCGGCTACACGGCCGAGGGGGGGGGCACCGGTGGTGGCGTTCACTTGGGCGGACGCTACATTTGGCCCTTCGGACTGACCGTGGATGGCGATGCGGGTCTAGAAATGATGCAAATCAGCCAGTTTACCCACAACGCCAACGCGCCAGGTGAAGTCGCCAATGCCTGGCTCCTGCTGCCGATGGTGCGCGCGGCCGTTGGCTGGGCATTTTAGCACTAGCCCGGGCGACGTGAAATGCCCCAAGCGCATCACAACACTTGATTTTTCCTAAATATCAGGACGCGCCCGCGCACAATCAACCAGGCTTTCCGGGTCCCTAACCAAGGCCTACTTCCTTGGTGGCGCCGAGCTCTCGCTGGGCGTAACCGCCTCTGGCAACTCGAGTTCCAGCTCTGGAGGCAAGGGCCTACCATCCTGACGCGGAGCCCCTGGCGGCGCGTCGATCCTCAGGGACAGCAGCGCAGCCATCACCTCGGAACGCTTGGCGCGCAGATCACTTACGGGGCCAAGAACACTGGCCAGCCACATGCCATCTTCGGCGCTAACGACCAAACTCCACAAAGCCTTAGGCGCTGCACCGCGCAGCTCAACGGTTTGCACCAAGCGCGCGTCCAAATCGCCTAGGCGCACGCGACGGTCGGACTCTATGTCGGCCTCGCCGGCGCTGGTCGTGTCGGCAATCATCCGGTCGACGTAGGTCTGAGCTCCACCCTCGGGCTCAGGCAATCGCTCAATGTGCAAGAGAATTGCTAACTCTGGCGCTACCTGCCTCAGCCACGAAGTGGGCGCGGCAATTCGCCAACCCTTTGGAATGAGGACGCTTGCTCGACTCTGGGAAATCGTATGCCGAATGCCATCGGTCTGCGGCAAATTCTCTAAGGATATCTCATTGCTAGAGGCACCACTGCACGCCGCAGTGGCCACCGTCAGCATCAAGCCAATCCACAACGATCCCATAGCCAAACGGCGCATTCACCCTCTCAAGCCGCGGCCGGCATGGCAGTTGCGGCCCAAAAACCTATGGAACCACGGACGACTGCCCGTCGATGGCAACCGGCTGAGGATCGCCAAGGCCCTCCTGCCTGTCAAACCGTCCAAGAGTTTCGCTTGTAATTGCCACCTCTGAAGGCTAGACTGGACCGCGGACCGGGGGGACCAACTACGTGGCAGTGCAAGAGGCAATCTATCCAGCAGTTCGCGTGGCGTTTCAGAGCTATTGCGGTGCCAGTGAAGGCATTGCTGAAGCGGTCCGCGCGCTCTTGGCGGCGGTTCACCGGGCGGGCGCTGTCCCTCAGGGACCGCCTATGGCCTTGTACGCGGCCGATACGCAGGACCCCGGTGCAGTGAACGCGCGCATCTGCGTGCCCGTGGCTGAAGAATTCCCGGCAACGGCCGATCTGCGCACGACGATGCTGCCGCCTGCCCACGTTGCTGTCGCGCAACACGTTGGTTCGTATCAGGATATTGGCCGAGCCTACGACGCACTGTCCACCTGGGTGGATGACCACCGCTGGCTGCTAGCGGAAGGGGCCACCGAGGTCTATCTTGTTGGACCGCATGATGAATTGCCGGCCGACCAGTGGCGAACGGAGGTGACCGTGCGCCTCAAGACGCAAAGGCCCGCGTCGATGGGTTAGGGCCAAAGTTGGGTCGGGCTATTGGCCTAAATTTCAGCTACTTACTGCAGTTTAGGTGCACTCGGCGTCGCTGCGCGTCCGGGTCAGTTGTTGTCAGTGTCTCCCGGTTTTGGCGGCAATCGCCGCTGCCGGGCAAAGGAGAGGTTCATGCGCGTCGTTGAAAAGCCTTGGGGACATGAAGAAATTTGGGCGGAGACGTCGCGGTACGCCGGCAAGTTTCTGGTCATTCGCCGCGGCGAGATTCTTTCGCGTCAATACCATGAACGCAAAGAGGAAACGGTCTGCGTGCTAGAAGGCATCCTCAGGCTAGAAGTGGGGCGCAACCCGCCCGAAGTCCGATTCCTCAAGCCCGGAGAGGTCTTTCACGTCACGCCGGGCACAGTGCATCGCTTCGGTGCCGACGACTGCGATGTGCGTCTGGTGGAAGTATCGACGCCGGAACTCGACGACGTAGTGCGGCTTGAGGACAAATACGTCCGCTAGATGATTCCTGAATTTGGGCACAATGCGGGAGCCACTGCGCCAGTGTTGCCCAAAGCCGAGGGCACGTCCCCGGCTTGCCGGCCGCTGATCGCCAAGTGCCTAAACACGGCCCGTGCGCCGCGTCGGGCTGCAAAGCAATGGATCGCCGGGCGGATCGGCAGGTTGCGGGGACGCTAGCGCAAGGCTAGACTGCGCAGCACGAGGCGGTATGCCCTCACGGAGGGGCGCGAATGGTCGGGTGGCCATGCGAATTCCTTGAGCAAATCGCCGATCGTCGCCCGTCGAGCCAGCTGCTGGACGACGGCACCGCGCCAGAACGGCGGGCCACACCTTACGCCCGCGCGACGGAGCTTCGATGCTGCAGAGCCCCGGCGCCACGCCGCCACCGAGTGAACAAGACATCCTTGAAATTGCTGCTCTTCTGCGCCAGAATGCCGGACCAGAGCCGCGAGAGTTTGCCGCCGGGCAGTTGCTAGCGCTGGCCTCGGCCGAACCGCACCCTGCCGTGCGTGCAGCCTTGTTAGATCGCGCCGCTCGCTGTGTCTTTGCCCAGGATCCTGGCCGGGCGCTTGACCTATTTCGCGAATCCTTTCGCCTGCATCCAACGCCCGCGACCGGCAAGCGTCTCCTTGTCCTGGCGGAGCAGGACGAGGCCTTCGCACGCCTCAATCGCCTGGGAAACCTCATTGATTCCATAGCAGACCTCGACACCGATCCGGATGCCAAAGCGGAGTCCTGGCTGCGGGCGGCGCAGAGCCATGTCCAGCGCGGGCACGGTCAATCGGCGTTGGTAGCGCTGGCGCAATTGGCCAAGCTCCAGCCAGACAACTCTGAAATTGCAGACTTGCATGATATCGCGACCCAACAGCAGCAGGATCGCCAGGCCCTTTTGGCTGGACAACGTCTTGCGATTGCCGAGGCACCGGAAGAAGACCGAGCGCAAATCCTTGTAGGTTATGCGGAATTACTCATCGACGGGGAGGAACCTCTGGCCGATGCCGCAGCCGTTCTGGCCGATGCGGTAGAGTTGCTGACGGCAAGCAGCGGAACGACTGAATCTATTGGTGAAATTACGCCACGTTGGGTGGAAGTCGCCAGAGCGACCGGCGACCGCGACGAGTTGGCTAAGGCCTTGGTTGCCTGCCTGAATTCGCAGGCCTCGCCGGCCCAACGTTTGCCGCTGGCCGACGAATTGGCCAACCTGCATGACGTGGATCGCACCTTGCCGGGTGCCGCTCACGTGGCCCTCACCGTGCTGTGCCAAGCGTTGCCCGATGATCAAGTGCTGCGGGCGCGCCACCTTGTCACCGGCGTGTTGGCTGCGGGCGAAGGGCTCGAGTCTGCCCTAGACAAGCTGCGGGCCGATGCCGTGCGCGAGAGGGATCGCGAAGGTGAAGCTGTAATTTGCCTTGCACTTTCCTGGGTTGCGCAGGATCGCTATCGCGAAACGCAGGAGAAGTCCGAGCTAGACAAGGCCGAACGGCAATTGCGTCGCGTGCGAACCCTTGCGCCACACAACGCTGAAGCCCTGAACTTCTTTGAGAACTGGTACCGGGACTCCGGCGATCACAAGCGGCTCTTGGTGGCCCTCACGCAGCGTTTGGCCGTGAGCGAAGGTCGTGAAGTCATTCGAATTGCTTCTGAAATCGCGCGCTTGTGCGAAGGCCCGTTGGCCACTCCCGATCGCGCCGTGGAAGCTTGGCAGCGCGTGCTCACGGTGCAGCCCGATCAGGTCGAAGCAACTACGGCTCTGGAACGGCTCTATCAGCAGCAAGGCCGTTGGCAGGCCCTGCGTGAGCTCCTAGACCGCGCTGTGCGAGCGCTTGTGAACCGGGCCGCGCTCGACGCTTCCGCCCTGCAGCGCGCCGCTTCAATCCTGGCACGGGTGGCAGCACTGCACGACCCTCAAGGACCTCTGGCGGATGCTGCCCTGGCAAAACAAGCTTGGACTCAGGTACTTGCCCTAGCACCAGGCCATGCCCAAGCCGTCGAGGCCTCGGTCGCTGCAGCAAATCCCGATGAGGCTGTAGCCATCCTGGAGGCCGCAGTTGCTGCTGGTGGCGATGCGGCGGCCTTGGTGCCATGGCTACTGCAACTAGCTGATGTTTATGGACAACAAGGGAATGCTGCGGCCCAGTTGGCAGCGTTGGAGCGCGCCACCGCCCACGCCCCGAACCACGCAGGCGTCGCGCAGGCTTGGCTGACCGCTCTGCGAGACCGCGGTGATTCCAGTGCACTTTTACGGGCTTACCTTGGCCTCATCACGGCTCAACTGCAGCAAGACGTGCGCCAAGTGACGGCGGCCGACCTGACAGGGCGCTGGACGGCGGGTGTGCCGACCACGCTGAGTGAGTACCTGCGTGAAGCAGCGATTCTTGCTGAGGAACTGAGCGAACCGATCGCTGTGCGCTTGTTTGAGCTTCACCTCGCTGTTTCACCTGGCAACACCTTGTCATTACAGGCATTGACGCGATTGTGCGCCAGTGGCGATCAGGCCGAGGCCCTTGCCGCTGCCCTGCAGGCGCAAGTGCAGGCACCCGGCCAAGATTCGGCGACAAAATGCCAATTCCTCAGCCAACTTGCGACGTTGCAAGATGAAGTCCTGGGCGATTCGCCAGCAGCCTTGGCGACGGCGACGCAGCTCCACGCCCTGAACCCACACCACGACGTGGCTGTTTCTCTGCTGGCCCGGGCCCAAGTCCTCGGTGGACAGGTGCAGACGGCACGAAGCCTTTTTGCCGACACGCCCGCAGGTGCTGAAGATTTTGCAGCTTTTGCCCAGGACTGCGAATCACGCCTGGCGGCCGATGCCACCAAACTGCGCGCCGATCTGCAGACCCAGGCTGCGCGGGCGCTGGCTTCTTGCCCGGACCAATTGGAACGGGCGGCACTGGTCGCCGGCCATGCCTTGAGGTCGACGATCAGCATTGGTTCGTCGGCCGGGGAAGATGTGAAAGCTGCCGCACAAATGCTTTTGGATTTCGCGGTCAAGGCCCACATTGCGGGCCTCGAACTGGAAGCCCTGGATGCCCTGTGCGCTGGGGATCCGTCGACCACGGGCCGAGCCTGGCGTCTACAGCGAATCGAGGCCTGTGCGCGGGTGCAAATGCCCGAGCAAGCCAGCGAATATGCAGCGGAATTGGCTGAAGAGCTCCTGGTGGACGCCGAGATCGCCCAGGCGATTCATTGGTGCGGTCGCTACGCCGAACTCGCCGTCCTGGCCGGTCAAGGTGCAGGAACTGCCGACCGATTGGCCGCGTGGGCTGAAATTGCACAGGATTCCGCGGGAGATGATGCCTCGGTGCGTCAGGCCCTGGCGCCGCTGTGGCGACAGATTGCGCAACTTAGCATCAAGCATGAAGATTTCGACCTGGCTGCCCGCGCGGTGCAAAGGGCCCTGGCCTCCAGCGATGACGCCCAAGGCGCCGACCAGCCAGAACTCCTTGATATTCGCCAGGAAATCGCAGCCTCGCAAGGGGACTGGGCTACTGTGGTCGACTCGCTGCGCCGCCGTGCCAGCCTCAGCACTGGGCCTGAACGCAGCCAATGGCTGCTGCGAGCTGCTGAGCAAGCGGATATTTCCCTTCATGATCAGGCACTTGTCGCTGACCTTTACGCGCAACTGCTTGCCCATGACCCTGCCTCAGCCGAAGGCCGCATCGGTCTGGCCCGAGCCCTGGCGCCAAAAGACGGCACCGCGACGGACGCTGGCCAACTGGCGTGGCAGAACGCACTCGATCAAGTCCTTGAATTATCAGCTGAACATCAGGCAGCCCGCCTCCAAGCCGCGGTGGACCGGTTGAGCCAGACGCCGGTGGATGCACCTGTCCCCGCGGCGGTGCTGAGTCTTGTGCGTGAGATGGGCGATGTTGATGAACTCCTTGATCAACAACTTGAATTGATCAGTATCGCCCAGAGTCGGCTGGATCTGCAGGCCAAGCACGCGCCACTGGCAGCCGCCCTGCTGCCGGTGCTGGAACGCCAAGGCCGCGATCAGGAAGCGTTGATATGCCAGGAAATTCTGCAGCTTGCCGAGACAGATCCCACCAAGAGGGCCCTGCGCGCCGATGACCTGGCTCTGCAGTTGCAAGCGAGCGACCCTGGACGCGCCCTGGACGGGTTACTGCCGGTCTTACGCGTTGATCCGACAGCCTTTTCTCGCTGGCAACTCGCTGCAGATTTGGCCGATGCAGCCGAGAGGCCGGGCGAATGGACGGGCCTAGCCTGTGCAGCCCTGGGCCTTGCGCCCCAGGACGAGGTGACGGTCCTGCAAGACCGCCAAAAAGCTGTAGTTTTGGGGCAATTGACGGTGCAGCGCGCGCTTGGGCAGGGCGACCGCGACCTGGCCGCCATCGTGTTGAGATGGCTCTTGGAGCTGGTGCCCGATCGCCACGATTTGCACGAAGAGCTTGAGACATTACTGCGTGAATCCAATGACTTGGACGCGCTGGCTTTGGCGCTCGAGCAGCGAATCGTCGCCGACCTAAGTGCCGACGATCGCATGATGAGTTGGCTGCGCCTGGCGGCCCTGCACAGCGATGAGCGGCAATCCCCCGCTGAGGCGCTGGATGCTTTGAGGCGCGCGCGCGAGAATCTTCCCGAAAGTCAGGAAGTTGCCGCGGCGGTTCTTGATGCCATTCGCCAATGGGACACGCCCCAGGCCCTAGCGACCGAACTGCAGTTGCGCCTCAAGCAACCGGCAGCGGATGTGGATGCGGCGCAACTACAGATTTGGCGTCTTGAATTGGCGGATCTCCTTGAGCGGGGAGCCGATCCGCGCGCCGCGCTGGACCACTGGCTGCAGGCGCTGGACAGCGATCCTGGACAGGACCAAGCAGCCACGCAAGCCCTTGGTAATTGGCTGAAATCGGCCGAGGCTGGGGTCGATCTTTCCCTGTCGATTCAGGCCGATCGCCTCGAGCAGTTGCTCGACATGCGCGGTGACACGGCCAGTTTGGCGACCGTCCTGCAACGCCGGGGCGAGGCCGGTGATGGCGCCGCGTGGCAACGTTTGATTGCGCTGCGCGAGGCACAACAATCTGATATTGCTGGCGCCTTTACTGCGGCCTGCACTTTTCTGGCCAGCGCCCCGACCGCGGAGGCCGCCAAGAGCGCCGTCAAGCGTTTGGCCCTGCTAGTTGAGCCCAAGCTAAGCGACGCAACCCTTCAGAATCTCAGTGAATCTGGCGATCCGCAGGTCGTGCATTTTGCCCTCAACTTGTGGGCCGAATCAGCACGAGATCGCGGCGATTTTGCCACACAAGCCGCTGCTTTGCAGGGACTCCTGGCAACCGTGCCGATTTCCGAGGGCAATTCACAGCAAGAGATCCGCGCCAACCTAGCGTCCGTGTTTGAGAATTCCCTGCACGACCTTGGCGCGGCCTTGGGCACGTGGCTGCCCCTGCTGGACGGCACGTGGCACAACAGAGCCGTGGCTGAGGTGCTCCGCCTTGCAGACGCGATGGACCAAGGCGGCGACATCGACGACATCGTTCGCGATGCAAGTCAATGGCTTGCCGATGATCAGCAGAGAACGGCCGAGCGCCTGAAGTTGGCCGAACGCGCCTATGCCCGCAATGATTTTGCGCGGATGGTCGATGTGCTCGACCTGGTTCTGGCTCAGGACGCGCACCACGACGAGGCTTTCGCCTTGCGCGCCGCGGCGTTACAGGAGCTACCCGAGAGCGACCGTTGGCCGCGTCTGGCCGACCACCTGCGTCTGAGTCTGCTGCGCACGGGAACGGTCCAGCAGCACCAACAGGTTCAGGTAGAACTAGCACAGATTCTGCACCGTTACCTCGGACAGAGCGCTGCAGGCTTCGCTTTGATCGATGAGCTCTTGCAGGCGGAACCCGGCGCGGCAGATGCATCACATTGGCTTGAAATTGCAACGCAAATGGCGCATTCCGCGGGCTTGGACGAACAAGCCGATGCGCTACGTGGTCAGGATGCTGCGCGCGTTCAGCAGGCCCTGGCCCAGGCTAGGCAGCAAGGGGATCAGCCCACGGTGCTGCGCCTGCTGGCCCGCCAACTGATCGAACAGAATGCTGCGCCTGAACTCTTTGCCGCCATTGCTGAAATTCGTGATCTGGGGGCAGAAACCAGGGCGACCAGTGAAGCAGTGACGCGCTTGGCCATGAGCCTTGCCGAGCTGAAGCCGGACCAAGCCAAGACGGCGATTCAATGGCGTTTAGCCGACGTGAATCCGGACCGAGACCCCGACTCATGGCTTCAAGCCCATTTGCTGGCGAGTGAGTACCTCGAGCCTGCGCAAGCCCGCGATAATTGGTTGGAATTAGGCATTTTCGCACGCGATCATTTGAAGGATGCCGATCAGGCCCTGCAATGGTTGCTGCAGGCTTTGACCCCGGCACCCATTCATTCAGTATTGCAAGCGCTTGAAACTGTAGCACAATCAGTAGATTCTGCCGCAGTCGCCACGGCGAGCTTGCTCGACATCGCCGATGCCGGGCGCGAAGACGCCGACGCGATTGCACAAACCGGCTTTGCGCTGGCCCGGGGACATGAGGAGCTGACCGAGCAAGCCCGCGTATTTGCCGGGCTTTTGGCAGCATCTACTTCAGATCAGGCCCCGGCGCAGGCTTGGCTCGAGGCGGACGCACGGGCTCAAGGCGATGCGGAGGCGCTGCGCCACCACCTGCAAACGCGGGCCGAGCAACTGCAAGACAAGACGCCTGACGCAGCAGCCGAACTCTGGTTGGAAATCGCGGCGTTGACCGAGGATGTGGGCGATCAGATCCACGCCCTCGACGCCGCCCTGGCCCTGAGTCCGCAGGCCGAGGCTCCCCTGCGCGCGCGTTTGGCTGTTGCCATGGAACAGCTGGATCAACAACTGCTTATTGACCTTGGGCGGCGCCTGGGAGATCGACTGCAAGCGGCTGAGTCTGCGGCGGTCGCAACGGCCCTGGCGGCACAAAACCGGTGGCCTGAGGCACTGTTGGCTGCGCAGCGAGTCCTACAAGCAGAGCCAAACCATGCGGCGATGCGTGTGCTGCACGCGCGGGCGCTCACCAAGGTCGGCGACATCGGTGCGGCTCGATTGGCATGGCTCGATGCACTCGAGGGCATGAACGACTTAGATTCTGTACCCTTGCGTGTAGAGGCCGCGGCGCTAGCCCTGCAGGCCGAGGATGTCGGCGATGCCGTCGGTCACTTGGCGCAAGTCGTTATTGTTGCACCGCAAAGTGCTGAGTTGTGGGCATTTCTCAATAGCCACGCATCCCATGAGGGCTTACTGGCGGCAACGTCTGAGACCCTAGTGCCCATTCTTCGCGAAGTAGGCCATGCCGATCTCGCTGTGAAGATTCAGCAAATGGCGCTTGCTGCCCTGCCCGCCTCCGAGCGCGGGGCTGCAGGTCGGGCACTGGCTTCGGCTGTGGCCGATGACCTTGGCCAACACCAAGACGCCTTGGATTTGCTGATGGACCAGGTGCGCGATGGCGTTGAACCGCTTGAAGCGATTGCGCTTTCTTCGGATATCGCCCGCACTGGCAACTTGGTCGAGGCTTGGCTGGACCAAGTCTTTGACGCCCTTTCGGCCGAAGAGGTACCGCCCGAGGCCATGTCCGACGCGGTATCCTTGGCCGCAGGTGCTGGCCGAGAAGCCGGATTATCTAGTCGAGCTGCTGACTTATGGACGCTGGTCTGGGACCAGGACTCCGACAACTTGGACGCCTGCGAAGCGACGTTGGCCTGCCGTCGCGAGTCTGGGGATGCAGCGGCGCTGGGTCGAGACCTGGCCCGTGCGATCATGCTCGGAACCGGCGACGTCAATGCGTGGCGCTTGGAACTTGCTGATATTGAACGGTTCCTCGGCCGACCTCGCCAAACGCTTCGCCTAGTCCTCGATGTGCTCCGCGTCGATCCCACGCAATCGGACGCCGTCGCCCTGGGCCTACAGTTGGCGGCTGAACCGGCGACGCAGGCCGAGGCCCTGGCCGAACTCGAACCGCTTTTGCGCGGCGCTCAGCAATGGGACGGCGTGCTGCAACTGCTGCAGGTCAAGCTGCAAAAGGCGCAGAATTCGGCAGCTCAGTCGGAAATTGCCAAAGAAATCACGTGGATTGAAACCAATCACGCCAGCAATCTGGGCCACGGTGTGCAAGCGCTGGCGGCCGCCCTGCGTGCGAGTCCGTCCGTCGCAACGTGGCTGGCACTTCGCCACGCTGCCCGGCTTCCCCAGGACAGTGTCGTGCTGGCTGAGGCAACAGCTGCCGTGCTGGCGGCACCGCTTTCGCCCAGTGATCTCGCGCAAGTCCTTCATTATGCAGCGCAACAGGCGATTGAAGCGGGAGATACCAAGAAGGCAGAGGGGCACCTCGTTACCCTAGTGCAGGGAAGCCCTGAAGATGACGATGCATTTGAGATGCTAGAGACGCTCTACGATGCGGCTGAACGCTGGACCGACCTGCTCGGCGCTTGGCAGAGTCGAGTGGCAAGGCTTGAAAATTTAGACCGGAAACGCCTAGGCCTGCACCGGGTGGCGGGTCTGGCTCGCACTTTGGACAAGCTGGACGACGCTGTTGCCGCCCTGCGCGCCTTATGCGACCTAGATGCCCATGACCCACAGGCCCACGCGGAACTCGTTGATTTGCTGCGCGATCGCAATGATCCCCAGGCATTAGCAGCTAGCCTGGTCGTCCTTGCACGCATCACAGCCGGGTCGGTCGAGCGTGCAGATCACCTTTGTGAAGCCGCGCGGTTGCAGGCACGCGAGTTGAAGAACGCAGATCGAGCCAACGACCTGTATGAAGAAGCATTTCGCGCTGACCCTGGCCACGATGAGGCTTTTGTGTTCCTCGAGCGCCAAGCCGGCCACGAGGCGCGACGCCTGGAACCGCTCTATGCCTTGCGTGCTAAGCACTTACAGCCAGGGCCGACGCGCACGCTGACCCTGCGGCGTTTGGCGCAGGCGCGTTCGGAGCGGGGAGACGGCAACGGGGCCTGCGAGGCGCTGAGGACGGCCCTCGGGGATGACGCTGAAAACCCCGTACTTGTTGATGAATTGCTGCGAATCGCCGATCAGCATCGGGTCTGGGCCGCCTGGGTCCAAGCCGCGGAGCACCGCCTAGCCAAGGAGGCCCGCAAGGACGGGCACGTCGCCCTGCAAGCGCAACTGATTCGCGTGCTGCTCACGGAGCTGAATGACGAAGCAAGCGCAGACAAGCACATGCAATTGCTGCTGAAATCTGCGCCGAGTGATCCTGCTACCCGCCACGTGCAACGCTTGATGCAGGCCAGCAGTGGCGACGCGCAGCAGGCGTTGACGGGCCTGGAAGCGCTGCTGCGGGACAGCAAAGACCCACAGGAACAGATTGTTCTGCATCAGCAATTGGCGGACCTGTATGCGACACGCCAGAACAATCCGGGCAAGGCCATCAAGGAATATCAGCGGCTCTTGAGCCTGGACCCGAAGCGCTGGGCGGCGCGGCGCAAGCTGTGCGACCTTTATGCGGCACGGAACTCCCATGAAGCATTAGCAGAATCGCTGCGTCAGTGGATCAACGCCTTGGCAGATGGCGATGGACGGTCGACGCTGCGCCTCGAGTTGGGCGGTGAACTGCTTGATTTGCATGTTGAACTGGGCCAGGTTCAACTGCAGTTGGGGCAAGTTACGGAAGCGACAAGCACATTGCGAAAAGCCCATGTCCTGGGCGGCGATACCGTGCAACTCGATGCGCTGCTGCTGCCACTGCTACAAGCAAGCGGCGACTTCCATGCGGCGTTGCAGCTAAGCCAGTGGCTCTTGGCGCATGAAACCCTGGACGATTCCGGGCGATTTGCTCGGTTGATCCAGGCGGGCCATGCGGCTGAGGGTGCGCACGATTATGCGGCGGCGCGGACCCACTACCACCAAGCTTTGGAAATTCAGGTAGATGAGCAAGAGGCGATCCTTGGTTGTGCACGGGCTCACCTTGGCGCTGGCGACATGGACCGAGCGATGAGGCTCTTTGACGCGGTGGCGCGACGACCTGGCACCAAGGCGCAAGTGCGCGCAGATGCCTTTGTCGGCATGGGCAATTGTCGCCTCAAGCGTAAGCAAACGGCCCAAGCCCGCAGTTGCTTTGAGGATGCGCTGGCTCTGGTACCAGGGCACAAGGAAGCGCGCGCGGCCCTGCTGGAGACGTGAGGTCGCCCAGCGCCGGAGCGGCACACACCGCCGCGACGTCAGCGCGGACTGCTGCCAACCATTGATTTCCATGAAGAACCTTGACAGAAGTGTAGGTCGCAGGCAGACAGGCGAACGCGCCCGTCGCCGAAGGCTCAGGTCCCTAAGGACCAGGGAGAACCAAGGATGAGACAAGAGAATTTCCCGATTCGTGTCGCCGTGGTCGGTGCAACAGGCTATGGCGGCGCCGAACTACTGCGACACCTGCTGGTGCACCCGGCCGTGGCCGTGACCAAATTGGTGGCAAAAGACAGCATTGGCAAGCACTTAGACGATGTTCACCTTTCCCTGGCGGGTCTAACCGACCTGATTATCGAGGATCTGGCGCCGGCCGAAGTGGCGCCCCATGCAGATTTGGTCTGCGTCGGACTGCCCCACCGCGTGAGCGCTGACATCGTCGCGGCCTACGTCGATTTGGGCCTGCGCGTGATCGATTTGTCGGGTGATTATCGCCTCTTGGATGCATCGCTCTACCAGACCTACTACGAGGCCGCCCACCCCCAACCGCAGCGGCTCGGGCAGTTTGTGTACGGCCTGCCGGAGATGAATCGCCAAGCGATTCAAGGTGCTCAGGCTGTGGCATCCCCTGGCTGCTTTGCTACGGCGATCACCTTGGCGCTGCTGCCCCTGGCCAAGGCCGGCTGGCTGCAAGGACGCCTGCAAGTGACTGCAATGACAGGTTCTTCCGGTTCAGGGGCCAATCCGGCCCTGGGCACGCACCATCCTCTTCGCGCCCAGACCCTGCGCGCGTACAAACCGCTCAATCATCAGCATGTCCCTGAAGTGGAACAGAATCTTCGGCAAAGTGGCGGGCGTGATGTAACCCTCGACTTCGTGCCCGTCTCGGCCCCCCTGGTGCGCGGCATTCTGACGACCTGCTATGCAGAAATTCCTGCCGAGGTAAGCAAGACAGAGCTCAAGGCCGCACTCCACCAATGTTTTTCTGGGCATCGGCTGATCCGCGTGCTCAGCGGTCGCCTGCCCGAGGTCAATGCCGTTGCCAGCTCAATGTACGTAGAAATTGCTGCAACATATGGGGAAATCGTTCGTGACGGCCGGCGTACCGTGGTCATGCACTCGGCACTCGACAACTTGATCAAGGGCGGCGCTGGGCAGGCCATCCAATCGCTCAATCTCATGCTCGGCCTTGATGAATACACTGGACTTTTGTCCCGCAAGCCTTGGCCATAGGCGCCCTGCAACCGCCAAGAGTCGATGCGGGACGGCATGGAGGCGACTTCGAACGACGAG
This sequence comes from uncultured Myxococcales bacterium, assembly GCA_903840165.1. Lineage (GTDB taxonomy): Bacteria > Myxococcota_A > UBA9042 > UBA9042 > UBA9042 > CAIMEY01. Next base: position 171,845 of record CAIMEY010000002.1, on the reverse strand, counting down.
CGGGTCATGTCAGTCAAGGGTGCCCAAGGACAGAGGATTGACCGGGACGCCACGCCCCAACGGGACTGGGACACGAGGAGTAGGAGATGCGCAAAGTACTGGTGAAAGTGGGCGGAGAAACGCTTCAGAAACAAGAGGATCGGGATCGCTTGGCCGCGGACCTCGCTGGCGTGCATGAGCGCGGCGTGCACCTCTGCGTCGTTCACGGCGCTGGCCCGCAGATCACGGCGATGGGAAAAAGGCTTGGAATCGACTCTGTTTTTCGCGGTGGACGCCGGGTGACCGATGCGGCGATGCTGCAAGCCGTGACCTTGGCGATGGGCGGCGAAGTGGCTCCGGCACTGCTAGCGGCGTGTTTGGGCGCGGGACTGCCTGCCGTAGCGTTCCCGGCGGCGAGTGGTCTGCTGGTCGTCGGACGCAAAAGGCCCCCGCGCGAAGTGGCCGGCGAGGCTGAACCCGTTGATTTTGGTCTAGTTGCCGATGTGGTCCATGCCGATGGCCGCTTGCTGCAGACGTTGTGGCAGGGCGATTATGTGCCGGTTCTATCGTCCCTGGTCTGCGATCCGTGTGGCCAACTGCTCAATCTCAATGCGGATACCCTGGTAACGGCCTTGGTCAAGGCGGCGAAAATCGACGACGTGGTGCTCGTCACCGGCGTGCCAGGCGTATTCCGCGAGCTAGCTGACCCGGCGAGCCACATCGCCGAGCTGAGCGCTGACGAAATTCCTCAGTTGATCAGCTCAGGTGCGGTGCACGGCGGCATGGTGGCCAAGCTCGAAGAGGTCGCTGAAATCCTGCGCCTCGGGGCCAAGCAAGTGGCGATTGTCGGATACAAGGACGACGACGCCGTGGCTGCCTATATCGACGGTGCAGCGGGTTTGCGCACAATCGTCCACGCCTAACATTGCGTGTTTTAAGACAGTTCTCCGAAGCTAGTACCTCTAACCCGAAGTTCCTGGCGGGTTAGAGGAACAGTGTTTGCTTCTAGTTTCAAGGGGGCGCGCCATCTCCACTTTCGCCGTGCCAGACTTGGCACAGCTCATGCGCTGCGCGCACCGCGGAGTCCTCCCCCGCCCGCCCGTGCGGGCTCACCCCTGCGGTCGGCCGGCCCCGGCTAAAAGTCCACAACCCCAAGGGCCTTGCGGGTTGCCGGAAAGCACTTGGGGTTACGTGTACTAGCTCAGCGGAGTTGCCATTTCCAGCACCGTCTGCGAATCGCGAAACAGTACTAGGCAGGCGTGATCGTGAACGACCTGCTCGACAATGCCCATTCCCAGGGCTTTGTGCAGCACAACATCGCCCTCTTTATAGGTTTTTTGCGCGCTGTAGGGCTTGCCATCGCGCCAGCCTAGAGGAGCCGTCAATGCCTTCCAGCGCTCGCCGGGGGCCTGATTCTCCAATGCAGCGCCACTGGTTGCGGGCTCGACGGTCGCGGCTGTGCCTGAGGCGGCTTGGGACACCGCGCTGCGTGCCCGGGCATCTGCAGACAATTCCTGCACTTGTTCGACTGGATCTCGGCCATTGAGCTGAGCCAGTGCTTGCAGTTGGCGGTCAAAATCACTCACTTTTCGTCGTCCGCGGGTCAGCACTTCTGGGGCGGGGGACGGCATTCTCGACTTTTGCATTTTTGCCAGCTTCTTCAGGTTGTTTTGGCGAACTTCTTGTTCTGTGACCTCCCGCCGATGCGCGAAGGTATTGCGACAGGTGCGGCACGCAACCGACTGGATTGTTTCACCATCGGTGGCGGCAATGACTTGGTAGGTGTTGAGGCGGCAGCGCGGGCAAAAGCCTTCGGTTTCATCGCCAACCTGATACATGCATCTCTCCACGGGCACGAGCAACTATGGCTAACTGTTCCTTTTTTCAGCTGCCTTGCGCTCAAACAGGGGCAGGCCGGAGGGCTGGCCGCGGGCCTTGGCCGCACCGCCTTTGCGGTGCAGCAGTCCATTCAGGAAACGAACTCTTGCGCAGAGGCTGGCCGGTTGATCCGGTGAAAGCGGTCTTGCGTCAGGAGCGCGGGATCGCTGGTGGGCGGCGCGGCGGAATGCGGCAGCGCAACTCAATCAGCAGCCTGCAGTATTGCGAATTGTGGCTCGGGATGCAACGGCTCTTTGCGAGGTGGCCGGCCCAACAGGTCGACCTGGACTGGCCGGGGAGGCGCGCACGCCTGGGTCCCGGGATCGATCAGGCCCCCGAGTTCGAGCATTTCGCTTCTATATTAAGCAGATGTAGTCATGTCGTTCAGACCGAGCGGATCACACAGCCCGGGCGGCCAAGGCGCACCTCCCTTTCAAGTAGGCAGGACTGGGCGATAATCCTAAACCACCGGGCTCGGATCGTCGGTCTGTCGATGGTAGAACGGCAATTTTATCGTAATTTCAATCGATTCCACTTCTCATGTGCATGACGCGGCGAGGGCGGAATCGCCAACTTCGCATGACGCGTAGGCTCGTGCTGATCGCGCTGGCGGGGCCGGCGCGCAGGGCTACACTGGCCCCAAGAAGCACGAGGCAGCAGCCCCAAACGCCCTGGATTCGGACGTAATTATGCCAATATACCCGGACTCGATAGAACAAATTGCCGCCAATATTGCTGGCCCGGATCTGGCGACTGAGCCACATTTCGGCTTCTTCGACCCCAGTGACCCAGGGGATGAGGCCGCGCCGGCTGCGGGCGGGGAGGAACCACCGCTGACTACCGCAGTCTTGCATGGCTTTGGGCCGGAAGGCGACGCCGATAGCTTTTCCGCTCAAGCATTTGCGGAGCAGGCCGAGACTCAACCACTTCGCCCGCGGCCGCCCTACCAGCGCTCAGGCACAACGCGACTACGCCCAGAAGCTCAGGCTTTGAGGCCGCCGTCCGATGTGCGCACTGAGCGCGCGCTGCTTGGTGCCTGCCTGCTCGACGCCACGTGCATCCAACTCACTATCGACAAAGTGAAACCAGAGGATTTTTTTGAGTCCCGGCACAAGGCGTTGTTTGGCTCGATGGCCCGCTTGTACGCCTCAAGCCTGCCCACCGATGGCATTTCTGTGCTCGCGGACCTGGAGTCCCAGGGTGAGCTAGGGACTTTGGACCTTAGCTACTTGGTCGAACTGGGTGATTTTGTTGGAAATACTCAGTCCGTGGAGCACTATGCCAAGCGGATCGCGGGGCTGGCGCGCGTGCGGCTCACGCTCACCGCCTTGCAAAAGGTCCAAACCCTGGGGTATTCCGGAGCGTTAGACCCAGACGAGTTCATCGGCGCCGTGGAAACCGAGGTTGCTTCAGTCCTGCGCGGCTCGGTCCGCCAGGATTCCACGCACATCAGCGACGTCGTCACCGATGTGTGGAGCGAACTCATGGCCGCCAAGGCGCGCGGCGGTGAGATGACCGGCATTTCAACCGGTTACCGCGGCCTCGATCACATCCTCCACGGCCTGCACCGCACCGACCTCATCGTTCTGGCCGCGCGACCCGCGATGGGCAAGACCGCATTTGCGTTGAACTTGGCCCTTGAGGTGGCGAGGCGGCCAAGGCTTCACCCTGAAACGCCGGGCCAGCGCAACGGCGTGCTTTTGTTCAGTTTAGAAATGGGCAAGGAGCAGTTGGTCCAACGCTTGCTGTCGTCACGTGCCGGCGTCGAACTGACGCGGATTCGTACAGGTCAGTTCAATCAAGACGAAGAAGCTGTACTCATTGAAACGGCTGAAGAACTCTCGGGCCTTACCGTGATGATCGATGACACGCCCGGGGCAACCCTGGTGGACATTCGTGCCCGGGCCAAGCGGATGGCGATGCAGCACCCGGTCGATCTGGTCGTCGTCGATTACCTGCAGCTAATGAATGGTTCGGGCGGCAAGGAGACGAGCCGCGAGCAAGTGATCAGCGAAAACTCCCGCGGTCTCAAGCATTTAGCCAAGGAGCTCAAGTGCACCGTGCTGGCCCTATCTCAGCTCAACCGCAGTGTCGAGCGGCGAGAGGACAAGAGGCCAATGATGAGCGACCTGCGCGAGTCCGGCGCCATCGAGCAGGACGCTGATATTATTTCATTTATCTTCAGAGAACATGTCTACGACAATTCCAAGAATCCATTCAACGCAGAGCTGATCATCGCCAAGCACCGCGCGGGGGAACTGGGCACCGTGGAACTGCATTTTGATGGCAAGTTCGTGCGATTTTCTAATCGTGACCAGCACATCAACGACGAGTATGTCGGCGATCGTTAGGAGCCCGGCTCAGCCCGTTGCCGCCTCAGCCCGTTGCCGTCTCAGCCCGTTGCCGTCTCAGCCCGTTTCGGTCTCAGCGCACCCGGCGCAGGCGAACCTGGGCTGAGGCGTCGGTCAAGGTCTCCAGGTCCGACGAAGCTGCGGGATTCAACGCCTGGAGCAGCAAGCGGCTGGCTTCGATACGACTCGACGGCGCGTGGGCCAGCAAGGCAATGAAATCTTGAACCAAACTCGCTGCCGTGGTCCCTTGACAAGTCGCGCGGGCCCGCAGCAGTGCGTGGGTGGTCTCGTCGAGTTGCAAGGTCATCTTCGACATCTGCGCGCTCCCAAAGCAGCCAATGAGTTGGTTGTAGCAGAACCCAAGGCGCGGCTGAGGCATATTGCGCAAACTTTGCATACTTTGGCATGGTCATCGCCAGAGTCGGACCGCTCAGGCCTGTGAGGCGACCAAAGGCTGCGGTTCTTTTTGCCAATCGACGATTGTTCATGGTGCCAAGGTGTGCTAAACATCGTGCGTACTTGCGGGAGGTTCGCGTGGAACAATCGGGCAAACGAATTGCAGAGATCCTCGACCAGACCGCAAGGGCCTGGGGCGACCAGCCAGCGCTCAAGGTCAAGCGTGATGGCCTGTGGCAAACGACCACCTGGCGCGAATACCGCGACAAAGCACGGCTTTTTGCCCGCGGTCTGCTGTCCCTGTCGATTCCCCGCGGTTCCGGCATCGCCATCATTGGTCAGAACTGTCCCCAATGGTTCTTTGCTGATATTGGTTCTATTTTAGCTAGTTGCGTACCAGCTGGCATCTATTCCACCAGTACGGCGGCCCAATGTTCGTTCATTGCAGACCATTGCGAGGCGCCGCTCGTCGTTGTCGATGATGCGATTCAACTAGCGAAGTTCAAAACGATTTGGCATGAATTGCCTAAGCTTAGCCATGTGGTGCTGATGCATGGCCACGACGACGATCCGCGCGTCCTGGCGTGGGACGAATTCCTGGCCCGCGGGCGCCAAGTGACCGAAGCCGACTTGGACACCGTCCTGGCCGCGCAAAAACCAGAGGATCTTTGTACGCTTATCTACACTTCAGGCACCACGGGTCAGCCCAAGGCGGTGATGATCAGCCACGACAACATCACCTGGACCGCCCAGAGCGCCATGAAGGTCCTCGACATCGATTCTGGGGCAGTGACGCTGAGTTACCTACCCCTGTCGCACATCGCCGAGCAGATCATCAGTCTGTATGGGCCGATGTTCCTCGGTGGTTGTGTCTATTTTGCTGAAAGTATGGAGAAATTGGGCGAGAACCTTCGGGAAGCTCGGCCCCACTACTTTCTCGGCGTGCCGCGGGTTTGGGAGAAAATCCAGGCTAAGATTCAGATCATGGCAGCCGGCAATGGCACCTTCAAGAAGGCGCTCAGCGGCTGGGCCCGGCAGGTCGGCTTGCAAGGGGGCTACGCTGAGCAACGCGGTGAGCCCAAGTCGCTGCAGTACGGCATCGCCAAAGCCATTGTATTTGATAATGTTCGCCAAGCACTTGGTCTGGACCGTTGCCAGATGCAGATCACGGCGGCAGCGCCCATTGGCAAGGATACCCTTGAGTTCTTCCTGAGTTTGGGCATTCCAATCTATGAAGTCTACGGCATGAGTGAGTGCACCGGGCCGGCGACGCTGTCGGTCAGCGGTCGGTACAGCACAGGCAAGGCTGGATTTTGCTTACCTGACGCAGAGTTGAAGGTATTTGCCGATGGTGAGATCGGCATGCGCGGCCGCCACGTCTGCATGGGCTACTACAAGAATCCGGAAGCGACGCGCGAGGCCATCGACGCCGAAGGCTGGCTGCACTCCGGCGATGTCGGCACCATTGACCACCGCGGATTCCTGCAAATTACTGATCGTAAAAAGGATTTGCTGATTACTGCCGGCGGAGAAAATGTGGCTCCGCAGCTGATTGAAGCCCAACTCAAGGCCATTACAGCGATTTCCCAGGCTGTCGTCATCGGCGACCGCCGCAGGTACCTGACGGCCTTGCTGACCTTGGATGAGGAAAAGCTACCCATGGTCGCGCAACTGTTGGGGATCGACGTAGTCGGTGCCCGCGATCACGCTGATTTTGCCCGGTGGTTGCAGGACGAGGTCGAACGCGTCAACCGCGGGTTGGCCCAAGTGCAAACCATCAAGAAGTTCAAAGTCTTGCCGGTCGATTTCTCGGTCGAGGGCGGCGAACTGACGCCAACCATGAAGATCAAGCGCAAAGTCATCGCGACCCGATATGCGGCGGAAATCGAAGGGTTGTACGCTTAGGAAACTGCTTGTAATGCCGTAAGATTCGCGTTGTTTGCGTCGGGTCGGGCAACGCGCTAGGCTGACTGGTCAAGGCGAGTAGCCGCGGCGCTGCCGTGAACGCAACAACGGGGCAAGCAACGCCAGCCAGCACCCAACGCCAGCCGGCAAGACCGAGACAATGGAGGTAGACCATGACGCGGGACAGCCAAGGACAACAAGCAAGGGCGGCGTGTAAAAGCGCTTTTTGGCAAGCAAATCTCGGCTTGGCGTGTCTGCTGACGGCGCTCGCGGCCTGTAGTTCGCAAATCCCGGCCCCATCGGGCAATGCCGCCCTCGACGGCTTTGGCTCCGGGGACAGTTCAGGACTCAAGGACGGCGTCGGGCTCGCCGATGGCAGCACCTCAGCCTTTGAAGTCAGCAATACCACTTGCAGTTGCACCGGTTTCACCTGCGGCACGCCCCCAGGCTGCAGCCAGCCCTGCGGCAGCTGCGGCGACGACGAATTATGCAACAATTACAAGTGCGAACCTAACCCCAACTGCCAATGCAAAGCCACGCAGTGCGGCGTCCTGCCCGGCTGCAAGAAACTCTGCGCATTTTCCTGCGGTGCCAAGGAAGTTTGCAAGGCAAACTCTTGCGAAACAGCGACATGCAGCTGTGCCGGCGTTGAATGCGGCGTGCCCCCGGGCGACGGCTGCACCAAGAGCTGCGGCGACTGCGGTCCGGCCCAACTCTGCGTCAGCAACGTCTGCGCGGCCGACCCCAAATGCGAATGCAAGGCCGGCAAATGCGGCGTTTTGCCCGGCTGCGTCGATAGTTGTGGCGTCTGCAAGTCCGGCGACGTCTGCAAGAACAACGCCTGCGTCCCACCGGTCGACGACTGCGCCTGCACCGCCACCGTGCAATGCGGCCCGATGCAGACAAAGTGCAACAAATCATGCGGTTCCTGCGCCATCAACCAGTTCTGCGAAGGTGCCAAGTGTGTGACACCCAAGCCCGGGTCCTTGCTGCAGTACGGCGAACCATGCGGTGCGGGCGAGACCTGCCCCAAGCCACCCGCCAATGCTGGCGTGTCCGAGGTCAAGAAATACCTCAACTGCCTCAACACGTTATGCGACACGGCTTTTTGCTCCCACGGCGTCTGCACAAAACCCTGCAAGATCTCTACAGATTTGGTAGACAACGCGACCGGTGCGGCAGGCGCGGACGGTATTGAGGATCCGGGGGTTGCGAGCAGCGACTGCACCGGCTCGGTGGACGGCGTAGTCGGCAAGGTGTTTCGATGTGTCGAAGAAAACACGGCTTTTCAGGTCAAGAACAATGACACCTACGCCCTGTGCCAGCCTGGAGAAGATTTCCAGCTGTGCCAGCACAATTCGGACTGCGCGATCGGTGAAGCCTGCAGAATCTTTACCGTTTATGGCAGTCTCGTCAGTCGCTGCGGCACGCAAATCCACGACCCTCAGGGTGGCGTCGCGGCGGCAGGATCGATGCCCTGCAACACCGACCCTCAAGTCGGACCGGTCCACCTGTGCGCCAATGGCTTCTGCACCGCGTCTGGCTGTGCCGACTTGTGCAAAGATGACAGTGATTGCAAAGCGTTAGCGGGACAGTGCAACAAGGGCTCGTGCACGTCTAATAACAAGGCATGCACGACCGATGCCGATTGCCCCAAGTGGGTGTGCACGCCGAACTTCAAGGAAACACCGCTGGATGACACGTCTTTCTCCGTGTGCCAGCCCGTCCCCTAGCGCGTTCTCGTGGGCAGCGGCACCGGCCCAGGCAATGTTGGCTAGCCAATCAGCGGTGACGCTAGAGCACAGTGCCAATATTACCAATGGAAATGCTGGGTCCGAAGATAAAGGCCCAGTGAGGTGCCCAGTGTCCCTGGGTATCGGCCGTTGCGTCGGCGGCGCTGGGATAGTACTTGAAATCGGAACGCCATTCGTAAGAAACCCAGGCATGTAGGTTGAGGCTGGCCTGAGTCGGCTGCCCGGCATTGCCCAGGGGCACGCTGACACCGAGACCTGCAACCGTTGCCAATGTCGCAGGATAATTGGGCAAACTGCTTGTGCTGACAAGGCCTACGCCGATGGCACCGAGTTCAATGCCGACGAGGCCCTCCCGCCCTTCGCTATCCAGAATGACGATTCGCGACATCACCCCGAAATTTAACGTCAAAAGACCTGTCGGATTGGTCACGCGGTACAGGCCCGTGGGAAAAGCCGCCGTCGCGTAAAAGCGCACGCGCCCCGTGCCCGTGATGATGGACCACTGCAGGGCCGGTGCCACGGGTCGACCCTCGGGCGAAATGAGGTAACGCGTCTCATCGATGACGTGGTACAGGCGGACCTGGATTCGGTCAAAGACAGAGCGAACCCCTTTGATCCAATAGACTTTATCGTCAGGCCCCGCGCGCAAAAGGATACGGTCAGCCACCTTGCCCAATGGACGGGGCGAGCCGTCGAGGGCCGCAATGTCGATCTCGAGCATCAAGTCTTGGGTGCCATCTTCGGGACGCAACCGCCCGCGATGAATCACCAATCGACAGCCATCCCTCTGCGTAAAGTCAATATGGCTCAGCCCCGGCAAAAGGCGCATGTCGGGCCCTCCAGGCACTTGGCACAGTAACTCCACCAAATCAGGGCGATCGCCGCTATCGGCCAGGGGAACGGGCATCGTCGCGTCGCGCACGGGCCTCTGCACCACGTCGGTAAGCACCGCCAGGTTGACACCACGGAGCACGGCCGGCAGTCCATCGGCGCGAACGGCAAGGCGCAACTGCACAGAACCTCCAGACAAATCACTGCCGCGCACCAGCCAACCATCGGCCTGAGGACTGCTGGAATACACGCCCTCCACGGGCAGCACGTGCATCCGCGTGTGGTCGTCAATCGGTGCTAGGCGAACCAACGCTCCGCGATTCTTGGGGATGAACTCAATGGGACCATAGCCAGAAAGCTCAATTAACATCCGTGGTTGAGGCAGGACTCGGGTCTTCTCGGCGAGCACCGCCAGTACCGGCGCATCGGGTTCAGCGCGACTGGCCGCCAGCGTCACGTGGTCGTCCTCCAGCCGACCGACGCGCAGGACGACGTCGTGGGCGTCACCGTCCTTCTCCACGCGCAGCACGTCGACCGGGTCGCCATCGGCGGTCCAGCGCAAAAGCCGCGGATCCTTGGAACAACGTTGGTCGAGGCGCACGATCACGCGGACGTCATCGAGGTCGCGAATCGGCGGACCGGACAACAAGGTGATGGGGCAATGGGCCAGCGTAAAGGTCGCGGCCTGGTGCTGGTCGAAACCGTCACCGCGCGCCACAAAAACATGTGGAGAAAGGCGCACTTTGACACTAACGGCCGTGGCGATGCCCGGCACGCTCCGCACTAGGACTGCGCCGTCCGCCAGTTCACAGCGCGCCGACCCGCAATCGACGCTGGCCACGCATTCCGGATGGGGCAAGGCAATGCGCCCAAGGCCATCGGTCAGGTCAACGGCGCCGGTGCTCGGAATCGCGCGATTCAACACGATCTTTGCTGGCCTCAACACGCCATGGTCGGCACCGACAGGACGGCCGGCAAGGTCGAAGGTGACGACACCCTCGCCATGGCGCGATCCTGCGGGCAAGGCGCTGAGCCACGCATCGGCGGATAATCCATGTGCGACTGCGGTGTTACACTGTTCAGCATGAGCCAACTGCGTGGGATCCTGGCACGCGTCCTCACCGCTGCGGTTGCCCTGACTCCACACGACCACAGCGCCGCGCAAGTTGGAACCCTTGAATTCGACGCGACCTTCATCCGGCCAGAAAGTGACGCTGCCCGGATCAACCTGGGGCCAAGGCCCCGTCGCCACCACCGTTGTTGCCGTCAGTTTGCCTGTACAAGCAGTGCCTTCCGCGGCGAGATGGATGACCGCGGAGCTGCCAGCCGCCAGGTCTCGTTCGGGACGCAGGCCATGATGGTCGGCATCCACTTGCCAACCCTCCGGCACCTGTCCACACAAATGCTTGTGATCAAAGGTGATTTTACCACCGGCAGGCGTCTGCAACACAGCGGCTTCCCCCAAGGCCGCAAAACAGACGCCCAGGAGCACCACAGACACCCGCACGTAGCGGACGATAGTGCGCAATTCCATGAGATTTCCTATAGTTTTCCGATCTTGACCAGGGTCGCGATCACGCTCCACCCTAAGGCGAAGACCAGGGCGACCAGCCCAACCCAGAGAAATTGCAAGGTTGCTCGCCGGGAGGGCCGCCAGGACAGGTCTTGGGCGGGTTGGGAAGCGGCCGCCAGAGGACCGGCAATCGCTCTAGGGCCATCGGCATTTTGCCATTGTCCAGCAGACACAGCCGGTTGTACGCGAACGCTTTGCGGTGCGGGCGTACGGCGTGCGGGTCCCAATTCGCCGGATGCGCGCAGGGCTTGCTGCGAAGGCCCCCTAGACAAGGCTGGCGGCTGCGCCATCGGCGAAGGGCGGGCCACCGTGTGGGCCTCCGCCAATTCGAGCGGTGAAGCCGCAACTACGCTCATTTGCGAAGGTTCGTACTCCGCGCCGGTCATCTTGGCCAGGGGTGGCGTCGCAATCGCGTTCTGCGGCAAGGCACCGGCGGGCGCCTCCTCAACCAAGCGCCTGATATAAGTGCACAATCCCTGGGCGTCGAGGCGGGGGGCCGAATTGCGCAGCCACGCCTCCAACTCCTCGGCCAAGTGGCCAGCCGAAGGCGTGCGCTTTTGCACATCGCGTTCCAAGGCTGCGTGAACAATCCTAGACAATTCCAAAGGAATCCCAGGAACAAGCTCATGCAGGGGCGTGATCGGGTCGTCGCGGACCGCTCTGAGGATCGCGTAAGGCGAACCGGCACCGACGGCGCGAAACAGTGGACGGCCACTGAACAATTCGTGCATGCAAATGCCCAGCGAGAAGACGTCGCTGCGGGCATCCACGGGTTCAGCACTGGCCTGCTCGGGACTCATATAGGCGTATTTGCCTTTGATAATCCCGGCCATGGTCTGCTGAATGCGCGACGCCACCTTGGCGACACCAAAGTCGATCAGCTTGACCTCACCATGACGACCAATCAAGACATTTTGCGGACTTACATCGCGGTGAACGATACCGAGGCGCTGCCCTGACTCGTCGCATAGGTTGTGCGCGTAGTCCAAGCCCCGGGCCATCGCGGCACAAACATAAGCCGCAATCGAGGGTTCCAGGCAAGTACCCCTACTCTCCACCAGGTTGCCGACGGTGCCGAGGTCGACGCCGTCTACGTATTCCATGATGAAGAAATAGGCACCATCGTGGTTGCCCAGTTCAAAGGTTTGGGCAATGTTGTCATGGTGAAAGCGCATGCACAGGCGCGCTTCTTCAATGAGCATCGCCACGGCACTTTGGTCCTCGGACAATGTTGCGTGCATGCGCTTGAGGGCGACGAGGCGCTTGTCACCCCGCGCACTGGTCGCTTTGGCCAGGAAAACTTCCGCCATACCGCCGCGACCGACCCGGCGCAAGAGTTCATAGGGACCGAAAGGCTGAGGAAATTCGTTTCGCACGGGGTCTAGCGTAGCGTGATGGCGACCTCGCCGCAAATCGAGCATGCGCTGGACAGACGCTGGCTACTGCGCCGAAATTGGCCTGAGCTTCTTTGGCGAAAAATCGCTTACATTACAATGTATTTTGGTGCCGTTACGGACATCGGTCCAGGCCCCTTGCTGAGGGGGCGCTGGGGCGCTACGCTGAGATTCTCCTAGGACGGACCCACCGATGCTGTCGCCCCTCACGCTCCAACAGTTCCGCTCGATCTCCGCGATTTTTCGTGGCAATTCTCTGTCCGTTCTCAGCGCTCCGCGGCTGGCTCTGCGGTGGGCCGGGATGCTGGCCCTGCTGCTCGCGGTGACCGACGGGTGCAGCAGTTCCAACGTCCATGGCGTGGTTATGGACGGACCGACGGTAGCGGCGCGCAACCAGGCAGCGGCCAACAGTGGCGAGCCTGTGGCGTCGGTCTGCGCGCGACTGCTGCCCAAGTGCAAGCCGGACAAGCCAAAACCGGAATGCGAGTGCTCGCTGCAGACGGTAGTCGATCTCTATGCAGCGCGGGCCGATACGCCGGACGGTGTCCCGCTGTGGCACGCCCTGCAAGAACTCGTGCAGACGAGCAAGGCCGCGCAGTGGGTCACCGTTGAATCGCCTCAGGTTTCGGAGGAAGAGGAGCCGCGCGGCCCGACCGTTTCACAACAGGCGCTGCAGGACGAGCTCAAGCGCAATCAAGCGACCAGTTGGAAGTTCTTGACGCCTAAAGACTATACTTTCAAATATATCCTGCACAATCCGACGCGAAACCAAGTGGTGGCTGAGGTCGAACTGGCCGGCGGCGACCGTCTCAGCCAACTGCTGCTGCCCGGCCAGAATCTGACGCTGAGCCACACAGCGCAGTGTCAGCCCCACGGCGGGGTGCGCACGCAAAAGATTGGTTTGATTCTGGAATTTCACTTCGACTGCGACGGCGAAGCAAGTGCCAAGGTCGTGGGCATCCAGCCTGTCCGCCGCGAATTGGGCGTGGATAAGCGGGCTTGTGACGCGGACGTGCCCCTAGAAGCGATCGGCCGCGTGTGGCAGGCGCTGCCGACAACGCGTATGACCGACATCTACCTACACGCAATTGATGGGGAACTCGGACTGCGAACCCACAAGGTCGACGGGATTGCGCCGCGGATGACCGTGTTTGCACGGGGAAAGGACGTCGACGTCGTCATTGCCGTCAAGAACAGTGGCAGCCGGGACGGAACTGTGGTCGCGCAAGTGGCTCCAGGCGCTGAGGTTGCCATCGACGTGGCGGCAGGAGGCACCGCTGAAGCCAAGCTGACCGTACCCGCTAACCCGGCGCCGGTGTTAATGATTCGCGGAATCCTGCCGCGCATTCGCAGCACGGCGTGGCTGGTCGGCAGTTGGCAGTTCCGCGAGGCGCGAATCGCTATCCTTCCCGACGGAAAAGACAGCAAAAATGATACCTTGCGCGCATACCTCTTCGTTCCGGGCAGCACGCCATTCGTGATGACCGTGCCCGTACGCGTCGTCGACGGCAAGATCGAAATTCGCGCCACGGTGCCCCCTGCGTTGGCCCAGGCCGTCATCCCGAGCGTTCGCGCGTCTGGCTTTGTCGACCTAGTACTGACCGGAAACCTCAAGCAAATGGACCAGTATGTCTTCGGCGGCGGCCGTGCCATGCCGTTGCAGGCAGACATCCGCGACGGTTCGACCGCCGACGCCCCTAGCCTGGGCCGCGGCAGCCTCGTTTGGAGTGCAAACCAATGATACAGATCCCTAGTTATTTCAAGGTTGTCCTGGATGCGCCTGTGCCAATCGGCAACGCTGGCACCGCGCCAAGGGCTGAACTCCTTGCGCTAATTGGCCTGCTGGTCGTGGTCATGGGTGCCTGTACCAAGAAGTCCGAGGCGCCTAGCATGCCCAAACCCGCGATTGCGTCAGAGGAACCTAAGCCAGCACTGGCCAAGGCCGACCCCGTCGCAGTGGTGATTGCGGCTCCGGCGACGCCAGCTGTTGCCCTGCCGACAGCGGTTTCCGGCACAGAAAAGCGCAGTTGCGAGGTGGAGATTGGCGGCAAGTTTGAAGGACCACGACGCACCGCTAGCGAGGACTATTACATCTACTTCGCCATCGGCGACTGTCTGGATGCCAACGCCAAGATGGTCTATCGGGGCCTAGGCAGCGAAGAGGGCAATTTCTTTGGCGAAGTCTTTGTGCCCTGCGGTGTCGACCTGACCGTGTGCGGTAGCCTTGAGCCGCGTTCCCTGGAGACGAATTCAAAACCGACCACGCGCTACGGCAAAGTCGACAAGAGTTTCCACGCCGAGGGCGTGGGCGAGATCGAGTTCCGCAACCTGATCGTGCCCCTGAAGCCAAATGCTGAAAAGCGCTTTCCCCAAGCGCATTCCGCCCTCTAGAAGGTGCACTTTGGGCACGGTCAAAGCCCGCACTGTCAATGGCGGGCAGTGGTCAAACCCCTACAACGACTGACCTTTGCAGTGATCGACCGCCGCGCGACGGCTCGATTGGCCTACGACCCGCAACCTGAGCCGGTGCCGGCGATCACCACGCGGCCCATGTGCAGGACCTGCGCCCCTACTTCGATCATCAGCCAGAAAGCGACGGTGAGGCGGGCTGGGCCTTAACGGACTCGCGCCAAGTCCCTTGCGCACGAAATCCCTTGACCGCAGGCAGGCCGATCCGTATCCTCTTGCGCCCTTCGCGCCAGGCAGATCGTCAAGAGCCGGGGCTAGTTGCCGGTTTTTTCAGAATCATTCTCGGAGCTTACCATGCATCGTCCCGCTTCCACGGCCCTGAATGCCTGTACCCGCGTCCTGCTTGCGGCTGGCCTTGTGCTCGCAGCTGCCTGCAGTGACGGCAACGGAACGCAGTCGTCCACCAATAATGCCAACAATAACGGCGGACAAGACGTCGTCGTGAACCTAGGCGACACCAAGGCGGGCGACACGACCAAGGTCGACACCGGCACCAACGACGTGCAAACCCCCGATGATCAAGGCAGTCAGAGCGGCGGCTGCAAAACCGACGCCGATTGCACCGGCAAGGTCAACGTCGGCTCCTGCCAAGTCGCCCAATGTGACGTAAGTTCAGGTACTTGCCAAACAGCCACGGCCCCGGACGGCACCAACTGCCAGTCGGCCGACATGTGCTACAGCCAAGCGGTCTGCACGGCCGGCACCTGCAACGGCACCGTCAAGGCCAACTGCGACGACAACAACCCGTGCACCGACGAAACCTGTGATTCTACCAACGGTTGCCAGTACACCAACAACGGCAAGCCCTGCGATGACGGCGACCCGACGACCACGGGCGACTTGTGCGTCGCCGGCGTTTGCAAGGGCGGCAGCGGCACCTGCGCAAACACCAAAGAAATCAACTGCTCAGATGGCAAGGATGACGACTGCGACGGTGCCATCGACTGCGCCGACAACGACTGCGCCACCGACCCCAAGTGTGCGATTGGCAAGACGGAAACGGATTGCGCCAACAACATCGACGACGACGGCGACGGTCAGACCGACTGCAAAGACAGTGATTGCGCGACCTTCCCAGCGTGTGCAGCTATCCCCGCCAAGGAAACCAACTGCGCCAATGGCGTTGACGACGACAAGGACGGCGCCACGGACTGCGCCGACAACGATTGCGCTGCCGACGCGGCCTGCGCCAATCCGACCAAGGAAGCCAACTGCACCAATGGCATTGACGACGACAAGGACGGCGCAACCGACTGCAAAGACAACGATTGCGCCGCGGATGCAGCCTGCAACGCCAACGGCGAAGTCAACTGCACCAATGGCATCGACGACGACAAAGACGGCCTAACCGATTGCGCCGACAACGATTGTGCGGTCAACGCCGCGTGCGCCGTGACGGTCGAGACAAACTGCGGCAACTTGGTCGACGACGACAAAGACGGCAAGACCGACTGCAACGACAGCGACTGCGCCAAGGATGCCAAGTGCTTGGCCCCCAAGACCGAGACCAACTGCACCGACAAGATCGACAATGACCTCGATGGCTTAGTCGACTGCAACGACGCCGATTGCGCCGCTGATGCCGCGTGCAAGGCGACCTGCAACGTCTGCGCCGCTGCCGCTGGTGGCAAGCCACTGGACCCCGCCTGCGACCCGTGCGCTGCCAAAGTCTGCGGAACCAAAGACGCTTCTGGGAACTGGAGCGGCGACGGCTACTGCTGCGACACCGCCTGGGACGCTGTTTGCGTCAAGGAAGTGTTCGCGGCCTGCGGCAAGCAGTGCGAAGCGGACTGCGCCAATAAGAAAGACGATGACGGCGACGGCAATACCGACTGCGCCGACGACGATTGTACCAAGGCCGCCGCTTGCAACGTGCCTGTGGCCACCTGCCAGAGCGCCGGCAGCCACATCTGCGGCGATTCGGTCAAGGGCAACAACGGCGACGCCGGCAGCAGCAAGGCCCTGGACAGCTACACCTGCAAAGATGGTAATGCCAATCAGGAAACTGGCCCCGAAATGGTGTACGACGTCACCGCGGAATGCGATGGCGCGATGACCATTTCGCTACAGAAGATTGGCACTGCATCTGGCTACTTGGACCTCTTCGTCCTCGATGGTAGCAAGGCGTGCGCGGCCAACACCTGCATTGCCCACAACTTGATGGGCACCGACGCGGCGACCGTGACGCTCAAGGACGCCAAGAAGGGCACCAAGTACCTTGTAGTTGTCGACGGTTACGCCAATCTCGCCACCGATTTCACCCTCAAGATCCAGTGCGGCTGCGCGGGCGGCAAGGAAACCATCTGCAACGACACGATCGACAACGATGCCGATGGCCTGACCGACTGCAAAGACAGCGATTGCGCTGCCGATCTGGCTTGCACACCCACCGTTGAGACCAACTGTACCGACAAGGTCGACAACGACAAGGATGGCAAAACCGACTGCGGCGACAGCGATTGCGCCAAGGATCCCGCCTGCGTCGCGCCGAGCACCGAAGCCAACTGCACCGACAAGATCGACAACGACAAGGACGGCAAAACCGACTGCAATGACAGCGATTGCGCCAAGGATCCGGCCTGCGCGCCGACCAGCACGGAAACGCTCTGCAGCGACAAGATCGACAACGACAAGGACGGCAAGATCGACTGCGCCGACAGCGATTGCGCCGCTGATGCCGCCTGCTCCTGCAAGGCCTCGTATACGCTTAAGTCTGGCGTTGCCGACAACTGGAACAACGGCGGCAATGGCAGCACCCAGGTCGTCAACACCTGGACCTGCACCGACGGCAGCGCTGGCAATGAGACAGGGCCGGAACTGACCTACTCCTACACCGCTGATTGCACAGGCGATTTGACCGTGACGCTGACCAAGACGGGCAGCGCCAGTGAGTTCATTGACTTGTTCTTGCTCGACGGCACCAAACCTTGCGCAGCCAATACCTGCGTCGCGCACGCGCTGATGAGCAACAACGCGGCCACCAAGACCGTCAGCGTCAAGAAGGGCGACAAGTACTTGTTCGCGGTCGATGGCTACAATGCCGTCAAGTCCGATTACACGATCAAGGCGGTTTGCGCCGGCAAGGAAACCCTCTGCGCCGACAAGATCGACAACGATGGCGACGGCAAAACCGACTGTGATGACAGCGATTGCGCTGCCGATGCCGCCTGCAAGGTCACCACGGAGACCAAGTGCGCCGACCAAATCGACAATGACCAGGACGGCAAGACCGACTGCTCGGACAGCGATTGCGCCAAGGACCCCGCCTGCGTCATCAGCAAGGAATCGATTTGCGATGACAAGGTCGACAACGACAAAGACGGCAAAACCGATTGCGCCGACAGCGATTGCGCGGCCAACCCCGTGTGCCAGTGCAGTGGCGACTTCCCGCTCACCTGCGGCGGCACGGATTCCTATGGCAACGCCAGCGCCGGCAGCACGGACATCGTTGACAGCTACACCTGCAAAGACGGTAGCTTCGGCAACGAAACCGGCAGCGAATACACCTACACCTACTTGGGCGAGTGCGACGGCGACGTGACCGTGACCTTGACCAAGACGTCTACGGCCGCAGGATTCCTCGACTTGTTTGTCCTTGACGGCAGCCAAGTGTGCGCGGGTTCCAGCTGCGTTGCCCATGGCCTGATGGGCGGCAAAACGGCGACGGTCAAGTTCGCTGGCAAGAAGGGTGCCAAATACGACATCGTTGTCGACGGTTACAACAACTACAGCGGTCAGTATGACATCAAGATCGACTGCGGCTGCACGCCGATTCCGGCCACTGAAGCCATCTGCAACGACGGCATCGACAACGACAAAGACGGCACAACCGACTGTGCGGACAGCGATTGCGCCGCCGATGCGTCGTGCGCGGCCGGCTGCGTCGGCGACTTCCCGATGAGCTGTGGCAGCAGCGACCAGTACACCAGCGACAGCACGGGCAGCACCGACAAGGTGGACACGTACGTCTGCCCCGCCAACACCTACGGCACCGAGACGGGCAACGAATACACGTATGATTTCACGGCTTCGTGCACTGGTGCGATCACTGTGACCTTGACCAAGGTCAGCACGACGCCGGGCTACCTCGACCTGTTCGTGCTCGACGGCAGCAAGATCTGCGACGGCAAGACCTGCCTCGCCGGCGGCCTGATGATGAACAGCACCGTGGCCGTGACCTTCAATGCGGTCAAGGATTCCAAGTACTTGTTCGTTGTCGATGGCTATGATGGCTACGCGGGCGACTACAAGCTCGACACGGCCTGCGCCTGCAAGTAGCGCCAGCGGTCGCGCACAAGGTGGGCCTATTTCACCCGCCTTGTGCGCAGACCGAGCGCCAGAAGCAAAATGAGGGTCAGCCACGGCACAGCAATCGCCGACGACCCACGAAAACCATTACATCCAGAAGAGATAGGCTGAGCCGGCGCAACTACTGGCGAGGTACCCACACCAAGTTGTTTGGCCACGAGCGTCCAAGCCGCAGGGCAGACATTGGCTGTGCGCGTGCCGACCGGACAGGACAGTGGCTTGATGTCAGCAAGTTGCAGCAGCGGCTTGATGGACTTGCCGGCGTCCTCCGAACGCCCGAGCACAAAGTGATCCACGGACTGCAGGGCGCAAATCCACAGGCCTTGGGCGGTCCAAGTCAGGCAGGTCGGCTGCACATCCTGCACCTTGTGAAACACCATGTCGCTGCTTGAGGCAAGCCAAAGCCCACGCAATTCAGGCGATTGCGGGACAACTACGCCAAGAGCCACGGTCTGACCATCCGGGGACAGCGCAAACCCCAGCAACTTCCCCGGGGTGGCAAAGGCCTGTTGCCAAGTCAGCCCCGCATCACTGGAGAACAGCAGCGCATCCCCCGTGTCCGTGTTGCGTCGCACGTAGAGGCGGTCCGGCTGTTGCGGGTCGACAGCACCAACGAAATCGCCCACAATATCGGTCGTATCCATCGGTAACGCCTGCCAGGAAGCGCCGCCATCGTCGCTACGCATGATCACGCTCTGGGTCTGCTGCTGCTGGCCGCTGACATAGATGCGCTGAGGATTGGAGGGCGCGACTTCCAGGGTTAGAGCGCTGAAGCCACTAGGCAATTTTGCTCCCTGTGGCGAAAAGTGTAGCCCACCGTCGGTCGATGCCAGCAGTTGCAGAAGGCCGCCGTCGCTCTGGTCCACGGCCCACATGTTCAGGGGCGACGACAGCGAAACCACCAAGTCATAGGCAGGCAATTGCCCCATTGATCCAGGTAGTTTCGTCCAAACACAGCCGCGATCGCTGCTCACCGTCATGCCGGTAGCCGTCGCCACGACCAAGGCGCCACTGCCGCCGACGGTGAAATAGGGGTCCGTATTGTCCTCGTAGCCCGCCGCAGTTTCACAAATCCACTGCCAATGCTTGGTGTTATCGGTGGTCTGCAAAAGGCCAAAGGTGGTCCGCACCACGATGCGTTGGGCATCGATCGGGTCGACAACCAGTTGCCCCGCCGCTGGATAACGACCATTGGCCCAGGCCGTCGCGCCCAACGGCGCAAGCATAGAGACGGCCAGCATGACGCCAAGAATTGCCATGACTTTCAAGTTCTTATGCACTTATTCACCCCAGGCGCCGTGCGCTTGACCCGTCGCCAGCATACGGGTCAGCCCCGCAGGGCCGCAAGACATTCCCAGGAGCGCGGCTTTGCCAAATGGACCCAAGATCCGGTAGGGTTGGCGACGGAGGACTGCATGCGTTGGCCAATCGCGATCGCCCTGGGGTGGCTCTGGCTGCCGTCGACCGCGCTTGCTTGGGTGCAGACCCAAGTGGGGACGGGCTGCGGCGAGCGCTGGCTGGGCTCGACCATTGATTTTCACTTGCAAAATGTCAGCCTAGACACAGTTTCCGATGGCGACTATCAAGCCACGGTCGACGCCGCGATGGTCTCTTGGCAAACGGTTGCGTGCGACACCTGCCAAGGTGCCAAAGCCAATGTCCCGGGCACGCCCTGCCCCAGCCATCCGATTGGATTTACCCTAGAGAACAAGGGGTTTGCACATACCGACACCCTGGGGCCCGACTGCACCGGCAAGGATGCGCAGGGCAAGTGCACCGGCTATAGCCCGAACGGCAATTTCATCATTCCAATCAAAGCCAATTGGCCCTTTGGCGTCTCGGTCTTGTCGCAAACGGTGGTGACAGCCAACCTCAGCACGGGCGAACTGGTCGACGCGGACATTGCGATTGACGATGTCGACCACGACTTCTGCGTCGGCAACTGCTCAGCCGGACGCGTGAATTTGTGCGACACGCTAACGCACGAGATGGGCCATGCCTTGGGACTAGGCCACAGCCCCGATGCGCAGGCGACCATGTACGCCTTCAACACTGCGCAACCAGGCGAGAAATGCAGCTTGGCCCAGGACGATCGCGACGGCATCTGCCACGCCTACACCACCACGTGTGACCCAAGCATCGGCCCAGCCACCGACGCCAGCAGCAGCGGTAGCGACCTCAGCAGCGGCGGCACCACGCCTGCCCCGGGCGGATGCAGCGCCGCAACTCGGGGGACGACGGTTGGTGCGATTTTCAGCTTACTCCTTATTTTCATTGCGATTTGGCGACGACGGCAGGTGACATGAATTCACGCATCGTTTTTCAAACCTCGCTGCTAGTGGGCGCGGTACTGCTCCTGCCCCCTGTGGCGTTGGCAGCAGATGCCGATGATTTTTCACGACCTTTGGCGTTGCTCGGCACCGTCAAAGACTGGCGCGGCGTTACTTTTGGCCCAACGCAGTTTGAGCAGGTCCGCAAGACGGCTGCTGAGAACTGGCTTGATGTTATTTCCGATTCGCCGCAAACCTGGATTCGCGCGGCCAACGGAGCGCTGTGGACCCTGACACCGACAGCAGAGTTGCTTCCTGCCGAATTCCTGAGCAATCGCGGGCAAAAGCCTGAAGATCATGGGCGTTACTCAGGTGTTGCCGAGCCGATGATGTGTGGGGGACACGCGATGACCGGCGTGGTCATGCATCGGATTCCCCCGGCGGCGGAACAGTGGCGGCCCGAACCGGGCCTAGCTACGACCCAAAACCGCGAGGTTGTGCGCGAACGGCAGGCGCTGGTGGATCAGGCTTGGGCGAAAATTGGCTTTGCGCGCAAGGACTTCGACTGTGCCATGGCCTGGCTGGAACGCGAGGCACTGCGCCAAGGATTGGGCGGCCCGCGAACCCCTGAAAACGGCGATGAACAAGCACGCGCGCCAGGGGGCGGAGCCGATTTCGCTTGGATTAACGCAGCTTCTGCGTACCTCAAGGCCCTGGATGCCCACAGTGACTTGGTTTCTGCCGCGTTTTGGACGCGCGTGAATCAGCCAGTGACGGCCGCCGCAACAGCGGATGTCGGTCTTCACCTAGCTCCGGCAGGGAAAGACCGCATTTTGGTTGATGATGTGACGCGTAATAGCCCTGCGTGGCAGGCGGACGTACGTGTAGGGGACCAACTGCTGACGCTGGACAAGGAACCGACCACAGGTAAGTCCGCACCCGAACTGGAAAAAGCGCTGGGCGGCAAGGAGGGGACCAAGGTGGTGCTGGGGCTCATGCGCGACAAGCGCACGCGACACCTGACGTTGACACGACGTGTGGAGATGACGCCCGACGCCGAGGCGTGGCGAATCGCGGCGCGCGGCGATCAGCGTATGAATCAAGTGGGTTTGCTGCATTTGACGGAGTTCGTCGACAAGACGGGCCTGCGGACCTGGGCTGCCATGGAACAAGCGATGCGCAGCGACAAGTCCCCGATTCAAGGGTGGATTCTCGATCTGCGCGACAATGGCGGCGGCGTGCTGGATGAAGCTGTGGCCGTGGCCGACCTGTTCCTGCGGCAGGGGTCTATCGTGCGCGTCAAGCGGCGCAACCAAGAGGACATCGTCGCGCCGGCCAAGAAGGACGAGTTCGATGTGCTGCAACCCCTGGTTGTTCTTGTCAATGGTGGCTGCGCGTCAGCCTGCGAGGCGCTGACGGCCGCACTGCGCGAGAATGGCCGGGCTCTGATCGTCGGCGATCAGACGTATGGCAAGGCCTCGATGCAGAAGCTGATTCGGCCGTTTTCGTCGCCCTACTTCGTCAAAGTGACGATCGCCCGGTACTACGGTCCGGCCGGCGGTTGTTTGCAAGCCGTTGGTGTCACGCCGGATGTGCTGACGACGCGCGAACTCGGCGGCGCTCAGGCTGCGGGCATGCGCGAGGCCGATTTGAGTCAGCATCTAGCCGCCGACAACTGTAGTACCACGGTCAATCCCCTTGCAAATAAGATGCTTTTGGCATGTGTCGCTCAAGCTCGGCAACAGCGACATCAGGCGGCGACGGAGCTCTTTCCCCGGCAAAAGGCGGACGAACAGGTCGCGACGGCGATCGATGCGCTGCGCTGTTTGGCCGCCCCATGAGCGTTGTATATCAAGGGTCAAACTTCTTGCAATAACGCGTTAATTGCGCGATTCAGCGTTTGAAGACCTGCAGCCACACCGACGTGATGAGGTAATCGACCAGCAGGATGGTCACCGACGACGTGACCACGGTGCTGGTCGTCGCCAAGCCCACGCCCCGCGAGCCACCGGTGGCGAGAAAGCCGCGCCAGGAGGCGATGCTGCCGATGATCAGGCCGAAAAACGTGCCCTTGACTACGGTGCAGAGGACGTCCGAGGGCCTGACCCACAGCACGATGCGGCTCAAGAAAGATTGCGTATCAATGCCAAGCAGTTGCGTGGACACGACCCAAGCGCCGGCGAGACCAATCGCGGCGAAACAGACGGCTAGCATCGGCATCATCAACGTACACGCGATGATGCGCGGCGCAACGAGGTAATGCACGGGGTCGACCGCCATGGTCTCCAAAGCGTCTATTTGCTCAGTTACCCGCATTGTCCCTAATTCCGTGCACATCGCCGAACCAACGCGTCCGGCCACCATGAGCGCGCCCATGCTCGGGGCCAACTCGCGCAGTAGGGCCATGGCTACGCTGCCGCCGATAAGACTTTTGGCATTGAACAGTTCGAAGGCAATGGCCGTCTGGATCGCAAAGACGGCGCCGGTGAAGGCCCCGGTGAGCAAGACGATGCCCAAGGAACCGACGCCGACGAACTCGAAGATCGCGATATAGTTGCTGTATCGATAGGGAGGACGCACGCTTGCCAACAGAGCCTGGCTCGCGAACAGGACGGCCGCGCCCACGGCATCAATTAGGCGGATGGGCCAACGCACCAAGGCTTTGAGAAGCTTGATTTCAAAGGACATCGTCTGGGCGATCGTGGTCGACATGGCACCCTACTCGGCCCGGCGGCTGGTCTTGAGGGTACCGTACGCCGCGAAGTTGGCCAGTTTTTGGCTGCGACACTTCGCGTCAGGCCTGTTCGCTTTGAGGTGCTGACGGTGGCACGGCTGAGTCCGAAGACGTTAGACGCTATTTACCATCAAATCCAAGATGTTATACTCTCTCGAAGCGTCCATGGTTGGGCGACGATGGGCCCGGTGGCGCCGAGTTGATCACGGTATCCGCAGAACGGCGCACGCGCTCGGTCGCCGGGGTCAGTTCGCCGCTCAGTTGGCCGGGCCGACGTAGAACCGACTACCGTGTCGCCGCTATCTACCCGAATTCCCTTTATTTGTTAGCTAGTTTGATGTGTCCACTGCCGCCATTGCAAGCAGAATCGCTGCCGAGCCTGACCGCCGGGCCCCGACTGTGTGGGGCGATGGCCGACGCGATGCACGGGTAGTGGTGGCCGATGCTGACCAATCTGGGCTATTCTGCGCACCTCGCCGCGGCCTGGATCACGCGGTGACTGGGTTGCGTTGCTGGTGCATCTTGCCCCGCTCAGCCATGGAAGACAGAGATCCCTTGTCTGCTCAACCAGTTATCCTATGCGGAACTGGCCTGAGCCCGCGGTGACCGACAGCCGATGAGCGACCTGCACCCTGCCCCCCTTGCCCCTGCGGGCCTGTACCAACGCGTGCGCCAGTTGGTGGCTGATGCCATTGAAATTGGCGTACATGAAGGATTTTTCCCCGATGCGATCGCCCCTAGCCAGGTGCCGTTGGAGCGTCCGCGGCAGGCAAGCCATGGCGACCTTGCGACCAACTTGGCATTTTCACTCGCTAAGGTGGCCAAGAGCAATCCTCGCGCGGTGGCAGAACGCTTGATTGCGCTTTTAAAACAGGCCGATACGCATGGCCTTTTGGCCGCTGCGGAACTGGCCGGCCCGGGCTTTGTCAACCTACGGCTCGCTGCGAACGCATGGCAGTCGGCCGTGACCGATGTGCTCCACACCCCTGAAACGTATGGTAATAACCGTTCGGGAGCCGGTGAACGTGTGCTGCTGGAGTTCGTCAGTGCCAATCCGACCGGCCCATTGCACGTCGGCCACGGGCGCGGTGCCGTCTTGGGTGATGCCCTGGCGCGGGTGCTGCGGGCCTCGGGCTATGCGGTGGCGACGGAGTATTATGTCAACAATGTTGGCAATCAGATCGGCAAACTAGGTGAAAGTGTTTGGCATTGGCTACGTGCATCAGCGCTTCGCCAGTCGGCACTGGCAACCTGGGCCCAGGGCGATCCAGTGGCCTTTCCTGCCGGATTTCCCAAAGGTTTCCCAGAAGATGGCTACCGTGGCGGCTACGTTGCGCAGATTGCAGAGACTTTTGCAGTGACGAGCGAGTACGCAGCGGCGGCCCATCAGGCGCGCTGGGACGATGACGCAGCCTGGGCCGTAGCTGAACCGGAAAATGCCGAGGGTCGTGCGGACAACCGCCGTGTTTCAATTGCCGCCTGGCAGCAAATGCTCTTGCGCATTAAGGCGGACTTGGCCCTGCTCGGCATCGGCTTTGACCGTTGGTTCAGTGAGCGGTCCCTGCATGGCCTTGAAAATCAAGGCGCAAATGCCGTCGCTGATTGTGCCAAGCGCCTGCAGGCCGCCAAATGGGCCTATGAGCAAGAGAGCGTCGGCGCTGACGAAGAAGGCGAAACCCTGCATGGGCGCGCCGTTTTCTTCCGTGGCACCCGCGAAGACATGCCGGCCCGCTTCCTTGACAGCAAGGACCGGGTCATTCTGCGCTCCGATGGTCGGCCGACCTATTTCGCCGCGGACATTGCCTACCACGACGACAAGCTGGCTCGAGGATTTGATCATCTTATCAATATCTTGGGCGCCGATCACCATGGCTACGTGCCCAGGTTGCAGGGCGTGCTGCAGGCTTTGGGCGACCTTCGCCGCCAAGAAGGCGATCCACGGGCGGCACGCTGGACTGGCGATCGCCTAGAAGTCCTGCTGGTTCAAATGGTTGCACTGCTGCGGGACGGCAAGCCAGTGCCCATGGGCAAGCGTTCCGGGGAGTTTGTGACCCTGCGCGACGTGATCGAAGAAGTGACCACGGCCGAGCCGAGCAGCGGCCGCAATGCTGTGCGCTTTCTCTTCCTGATGCGCAAGGCGGACGCACAGCTTGATTTTGATTTGGAAATTGCCCGCCGAACTTCAATGGACAATCCGGTGTACTACGTCCAATACGGCCATGCGCGGTTGGCCTCGGTGCTGAGTAAGGCGGAGGAAGCCGGGCAGCCCTGGCAGGCCCACGCCGAACTGCGCAGCTTGGCTCTGGATGACGAGCGCAATCTCTGCATGATCTTGGCGGAATTCCCTGAGATTGTTGCGCGCGCCGCCAAAGCGCGTGAACCCCATCAGCTGGCGTTCTGGCTGCTGGACACCTGCCGCGCCTTTCACGCGTACTACACGCGCGGCAAGACCGATGCCCGTGTAATCAGTGATGATTTGCTGCTGACCCAGGCGCGTCTGAGCCTGGTGCTCGCGCTTAAGCATGTGATCCACAATGGTTTACAGCTACTTGGCGTCACCGCGCCGGACCGCATGCAGTCGCTGCAAGAAGACGCCGAGCCAACCGCGTAGACCGCGGCAAAAGACAACATTCTTTGGCCTTTGGCGATATTGGCGTACATTCGAGTAGTGGCGAGGATGCCCCCCTGAGCCACGAGGAATTCGATGGCCCTGCGCGACTTTGACCGCGTGCGCGAACGCTTGATTTTGCACCTGGAAGTGCGGGACATTTTGCGCTTTGGCATCGTCGGTGCTGTGGCGCTGGCGGTGACGTTCGCTGTGGGCTACCACCTAGGCCGTCAAGAGCCGCCACCCGTGGCGCAAGGCAGCCAGACACCGCCAAAAGCTGAGGCGACGCCTGAGGTTGCCCTTCCCCCTGCCGCGGCACCTAGAGCAAAGGCGGAGGCCCCGATCATTCCGGCCCCGCTCAATCCGCCTCCAGAGCCACTCCCGCAACCTGCTGATCATGTAGCTAAAATGCTGCCGGCAAGTGCCCACGCCGATGTGCCCGAACAAGCCCTCGCCGCCCAACGTGCCGCCGCTGAAAAGGCTGAGACGGACCGTCGTGCGGCCGCGGCTCAAGCTGCTGAAAAGGCTGCAGAAGAGAAGGAACTCGCCGCAAGGAAGGCCCAGGCAGAACGGCTCGCTGCGGAAAAAGCAGCTGCCGAACGCAAAGCCCGGGAAGAAGCTGCGGCAAAGGCAGAGGCCGAGGCGAAGCGCAAGGCGGCGATTGAACTTGCAAAAGCCCAGGAGGCGGCTGCGCTCGAGAACGCTGCAGCGGCCAAACGTGCGGCAGAAGCCAAGGCCGAAGCGGACCGTAAGGCTTTAGAATTACGTGTAAAAGCTGAACGTGAGGCAGCGGAACTGCGTGCCAAGGCTGAACGGGAAGCCGCGGCCGCCCGGGCCGAAGCCGAACGCAAGGCCGAAGAACAACGGGCTAAAGCGGAGAAGGAAGCCCGAGAACGGCAGCAAGCCGTCAAAGCTGCAACAGAAAAGGCCGCCAAGGAAAAGGCCGCGGCCGAGAAGGCGGCAGCAGCCAAGGCCGCGAAAGAAAGGGCAGAAGCCGAAAGAGCGGCCGAGGCCCAAGCGGACGCCGTACGCCTAGCAGCGCAGAAGGCCGCCAAGGAGAAGGCATTGGCTGACAAGGCGGCCAAGGCAAAGGCGGCCAAGGAAAGGGTGGCAGCAGCCAAGGCCACGAAAGAAAAGGAAGAAGCCGAGCGAATTGCCGCGGAGAAGGCTGCTAAGCAAGAGGCGCTGGCGCAAAAGGCTGCCAAGGCCAAGGCTGTGCGCGACAAGGTGGCTGCGGCAAAGGCTGCGAAAGAAAAGAAAGAAGCGGACAAGCGAGCTGCAGAGAAGGCCGCGACCGAAAAGGCTGCGGCCGAGAAGACGGCCAAGGCCCAGGCCGAGCGTGACAAGGTGGCAGCAGCCAAAGCTTTGAAAGGAAAGAAGGAATCTGAGAGGCAGTCTAACCTGAAGGCGGCCGAGCAGAAGGCCTCTGAGGAAAAGGCGGCCAAGGCGCAAGCGCAAGCACAGGAGCAGGTGGCGGCCAAACAAGCCCAGGCGCGCGCTCAAGCGGAGAAGGCGGCCAAGTCCAAGGCCGACCAGGACCGGGCAGACAGGGACAAGGCGGCGCAGGAAAAGGCAGAAGCAGAGCGCCAAGCCGCAGCCAAGGCAGTTCAGCCGCAGAGAAAAGGCGAGGCCAAGGGGGCGGCCTCAGGCAACAAGAATGCCGGCGGCAAGTGGATGGTGCAGGTGAAGTCCTTTCGGACCCAGGCAGACGCCGATTCCTTTGCCGAAATGCTGACTGCCAAGGGCATGAAATCCGCTGTATTTGCTGGCGAAGTTCCCGAGAAGGGCACCTTTTACCGCGTGCGCCTCGGGCCCTTTGCCGATCAGGCCGCTGCCAAGGCGGCGCAGAAGGGCTTTGAAACGGCTGTGGGCGGCGAAACCGTGTTGATTCAAACGGCGAACTAGTACACGTAACCCTAAGTCCTTTGCGGGTTACCGCAACGGACTCGGCGTTGTGGACTTTGCAGCCGGGGACCCGGCCGAACGCAGGGGTGAGCCCTCGCGGGCGGGCGAGGGGGGCCGCGGGCCCCGCTGAAACTAGAAGCCAACACTGTGCCTCGAACCCGCAAGGAACTTCGGGTTTGAGGTACTTGGGGGTCGTGAAGCGACGAGCGGTTGCGTGCTTCCCAGTGCCTACGCACTGGGCGCAGTCATTAAACCATTTGCCTTTCAAGCTCTTTGCCGGTTGTACGTCTGCGGCGCAGCGGTGCCTTGCTACTGGCCAACGACGCCCATCCATTCACTGGTGCGACTGCCGAGCTTGGACTCGATGAGGAACAGCTCTCCGCCCCAATTGCTATCCGTTGCCAGCACTTGGATGGTTAGGTGCAGCACATCGCCGTTGTTGCCGGTGCTCTTATCCCAGGTGAAGGCCAGCTTGGGCTTGGCTTGTCCTTGAATTTCCTGTTCAAAATCATAGGCCTTGACCTGCCAGGGCCCAGAAACCGGCCCGTCACTAAAGAGTTGCACATCCACCGTGCGGCTTTGCCCCAGCCCAATCTTGACACCCTTGGCCTGCACCGGATTGCCGAGGAAATCCAGAATGTTCACAGTATCCTTGACCAAAGGCGCCGCGGCGAAATAGGGCCCCGGGTCGGGCGATGGCAGGCAGGGCTCATGACCCGCCGCCGCCGCAAGGTTGGACCAACTGCGGGTGACGAGGTAATCAATGCCCGAAACGTGGATGTTGCTATCCTGATTAAATTCGCAGAGATCCCCTACCTCGCCGTCGGAAATATCGGTCCAGGCGGCATCAGCGTTGCTCTGCTGACTGAAGGCCGGCGCGCTGACGCTAAAGGGGTCTGTGGCGGCCTCGATGAGTTCATGGGCAATGGTCGAGGTCAGGTCGTCCAAGGCATTGAGTCCCAACTCCGGGTAAGCACAGGCACAAACCACGGCATAGGGTACCAAGGTACCGGCGAGCTGCACTTCGTCATGGTAGCCACCGCGGTCCGCGCAACAGGACACAGCGTCACTCCCTGTACCGGAAATGAAGTCCGTCTGCGGCGGAATCACGAGCATATAGATGGTGTTCGCATCCACCTTGCCCCAAGGCGTGCTAGGATCTGCCAAGCCCTTGTCCAGCCACGCCAACGTGTCGCCTTCTGCCAACTTGGCCGGCGCCTTGCCGGATTGCAGAATCGGCGAACCTACTTGCAAAGGACCGACGCCGTACTCACTGGCAATCGTTGGCCAATAGGTACTTGCTGCAATCTGCTGCAGGAGTTTCTGCACGTCCGCGCCATAGGGGTCATCGCTGTAGAGCACTGGCACAACACGCGGATTAGTAAGAACTTTTCCGCCCATGTTGAGCACTTGGGGCAGGTCCGGATGAACGGTCGGCACAAAGGCCTGCGCGTCGCCACTGGTCGTGGTCACGTCGCCACTTGCTGCATCAGCCTTTGCCGTATCAGCTGTTGGTGAATCACCTAAGGAAACAATGTCTTGCGCCGTGGTGGTACCATCTGAGGACGTGGCATCGGCAGACGCGGATGGAGCCGCCGGGGTGGCCGAATGGCAGGCGCCAAGCACTGAAAATGTCAACACAATCGCGCGCATCCGCACTGTCGGGGCCATGAACGCTCCTGCTGCAGGCTTGATCGGCGCCCGCGAAGTGCACATTTTGCACGTCCGCGGTCCGCCAAGGCGATCAGGATGATGGTCAGGACCTACGGCACGCAGCCCTGCAAGACGATGTGCTGGCAGGTGCTGTTGAAGGTGTCGCAGTAGTCGACCGTGCAGACGTTGTTGTCGTTACAGTCCGCGTCCAACTTGCACTGGGCATTGGGATTACAGCCCGGGATGTTGGTGAACACGCACTGTCCGTTGCTGGCGTTGCAGGTGTCCAGGGTGCAGACGTTGTTGTCATTGCAGTCGGTGTTGAGCGTGCACTGGGGCACCGGATTGCAGTTGGGAATCGCCTGGTTGACGCAGTTGCCGGTGTAGGTGTTGCAGGCGTCGACGGTGCAGACGTTGTTGTCATTGCACGTTGCATTCTGTGTGCACGCAGGTCCGCAATTTTGCTGGGTTGTGTGGCTGCAAACGCCACTGGCCGCGACGCAAGTGTCGGTGGTGCAGACCACGCCGTCGTCACAGTTGGTGGCGGTGCCGACGCAGCGACCGATGGCGCAAATATCGCCAACCGTGCACAAGTTGTTGTCTGTGCAAGGAGTTCCGTCGGCATAGGTCACTGCGCACTTGCCGGCAGTGCAGGTGTTGGTGGTGCAGATGTTGTTGTCGGCGCACTGCGCATCGCTGGCGCAGTTGGCGTTGCAGTTGGCGATGGCCTGGAACTGGCAATTGCCGTTGTTGCCGCCGCAGCTGTCCAGGGTGCACGGGTTGCCGTCGTTGCAAACCACTGCTTTGCCAGCGCATTTGCCGGTCGTGCAGACGTCGCCGGTGGTGCAGTTGGTGCCGTCATTGCACGGCGTTGCGTTGGCGACGTTCTGGCCGGCGCACAGGCCGGTCTTGGCGTCGCAAGCCTCCGTGGTGCAAACGTTGTTGTCATTGCAATTCACGGCCTTGCCCGAGGTGCATACGCCGGTGACGCAGGTGTCCAGGGTGGTGCAGAGGTTGCCGTCCTCGCAGGCCGTGGCGTTGAGCTTGGTAATCACGCAGGATCCGGCGGTGCAGACGTCGGTCGTGCAGCTGTTGCCATCATTGCAATCGGCGTTGAGGACGCACTTGATGCCGCAACCGGCGATGGCGGTGTTGGTGCACACACCGGTCAGTGTGTTGCAAGCATCCGTCGTGCAAACGTTATTGTCATTGCACTGGTTGGTAGCCACGCCCGTGCAGGTGCCAGCCGCGCAAGCGTCAGCGCCTGTGCAAGCGTTGCCGTCGTCGCAGCCCGTGCCGTTAGCGGCAGCGGCGTGGACACAGTTGCCGTTGTTTGCATTGCAAGCATCCGTTGTGCAAGGGTTATTGTCATTGCACGCCTTGGGTGTACCTGCGCACACGCCACCGGCACAAGTGTCGCCAGTGGTGCAAGCGTTGCCGTCATTGCAATTGCCGCCCGCCGGGAAGGTGTGGGTGCATTTGCCGCCCGTGCAAGCGTCGCCGGTGCAGGGGTTTTGGTCATTGCACTGCAAATTCAGGATGCAATTGCCACCGCAGCCAGCAATCGGCGTGTAGACGCAGAGCCCCGTCGCCGCTGCGCACGCGTCGGTGGTGCATGCGTCATTGTCGTTGCAAACTACATTGGTGCCTACGCATTTGCCGCCGGTGCAGTTGTCGCCGTTGGTGCAGGCGACGCCGTCAGTGCACGGAGCGCCCGCAGCCAAGGCCGTGTAGACGCACAAACCCGTATTGGTATCGCAGGCGTCCGTGGTACAGACGTTGTTGTCCGTGCACGCGACCGCCTTTCCAGCAATGCAGTTGCCCGCTTGGCAGGTGTCAGCCACGGTGCAGGCATTGCCGTCGCTACAATTTGTGCCTGTTTGCGCGGTGTTGGTGCACTTGCCTGCCGTGCAGGCGTCGGTCGTGCAGGCATTCTTGTCATCGCAGTCGCTGGCCGCAAGGCAGTTGCCACCACAGCCGTTGATGGGCGCGTAGACGCAAAGTCCGCTTTTGGCATCACAATTATCCAGGGTGCAACCATTGTTGTCGTTGCAAGGCAGTAGGCCCGAGCCGACGCAGGTGCCCGCCTGGCAAGCGTCCGTCAACGTGCAGGGATTGTTGTCATTGCACGGATTGCCATTGGTTCCGGCGGCATAGACGCAGTTGCCCGTGCCGGCTTGGCAGGTGTCATTGGTGCAAACATTGTTGTCGTTGCAAGTGGTTGCTATGCCTTGGCAAACACCGGCGTTGCAGGCGTCGGCAGTGGTGCAGAGGTTGTTGTCGCTGCAGGCACCGCCATTGGCTGCGGGCTTGTGAACGCACTGGAAGTTGGTGCAAGCATCTGTTGTGCAAGCATTATTGTCGTTGCACTGCTGAACGGTCAGGCAAGGCGTGCCGCAGTTCTGGATCGCCGTAAACTGGCAAATGCCCGTGTTGGGGTTGCACACGTCCAGCGTGCAAGCATTGTTGTCATTACAAGGGGTTGCCGTTCCACCGCACTTGCCCGCGGTGCAGGCATCACCAATTGTGCACAAAAGGCCGTCATTGCAAGCGGTTGCGTCGGCAACGTTGGTGTAGACGCAGTTGCCGGTGACCTTGTCGCAACTATCTGTTGTGCAAGTGTTATTGTCGTTGCAGACCTTCGGCGTTGGTCCGGCGCACTTGCCGGTGGTGCAAACGTCGCCGCTGGTGCAGGCGTTGCCGTCGTCGCAGGGCGTTGCCGTCAACTCGGTGTTGACGCACTTGCCGGCGGTGCAGGCATCGCTGGTGCAGGCGTTGTTATCGTTGCAATCTTGGACCGTTGCACAGTTTCCGCCGCAGCCGGGAATGGGCGAAGCCGTGCACTTGCCGGTGGCCGCGTCGCAGGCGTCGGTGGTGCAGGGGTCGCCATCGTTGCACAGAACTGCGCCGGCCCCGGTGCACTTGCCCGCCTTGCATAAGTCGGGCGTAGTACAGGGGTTTCCGTCGTCGCAGGCGCTGTTGTCCGGGCCAGCGGCGCTGACGCACTGCCCCGAGGCGACGTCGCACTTGTCCACCGTGCACGGATTCTTATCATCGCAGACGATGGCGACGGACACGCAGCTTCCCGCGCTGCAACCATCGGTTGTGCAAAGGTTATTGTCCGTGCAAGCACCGGCATTGTTGGCGGCGTGGGCGCAGGTGCCGGCAGCGCAATTATCGGTTGTGCAAGGATTACTGTCATTGCACTGGTTGTTGTTGTTGCAGGGCGCGATGCAGTTGGGAATGGCCGTGTGGCTGCAGGCGCCCGACTGCGGGTTGCACGCGTCCGTGGTGCAAGGGTCGCCGTCGTCGCAGTTGACCGCTAGGCCGGTGCAAGTGCCCTTGGAACAAGCGTCATTTTGGCTGCAGGCGTTGCCATCCGAACAGGCCGTGCCGTCCTGCACGGGCGTGTAGCCGCACTTGCCGCTGACAGGGTCGCAGACATCGCTGGTACAGACGTTGTTATCGTTGCACAAAATGGGTGTGGCGGCGCATTTGCCGCCGAGGCATTGGTCGCTGGTGGTGCAGACGTTATTGTCGGTGCAGACCGTGCCGTCGCTGGCGTTGACGCTGCTGCATTTGCCGGTCGCTGCGTTGCAAGTATCTACGGTGCAAGGGTTTCCATCGTCACAGCTGACAGCTGTGCCGCCGACGCACTTGCCGCCCGTGCACAGGTCATTTTGCGTGCACGCGTTGCCGTCGGTGCAGGCCAAGCCCTCGGCGTTGACGATCGAGCACTTGCCCGCGACACAAGTATCGGTTGTGCAAGCATTATTGTCATTGCAGTCGCTGTTCGCCGCGCAGTTGTCGCCACAGCCCAGAATCGGCTTGGAGCTGCATTTGCCGGTCGCTGGGTCGCAACTATCGGCCGTGCAAGGATCATTGTCGCTGCAGGAAATCAACGTTCCGCCGCACTTGGCAGCCGAGCAAGCATCGGGCGAGGTGCAAGGATTGGCGTCGTCGCAAGGCGTGCCATCGGCATTGATGAAGACACAACCCTTCTTGGAGTTGCAACTATCCGTCGTGCAAACGTTTTTGTCATCACAGACCGTGGCAGCGCCGCCCACGCATAGGCCGCCGGTGCAGGTGTCGCCGGCAGTACAGACATTGGCATCATCACAGGCTTTTCCGTCCGCGTTGACAAAGACGCAGCCGCCATTTTGGCAGGCATCTGCGGTGCAAGGGTTGCCGTCGTCGCAAACCTTGGCGAGGCCAACGCATTTGCCGTTCTGGCACGAGTCCGCAGACGTGCAGGCGTCGCCGTCGTCGCAGGGGCCATTGATCGGCGAACTGCTGCATTGACCGGCCACGCAAGCATCGGTTGTGCAAGGATTATTGTCGTTGCAGGTCAGAGCCGTGCCGACGCACTTGATCCCCTTGCACACGTCATTGTTGGTGCAAGCGTCGCCATCGTCGCAGGGGCCGATCTGTTGGGTAAAGCCACAGGCACCATTCTTGCAACTATCTGTTGTACAAGGATTTCCGTCATCGCAAACCATCGCGGCACCGGCGCAACTGCCACCCGTGCAGACGTCGCCGGTGGTGCAGGCGTTGGCATCATCGCAGGCGGCACCGTCCGCATTGACACTAACACACTTGCCGGCGGTGCAACTATCTGTTGTGCAAGCATTTTGGTCATTGCAGTCGGCATTGCTTTGGCAGGCCGGCACGCAACCAGCGATCGCCGCAAACACACACTTGCCGGTCAAGGCGTCGCAGCTGTCCGCGGTGCAAGAAATCTGGTCATTACAAACTATTGTTGTTCCTAGGCATTTCCCAGCCGCGCAGGCATCGGCCGTAGTACAAGCGTTGCCGTCGTCGCAGGGGGTTGCATCGGGCTCGCTCGTAGCGAGGCACTTGCCGGTCGTGGCATCGCAGTTGTCGATGGTGCAAGCGTTTTTATCATTACAAACAACTGCTTGACCAATGCACGCGCCCTTTTGGCAGGCGTCGGTCGTCGTGCACAAGTTGCCGTCGTCGCAAGTGGCTCCGTCCACCTTGGCCGAAGTGCTGCAAACCCCGGAGGCGACATTGCAACTATCGTCGGTACAAGCGTTTTTGTCATCGCATTCGGCGTTGGTACTACAGCCCGTGCAGCCCGCCTTGGGCACAAAGGTGCACGCCCCCGAGACGGGGTCGCAGCTATCGTCCGTGCAGACCTTGCCGTCGTCGCAGACCTTGAGATTCCCTAGGCATTGCCCTGTGATGCAGACGGCACCGACCGTGCACGCGTCGGCAGTCACGCAGGCGGTGCCATCGGCCGCAGCCTTGGCGACGCACTGGCCAGCAACGCAGGCCGATCCGGTGCAAAGTCCTACAGCGACAGGGCAATCGGTATCCGTGACGCAAGCCGGCGGCGGCACGTCTTGATCGATGGGCAGTTCAGCGGAACCCGAGTCCGTGGCAGAATCTTCAACGCCCGTGTCGGAATCCTCTGTAACCGTAGCATCTTGGGCGTCAAGCAGAGGGACGTCCTGATCCGAGCCGTCAGGGGGAACCTGGTCCAAGTCGCCGTTATCGGGCACCTGGATGTCCGCTGCGTCATCGGCAACTGCGTCTGCATCAGGCGCGACAATGTCGATTTGATCCGTAATTCCAAGATCTTGAGTGTCCACTGCATCGACAGCAACGGCGTCACCGCCAACAGCCGTGCTGTCTGCCGGAGTCGAGACGTCAGAATCCGTCGTCAGTCCGTCAATTTGTCCCGCGTCGACCGTTGCATCGCCCATAACGCTAATTCCCGCGACCGGCGTGTCGCTGCCGCAGCCAGCTAGCAGCAGCGCCAAGGCCGCAAGCGACGTCCAGAATCCCGCCTGGGCGAAGCGAAAGGAGATGCGATAGGCATTGATTTTACAGGACATTTCGATAGGATTCATGAGAACCTCGGCGAGACGGAGACTCAACTCAAGCGGACGGATGTGCGCTTAGTCTAGCGCACGCCGGTCCGGTGAGTATAGCCATGCACGGCGCGGAAGTGTGAAGGTTTGCAAAGCACAGCCGGTCACGGGCCTGGGGCATCGCGGCTAGACGCGCAACTTCCGAATCTGCTAGCGGTAATTGGGTGCCTGCGAAGTCAGAACAATTTCATGGGTGTGGCTCTCTCGCAGTCCCGAACCGGTCATGCGCACGAAACGCGCACGCCGCAATTGCGCAAGGTTGGCCGCGCCAACATAGCCCATACCGGAGCGAAGACCGCCCAGCAACAGGTGAATCACTTGCGCCAAAGGCCCTTGGCTGACAAGACGTCCCTCGACGCCTTCAGGCACCAGTTTGCCAGGTTCTTGAACTTGATCTTGAAAATAGCGGTCTTTGGACCCCTGGGCCATGGCTGCCAGAGACCCCATGCCCCGGTAGCGTTTCCAAATTCGGCCGTCGATCAGCAAGGATTCGCCAGGGGCTTCTTCGGTCGCTGCGAGCAAGGAGCCCAGCATCACCGTGCCGGCCCCCGCGGCCAGGGCCTTGACCATGTCGCCCGAGAAGCGAATACCGCCATCAGCGATCACTGGAATGCCGTGTACTTGCGCGGCCTCAGCACACTCCAAGACAGCCGATAGTTGCGGCACACCGACGCCAGCGACAATCCGCGTCGTACAAATGGACCCAGGACCAATGCCCACCTTGACGGCGTCTGCGCCAGCCTGAACCAGGGCAGTTACCGCCGCGGCAGTGGCAACATTGCCAGCAATGACTTCTAGTTGAGGCCAGCGTTGCTTGAGGTCCGCCAGGGTCCTCAGGACGTTGCGCGAGTGCCCATGGGCCGTATCCACCACCAAGATATCAGCGCCCGCCGCCACCATCGCAGCGGCCCGCGAAAGAGCCGCATCGCCAGCGCCAACGGCAGCCGCGCATACCAAGCGACCGTCCCTAGCCAAGCACGCAGAGGACAAGGTTTTTTCCGGAACCTCAAAGGCCTTGACGGCAGCCACATGGTCAGCCTGCGCCGCTTCTGAGAGGTTCTTGTGCACTACGCCTAGGCCGCCAAGTTGGCCAAGAGCAATAGCAAGTCGTGATTCTGTCACCGTATCCATCGCCGCGGCAACCACAGGGATGCCGAGCCGCTGCCGGCGCGTCACCTGGGCCGTCAGGTCAGTTGTGTGCGGCAACACATCGCTCAGCGCGGGCTGCAGCAGGACGTCGTCAAAAGTTAAGTATTCATCGGGACTAGCGAATCGTTCAGCAAAGCGCATCAATCTTCCTGCAATTCGCCCAGGCGGGGCGCCGCGCGCACACGGTAGCAAAGAGCAACGCGGTTGCCTATCGGGCTCCGAACTCAGACCTCTTTTTACAATTCTTTGCTTGCGCCGTGTGGCAACACATGCCGGGAGTGTCTAGGCTACTAGCACGGTTGGTCTGGCGGTGACGAGCAGGTTGCACCATACTTCGCCGCTGCCATCGAACGGTCAATCTGGGCCAACCAGGAAAAGACGCCTGTAATCTCAGGGTGTTCGGCCTACACGAAGGAAAACAGGGCCACAAAGGAGTCTCCATGACCCGCACCACGCAGACGACTACAAGCTGGACCCTCCATAGTTGTCTTGGATTTCTCTTGATTCTGAGCGGAGTTGGCTGCACCAATGACGCGCCTGTCACCGGTCCGGCGACCACCGGCGTGTCCTCGGATGCCGACGGCAACCTTGATGGCGTCCTCGGCGACGGCGTCGACGGTCAGACCGGGGGCGATGTTGCGCTGACTGACGGTGGCGACACGGGGACACCACCCCTTGATATTGCAGCAGTTGATGCCGACACCAGCCCCGGCGATGTCCCTGGAGCCGACCTCCCCAGCGTGGACGTGGGCCCGGATGTCGTGGCACCGACGGCTTGCCAAACGGCTGCCGATTGCGACGACAAGAATCCGTGCACAGCCGACAATTGCAGTTTCCCCGCCATGGTTTGCAGCAACGTAGCCACAGCAGGAGCCCCCTGCGATGATGGCAGCGTCTGCACGACCGGCGACGTCTGCGGCGCCAATGGAGTTTGCGGCGGCGCCAGCCAACTGGCCTGCGACGACAACAACCCATGCACCGACGACAAATGCGACGCGGTGACTGGCAAATGCGTGTCGGTCAACGCCGCACATCCCTGCAGCGACAACAACTTGTGCACGCTGGGCGATGTCTGCAACAGCGGTGCCTGTGAAGGTGGCGCACCGGCTGTCTGCGACGACCAAAATCCTTGTACAATCGACAGTTGTGACGCCACCACTGGTCAATGCGCCCATGCTGCAGTCGCCGACGGCAGCACCTGCAGCGATGGCCTGGCCTGCACGGCCGGAGATGCGTGCAAAACAGGGGCTTGCACAGGCACGGCCGTGCCCTGCGACGACGGCAACGCCTGCACGCAAGACCAATGCGATCCCAAGACGGGCTTGTGCGTCTTTGCGCCGATCGCCAACTGCGTGGCACCGTGCAAGCAAAACGCCCAATGCAACGACAATAACCCTTGCACCATAGATACTTGCCAGAATGGCACCTGCAGCCAAGTCGTCTTCGAGGGTGGGCCCTGCAGCGATGGCAATGCCTGCACCATTGATGCCTGCGCGGCTGGAATTTGCGTTGGAAAGCCAACCCCTTGCGATGATAACAACCCCTGCACCAGCAATGCCTGCGACCCCAACAGCGGCAACTGCGTGTTCCCGGCCGGTGCTGACAACGTGCCCTGCAGCGACAACAACGCCTGCACGGTCGCGGACGGCTGCAAGAACGGCCTGTGCGTCGGCGGACCGAGCCTGCCATGCGACGATAAAAACCCTTGCACGACAGATGCTTGTGACGGCAAGACCGGACTGTGCGCCTCGACAGCGATCGCCGGCTGTGGCGATCAGTGCAAGCTAGACGCCGATTGCGACGACAAGAACCCGTGCACGCAGGACCTTTGCCTCGCCGGCAAGTGCGTGTCCAAGAACGCGGACGGCGTTGCCTGCAGCGATGGCAACTTGTGCACGGCCGCAGACAAGTGCCTTTCAGGCAGTTGCACGCCCGGCACCCCTGCGACCTGCAACGACGGCAATCCCTGCACGGCCGACGCCTGCGACCCAGCGACTGGCAATTGCTCAACACCCGCCGGCAATGACGGCGCAGCCTGCACCGACAACAACGGCTGCACAACCAGCGACAAATGCACGGCCGGCAAATGCACGGGCACTGACGTAGTTTGCAATGACAGCAATGCCTGCACCAACGACGCTTGCAATCCGGCGACGGGCTTCTGCGTGTTCCAGAACATCCCGAACTGCAACGGCAACTGCGGTGGCGGCGGCGGCGGCCCAGGCGGCGGCAACTGCAACGACCAGAACCCTTGTACCACGGACGCCTGCCAAAACGGCAAGTGCACGCATACGCCGGTCGTTGGCGGCTGCACGGACAACAACCTGTGCACCACCAATGAGCACTGCTCAAACGGCGTTTGCATTGCCGATCCGGTGATTTGCGATGACAAGAACCCCTGCACCAATGATGCTTGCTTGCCCGGCACCGGCCAATGCTTGTCAGGCCCCGGCAACGCGGGAACGCCGTGCAGCGATGGAAATTCCTGCACAATTACAGATACTTGCCAAGGCGGCCTGTGCGTAGGCGCCAACCCCGTGGCCTGCAATGACAGCAACGCGTGCACGGCGGACAGTTGTGACCCGACCTCTGGCAAATGCACGTTCAAGCCCATCATCGGCTGCGGCGGCAACTGCGCTCAAGATGCTGATTGCAATGATAATAATCCCTGCACGGCTGAGGCGTGCGTGGCTACCAAGTGCCAGAGCAGCTTGCTCGACGGCATCGCTTGCAACGATGGCAACCCGTGCACGGTCGGCGACGCCTGCAAAGCAGCCACCTGCCAAACCGGCGCCGCCGTCAAGTGCGACGATGGCAATCCCTGCACCAATGACAGCTGCGATCCGACCGCTGGCACCTGTGTATTCAAGCAGTTGGCCGCTGGTTCGGCGTGTTCCGACGGCAATGCTTGCACCACCGGCGACGCGTGCGCGGGACTGAGCTGCAAGGGCACGGCTGTGGTGTGCAATGACAATGATGCCTGCACCTTAGACACCTGCGACGCCACCAGCGGTGCCTGCAAGTACACGGCCATCGCTAACTGCGGCAACAACTGCACGGGCGGCGGCGGTGGTGGACCGGGCGGCGGGCAGTGCAATGATAACAACCCATGTACGCAAGATCAGTGCCAAAACGGCAAGTGCGCGCACACGGCACTCAATGGTACGCCATGCGCCACGGGCAGTGCCTGCACCATCAACGATGCGTGCGCCGCGGGCGTCTGCGTCGGCCAGCCTGTCAGCTGCGACGATAAAAACCCTTGCACCATCGATGCCTGCATTCAAGGCGGTGGCGGCCCTGGCGGTGGCGGCCCCAATGGCTACACCTGCCAGCACAGCACCGGCATCGACGGCGCCAGTTGCGATGACGGCAATGTCTGCAGCAACAATGACACGTGCAAATCCGGCCTTTGCGTCGGCATCGCCGTGGTTTGCAACGATGGCAACCCGTGCACGGCCGATGCTTGTGACAGCAAGACGGGCCAATGCACCTCCACGGCCATTGCGGGTTGCGGAGCCAAGTGCGTCACTGTCGCCGATTGCGACGACAAAAACGCTTGTACTCAGAAGGCTTGCACCTTTGGCGAGTGCATCATCGTCGACCTCACCGGCACGGCGTGCAGCGACAGCAATGCCTGTACTTACGGAGACTTGTGCAACGCTGGCGCCTGCGTTGCCGGCAAGGCGACCACCTGCGTCAACACCAACACCTGCGCCACGGGCGTTTGCAACGCCACCACCGGCCAGTGCGACTTCACGCCCGCCAATGAGGGCGGCACCTGCACGGACAACGTCGCCTGCACCACCGGCGACAAGTGCACCGGCGGCAAATGTGTTGGCACGGCAACGGTTTGCAACGACAACAACCCCTGCACGAGTGACGCGTGCAACAACGGCGGCGGTGGCGGCGGACCTGGGGGCGGCGGCCAAGCGGGCGCGTGCCAGTACCAGCCGATCGCCGGATGTGCATTGAATTGCTTGACGAATAACGGCTGCAACGACAACAACCCGTGCACCAACGACAGTTGCCAAAACGGCAAATGCGTCTACGCGGCGGCCAGCGGTTCGGTGTGCACCGACGCCAACAACTGCACCGTGGGCGATGTGTGCACGGCCGGCAAATGCGTAGGAACACTCAAGACTTGCGATGACGGCAACGCCTGCACCACCGACACCTGCAACACCAACTCAGGCGGTTGCAGCAATGCCAAGATCGTCGGCTGCGGTCCGGGCTGCTTGGCCAACAGCGATTGCAATGACAACAACACCTGCACCGTGGATGTCTGCAACTCCTTTAACCAAACTTGCCTGTACCAGAACCTGCCCAACTGCGTGGCGACGCCGGGCTGCGCCACCAATGCCGATTGCAACGATAGCAATCCGTGCACGACCGATGTTTGCAATCCGTCCAATAACAGCTGTGTTTACGCGCCCATCCCGGGCTGCAACCCCAACCAGTTGTGCAAGACCGACGCCGATTGCAACGATAACAACGCGTGCACCTACGACAGCTGCAACACGTTCAATAACACCTGCGTGCACGTGACGCTCGTTGGTTGCAAGTAGGCTCAATGGCAAGCGATATCGGCCCGCATTCCTGAATATCGGAGCGGGCAGGCGGCGCCACAGAGCCATTGGGGAACTCAGCACAACGACTAAGCTGCTGTGCAGAATCACGACGATTTTGCCTACGAGCCTAGGTGCCGCTCGGTGCGGCCCAAGATCGCGTCCCCACATGGCCCAAACTCAGCGCCGCGACGATGCATATCTCCATGATTTTATTGGCTTACTCTGGCATGAACCCTAATGCTTCTGCGCGACTTGCCGTGACAGGTCCGTCACGCGTTGGGCCAGGGACTGCGTGAACGCCCACAGCATCTTGACGGCAACGGACTGGTCACGGCGCGAAAGGTCAAAGAAATCATCGCGGCCAATGCGGAACAGCCGAGCCGGATCGCGAGCGACCACCGTAGCGCTGCGTGGCTGCCCGGAAACGAGCGCAATTTCACCGAAATGCTGGCCTGCCGTCATCGTGTTGACCTTGGTGCCGCCCACCCACACGTCGAGGCTGCCTTGGACGACCAAGTAGAGGTCACTGCCCGCATCGCCTTCGCGAACGATGGTCGTCCCCGCCAGCACGCGAACTTCCTGAACATATCGAAGGACTTTCATCCGCTCGTCGTCGGTCAGGTGCTTGCAGAAGAACAGTTGGCCCAAGGCAGCCAGACGGGCGTTGTGCTGAATGGGCGCCAATTCATGAATCATCGTGGCTGGTTCGGAGACACGTGCCAAGCTGATGACGATGCAGGTGACGTTGTCCGGGCCACCGGAACTGTTGGCCAATTCGCACAACCGCGAGGCTGGCCTCTGCACACCGCCTTCGGTCAACACCTTGCAAATATCTGATTCTTGGGCAGATTCGTGCAATCCGTCGCTGCAAACCAAAAAGGTGTCGCCGGGCATGGCGTCGACATAGCCTAGGTCCACAGCCAAGACCGGACGTTCGCCGATGGCACGGGACAAAACCTTGCGATATCGGAAGGTATGGGCATCATCGCGGCTGATCTTGCCGGCGCGCACCATCTCTTCAGCCAGGGTATGGTCCTCGGTCAATCGCTGCAATTCCCCCTGCCGCAACAGGTACATGCGCGAATCGCCGACGTGGGCGAGAAAGGCGCCATCGACCGAGAGCAAAAGCAGCGTCGCCGTTGTGGTGGCACCACGCAAGTTCGCATCGTCCCTCGACAATTGGACCAAGTCGCTGTTGGCACGATCAAAGAGGGACTGCAATTGGTCAAAGATTTCACGGCGCGCTCGCCCCGGATCATCGCAACGGGCCATGCGCTTGGCAGCGACCGACAGGGCCGGGGCGGCCTCGGTCACGGCCTGAATGAACAGCAAAGCCGCGAACTCTCCAGCGGAAACATTGGCACCGTCGGCGACGGCGTACACGCCCAACTGGTCGTTGGCGTACAGGCTGTCGTGATTTTCGCGCAGGGTGCGCCCCAGATCGGTGGCGGCCCAGGATCGATGCGCCATATTGACCTCAGGACCCTGCCCGGCGGCACGGCCAACAGCGAATCTGGAGATTAACCATAACGAATATGCACAGTTTCCAGGACAGTAGCCACGGCGGCGCGCAGGACGGCTTGGTCTTCATGGCGTAGGATGACATAGCCATCGCCCTCGTAAGTATCGGCTTTGGCCGCGCCAATCTGGGGCAATTTCACCTCTTGCACCAGCGCCCCCACGCGCGCCTGAGCGAGGTCCAGACCGTCGATGCGCAGCACACGGCCGCGACCGACGCCGCGCAGAAAAACCGTTGCTGCAGCGTAGTTTCTTTGCCACGGGGCGTCCAATTGGCCATCGACCACGGCGCGGGCCCAGGTGCGGTAGATGTCGATTTCATGAACAAGCCCTGTCATTGCCGTGAGTTGACCGCCTGGAGGCCGCGCTGCAATTTCGCCCACAGCCAAGCTCCCGTCATCACGGAGAAACCACTCCATGTGGGCGATACCGTCTTCTAGGCCCAAGGCGGCGACGGTGGCGGCGGCAATCGGCAGAATCGCGGCGTACTCGGGACCATTGATGCGCCGTGGCAGCAGACAAACCCATTGGATCCAAGGCGTTTGCATCACTTCCAAGGGTCCAGGCAGGTACTGCGAAATCGAGTGAGCGACGATCTTGCCGGCAAGGACCACGGCTTCAAAGCTGAACTCGCGACCCTTGAGAAATTCTTCACACAAAACAGGTTGT
The DNA here is from genome assembly GCA_903840165.1 of uncultured Myxococcales bacterium. GTDB lineage: Bacteria > Myxococcota_A > UBA9042 > UBA9042 > UBA9042 > CAIMEY01. The sequence continues at coordinate 128,036 of CAIMEY010000002.1, read as the reverse complement.
TCTACGCAGGGCTGGACCTGACCTAGGGCCGACTCGAGGTCAGCCACATGGTCAATGCGCCAGGTCGCCCGACAGCCCGCCCCCGCTGGCGGCTTGAGAACCAAGGGGAAGCCTACAAGTGATGCGAACTCAAGACCTTGGGCAACTGACGTCAGCAGACGGTGCCGCGCACAGGGCAAGCCCGCCGCACGCAGCGCGTCCTTCATCAGGGCCTTTTCACGAAATAATTCAGCTATTTGTGGCGTCGGCCCGGGGATACCCAAGGACTGTCGTGCGATCGCCAGCGGCGTTTGCAAGGGCTCAAGAACACCGGTTAGGCGATGGATTGGCCCGTATTCCTTTTGCAAACGAGCGGTTGCCTCGGCAATCTGCGCTGGATCAAGGGCATCTGCGACCACGGCAATGTCGCGAAAATGGGCCGCATTGGCCCCGCGCGGCGGCTGCTGAAAGATGCCGAGCAGGCATACGTCCTTGAGTCGCGCGATTCCTTTTGAAAATCGAAGTGTTGCATCCATGGGAAACGGTGCAACAAAGACGACGTTGCGCATGGCGACTCCCGGATCACGGACGGACCCGCGAACGAACTGGGTGACAATAGGCTAAGATTCTCGAGCTGTTGCCGCAGGGCGGGAGCTCGAGGGTAGTCAGTATCGCTTGGGCGCTGCCTCCGAAGCAATCGGCGCGCTCGCTCTTCGCCCGACATCGCTACAACCAACTGAACTACTTCTACAATTTTGGATCGACAGCCGATCCGATCAAGGACTGGCACCGCCATTGACCTTCTGTTAGCCTGGACGCTGGGATTTTGGGGGATCATCACATGGGCGTGCACGAATTGGGCGACGGCTGTTGGGGCCGGTCGCGGCTGTTTTGGGCCACGGGCCTTGTACTTTGGCTGATGGCCTGCGGCGTCGATTCGCCGGTGGCCGGTCCCTCCGTGGCGGACGGTAGCGGGTCAGGCGATGGCAGCGTGCTGTGGGATGGCGGCATCACCGATGGCACGGTCAACGACGGCATCGCCGGCGATGGCAAGATCGGCGACATTTCAATTAATTACGACATCCTCACGGACGGCAGCGACCTGCAATTGGATTACGACCTGATCGCCCCCGACGGCAGTTGCCAGGCGTGGTACGGCGTGGACGATGGCTATTGTCTAGATGACGCCGGCGATGTTGGGGCCAGCGATCTAGCTGATGCAGCTACGGAATCAGGGGACGTCGATCTCAGCGACGCGGCCACGGACGCCGATGCATTGCCGGGCGACGCCACGGATACGGAGGGACTTGCGAACGACGCCACGGACACCGACGGCAGCGTAGTCGACGGCGCTGGCACGGACGATGCCTCTGGCGATGATAGCACACAAGTCTGCGGAACAAGTGATATTTGCCTACCAACGCAGGCCTGTGCGATCGATAGCGATTGCGCAGTGCCGTACGATCCGGCGGCGCCTTGCGTCGTCGCCAAGTGCAATCCTCAGCATTTCTGCGAGATTGACGGCGTGGCCAATGGCCAAGCCTGCGATGACGGCAACGCGTGTACCGAAGGAGGCACAACCCTTTGTTTTGAAGGAATTTGCGTTGCCTCCAAGGCATTTTGCGATGACAAGAATCCCTGTACCGACGACAGTTGTGACGTTGCCAAGGGCTGCAGCCACGCGTTCAACAGCCTGTACTGCGACGACGGCAACGCCTGCACCCAAGGAGACACCTGCAGCAACAGCCTATGCGCGAGCGGCGTGGCTCTGGTCTGCGACGATAAAAACCCTTGCACATTTGACGGTTGCAATGCACTCACCGGCTGCAACCATGTCAACCTGCCAGGCAGCGGCTGCGATGACGGCAATGCGTGCACCGTGGGCGACTTGTGCACCGATGGCAACTGCTTGCCAGGAAAGGCAAAAAGCTGCAACGACAGCAACCCCTGCACCGACGACGGCTGCGACACAGTGACTGGCAGCTGCTTGGCCAAAGCCAACAGCAATGCTTGCGACGACAACAACGCGTGCACGGACAACGACGCGTGTAGCCAAGGAATTTGCGCTGGCGTCGGCGTCATCTGCGACGATAAGAACCTATGCACGACAGATAGTTGCGTGCCCGCCTCTGGCTGCAGCCACCTGCCCAACACCCTGCCCTGCGACGACTTGAACAGCTGTACCGGCAACGACGTCTGCGGCGGTGGCAGCTGCGCGGGCATCTTGGAGGCCGCGTACCTGTGCGACGACCTCAACCCTTGCACCACAGATTCCTGCGACGCGAAAGTAGGCTGTATTTATCAGGATAACAGCGCCGCCTGCGAGGACGGCAATCCGTGCACCGTGGGCGACAAGTGCCTGCTGGGCATGTGCCAATCGGGGGGAAATACCTGTAATTGCTCGACTAATGCTGACTGCGCCGCCGCTGAAGACGGCGACCTGTGCAATGGCACCCTGTACTGCGACAAGGGCGGCGCCAACTGGCAGTGCAAGGTCGACCCCGGGACCGTGGTGAGTTGCGACGGCAGCGCCGACAGCACCTGCAGCGCCAACCAATGCTCCAAAAATACAGGGAAATGTGGCTATGTGGCCATCGCAGACGGCCAAGCTTGCGACGCCGACGGCACGGTTTGCACGGTCAACGATTCGTGTGCGGCTGGCACGTGTGTCGCCGGCAAGATTTTGATATGCAACGATAATAATCCATGCACGGCGGACCTCTGCGATGCCAAGGACGGCTGCAAGTACAACGCCCTGTCCGCACCATGCACCGATGGAAATGCCTGCACAATCGGGGACATCTGCAAAGCCGGCGCCTGCCTGCCGGGTGGCCAACTGGTCTGCGACGACGGCAACCCATGCACCAGCGATGCCTGCGACGCCACCACCGGCAAATGCCTCAATACAAACAATGCTTTGCCTTGCGATGACGGCAGTGCTTGCAGTGCCAGCGACACTTGCAACAAAGGCGCGTGCGTCGGCTTGGCGGTGGTCTGCGATGACAAAAATCCTTGCACCAACGATAGTTGCAACACCAAGACTGGCTGCGTGAACAGTGCCAACAACGCCCCTTGCGACGACGGCAACGCCTGCACCACGGGCGACACCTGCGGTGGCGGCGCCTGCAAGGGAGCTGCGGTCGACCCGGCAACCCTTTGTGATGACTCCAATTTATGCACCGACGACAGTTGCAACCCGAACAGCGGTTGCACGCACAAGAACAACGTCAAGGGCTGCGATGACGGCAATTCCTGCACCGTCAGCGATAGTTGCGCTGACGGCAAGTGCAACGGCGGGGCCAATACCTGCGCCTGCAACGCCGACAGCGACTGCGCCGGCCAAGAGGATGGAAACCTCTGCAATGGCACGCTATTTTGCGACAAGGGCAACGTGCCGTACAAGTGCGTCGTCAATCCCAAGACCGTGGTCAATTGCGACGGAAGTGCAGATAATCTCTGCGCAAAGAACCTCTGCACCTCGGCCACTGGCAAGTGCAGCGTGGTGGCCCAAGGCGATGGCAAGGCGTGCGATGCCGATGGCAGCGTCTGCACCGTGGGCGACGCCTGCGCCGGTGGTGCCTGCCAAGCCGGCAGCAAGCTGAGCTGCGACGACGGCAACGCTTGCACGGACGATTCCTGCGACATGAAGACGGGTTGCATGCACATCAACAATACTTCGACGTGCAGCGACGGCAACCCTTGCACCGTTGGCGACGGCTGCAAGTCGGCAGTGTGCGTACCCGGCCCGGCGGCGATCTGTAATGACAATAACCCTTGCACAACAGATAGTTGTGACACTGCCAGCGGCAAGTGCGTGTTCGCCAACAACGCCAATCCGTGCAGCGACGGCAATGCCTGCACGCAATCGGACAGTTGCAAGCTCGGCGTGTGCAGCGGCTCGGCCGTGGCTTGTGACGACGGCAACGCATGCACCAACGATTCTTGTGATTCTAAGCTTGGTTGCGTCAACACAGCCAATACCGTGCCGTGCAGCGACGGCAACGCCTGTACCACCAATGACGCGTGCAGCGCCGGTAGCTGCAAAGGCACCGCCGTCGACGCAAAAACCCTTTGTGATGATGGCAATAGCTGCACTGGCGACGCCTGCGACCCCAAGGCTGGCTGCGTGCACGCCAACAACACAGCGGCCTGTGACGACGGCAATGCGTGCACGACGGGCGATGTGTGCGCGGCCGGAAAATGCGCAAGTGGAACAAATACTTGCAGCTGCAACCAGGACAGCGATTGCGCCAGCCTTGAGGACGGCAACTTCTGCAACGGCACGTTATTCTGCGATAAATCAGCGCTACCATACAAGTGCAACGTCAATCCCAAGACCGTGGTGAATTGCGACGGCAGCGGCGACACCGCGTGCACCAAGAATGCGTGCACGCCTGCGACCGGCAAGTGCGGGTATTCAAACGTCAATGAGGGACTCACCTGTGACGCCGACGGCAGCGTGTGCACGGCCGGCGACGCCTGCAAGTCAGGAGCCTGCCAACCCGGCGCCAAACTCAACTGTGATGACAGCAACTTATGCAGCGACGATGGTTGCGATGCCAAGCTCGGCTGTACCCACGTCGCCAACAGCAACCCCTGCAGCGACGGCAATGGCTGCACGGTGGGCGATGTATGCAAAAACAATGGCTGTTCCAGCGGCACGCCGACGCAATGCAACGATGGCAACCCGTGCACCAGCGACAGTTGCGACCCCGTCAGCGGCAAATGCACCTTTAGCAACAACGCGTTGGCCTGCGATGACGGCAATGCTTGTAGCGCCGGCGATACCTGCAGTGGCGGGGCGTGCAAGGGCAATGCCGTGAGCTGTGACGATGCCAACGTCTGTACCAGCGATTCCTGTGACGCCAAGCTCGGTTGCGTGCACACCAACAACGCCCTGAGCTGTGATGACGGCAACGCCTGCACCAGCGGCGACGCGTGCGGCGGCGGCAGTTGCAAGGGCACGGCGGTCAATCCGGCCGTCCTATGCGACGACGGCAACCCCTGCACGACGGAAACCTGTGTGCCGGCCTCCGGTTGTAGCCACAGCATCAACAGCGCCAGTTGCGACGACGGCAATGGCTGCACCACCGGCGACGTGTGCTCGGCCGGCAAATGCACAAGCGGAACGAACACTTGCGGATGCAGCCAGGACGCCGACTGCGCCAGCCAAGAGGACGGCAACTTCTGCAACGGCACCTTGTTCTGCGACAAGACCGCCCTGCCCTACCAATGCAAGGTAAACCCCAAGACCGTGGTGACCTGTGACGCGACCGGCAATACCACTTGCGCAAAGAACAATTGCGCCACCAACACCGGCAAGTGCGGCTACGTGCCGGTCAGCAATGGCAGCGCCTGTGACGCGGACAGCAGTGTTTGCACGGTCAGCGACAGTTGCCAAGGCGGCGTGTGCCAAGCCGGCAGTGCGCTAGCCTGCGACGACGGCAACGCTTGCAGCGACGATGGCTGCAATGCGGTCAATGGCTGCACGCACAAAGCGAATTCGTCGCCTTGCAGCGATGGCAACGCCTGTACGGTCGGTGATGTATGCGCCAACAACGCCTGCGTGCCAGGCAGCACAACGGTGTGCAACGACAGCAACCCGTGCACATCCGACAGTTGTGATTCAAAATCAGGTGGTTGCATATTCACCAACAATGTCCTGCCCTGCGACGACGGCAACGCGTGCAGCCAAGGCGACACGTGCAGCGCTGGCAAGTGCGTGGGAACGGCGCTGAGTTGCGATGACAAAAACATATGCACATCGGATAGTTGCGATGCAAAGCTCGGCTGCGTGTACACAAACAACACCGTGGCATGCGACGACGGCAACGCCTGCACCACGGGCGATACCTGCGGCGCCGGCGCGTGCAAGGGTATCGCCATCAACCCAGCAACCCTTTGTAATGACAGCAATCCCTGCACAACCGACGCCTGCGACTCCAAGCTTGGCTGCACGCACGCCAACAACACGGCCAGTTGCGACGATGGCAATGGCTGCACCACGGGCGACGCGTGTTCAGGCGGCGTCTGCAAATCGGGTACAAATACATGTGGTTGCACGATTGATTCCGACTGCGCCAGCCAAGAGGACGGCAACTTCTGCAATGGCACGCTGTTCTGCGACAAGACCAACCTGCCCTACCAGTGCAAGGTCAATCCCAAGACGGTCGTGACCTGCGACTCCAGCAGCGATACCCTTTGCACCAAGAACAGTTGCACGGCAGCAACCGGCAAGTGCGGCTACGTGAACAGTGCCAACGGCCTAAGCTGTGACGCCGATGGCAGCGTCTGCACCGTGGGCGACAACTGCCAAACGGGCCTGTGCAAAGCGGGTTCCGCGCTGAGTTGCGACGACGGCAATCCCTGCAGCGACGATATCTGTGACGCCAAGCTGGGTTGCACGCACAAGGCCAATAGCCTGCCCTGCAGCGACGGCAGTGCCTGCACCAGCGGCGACGTGTGCGCGGGCAATGCCTGCGTGCCGGGCAGCGCCATTGCCTGCGTCGACGGCAACCCGTGTACGAGCGACAGTTGTAACCCGGCCAATGGCTCCTGCGTTTTTGCTAACAATACGCTGCCTTGCAACGATGGCAATGCCTGCAGCCAGAGCGATACCTGCAACGGCGGCAGTTGCATTGGCGTGTCTTTGAACTGCAATGACAACAACCTGTGCACCAGCGATTCTTGCGACCCCAAGAGTGGCTGCCTAAACGTTGCCAATACGCTCAGTTGCGATGATGGCAACGCCTGCACCACCGGCGACACCTGCGGCGGCGGGGCGTGCAAGGGCACGGCGGTCAACCCGGCGGCGGTCTGCGACGACGGCAACGGCTGCACCAACGATACCTGTGATCCCAAGCTCGGTTGCGTCCACGCCAACAACAGCGCCGCCTGTGACGACGGCAATGGTTGCACGGTCGGTGATGTGTGCGCCAACGGCAAATGCGCAAGCGGTACAAACACTTGTGCCTGCACCCAGGACACCGACTGCGCTGGTCAGGAAGACGGCAACCTCTGTAACGGTACCTTGTACTGCGACAAGACGGCATTGCCATATAAATGCCTTGTCAATCCCAAGACTATCGTCACCTGCGACGCGTCTGGCGATGGCGTCTGCACCAAGAATACCTGCGCGATTGCCTCGGGCATCTGCAGCTATGTCTCACAAAATGAGGGAGTTGGCTGTAATGCCGACAACTCGGTCTGCTCCGTGGGCGACGCCTGCAAGTCCGGCGTGTGCCTGCCCGGCCCCGTGGTCAACTGCGATGACAGCAACGCCTGCACCGACGATTCCTGTGATCCTAAGACCGGTTGCACGCACGTGAATAATGCTTCGCCCTGCAGCGACGGCAACGCGTGCACGCTTGGCGACGTCTGTGCGCTAGGGGCCTGCACGTCTGGCAGCGCCAAGAACTGCAATGACAGTAACCCTTGCACAACCGATAGTTGCAGCAGCGGCAGTGGCGCGTGCGTCAACACCAACAACAGCGCCTCCTGCGACGATGGCAACGCCTGCACCTCTGCAGACCTGTGCGGCGGCGGTGTCTGCGCGGGCAAGGCGATTTCCTGTGACGATGGCAATGCTTGCACCAACGACGCCTGCAACGCTGGCAGCGGCTGCACGCACAGCGCCAACAACTTACCGTGCGACGACGGCAACGCCTGCACCACGGGCGACGTGTGCACGGCGGGCGCCTGCAGCGGCACAGCGCCCAAGAGTTGCAACGACGGAAATCCTTGCACTTCCGATAGTTGCGATGCTGTTGCGGGCTGCGTCAACAGTGCCAACAGCAACATCTGCGATGACGGCAACGCCTGCACCGGCGGCGACAAGTGCGCGGCGAAGTTGTGTGCGGGCAGCGCAATCGCTTGCGATGACAGTAACTTGTGCACTAGCGACTCCTGCAACATCAGCACCGGCTGCGTCCACGTAGCCAACGCCCTGCCCTGCGACGACGGCAACGCCTGCAGCAGCAGCGACACCTGCACGGGCGGCAACTGCATCGGCACCGTGGTGGCACCGGCGACGCTGTGCAATGACGGCAATCCATGCACGACTGATTCCTGTGACAAAGTAGCGGGTTGCACCTACACCAACAACACCGCATCTTGCGATGACGGCAATGGCTGCACCGTCGGCGACGTCTGCGCGGCCGGCGCGTGCAAGTCCGGGACCAATACCTGTTCGTGCACGCAGACCAGTGATTGCGCTGGCCAAGAAGACGGAAACTTCTGCAATGGCACGCTGTTCTGCGACAAGTCCAAGCTGCCCTACACGTGCAAGGTCAATCCGGCGACCGTCGTCACGTGCGACCCATCGGCGGACAGCAGTTGCAAGGTCAACCAATGCGTACCGGCCACAGGCAAGTGCCTGTACAACAACATCAATGAGGCCGGTTCCTGCGATGCCGACGGCAGTGTTTGCACCACGACCGACAAGTGCACGGCGGGCAACTGCGTGCCTGGCCCGGTACTGAACTGCAACGACAACAACGCCTGCACCAATGATTCCTGTGACCCTGTTGCGGGTTGCAAGCACAGCAATAACAACCTCGCGTGCAGCGATGGCAATGCCTGCACAGTCGGCGACCAATGCACGGCCGGAGCCTGCACGTCCGGCGCGGCGACGGTGTGCAGCGACAATAACCTTTGCACAGCCGATAGTTGCAACACGCTCACGGGAGCCTGTGTATTCAATGGCCCAGCGATGAACGGCGCGGGCTGCGACGCCGATGGCAGCGTCTGCACCGTTGGCGACGCCTGCAACAGTGGGACGTGCAAAGCTGGCGGAGCGCTCAACTGCGATGACGCGAACCTCTGCACCAGCGATTCCTGCAATCCTATAACGGGTTGCGCCCACTCAGCCAACAACGCGCCGTGCAATGACGGCAACGCGTGCACCGGCCCAGACGTCTGCGCTGGCGGAGTCTGCGCGCCCGCTGCACTAAACTGCGACGACGGCAACCCCTGCACCATCGATTCCTGCAACAATGTCACGGGTTGTCAGCACGTCAGCCAGTTGGACAAGACTTCGTGCGGGCCGACGAACTACTGCTTCACCGACGTATGCAAGTTGGGCGTCTGCGGCGACGGCATCGTCACGGCCTTGCTGGGCGAACAGTGCGACGACGGCAACACTGCCAATGGCGACGGCTGCTCGAGCATTTGCCAAGTGGAGGACACCGCCTGCGCCGACGGCACGCGCGAAGGCACGATGAACAAAACGAAATACCCGAAGATCGCCCAGTGCAACGGCGCGTGGCAGGGGTCCATTGGCTCGACGTCGGGCAGCTTTGCGCCCAACAAGTTGTGCGGATTGGCGTTCCACGTCTGCAACTCTTCCGCGGCCGACCAAGCGTTGCTGGTGAGCGTCGCGCAGGCCGATGCCTTCCAGCCGGGCTGCTGGTCGATCAATGCGGCCAATGACAACGGCGGCTGCCACGCGTGCACCAATACCCAAGATACCAATGACATGGCGGGCATCGGCGCAAGTTGCCAGGGCAAGATCACGAACTACGGCACCTCGTGCATCAGCGGCAATTACCGCATCGATTCAGCCAATCAGACCTGCGTGCGGCCGACCACGGCGGACTTCAGCTGGATTCTGGGCGTGATGTGCTGCGCGAACTGAGGCGGCGCACCAAAACACTTCGATATTGTAGGGATTTATCGAGCCGACTTGACGGCGCGCTGCAGGCGGCGTAGTCACAGCTGTGGAGGTGCGTGGGCCCAGGTGAGCCCCCCGGTCTTCAAAACCGGTGCGAGGCGCGACGAGTGTCTCGGGGGAGTTCGATTCTCCTGCACTTCCGCCAAAGGGTTGGTTCAGGGTGTGTCGGGACGAGCTAGGTAGTGCCTGGTAAGGCGTTGGATTTACTGCTTCGAGGGCCGGCTGGGCGGTCAGGCCACGACGCAGCGCTGCTAGCATCGTGGCCACGACCCGATGCCCAGCCGATGAATTGGCGGGCTATCATGACGACGGACAGCGTCGTGGGCGTACATAGCATAAGGTGTTGAGGACATCGGAGGGCGCTGGGCTTCGACTGATGTTTACGCTTGGGCTTAGCGATACGTGCGGCAGGTGCAGGTCCGGGGTCAAGCGACTGGAGCAGCGCTGCAGGCGTCAATCAGAATCAGCGTCCCTGTGGCCAGCCCGAGTCGTTCCAAGTAGCCGTCCATCTGTTCTAAACCCTTGACCAGAAGGTCTTTTTGCCCGTCCCGCCAGACTTTGAGCTCTAGCGCTGGCGGTCCTCGCCCAAAGGCAAACCAGTGGCGTCCACGGACGTAAACTATCGAATCAACAGGTCTAAACGCTTGCGACCCAGGCCATACTGGCACTCAATGTAGCCGCCGCCGTTGACCAGACGCTGCAAAAATGCCATCAGAACAATCTGTTGCGCAGATTCGGGCCAGACCTGCCTGCGCAGCATCCATTCGCCGTGCTGTTTCCAGAAATCGACAAAAGTCTCAAGCAATCCATGCAGATCCAGCCGACCTTCTGGCAGATCCCAGCGACGCTTGCTGTTCATGCGGTCGGTCTGCGGCATCGAGTCAACTGCACCAATCGCCAATTCCCGTGGCAAAACTTCACGATAGATGGGATTGGCAATCTCCGTGCCCTGCTGGGACCGCCGGACAAGGCCCAGGTCCACGCAGTAGTCAACATCGGCCGGGCCCGGCGGGTCAGCGACTTCGCCCGCCAGCATCGGCGCAATCACCGAACGCACACGGGGCTCATTGAGCTTATCGGCAAGGCTATCTAAGTGCGCGCTGCGACTAAGGATCAACCGCTCTTTGGCACTGGCGATGTGCTCGACTTCGATGCGCCCCGCCACGTTGAGCTCGCGCAACGCTTAATACGCCAAGGCGTTGACCAGCATGGTTGACCTTGGGTCAGTTCGCAGGCTAAGGCTATGGCTTCTAGGGTAAATTCCTGCCCAGTCTCCGCCGTGTGCTGACCGTACAGCGCGGCTACGTCGGCCTGGGTGAAGTTGCCGAACGGCATCGACTTAACCTTGACCGTGAACGGTTTGCAGCGGCATTGCACAGCATTTGACCGCCCCCGGTCCGGCATGGTATCGAGAGGGGACACCCGGCGCGCTTTGCACCTTGCTGCAAGGCCCCAGCCGGAACGACAATCCGCCCGCAAAGGCGCAGCAAACACGCTAAATAACAACGCTTTTCACAGAGCCGGTCCAGGCGCAGAATCGTCCTACGCATTCCCCACCGCTGCTGCTGCTCCCCGCGGCGCAGCCCCTGCCGTCACTGAGAAACCATCATGAAATTACAGGCATTCTGCTGCATCTTGCCCTACATCATCCTCAGCGGGTGCGGCAGTAGCGCGGCCCCGGCCGACGCCGGCACTCAAGTCGACGGCACGACAACTGCAGATAATGGTTCGACATTGGACAGTGCCGACGCGGCCGCCGATGCCACATCCTCAGCCGATACGGCGGGGGCGGACACAAGCTCTGCCGACGCGAACTCGGCCGATGTCGTGGTCGCGCCGCCTGGGGACTCCACATTGACGGTGCGCGGCGGCGTGGAGCAGGTCTTTGTCACCCATGCCTCGCCCGGAGAATCGCTGGAACTTCGGGATGATGCAAGCCAAAAGGCATTTGCGACCGCTGTGGCTGATCACCTCGGCAGTTACGTCTTTCGCAAGGTCAGCCCCGGCATCTACCGCGTGTGGCAAACCGACCTCTCGCCGGCGAGAAACTCCAACCAAGTCAAGGTGATCAGCGCAGCCCTCAGCCAGCCACCTCAATCCTTCTACGCCGGTCAAAACATAGCGCCCGGCAACGGTTACCTTACAACCCGCGATGGCACCACGCTGGCCTATTTTTGCACTTTGCCTGGTCCAGCCGACGCCGGACCCTACCCAACGATTGTGAATTACTCAGGGTATGACCCTGGCCGACCCGGGCAGCCGGTGGTCAGCGGCGACCTTGCCTACTTGTGCGACAGCTTTCCGGTATTGTGCAATGCGCCGTCCGACCCGACCGCTATGTTCGCGGCAGTACTAGGTTATGCCACGGTCAGCGTCAATATCCGGGGCACGGGCTGCTCCGGCGGCGCGTACGACTACTTCGAACAGATGCAACTGCTTGATGGCTATGACATTGTTGAGACCGTCGCTGCCCAGCCTTGGGCTAAGTTTCACAAGGTGGGGATGACGGGCCTGTCCTATCCTGGCATTACGCAACTGTTTGTTGCCAAGACGCAACCGCCGAGCCTTGCCGCGATTACGCCCCTGAGTGTCATCGGCAACACGGCGACGACGCTGGTGCCAGGTGGCATCCTCAATAGTGGCTTTGCGCTCAGCTGGATCGACATGGTCTACAGCCGGGCCGCGCCTTATGGCCAAGGTTGGGAGCAGGCGCGCGTCGATGGCGGCGACATGATCTGCAAGGAAAATCAGTTGATGCACGATTGTCGGGTCAATAACGTCGACCAAGCCAAGAATATCGCCTACTACAACGCCGCGACCATCGACCCGCTCAACCCGACCAAGTGGGTGGACCAGATCCAGGTGCCGGTGTTTCTGGCTGGGGCTTGGCAGGACGAGCAGACGGGGCCCTTCTTTGTGACGCTGCTGGACAAGTTCTCGGGCGCGCCCAGCCGGCGCTTTACCGTGTACAATGGCGTACATTCAGACGGTTTTGCGCCGCAGGTGCTGGTGGAGTGGAAGGCGTTTCTGGATATTTACGTCGCCCATGACGTCCCTAAAGTCGCCGGAATTATGACACTCCTTGCGCCGCAGCTGAGTTCGCAAGTCTTTGGCGCCTCCCTGCCGCTTCCGCCGAGCCGATGGGGCAGCGTCACGACTTGGGAACAGGCCAAGGCCAAATGGGAGGCAGAACCTGAACTTACAGCGCATTTTGAGGACGGCGCCACCGACCCCATCGGCACGCCGCATGACAACTTTGCGCTGCAGTTTAGCCAGTGGCCGCCCAAGGAAACTGCGCTCCAGCGTTGGTATTTCCAGCCAGATGGCTCCCTGGGCGACGCAGCGCCGGTGGTCAAAGAGGCCGCGTCGACCTTCCTGCTCGACCCAACCGCTGGCGATCGTGGCATCCTGGGTGACAAGGGCAACCTGTGGCTGGGACTTCCCGATTACAATTGGCTGGTTCCGCCCAAAGGCAATGAGGTCGCCTTTACGTCAGCGCCCCTGGACAAGGACGTCATCATGATGGGCACCGGCAGCGTTGACTTTTGGATTCGCAGCCTTGCAGCCGATGTCACCGATGCCGACCTCGAGGTCAACCTCACCGAAGTCCGCGCCGATGGGCAGGAACGCTACGTCCAAAGTGGTTGGTTACGCGCAAGTTTTCGCAAGCTGACGGCTGCAGCGACGGACCTGTGGCCCGAGCCATCCTTGGAACAAAGCGATACGGCGCCGCTGGTGGTTGGGCAATGGACCAAAGTGCGCGTGGCGATTGCCGGTTTTGGCCACGTCTTTCGCAAAGGTGCGCGGATTCGCATTGCCATCGATACGCCCGGAGATAGCCGTGCGTCTTGGCGCTTTAGCCTGAAAACTTGGCCGCATCCGGTGAGTTATGATGTGGCGCACGCGGCGGATTACCCGTCCAGCGTCGCACTGCCGGTCATTAGTGGTGCGCAACTGCCTGTCACGGCTGCGATACCTGCATGTCCGTCCCTGCGCGGTCAGCAGTGTCGCGCCTTTGTCGACGCGGCCAACACGCCGGCTGTCCCGTAGCGATTGGGCCGACCCGCCCTAGCCTTTGCCTGCGCTCACGGCCGGCGAACGCGGCCATTGCACTGCAATTACGCCGAGAAACACGAGCACAGCCCCCAGCCACTGCCGCTGCGACGGTGCCTCGCTAAACAGCAGGCCCGCCCAAATCAGCGTGCCCGTCGGCTGTAGCAGCAAGATGGTACTGCCCTGCACGGCACCGAGCTGAGGTAGCGCGACCGAAAGCGCAAGCCATGCGAGCACTTGCACGACCAGCGCCAGGACCAAGAGCCAGCCGTGGGCCGGCCAGGTCGGCACCGGAGCAAAGCCAGGGTCGAGCAGCAGACCGGCCAGCAACGACATCACGCAAATCCCAATCGTCGCGTCGCGCAACTGCGCAATGGGAAAAGAATTACCGCGACACGCTTTGCGATGAACCAGCAGATAGGCCGCATAGGTGACCGCGCCCGCAAGTCCAAGTGCCGTTCCTACCAACGGATCGCGGCCAAAGGCGTGCCGGTCTCCCAGGCCAGCCAGCAGGGCCACGCCGCCCAGGAGCACCGGCAGCACGGCCAAATAGCGCGTGGGTGGACGTTCGCGCTGCAGCAACCAAGCGCCCAAACCGACCCAAATCACTTGGGTATTGGCCATCACCGTGGCCAAGCCAGCGCCGATGCGTTCAATCGCCGCGTGCCAACACAGCAGATCGACACCAAAAAGAAGGCCGCCAAACAGAGACAGCCAGCGGATGTGCGGCGTCGTGGGGTGCGCTCGGGCCAGCCAGAATAGCACGGGCAATGCGTAGAGCGTGCGAAAGAAGACCGCGGTGCTGGGCGATACGCCAGAAAGCCGAAAGAAAATCGCGGCAAACGAAATGCCCAGGGCACCAAGAACGGCCAGCAGTAGCTTCATCGACTCGTCCGACTCGGGCAGCGGGCGCGGCAGGGGCCGGCCGTGGGCGTTGACGGCAACCGGACTTAGGCCCAATTACGTCGGGCGCTTGTCTAGCATCTTGCGCGGCTGCAGGCCAGAATTTGGGGCGTTGGGTCGCTGGGGTGGGACGAGGCCGGACAGAATCTCCCAGGCGAGGCGTGCGTGCACCCCAATTCCGCCCCCGCCTTGCCCCTTGGGCCTGCGCCGGTTATGCTCTGCGGCGACACAGTGCCTAGGGTGGCAGGCCACGATGTCAACGGAATAACCCTTTGAACGGCAAGAGCAATCATCCAACGCTGGCTCCTGTGTCGCTGCGCCAAGCTGCATCGCTGCTGACCACGCTCGCCGTGGCCCTGGGCCTAGCACCAGTGGGCCGGTCCGCTGAGGCTGCGCCTGGCAAGACGACGGCCACTGCGGCAGAGAAAGATGGCGCAGCGATTGCAGAAACGGCTGCCAAGCGTTTTAAGGAAGGCGACTTCGACTTGGCGGCACGGCTATTCTTGCGCGCGTTCGAGTTGACCCTTCGTCCTGCGCAATTATTCAATGCTGGCAGGGCTTTGGAGCAGGCCGGACGGGCCCAAGAAGCCATGGCTGCTTTTGACCGCTACATCGCCGTCGAGACGGACGCCGCCGGCCGCGAGGAAGCGCGCGCACGGGTGCAACGCCTGCGCGAGACAGCGACGCCACCGCCGCCTGGGGCTACCACCGGGCCGGTGGCCACGGAACCGCGCCCAGTTGCAGCGGAAACGCCCAAGACGCTTGAACCGCACCCGCTGAACGTGCGCGCGACGGAGCCTAGCCCACGGCCCCTGTATCGGCCGGTACCAAAACCAAGCACGAGTAGCAATTCCGCTATGCGCACAGCAGGTTGGGCTGTCATGGGCACTGGCGCAGCGGCTGCATTGGCCGGAACCGCCGTTTGGGCCTTAGCCACGCGCGACGACAGCACATTGCAGCGTCAAGTCAATCAGGTAGATACGTCAGGCCGGGTCACGGGGATTTCACAGGTGACCGCTTTCAGCCATGCGGACGCGATTGCTAGCCAAAAAACCATTGGCGTGGTCGTGCTCGGGGCCGGCGTGGCATGCGTGGCAGTCGGTCTTGCAGTGGCCTTGTCGGCGCCTAGGGATGCAGAATCGCACGGCTATTGGCTAGCTCCTACGCCGATGGGCGTGGCGTTGGGAGGCCGGTTTTGAAGACTACGCTCCTCCCCCTGATCATCGCCCTGGCCCTGAGTCCGGCGTGCAAGTCCGCTGTTTCCGTACGCGATTTGACGTATTGGTGCGCAAGTACAGCCGATTGCGCGCCCGGCTACGCTTGCGTCAATAATACATGTGGCGGCAGCAATACCGCTGATTCTACAGGTGAAACATCGCCCTCGTCTGATACCGTCGCCACGGACGCCAGCGACACCGCTTCGACCGACAGCAATGACGCAGCCATTGAAGTCAGCCAAGACGCAGGCACCGTTTGTGCTGTAACGAACACTGGTTGCATGACTCAGTGCGCCCAATCGGCGTGCCCCATGGACGCGGCCGCGTGCTTCCTCGACAACGGCTGCATGGCTGCGGTGAACTGCTACTTGACGTGCAAGGACCTCGCCTGCCGGACGGGCTGCGTGGGCGCTAGCTCTGAGCCCAAGGTAAAAGCGTTGGCAAACTGCTTGGTTACTCACTGTCTGTAGCTTCAACATCGGCGGCCTCGGGTCGGCGAAGCGAGTCCTCTGATGCGTTTGACCCAACACCAGACTGTGGCCGTGCTGACCCTCGATGGCGGCAAGGCCAACGCGATTGGCCCCGATTTTCTCCGTGATCTCAATGGTCTTCTTGACCAGCTTGAGGCCTGTGATGCCCAAGCTGCGGTGATCACGGGCTATGGGCGTTTCTTCTCCGCCGGGCTCTACTTGCCTGCGCTGGTTGGCCAGGAACGCGCCTACCTCCTTGATTTTATGCATCTGTTTGGTTCGACGATGCGTCGGGTCTTTGACCTGCCTCTGCCCGTGGTGGCCGCGATCAATGGCCACGCCATCGCCGGCGGTTGCGTCTTGGCCCTGCAGGCGGATTTGCGCTGGATGTCGGACGATGCTGGCAAAATCGGTTTGAATGAAGCGCAGTTGGGCCTAGGTTTGCCGCCCGAGGTCATTGAACCACTGCGCCTACAGGTGCCGGCCCGCAGTTGGCTGCCCATCGCGATGGAAGGACAATTGGTGAGTCCGCAGGCTGCCTTAGACCTTGGTCTAGTGGACCGCTTGCTGCCAGCGACCGACCTGGTGCCCGCAGCAATTGACCGGGCTGCGCAACTGGCCGCCATTGCGAGCCCCGCGTTCCGCCAAATCAAGGACGCCCTGCGCCGGCCGGCCCGCCAAGCCATCGATGCAGTGGTGCGCGACCAGACGCAATCCTGGCTGGATACTTGGTTTTCTGCCCCTGCCCAGGAGCGCTTGCAGGCTGCCGTCGCCAAGCTCAAAGGCGGCTAATAGTCTTGCAGCGTCTGCCAAAACTCGCGCGCAATCTGCATTTTTTCCAATATATTCAAAAGGATGCAGGCGGGTCAGTCCGCTTTGCGCCCGGCCGCCACGCCCAGATTCGCCACAAGCTTGCCGGCCTCATGCCACAACGCTTGCGCCGCCATGGCACCGCCTCGAGCGATAAACTCCCGTTTTGACTGCGGAACAGGCAGATTCACAGGCTGAGGATCGCAGTCCGG
This sequence comes from uncultured Myxococcales bacterium, assembly GCA_903840165.1. Lineage (GTDB taxonomy): Bacteria > Myxococcota_A > UBA9042 > UBA9042 > UBA9042 > CAIMEY01. The sequence continues at coordinate 110,722 of CAIMEY010000002.1, read as the reverse complement.
AGCCGCCAAGGTCGTTTCCGCGCCGCGAACCAGAAAGTGCAACCGATTAAAGAGGTTTGCTTCGCTGACGTTGTGGTCCATGTCAATGAACAGCACGTTGAGATTGGGGTGCAGTTCGCGCAACCGCTTTTCAACGCCCTTGGCGACAACCTGATTGGCAATGCAGCCAAAGGGCTGAACACACAGGATATTATCGATGCCCTCTTCGGCCAGCTCGGCCATTTCGCCGGTCAGTAGCCAGCCTTCGCCATACTGATTGGTCAATGAAAGCACAGGACTTGCCTTCTTTGCCAACAGCCGCGGCCGTGTCAGGGGCACGGTGTGGGGAAAGGCCTGCAGGGCGCGATTGATGCGTTGCAGGAAGCGATCTGTTTGCAAATCAAGCAGTTTTGCGACAAACCATGTCAAGTCTTGGGGGGCAATCCCGGCATCAGCATCGGCCTGCAGATTGATCACACTTTGGATGAAAAACGTTGTCAGATTCGGGACAATCGCCTCAACGCCGCGCTGGGCGAGCCATGGAACCACGCCGCCGTTGGCAAATTCGCAGTGCTTGACGTAAATTTCGCCAACGATGCCAATCTTCGGAAAAGGTCCTGGTTTCATGGGCAACTGCGCAAAGGCCAGGGCCGCTTCGCCCAGGAGCGCTTCACAGCGTTTGGCCGTCCTCACGTCGCTGCCCAGCCACTTCTCTACAAAATGATTGGCCAATCGCGTCCCGGAGCCGCCAAGCTCCTCGCGCACCAACATGGCCCGTTCCATCATGGCCAAGGCGTCCGCCACGACGATGGAATAGAGGCCTCGCCGCGCAAACTCCAAGCGCTTGATTTTAAAGCCGGGTTGATGGTGCATGCCGTCATCGCCCATGTGCAGGGTGATGATGGGCACGTCGTCATAACCCGCAGCAATCAAGGCCTTACCAAGCAAACTGGCATAGCAACTAGCCCGACACTGCCCGCCGGTCTGACTGATGGCCACAGCAACGCGCTGCCCGTAACGACCTGAATCCAAAGCTCTTAGCACATCGCCCACGACAAGAATTGCGGGGTAACACACTTCATTGTTGACGTAGCGCAACCCGTGGGCCAGCGACTCCGCATCGGGAGGGGGCAGCATCTGCAGGCGATACCCCTGGTGCGCAAAGGCATCTTCGGTCATCCGGTCGAGCATCGGAAACCAACTGGGTCCAATGATCAGGCGGTCGCGGTCCGCATCGGTAAAGGGCGGCGGCCGGCGACGGACTTGGGGCTGCGCGAAATCCGCCGGGCGAATCGCTAGTGTTTCTATCAGGGTACGCAAGCGCAGGCGAATCGAACCTGGGCTCGCGGTCTCATCAATACGTACGGCGGTCAGGGACTTGCCGACCTCGCGCAGGATGGCCGCCATTTCATCGCTGGCCATGGCATCGGGGCCACAACCAAATGAATTCATTTGCACAATTTCAATATGCGGATGTTGGGCGGCGTAACGCGCGGCGTGGTACAGCCGATTGGGAAAAGCCCACTGCGTCAGCACTTGCAGCCCATCAAGGCGGGCCCCCACCGGCACCATTTCCGTGGTCAGGACATCGACGCCCATGTCGGCCAGCATGTCTGGAATCCCATGATTAATATAGCGATCCAGGTGATAAGGCCGGCCAACCAACAGAATCACCCGCCGCCCGTGCGCGGCCGCATCCGCAACCAGCGCTTCACCTTGGGCGGTCTGATGGCTGCGCACGCGCGCGAGTTCAGCGAGGCCCATCGAAAAAGCATTGTCAAATAGCGACCTTTGCGCACCCAGGGGCTCAAGGGCCTGCCAACACGCCTTGGCCAGCAAATGGACGTCGCGAAAGGTCAACACCGGCGTGTGCAATGCGATGCCGTGCGCCCGGGCGGGATCGATAGAACTCTTGATAACTTCAGGGTATCCCGTGACGATGGGGCAGTTAAAGCTGCTCAGCGTCTGCGATTCCTGCTGCTCATAGACCACTTGAGGATAGAGAATATGGTCGACGTTTTGTTCTATAAGATCAAGTACATGCCCGTGAACCATCTTGGCCGGCAGGCACAGACTGTCAGACATGATGCTGCCAATGCCCTGGTTGTAGAGACGCACGGTCGAGGGAGCCGACAGAACCACCTCAAACCCCAGTTGATCCAATAAGGTACGCCAGAAGGGCAGGCTCTCAAACAGGTTGAGCACCCGTGGCAATCCGACGCGAATTCGCGGTAAGGGATCGGGCCCAACCTTGGGCGCAGGCGGAAACAGCAGAGCCTCGCGCTGCTTGGCGAGATTCACGCCTGCAATCGCATGGTTGCCGCGGTTGGACTGCATGCGTTCGCAGCGGTTTCCTGAAAAGTAGGCCGGCTTGCCATCAAAACGCAAGCGGCTGATGTTGCACAGGTTTTCACAGCCCTGACAGACAAAGTCATTGCGGCGACACGGCCCGATGGCGGCCATGGCGGCCAAATCGCGTAGCGAATCATGAACAATCTTGCCGGTGCTCTGGTGATCCAGCGCGACCAAGGCAGCGCCCCAAGCGCCGATGACGCCGGCAAGGTCGGGACAGATCACCGATTTGCCGGTCAGCAGCTCAAATGCCCGTTGTATCGCTGGGTTGAGAAAGGTCCCGCCTTGGACGACGATGTGGTCGCCCAAAACGCTCATATCGTGAATCCGCAACACTTTTTCCAGACAGTTGCGGACCACCGAATACGCCAGGCCGGCGGACAAGTCCTGGACGGTCGCACCTTCGCGCAGGAACTGCTTGACCCGGGAGTTCATGAAGACGGTGCAGCGCGACCCCAGCTTGCAGGGCGCGGCGGCACTACACGCCTGTTCGGCAAAGCTGGCGATGGGAATACCCAATACTTCTGCGAAGGTCTGGAGGAAACTGCCGCAGCCAGACGAACAGGCTTCGTTGATGTCGATGCCGCGAATCTCGCCCCGCTCGACGAACATGGCCTTCATGTCCTGGCCGCCGATGTCCAGCACGAAGCTGACCTCAGGCACCATTTCACGCGCGGCCCGCAAATGCGCTATTGTTTCAACTAGTCCCAAGTCGAGACCGAAGACATTGCGCACCAGGTCTTCGCCATAGCCCGTCACGGCGGTACCGGCCCATTGCGGCCGAACCTGGGCCTGCGACAACTCCTTGTCCAGATGGAGCAATCCGCGCTGCACGGTGCCAACCGGATCGCCCTGATTGAAGTCGTACCAGTGCAAAGCGATGCGGCCTTGACGGTCGATGAGGGCCATCTTGGTGGTCGTTGAGCCCGAATCAATGCCCAAATAGCAAGGCGTATCGTGGAGTTCACGCACATCGACTCGCTGGACGCGATGAAACCGCTGCGCCGACCAAGCTTCAAACTCCGCAACGTCGCTAAACAAGGCCGCTTCCCGCTGCGTGAGCGCATGGGCACCGGGCTGGGCAGCCTGCAGACGCGCCAAGAGGTGCGAAACCGAGGTTAGTTGACGCAGGCCTTCCGGAGCCAGCGCAGCACCAAGCGCTGAAAATAACTCTGGATTTTCGAGCTCAACGACATCGTCTGGCTGCAACCCGAACCGAGCGATGGCCTCGGCCCTCAGGGTCGGCAGAAAGGTCAAAGGTCCGCCCGTTAACAGCAGTTTTCCCGAAATGCTGGTCGCGCGCGCCAAGGCGTTGACCGTCTGCAGCGCGACGGCGTGCAGCACAGAGGCCGCAATATCGGCCTTGGGCACCGATCGACTCAGCAGATTCTGCACATCGGTCTTGGCGAACACCCCGCAACGACTGGCAATTGGCACAATCTGCTCGCGTTGCTGGGCCAAGGACTCCAATTCGTGGACCGGCACGCCCAGCAAGACGGCCATCTGATCAATGAAAGCCCCTGTTCCGCCAGCGCAACTGCCGTTCATGCGCATGTCTGCGCGTCCACGCTCATCGAGCAAAATCAGCTTGGAATCCTCGCCACCGATGTCGAGCAGGGTGCGAACCTGGGGGTACTGGCGACGCGCAACCTCGGCTGCAGCAACCACTTCTTGAACAAAGGGCAGTTCGAGCCGCTCGCAAACGCCCATGCCGGCCGATCCGGTGACGCACACGCGCAACTCGACATCCCCCAACGATGCGCGAATTCCCTCAAAAATATCGATGAGTGTTTCGCGCACACGGGCGTCGTGGCGGCGGTAGGTGCTAAATAGGGTCTGTGGCGCGACGACCTGCTCGGAATCACAAGCAATCACAAGAACTTTGGCGGTGGTCGAACCGAGATCAATGCCGCAACGGAGGATGCTAGGAGTGTCACTCATGCGAATCGAAGGCTCCGCGCTACCCAAAGGTAGTCTAGTACCTCAAACCCGAAGTTCCTTGCGGGTTAGAGGTACAGTGTTTGCTTCTAGTATCAAGGGGGCGCGCCGCCCCTCGCCCCTGCCTGCGGGCTCATCCTTGCATTGGGCCGTGTCCCCGGCCGGAAGTCCACAACGCAGCGAGCTTTCCGGTAACCCAGAAAGCTCTTACGGTTATGTCTACTAGGGTTGCTGATGCCGCTCAGCATCTTTCCATGAATTACGACGCGTTTTCTGTCCTACACCAGCCGCACCATGCGGGTCACGCGGACGTCATCCGCTGGCGGAGTGCGCCGGCCGACCGCGACCAGTCGGGGCCGCAGTGCGTTCGGCAAAGTCGCTCATCATCCAAGAGAAATCAGTCTTTGGGCGATGTGCAACCGCGACCAAGGCAGTCTCTGGGATTGACGCATTGTACAGGCAAGCAGCCCCTGCGGCAAGACCTTCGAACTGCTGGGCAGCGCCACACAGGCGCGAATCCATTGCGCAATCTCTCGCCCAATGGACTCGCGCCACCGCAATTTCGCGTTGCTAGCTGCCGGTAGCGTCATCCGCGGGCGCGACGGCGTCCGCCCCGGCGTCGTCGGTGCTGGAGACGTCCTGCGCGGGCGCTGCGCTGTCTTCCGCCGCGTCCGCCACCTGACTAGCGTCCTGCGGCAGGGCGGCATCTGCAGGTCCCGAATCGGGGGGTGCGGCTGCTGCATCGACCGCAGCACTGTCGGCCCCTTGCGCGACATCGGCCGCCGAGGCCGCGTCCGCCAAAGCCACGCTATCGGCCACCGCATCAACGCTTGCGTCCGAAACCTTTTGCGGGTCATGGCTTTCGTCGTTGTGCCCGTCGCAATTCACCAGCAGCAGGGACAGGCCAAGGGAACAGAGGATCTGGCGGGTCATGCGCATGTTCATTGTTCAATTTCCTTTTTTTTAGGTTCTCAGAGCCGGCCCAACCACGGGCCTGCTCTCAGCCTACGAACCGACCGCGGCCCCGCGAAATTCGCGCCGTGGCTGTGACATATTTGTCACGGTGCCGGGCCCTGCAGGGCGCTGGAAGCAAAGGAGCCCTTGCGCGCAAAACTTGGCCGTTACAGCGGAATTCGCCGCGACACCCCAGGCCAATCGCCTTGACGCAGACGCGCGATCCCGCCACGATGCCCAGCCCCCGTTGGGCGCGCGACTCGGGGCGATGCCGATTGGCCTTGCAATGAAGACGGGCCGCCGCTAGATCCACTTTAGGAACAATCGCTTATGCCAGGGGATACCCCATCAATTCTCGCCCCCCTTGGACGTTTCGCGCGCGACAATGTGCGTTTTGCCCAGCCGGAACCAGAACCAATGCATCTATCCAACACTATTCATGTTTTTTCCCAGATGTCGCCATGGCTCGTGGGCCTTGTACTGTTTGCCGTCAGCGGCTGTGCCCAGACCGATCCGATCCACGCCGATGCCACGATCAGCAGCCAATCCCTAGACACAACAAGCACTTGGCTAGCCTGCATCAGCTGCGTCAACGACAGCGATTGCGCCACGGGCCATTGCGTTCTGAGCGATGGCGATTGGTACTGCGCCCTGCCTTGCAGCAGTGGCACCACCAATTCATGCCCAACTTCAACGAGTTGCCAGGCAACCAGTGACCCCGCTGGGGGCGCGATCTACGCGTGTGTCTCGCCGCAGGGCGCGTGCACCGACCCGGACGACAGCGACGCCGCCGGCTGTGGCTGGGACCCGCCCGGCAAGGCGAGTTGCTGCACCTGCGGCCCCGGGAATACCTGTGCCGCCAACGGCTGTTACAACGGCTGGATGTGCACCACCAGCAACTGCACGTGCCACCCCGCCGCCAAGGCGCCGCCCTGCGCGATTGGCCCGAGTGCCGACGTCACTTGGAGCGCCGAAGACTTGGCCGCCAATGACCCGGACAAGGGCGTCCCAGAACTGCTTGATAAACTTGACTTTGCCATCATTGGCGATACCCGTCCGCCCAACAAGGACGCCACCTCGACCTACCCGACGGCGATCATCACGCGCATCTGGCAGGACTTGGCCGCGGAGACGCCGGCAGTGCCCTTTGCTGTAACCACTGGAGACTACGTATTTTCCAGCACCGATGGCGTCGAAGCCAGCAAGCAACTAGACCTCTACCTCAGCGCCCAAGCCCTGTTTTCGGGTTCGGTCTGGCACGCCATGGGCAATCACGAGTGCACGGGAGCGACCGCCAGCAACTGCGGCACCAACAATTCCGACGGAATAACAGGCATTTACCAGACGTACATGGCCAAGGTCTTGGCCAAGCAGGGCCTAACCCGCCCCTATTACGTCAAGCATTTCGCAGCGAAAGACGGCAGCTGGACGGCACGCATGATCTTCATCGCTGCCAATGCTTGGGACGACACGCAGGCGGCCTGGCTCAAGGCTGTGCTGCAACAGCCTAGCACTTATACGTTTTTACTGCGCCATGAGAGCTCTTCGGCCACGACGGCACCAGGCACCTCGCCAAGCCAGAAGATCGCGCTAGCAAGCAATTTTACCCTGATGATTTGCGGACATAGCCACATCTACCAGTACGACGGCAAGCGTGAGGTCATCGTCGGCAACGGCGGCGCCCCGCTGACGGGCGGTGCCAACTACGGCTACGTCGTCGCTCGCCAACGCCCTGATGGTGCAATGCAATTCACGGCATACGACTACAAGTCACACGCCGTGATGGACTCGTTTGCCCTACACGCTGATGGAACTACTGCCGCAATCCCCTGATTACACGCCACTATTGGTACGTGTGGACGCTACCATCGGCCGTCGGTAGCAGGGAGATGCCCACGTAAGTAAATGCAATCACGCAGATTCCCAGCAAGACCACCCACGCCCGCGCTTGGTCCCGCCAACCTGGCAGCCTCCAGACGTGAAAGTACAGGGTGAAGACGATCCACGAGACAAGGGCCCAATTCTCCTTAGGATCCCAGGCCCAGTAGTTGCCCCAGGCTTGTTTGGCCCAGACCATGCCAATCACCATGCCGATGCTTAGCAAGACATAGCCAATCACGATGAATTGATGCATGAAAGTGGCGTAGGACTCGGTCGTCATGACCCCGGCCCGCCAGCGCTGCCACCTCGCTTGCGGGGCCAGCAAATGCACTGCCGCCCCCACCGCTGCCAGCAGCAGGCAACCGTAGGCCGCGAGATAGACCAGCACGTGCGGGATAAACCATGGACTTTGCAGGGAAGGCGGCAGATTGATGCGGTCCAGGTCCGGATGCCAAGCCGCGTAGGCAAGCAACCCGGCCACGGCCAACAGAACGCCGGCTCGCAGCCAGGGCATGCGCATCCATCGGTGAATCCCAAGCAGGATCAACATGGTCAGCCAACTGACGGCCAGCAGGGACTCGCAAAGCGTCTTCAGGGGAGGCCGCCCAAGCCACTGCCACGTTTGGCCGATACGCAGTGACAAGACCGCAAAAGCGCAAAACAACAGGGCTAATCCCGCATTTTCCCAAAGCGACCGCTGGGTCCTGGCGTGCAGCAGGTGCGCTAGCGCTGCAAGGCCTGTGAGCAGGGCCACACCCTGAATCATGTACAGTTGTGCGGTGTTGCCTATCATGCCGCCCCCGTCTTGTCGGCGCGACGCGGCCGCCACCAGACAATGCGAATTAGGCCTAAAATACAGGCAATTAGACCCACATAGGCCAGCGTCACACCAGGATCCTTTACGACCAGGATGCCGCTGTAGCGCGGATTCTTCGGGTCGTAGCTGCCTTGGTAGAGGCTATACCCGCCGAATTCCATGGGCTGATTCACTTGTACTTTCGCAGTTTTCTGCCGCTCAGCCCCCTGGCCGATACCAAGGCTCGATTGGAAGTTCACGACATCATCGCCTTTCTTGCCAAAGCGCAGTTCCAGGGTCTCGCGCCCCAGTGGCACGGCGGCGTCAGCGCCAGCAGCCAGGAGAACGTCCTGCATATCTCCATTATCACTATGTAATTTCACCTCCACCTGAGGCCAAGCCGGGCCCGACTGTCCGGCGCTTGACTCGCTGGGCAGCTTGAGCCCCCGAACCTCGACGCGCCCAAAGCCCGCAACGGCATGGACGGCGGGTACGTTGGCGTCAAAGCTCGCGACGACGCGCTCCGGTCCATCCTGCTTTTCCACAACAGAAACGCGGTATTCCGGCGCCCGTTTCTCCACGGCAAAGCGGTCCAGGGTCACGGCAAAAGGCAGTTCGCTGGGTTTACCGTTGCTAGAAGTAAATTTCTGGGTAGTTTCGCCGGTTTGCAGGTGCATGATGCCGCTACCACCCGCCAGCATTCCCCAAAGTCCGCCGGCGATCAGCAGGACCGTGCCACCGTGGGTCAACAGGAAGCCCATCTGCTTGAATTTCCATGCTTTCCTCGCCACAATCGAGACGAGGAGCCCGACCACAAACAGCGCCAGAAGACCGAGAAACCAGGCGCTGTGGAACACATCCTGCAGATGCAGCCAGGTCATGGCCGGCGCAAGCTGCCCATAACGCGCGTAAAATACAGTGGGATTTGCTGTCTGCACCACGCACGTGCCCAGGGCCGTCGCCGCGCCCACGCTCAGTAACACTGCGATTCCAAAGTGCAAGCTGCTGAGACTACGTTTGAGGTCGTGGCGACGCTGCCACAGCTGGGCCAGACCAACCAGGGCCAGCGCGCCGTAAACCACATTAATCCACAGTGGTTGCAGGACTTTGCTGTGCTCCGGCGCGTGCAGGACTTGCAGGGCATTGACGACGAGCGCCGCCACGCCAAGCCAGCCCAGCATCTGCGCAATTGTCCAAAGATCCTGGCGCTCGCGATGGCGGATCGGCGCCTGAGGCACAAGCGGGGCCAAAGGGTCAAGCCGGTCAGTCATGGCTTCTTCTCCAGCGGTAAGGCACAGCGAAATCCTGTGTCATTAAGCCAATGTTCGGGACTGCTCCACATGCGGACGGCGGCGCGCGCCATGTCGGGCCGCGACGACCAAGCCCCGCCGCGGATGACCTTGAGGGTGCTGCGCTCGTTGCCCGAAGCTGTGCTGTTCTTGCGGAATCGCTCTTCGGGCGGCGTGCCATCGGCGGGACCGCTTGGATTGAGGGTGTTGGCCGCTACAGCCGCGTAACCATAGCGATCGTACCAATCGGCGACCCATTCCCAAACGTTACCGGCCATGTCCAGACACCCTTCGGCGCTGGCCCCCTGCAACAGGGACCCCACGGCAATGGGACCATCGGCGACGGCACCACCGAGGCGGGCCAAGCCAGCCTGGTAGGCATCACCCCAGGGATAAGTCAAACTTTTCGGGCCTTTTGCTGCCCTTTCCCACTGCGCCTCGGTAGGCAAGGTTCGCCCCGCCCATCGCGCATAGGCCGCAGCGTCATGCCACGTGACAAAGCGCACGGGCATCTGCTCCGTTCCTTTTGTAAATCCACGCATATACGGACCTTGGGGTTGGTAGTGGCTCTCGGCCACAAAGCGCGCAAACTGGGCGTTCGTCACCTCATGCTGATCGATGAGATAGGCGCTCAAAATCACGGAATGCAATGGCTTTTCATCATGCGCGCCGTTCATACTTCCCATTTGCAGAGGCCCCGCGGCAATCCGCACCATCGGCATCTGGTCCTTGACCGCGATCAGCCCCTTGTCCTGCTGAATAATGCCAGGCGGCAAGCCATCTTGCATCGCAGGTTGCGCCTGAACAAGGCAAGGCATAGCCATCAGGGCTAGCCAAGGCATCGCTCGCAAAAGCTTTTGAATCCACCAGTGATAGTTCATGTCTCGCCTTCTTTGTGCGGTCCCTAGTTCACAGGTACTGCGCGGTCGCTTCGACATGGGCGTAGCGGTGAATATCGCCCATCATGGCGGCGAACCCTGCGGCATCCAAGGTTTGTTTGGCATCGCTCCAGGCCAAGTCTGGCTCAGGATGCACCTCGACAATCAGCCCATCGGCCCCAGCTGCAAGCGCTGCTCTAGCCAAGGCCGGGACGAGAAAACGCTCGCCAGCAGCGTGACTTGGGTCAGCTATCACGGGCAGGAAGGTGCGGTCCTTGAGGATGGGAATCGCGCCGACGTCCAAGGTAAAGCGCAGCGCTGGCGCGTGGGTGCGAATACCACGCTCGCAGAGAATCAGCCCTGGTTCCATATGGTTGGCGCTGTGTCGACCGAGCATTACGTACTCGGCAGCGTCGAGGAACTCGCTGATGCTCGCTGACAAGCCGCGCTTGAGCAGCACGGGAATGCCCGTCGAGTTGGCCCCAGCGGCAAAAAGCAGCGGAAAATTGGACATGTTGCGGGCGCCAATCTGAATGACATCGACCGATTGCGCCAAGATTTCGACCTGACGGATTTCCAATACCTCGGTGACAATGCGCAGCCCCGTACGTTCGCGGGCCAAGGCTAGGTACTCTAACCCTTTTTCGCCATATCCACCGAATTGATAGGGCGAGCTCCGCGGCTTGTAGACCGGCCCTCGCAGCGCTTGGCCACCATTTTCTGCTACAATTTCAGCTGATTTGAGGATCTGATCCTTGCTCTCCAGACTGCAAGGCCCCGCCATCACGCTGGTGCGCCCATCGCCGATTAGGACGCCGCCGCCGATGTTCACAGCTTGCCGGGGTCGTCCCTCCGTGCGACTAGACAACCGACGACCATGCGGAACGCACACCACGCGAGAAACACCAGGTATATCGCGGAGATTGGCGACCAACGCGTTGTCCGCGCTGTCCGAGCGAACCGTGACCAAACCCTTGGTGTGCCAGCGCACGCGTTGGTCGGGCTCAGTGGGCATGTGGAGCAGGTCGAGAATTCGTCCGGGCGTGGCCTCCGGCGCGTCTGGGTCCAGGCTAACGATGACTACGGACTCGTGATTGGCGCTCATGGCAATTTCCCCCTGTGGCACATTGGTGGGAGGCTGAACAGCAGCCCCTTGGAAAATCTCTATCATCCCGGGCGTTTCCCGGTTCCCCTGACCTATTTACCGTTCGGCGGGCTAGGCGCATCCGTGGCGCAGCGAAAACCGATGGAAAAGTATCTGAAATTAGCTGGATAGAGCCTGCGCGCGGCTGCGGCCACGGTACTCGGATAGCTGTCCGAGCCTCCGCCCTTGACCACGCGCATCAGGCCAGCCTGAGGAGATTCCCCAACCCATTCAGCGACATTGCCGGCCATATTGCGGCATCCGTAGACCGAATCGCCGGAGGCAAAGCTGTCGACCGGGGCGCTGTAGATGAAAGGCGTGCCTCGTCCGGGCTTGGCGTCCGGGCCGCGTTGCTGATAGCCGCCGCTGTTGCACGCCTCAAAGCGCCACTGATTGCCCCAGGGCCAAATCGTTCCCTCTGGCCCCCGAGCCGCCTTTTCCCATTCTGCTTCAGTAGGTAGCCTCTTGCCCGCCCAATGCGCATAGGCGTATGCGTCAAACCAGTCAATGCCTACCACGGGATGGTCGTCGTGGCGAAACGTTTCATCATCAAAGGGTTGTAACTTGGCCATGCCCGTACGTGTCAAAAGCGTCGGCCGAAAGGACTTCCAGAATCGCGGCGTATGGTCCTTGCCCGCCGGCTGGGCTGCGTGGCGAACGTCTTGATCGCCATGTTCCTTGACCCATTGAAGAAATACCTTGTACTGGGCATTGCTCACCTCGAACTTGTCGATGGCGAAGGCCGCGACTGTGACCGTGCGCTGGGGCCTAGACTCCGCCGTGCCATGGTCATCGCCCATCACGAAGGAACCACTTGGAACTACAACCGTTTCACTGCCATCCTTGCCACGAGGGCCGGTAACCGGTCTTGCCAGGGCCGAAGAGGCCAGGCACAGTCCAATCGAGATGATAGTCCATTGTTTCATACTCTTACCTCACACTGAAGCCGCTGCAGTGCCGAAGTCTAGCCGTCATCATTCCAATGAACGGAGAAAGTCTTCCAAATCTTGCACTTGACGCCCATTGAGATGACTGGTCGCGCCATGGGTATCCACCATGTACGTCTTTTCCTTGAGGAAACTCAGCTCATTGAAGCCGCGCTCCTTGCCGTCTGGCCGCACTTGCTCGCCGCCCCGCAAGGGAGTGAACTTGAAGGGCCGCAGGGCGTAGTGATTGGGCGCTGCAAAAGTCTCGCGCAGGGATAAGGCCTTGCCGTGATGCAGGAAAGCCGGCGGTCGATCGAACAGGCCGCGCAGCTGGAAGGTAGTCAGGAAGCCCTGCTTGAGTTCGTAGCGGCCCTCCTCCCATGGCTCAAGATCCCGAATAAATCCATTGACTTTATCCATCCACGCCGGGCTAATCAGCGTAAACGTCTTTTCGCGCTCGGTGAACGTCGTCAGGGCCGGCAGCGCGCGGTTGCGGTTGTGGGTCAATGCCTCATCTTTATCAGTAAAATTAGGTGGTTTATGGCACGTCACGCAGGCGACGCCGAGGTCGTTGAACAGCACCTTGCCGCGCTGCACCTGGGCCGACTTCTGGTCAAAGGGGTTGGGCATCAGTCGCGAGTCGACGACCTGATACTCGCCGATGAAGCGCTGTACATCCCTAAAATCGAAAGCTTTTCCGAAGTACTTCATCGAGAGCAGGCGAAACTCTTCGTCGCGCCTTTCCTCAAGGTCCTTGTACAGGTCGCCGTAGGCATCTATCGCCATCTTATCCTGCACTTCCTCATGTTCCGGCGGACGGGCCGCCACAGGGCGAGGGTCAAAAATCGCCGTGAAATCACCCTGAGGATTCGGCTTGAGAAATGCGTGCAGGGCAATATGTTCGCGCGCGTCGTCGAGCTGCGCTTCAAAGGCCGTATGGGTCCCTTCAAAGTAAAAGGGCTGAATCGCAAACAGATTACGCAGTTGGGGAATCGCCAACATGCCGCCGCTGACAAAATCGCCGCGCTGCGATTGGGCGATGGCTTGCCCCGCACCCCAGCCGCGGCCGTCGCTGGTGCCGTAGATGTGGCAGGACATGCACGCGGTGTCTTGGTCCGCGGAAAAGATCGTCGTATTGACAAACATATCGCCGCGTTCTGCGTTGGTATCTGGATATGGGCGGGTCAAATCGCCCACTGGGTATTGAGTCGAGGTTGCTTTGGCTGTGTCGACAATGGTCAAGGTCTCGCCCAAGTAATTCGACACAAAGACAAGACCTTGTGCCGGTGTCGCCGCTGTTCCGACCACGACGCGCCGCGGCATGATGCCCGTATCAAAGACGGCCACCGGCTCCATTAGGTCCGACGGCTCGGTCGCATCGGCGTGAATCTGCCATTGCACGAGCTGATAACTACCTAACATGGCAACAAAAGCCTGGTCTCCTTGCAATGCAATCGCCTCCGGGAAGGCACCGATCACTCGCTGAAGTTCTGGGGCAATATCGCCCTTAATATCCATAGCTAAGGTCTCGGCCGAATCCGACGTGTAGCGCACCCAGGCGTCGTGGGCCTGATAGCGATTCACCTGCAGCGCGTAGTCCAAAGGCCCGGTGGCCGGCACGGGGGGAATTTGCAAACGAGCGGTATCAATCGCCATGAAATCATTCTGAATATCGCCCATCTTGAAGGCCGCGGTGCCATCGACGCCATCAAAGGTGCCCAAGATCCGCTGCTGGTCATGGGGCAGCGGTTCCGTGGTCGCCGGGTCGCGTTCAACACTAAATTGCGCTGCAGTATTGGTGGGATCCATGGACTCGCCGCCGTAAGGATCCCTTTCCTTGGGCGCGCCAAAACCAAGGCCCAGCGACGTGGCAAGCAGCAACTCCCGGCCATTGCTCGCCTTATGGATGACGAGGTCCGTGATGATGTTTTGGGTGTAAATCGCTGTCAGTTCCTGCAGTTTCTCCGTGTCGACCACGGAAATGGACTGAGCCCCCTGATTGCCGACGTACAGGCGCTTGCCATCGGTGCTCAGCGCCATATGTCCTGGTTTTGACTCGAAATTCTCCACGGGAATGCCCGGCCCAGGCCGCGCTTGAGCGATCCATTGCGCCACGGCTTGGTAGGCAGGGTCGGACCGTTTCCACACCACCTTGCCGCCCGCGTGAAAATTGCTGCCCGCACGGTTGTCTGCATAGCCGCCTTCCGCCGTGGCAATCACAGCCGTTAGCAGCGTACTTTCATCGGGTTTGCCGGCCCGCGCGTGTTCCATGGCTGAAAAGTAGGTCTTCAGGGCATTTTCGCCCGCATAGAAGCCACCGCGGTCACGCTGGTGACAGTTGGCAGCGCCGCAAGAAGTCCGCAGAATATGGTGCAAATTCGCCGAAGACTTGCCCGCTTCCAGGAAAGGCGCTTCTGCAAAGCCACCCAGCGGCCTCACCTTGGCTGCCGGGCCGGCTGGATCGACATCTAAGACCAGAATTTGATTCAGGTAGCGATTGCTGACAAAGGCCTGCGTACCTGCGGCATTGAAGACCAGGTCGGCGCAGTAGAAATCCAAGGGAATTTCGCCAACAACCGCATCGGTCTTGGTGTCGATGATCGATGCGTAATTGGAAAATCCGTTCAGAACAATGAGAAACTTACCATTTGGATGGAGCACCAGGTCGCCTGGATAGCTACCGACGCCGATCTTCCGCACAACCTTGCGAGATGCAACATCAAAGACCGCCACTTCGTGGCCTGGATGATTCTCGCTGCCGTTGAGACTGACATAGACTTTGCTGCCGTCCTGAGCCATCGCCAGGCCCAGGGGATGGTCGCGGTGCGGTTGCGGCTCCGGGTCGGGATTGGGATTGGTCGTCGGCGTCAGGTCCTGCCTCTGGTACGGCGCGCCGAAGGCCCAACGCGAACTGGTCAAGATCCCGTACTTGGAAGGATTTCCCGCCCAGCCGACACTTGACTTGGCCACGGTCTCCGGTTTGGCACCCCCACAGGCACCCGTGCCACTGCCTATCATGAGACAGGCTAAGACCATGTTCAGTTTGATGAAATTGCTCATCGTCCGCCTCCAGCAGCTGCCACGGGCGGGGAGCCGCGAAACGCCGCGCCGAGGTCAATCCACAGCGCCAAGGTGCGTCGTTCAGCGTCGCTCAACGGGGCCGGTGTCTTGCCAAATGCTTGAAATAACGCGGGACTGGGATGTGGCGCATCGCCCTGCAACGGCAGCTTGGCCTTGAGCTGCTTGCCCCACAGCTTGGCCGTCAAGTAGCTTTCGATGGCCAAAGCGTCGCGTTCACTGATGAATTTCTTGCGTCCGTACCAACCGCTCTGCGGGTCTTGCAACTGCATGAGGCTTTCGTAGGCGACGTTGTAGTAGCGGGTCGGCGTGCCGCTGAGGTCCAAGTGCGCAGCGGCCGTCGCTCCGGCGTGGCAAGTGGTGCAATGCTGTTCGAGTATAGGTTGAATATCCTTGATAAAATCGACGGTCTTGCGTTGTTCAACGGCAAGCCCTAGCGGCGGTGGTCCGGCTTTGTTGCGGGCAATGGCTTCGACGCCCCCCGCGACCGTGCCCGCGTAAGGCAGCATCGGGCCAAAGAGATCCTCGGGCTTGCCAGTGACCGAACCCATGCACGCGCCGCAAGTGCGGAAGGTCTCGCTGGCCCCAGGCGACACGCCAAAGGGCTCATTGGGCGCAAAGAAGTAGTAGCGCGCCTCCTGCCGCAGGGCCATGCCATCAGCGTTAACACTCTGAATTAACATCGGTGTATACGATGGCACCTTGCAGTAGACCGAACCGTCCTTGTACACCGGCGCCTCGCCGACGACGCGTTTCATCGGCGAAATACCATTGGATATCAAGGTACTTTGCGGGTCATGATTGGCAATTGCCTGCAGGTCCAAGGGGCCCGCCACGTCCGGCATCAAGGGCAGCGCCTCAACAAAGCGCACCGCCGCGATTTGGTCCATACTTCCAAGGGTTTCACCCGTCACAGGGTCTTGGGCATAGGCCACCCGCTTACCCGTGGGCGAGGGATCGCGCATGATTGCGTCAATCAGCAGGTAATTCTTTTCGACAAACGTCGCTGGGCGGGTGTCCGGCGGCGTCCCAGGGTAGCGAATAATATGCTCTGATTTCGGACGCTTGCCCGCATTGACTTTGGGCTTCATCCGCACGTACACGCCCATGGCCTGAACGTCCGCATAGCCCGGCGCACTGGCCGCCGCGACGCGAACCTTGTCGATGTTGGGCACGCCCTTGCCGCCGACCGGGTGCAACGTCGGCGCCCCGCGCATCACGTACAAGTCAAAGTCGGGCTTAGCTTTTGCGTCGAATTGGTTGATCGGGCCCGGCGCGAAAGACACCAGCAAACGCCCGTCCGGCAAAGGCATCGGGTCGCGGTACAGCCCACCCGGAGACACGCCCGTCCAAGTGATGGCGTCGCCGCCGCGCGTCGGAAAAAGTGCAATGGTCTTAAAGACAAAGCGTGGATGCGCTGGGGCCTTTTCCTGAAACTGAAAGCGCGTGTTGGAAATGTCGGTCGCGACCGTCCTGGGCACGCCCTGCTCATCAAAGACCCCGGAAGTAAAGAGATTTGGGTTCTTGGCCTCCATGTCCGGACCGAACTGATGGTCGCTAACGATGAGGTTGCCACCTTCCCACAGGTTGTCGGCGTCCATGCCGATGTGAATGTCAATCCCCGTAGGCAGTTCGACGTTATCTGCGTAAATCGGCACATGCGACCGATTGCCCTGATGGGTCGGAAAGCTAAACCGCGTATCGAAGTGGCGGCGGCAACTTGCCATGTGAAATACCGGCCTGCCGTACTTGTCGACCGCCGACCGCTGCGAGCCAAAGAACACCTCGCCGGTCGAACGAACGCTTAAGTCCAGTTCTTGCCCGAGGTTATACGTCATTCGCGTCAGGGTTTGGTCGTAATACGTCTGTTCCTGCCCGCGCGGCGCCACCTTCATGCCGTAGACCGAATAGCCGGGCAAGAGTCCAGGCAGACTCGCCGCCGCCTTTTCAATCGCGTAAACTGTCGTATGATCAACAGCTTTCTCGAACGGCGTATCCACCGTCAACACCGAAGCCTGCTTGTCGCCAAAGTCTGGTGCAGGCGCTTGCGGCGAATCCGCTTTATGAATCGCCAGATGATTGACAAATCCCGTAATGGTCCGCCATTGACCTTCATTGGTACCGGAGACGACGTAAATCCGCTGGCCGACAAACGAATTGTCGGGCTCGGAGCGATCGAAGTCGACCAAGTGACTGGCGTCCCCGTCATCGGCTTGGCCAATGATTTCGCGCTCTGTGCTGGGCACTACCCGCCCGGACAGGTTTGCGGCGAAGACCAAGTCCACACGTTCTAGGTTTACGCCACCTTCACCGGCACCATCATCTGTAGGATCAGCAACATAGGTCGGGTCTGTGTAGTGCACGGCCATGCCGTTGACCGTGGCGGGCCCATAGGTCAACCGACGAAAGGTCTCCGGACGCACATCGAGCTTGTCATCCAAGAGAATTTCATAGAGATTCAGCTGATCTTGTTCCCCCTTGCGCATCGCAAAGACAATCGCCCGAGCGTCATAGCGCACGTCCGGCTCGCGGATATCGGCCAAAGTACCAATGTGAAATTGTGCTGTCAGATTAACAGGTTGACTACTCGCGGTCTCTGGGGTCTCGCCCGGCTTGAGTTTGAGCAGGAACAGGTCGCCGCCGGGCAAATAGGCACCTACATCTAGGTATTTTCGCGTATTCTCGGCCGGCGTTCGCACAAAGACGATCCCTTGCAAACGGCCAAGGTTACTCGCCAGCACGGGCTTGCTGTCGATGCGCAATTTCGCAGCAGCTTCATCGCGTTCCAGGGTCAGCCACTGCTTGATGGTCTGGTAGTCCGGATCCTCCGGACCGCGCAAGAACTGGTCATTGCCACCGCGATGCAGGATACCACCTGCCTCAATCGGAATGATCTTCTTGAGAAATCGGCTCTGCTCGACATCGCCCGTAAGATACACCAGCGATTGGATGAGTCCTTTGGCCGTCGCTCGGTTGTAACTGATCTGTTCGGCATTAAACCGCGACGCCAGGGAAGCGCCCATGTCCTGCCCGGGCGTGCCAGGATCTGGAATGAAACTCGAGTGATTGAACGTATGGCACGCTGGCGACAGGCAAGTTCGGCGGGCCAGAATCGGCAAGACCTCTTTGCCGAAGAACTGTTCGGCCTTGCTCGGCACCGGCGCGACCTTACCCGACTGAGCCTTGTCCAGGGCCACCCAGGACACGAGCTTCTGGTAGTCCGGATCTGCTGAGGTTTCAAAGATTTCCCCGCCGGGATGGTAGAGCCCCATGCCGCCGGCTTGAGCGCCCAGAGGCATCCTCAGGAGCTTGGCAGCGACGGTGCGCGCCTTGTCAAAAGCCAGTAATCGTTGACGATCTGTCTCAATCTTGCCCGAAGCCGCCACTGGAAACGTAAAGCGCATCTGGCCGGTCCCGGCGTGGCACAGGTCACAACCTGAGGCCGTGGGTGGCACCATGTGCGGCAATTTAGCTGACGTTCCGCCGACTTCTTCAAGCTCCTCGCCCATCCGCCCTGCGGGTCGTCCGTGACAAACGTAGTTGCCCTTGTCATCCCGCGCCGAGCAACTAGCCGAAAGAATAGGCGCTACGTCCTGCGCAAAGGCCCGATAGGAACGGCTCGCGGCGAACTCTTGGCTCGAGACGTGGGCATAGGCCGACAGACCCAGCGCCGTTGCGACGACAAGAAATGTCAACCAAGGAAGCAAGTTGCGCGAGAATCGCATCGCACGCTCGTCGGGAGGGCCCCACAGTGGCGCCCGAAGTAGAGACACGAGGTCTCCGAATTTTTGCCAATAGAAGACCAATCAAGGCAGCGCCTCGATGAAACTAGATGGCCTCTGGTGCTTCCTATTCGCCTGAAACGATGAGGCTTTGAACCGATCGTTGCAGACGAATAGCAATCCACAGGCGGTGACCAGCCCTCGTGGACCCGAGGTCGGAGGGACGGATAGGCCACTGCAATGTTGTCTCCAGTTCTGCTTCACCCCACTTTCGGCACGGATCCTCAACAGCAACCGGACCATCCGCTTGCTTTTAAAGCGTTTTACGGCAGAACCAGCGCGTCTAGCTCGATTTCAAACAGCAAGTCGTCGCGACAGACGACGTTGTGCGAAACGACAATCGGCATCGAATTTGCGGAGTTGCGGTCCTGCCACCGGCGCCAAGCCGGCAGGTCGCTGGCGTGACGCAAGTAAGCGACGCCGCGTGTCACGTCAGCCCATTTCGCCTTGCGCTGCGCGAGGATCGCGAGCACAACATCCATCGTGAGTTCAATCTGCGCATCCACGTCGTCGACATGCACGCTGAGCCCGCCTGGCTCAATGCTCGCCGTCCCCGAAACCAGGATCCGCCTCAGCGTCGGCGACGCCAACTCTGCACCACGACTAAACGAACTCCCATACTCCAGGGCCGGACATTGCAGAGGCGAAGGCAAGGCAGCGGCCTCGATGTGCCCATGGAGCGGCTGATACGCCCACAGTCCCGTCGTCAGCGCCAGACCACGCGGGTTGGGGCCGCCAATTCCGGTGCTCGCCGGCACCAGGCCGTCAAACACGCCGCGCTCTCTAAAGAACTGATTGCGAACGGCATTGAACTCGTCGTACCAGGCAAGAATGTCTTCGTTGTAGAACCACGTCCTAATCACGTGGGCAAAGGTCATACCACACTTCTCGAGCACTTTCTCCATCGCTTCAAGCACTTCACGGGTCTGCTGTCCGCGAGTCCCCGTAGCCGTGTCGGGCTGCAGGCCAGCAACACGCAGGCAACGGATATCGCCATCGACAAAGAGACTTCCAACAACTTTACCTTTATATTCAATATGTTCAATGGAAACGCCGGCAATAGTCCACAGCAACATGCCCGCAAGCGGCGCGGGTTCAGCAATCGCATGGACCCATTGCAGGGGCCAAGTGATTGGACCAAAGGCGGATTGCACGGATTCTTGCGCTGACGCCGGCAAACCAAAGATCTCTTGGGCCAGGACTTCAACATGCTGCTCGCGAAGAAAGGCCGCGATTTGCCGACACTCTTGCAGCGGATCGCGGTCAGGCGCGAACTGCACGGTCCACACCCACTCTTCGCCGACGGACTTGGGCACTCGCGCGATGGTCACGCCGGACACGCCCGCTAGCAGTGACGGGGGCAGAATACTGAAGGGCGTTGTAGCGGAGGTATGCGACATGACTCACCAAGTCCAGATCACAGCGCGCGTCAGCACCTCCTATGCTGAAACGCAGATTTTTTGGACTGGTCACCGACAACTTGCAGAAAATGCAAGCTATTCGGCTTTGCTGAATCGGCGTCGCCATCGCCATCAGTACGGTACCAAGTAGCAAGGTCCGTGCCATGTCGCTGACCATTCGCCAATGGCTTAGAAATGAACCGATTTTGAACAGACGCAAGGGCTGTGGCGCGGACAATTTCGCCCCAGGTGCGGAAATTTCCCCACCGCACTGGGGCGGAATACTCCCCGGCCCGAGCCTCGGTCAGACGTCAAGGCGCACCGCACCATCGGTCAACGTATTCAAAAGACGCCAAAATCCGGGAAAGCTAATGTCTGCCCATTGCGCATCTTCAATGACCGTCTGTCCGTGAGCGGCAAGACCCGCGATGGCAAAGGCCATGGCGATTCGATGGTCATGGGCCGAATCCACTGTAGCACCATGCAGTTCAAGGGTCTGACCAACAACGCCAATGTCGAGCCCGTCCGGCCATTGCACCACCGTCGCGCCCATGGCCTCAAGGCCCAGCGCCATCTGCGCTAGGCGGTCCGACTCTTTGACGCGCAACTCGGCCGCCCCGCGCACGGTGCTTTGCCCTAGGGCCTGGCCACAAAGCGCACTCAATACGGGGACTTCATCCACAGCACGGCCGATGACATCCACCGAAAATGCAGCGCCTGTGAGCCGGTCCGGTCGTGTCACGCGCAGGGCCCCCATGGGCTCGCCTTGGGAACGGAGATCGGGAATTATATCAACGACAACATCTAGTTGCGCGAGTGCATCGAGAAATCCCGTCCGCGATTCATTGAGGCCAACGCCCTGTATCGTCAGAGGCGGCCCCGGGCAAATTGCGCCTAATGCCAAGAGAAATGCCGCACTCGAAAAATCCCCCGGCACAAGGACTTCGGTCGCCAGCAGCTTGGCCGGTCCCTGCACCCCCACGCGGCCGGGCGCGTGAAGCATGGCAACGCCAAAGGTCGGCAGCATTCGTTCGGTATGGTCGCGCGTCAAAAACGCTTCCTGCACCCAGGTTTGCCCCGGCAAGAACAGCCCGGCTAGGAGCAGCGCCGTCTTGACCTGCGCGCTGGGCGGCTCGCTCTGCCAGCAAATCGGCGTTCGCGCCCGCCCTTGCACAGTCACCGGTGCGTGCCCGTCCGTCGTAGTCACCGTGGCCCCCATGGCCCGCAGAGGCCGCGCCACGCGTTCCATGGGCCGGGCAGTCAGCGAGGCATCGCCTACCAGCGTCGCGGTCACCCCAGCCCCCGCCAGTACGCCCATCAGCATCCGCAGTGTGGAGCCGGAGTTGCCACAATCGAGCGCGTCGGTCGGCGTCTGCAAACCCTGCAGCCCCACGCCCCGCACCACCGCCACATCGCCAGTAATCTGAATATGTACGCCGAGTTGACGCAGACAATGCGCGGTACTTCGCACATCCGCCCCTGGCGCTAGGCCGCGCACCGTCGACTCGCCTTGGGCCAACGCCGCCAGAATCAATGCCCGGTGCGACACGGACTTGTCACCCGGCACTTGCACAGTCCCGCCAATGTGATGGGCCGGACCGGTTACGATAGCACGCATGGAGACGGGCTCCCTTGGCAGGCGAACCGCGCAATCCGGTTGCCTTTGCCTGTGGATGTATTGCCCCGCCGCATTGCTTGTACGACGCCCAGTGCCTTGGCGTCAAGACGGGTGCGCGATCGCCAGCGGCGACGCATAGCCGTCACTTCGGCAACAAGCGGCGCAAATTCAGGGAGTTAGAAGGGTATTTTGAGGACTTGGAGGGGCTTTGTGGACGTCGGCTCAGCGCAAGAATTGCAACGCTGATTCGCGCACGTTGGCCAGACCGTTCACTGCGGGCATTGGCTAAGACTTCCCCGCCTCGTCACGGCTCAGGCCAGTCCGGCCTATTGCAACTTGGCCTTGGCGCTGAGCGAGCTCACCGCGGGCGTCACCTTCTTGTCGTCGGTAATCAGGTTGATTTCCACTTCCATCATCGCGCCGACGATGGGCGCCTGGGGCAAGGCGGTCAAATCAAACGGCAATTGCGCCACGTCGGTAAAGTCCGGCACATCGATCCAGGCCGCGTTAGCCAAATCCGCCTTGGTATTGCCGGCTTTGACACGAACGTGCACCTTGGTCATTGGCGGTAGAATCAGCTTCATGTCGATGGTGGTCCACACCGCCTTGGAAGTAGTCTGCGACACGGGATTGCCACCGCCGCCCGCAAAGAACGTCGTGGTATACAAGCCTTTGGGCGCCGTAAAGTAGTTGAGGGTATAGCCGGTCATGTCCGAGTAGGTGTACGGGCTGCTGCCGATCTGCCGCGTCTGCGGGGCCGCGCCCCAGTTCTTCGGGTCGACTTTGCCCACCGAATTGCCTGTCCAATTCACGCCCCAGACGTACCCGTCGAAGTCGACTGCCACGCCGTGCGGGCAACCACCGGTGGTGTTGGCGCCTTTGTAGGAGCCGACGCCGTTGTTGGCCCAGCACTGGTCGCCGTCGACCTTGCCAACCGCGCCGCCACTGCCGCAGTCCAAGGCTGGGTACACAAAGCCGTCATTGGCCGTTGCAATACCAGCTGAATTCGGCACGCCTTGGCACAGCATCCATTGGCCGGTCTTGGGGTCATAGCTGGTGGCGCCGGAACCGCCGGAACTGCCGCCCATCCAGATGCGGCCCTTGCCGTCGACGTTGATGCCGTAGGCGCTGTAGCCAAAGGGCGGATTGTACTGATTAATCACCTTGGTCAGGGGGTTGTACGAGACCAAGCCGCAGCCGGCGCCCTGCACCCAAATCACGCCCTTCTGGTCGATGACGAGGCCATAGGGCGAGCAGGGGATGTTGACGGTCTCCATGACCGAGCCATCGGACGCCTTGAGATGCTTGAGGTACTTGTTGTCCCAGAAGCCCATCCAAACGTCGTTGAACTTGTCGACACCGGCCGCGCGGGTCATGCCGCCGAGCACCGGGGTGATGAACTTGACGCACTCGTCAGCGCCTTCCGCGCCGCCGCCGACCATTTCATTGGGTGAAATCGTGCCGTCGCCATTGAGGTCTTCGGAGGTTTGGATGATGCCGTCGCCATTCTTGTCGATGCAGTTCTTCTTTTCCGACATGATCTTCGCGACTTTACCACCAGCGCGGCAGCCGACCCAGACATTTCCGTCGAGGTCCACCGAGGTACGCGACGGGTCGGTGCAGACCTTGTAACGTCCGACTTCCTTGACGGTTTTGCAGTCGATCTTGCTGACGGTGTTGTCTGGAGAGTTCGAGGCCCAGAGGAACTTGAGGCTGAGGCTGATCTGCGAAGAGTCGATCTTGATATTGCCCTGGTCATCGAGGCCAACACCGCTGGAATTCTCAGAATTCAGCGTGAACGCGTTGTCGGTGCCAGTGCCGACGCCCTTTTGCACGCAGCTCAGGTCGCAACCGCCGCAGCTGGACTTGACGCCCTCATCGGTGGTGCCGTCGCAGTTGTTGTCAAGGCCGTCGCAGATTTCAGTGCCCGGATCGACTTCGCCGACGCATTCGCCCCAGAAGCCGTTCTTGCAAGCCTGCACGCCGGCTTTGCAAATGCCCTTGCCGGCCGACGCGGGGTCGGCGGAATAGCAGGGGACCGACTTGCCCTTGCAGCCGCAGCCGGGGACGTTGCCCTTGGAGCAGTCGGGGCAGGAAGTATTGAAATTCGGGTTGTAATCGTCGCAATCGGGGCCGGCGTCGCAGCCGTCGCCAAAGCCGTCGCCGTCTTCGTCTGTGCACGCGGGCGGCTTGGTGCCGGTATCCTTGGTGCTTGAAGTGTCATTGCCACCCGAGGAACCAGTGTCATTGCCAGGGCTTACGGCATCGCCGCCTGGATTCACTGGCCCGCTGTCCGGGGCGATGACCGCATCGGAATTGGGCGCGCCACCGTTGTCAGCGACTGCGTCTGGGTCGACGGCCACAGCGTCGGCGCCGGTGTTCGCTCCATCGGCTGGTTGCGCCGAAGTGTCACTAGTATCAGGCAGTTTAACGCCAGTGCCGAGATCGCCCGAAGGCGGCAAGTTGAACAAGCCATTGGCCTGGCTGCTCTGGGGGGCTGTGCTGTTGCTACAGGCCGTGACCGCCGCTAGGGCGACCGCCAAGGCGCTGAAACTGTGGAACAAATCTTTCAGGTTGCGGTTCATCATCTTGCACCTCAATTCGTTTCACAACCAAGCACTTGGCCTGCCCTTGCGCGGGCTGGCATCGGCTTGCAACGCAGCGAATGCGCGTCCTCCGTCCAGCGTTATTGCGCGGACGTACACCCAATTTGCACAAGGGTGCATTGTACATGATACGTCGCGCCCGACCCTTGGCAATAGCCAATCAACGCCCTCTGCCCTGCCCTGGGCGGACCGGGAGCGCAATGGTCGTCAACTACCTGTTATTCAAGGTATATCATCTAAGCGTGGCCGTTGAGGCTTGCAAACGCCTTTCGATCGCGAGACCGAAGATGGGCCAGCCGTCTTTGGAGCAGCTTGATATTAGAGCGCTTTCTCATCAACGATCGCGCCGTGGACGACGCGACGTGGCAGTTCATCGCGCTTGAGGCACCGACAACCTGTTCCGTGCCACCGAGTTTGGCGGAAAAACAACACGATTACAAGAGATTACTTCAATTCTGGCGGACGACCCGGAGGAGGTGCAGTGGGCGTTCAATCCAGAGAATCCATGAATTCAACGATCATTTCATCGCCAATGCTGCGATCGGGCAGGGAGCCAACCATGCCGTACATGGCCGCCTGCTGGCCGGTGGACGGACCTTGGGCGCGCGCTTGGGCCGCAGAATCCGCGAGATCGGCAAGTAATTCTTGCACATAGGGCGCATGGGCGGCAGTAATCATCATGTGCAGCGCCGCGGGCATCTGTTGGCGATCCAGGTGCCAGCCGCGGGCGTCCATGGCGTCACCGACGGCGTAAATATCGATGTCCGTTCCCGTAAAGGCGAATACGGTCGCCACGGGCTGTCCAAGCACCGTCAGGCCTGGGATCGCGCGCAGCCCGGATTGCAACGCAACCGCAGCCGTCATCGCCGTATCAGCTAAGCGCAAGTAGCCAGATTTACCGAGGTATTGCATCACAGCCCATGCCGCTGCGATGGGACCTCCGGGACGAGTCCCTGCGGCGCTCGGTGATCCCCAGAGCCCTCCTGGCCAGCCGGCATAGCCCATGAACTGGAACTTGCGCAATTCCCGGGTCTTGTACAGCACGACCGAAGCACCTTTGGCGGCATAGCCGTACTTGTGCAGGTCGCAGGACAAGGACGTAACGCCCGGGACGTCGAGGCGCCAGGGCGCAACCGCAAAGCCCAACTGCTCGACAAAAGGCAGGATCATCCCACCGAGGCAAGCATCAACATGACAAAGAATGCCGTGTTCCTGGGCCAGTGCTGCCAGGTCCCCGATCGGATCGACCACGCCGTGCGGATAGGCAGGAGCGGAGCCAACAATGAGAATCGTCTGCGAGGTCAATGCCTTTCGCGCTGTTTGAACGTCTACGCGAAAATCCGCATCCACGGGCAGCGAAATCGCCTCAACGCCTAAGTAATGCGCAGCCTTATGAAAGGCCGGGTGCACCGTGGCCGGCACCAGCATGTTGGGCCGCGTCGCCAGAGGCCGGTGTTGCCGCGCCCAGTCTCTCGCCGTTTTCACAGCCATCAAGATGCTTTCGGTACCCCCTGAGGTCAGCGTACCCACCGCAGCCGGATCACCCAGCAGTTCTGCGCACCAGGACAGCACTTCGGTCTCAAAGCGCCGCAGGCTTGGAAAGGCCATAGGATTCAGGGCATTTTCTGAGAAGCTCGCCATCGCCGCGGCTTTGATGAGCGCCTCCAGCTCCGGGCCGGCATAGTACACAAGGCTAAAGGTTCGGCCGTCGCGCCAGTTGGCATCATTGGCCTTGGCTTGTTGCAATTTTTCAAGGACTTCTGCAGCTGTCTGACCTTGTTCTGGCAAGGGCGTGGTCGGCATGGTCGGTCTCACAATCCGGTCAAGGGTTTGAGGTAGTCCCAGTCCGCACTGCGCAATTCGCCGGTGGTCCAACCCTCGTCGGATTGGCCGGGTTGCAGGTAGACGGCGTCAGCTTTGATGCTCGCAAAGGTCAGCATAGGCAAGGTGTCGATCAGTCGTGCAAAGGTATCTACGGTAAAGTAGTCGGGATCTTGGAGGTCGCACCGATCGCCCAAGGTGTCGTCGCTGCTGCCGCCACGCACCGCCAGAATTAGCACGGTAACAACCACATGCTGCAGGCCCGGGGACAAATCCTTTTGGGGCTCAGCCGATTGCGTGCTCGTAGCACCCGCTTGCTCCAGTTCAGCACACCAAGAGTCAAACTCCTCATTGGCATTGGCTTTTCGCAGCAAGTCCCAGTCGCCGAAGCGAAAGCGTCCCCGCGCCTCGCCCAGCAGGGTAACCAAACGCTTGTAGAACATCCGCTTATCGGCCAGGGACTGTTCTGGCGCACTATTGACAAACAAGTCATGGAGTTGACGACGCAACCCATCGTAGGGGGATGCCTCGATCGCCACCTGAACATAGAAAAACGTATATGCCATGCTTAGCTACCTCGCTCAGCCACCGCCGAAGAAGGACGAACGCCCAAGAGACCCGCTGCGACCTGAGCTCGAGCTGCCCCAGTGACTGTGCGATACCCGCCCGAAACCACTGGAGGATCTCGACCGCCAGCCTCCGCCCCCGCCAAAGCCGCCACCGCCAAAACCGCGGCCTGAGAACAT
The DNA here is from genome assembly GCA_903840165.1 of uncultured Myxococcales bacterium. Taxonomy (GTDB): domain Bacteria; phylum Myxococcota_A; class UBA9042; order UBA9042; family UBA9042; genus CAIMEY01. The sequence goes on along the minus strand of CAIMEY010000002.1, from coordinate 83,534 downwards.
CGTCGAGCGCATCGAGGGATGCCAGCCGATAGACACGCCGGAGCCGCGAAACGGTGAAAAGTGCATCCGAATACCGAGGTAGGGGCGATACGCCTGCCAAAAGTGGACGTGCATGGCCCGGGAACCGCCCCAGTAGTAGCGCTGGACCTGGTGGCCTCGCCAGGTAGAATTGGCATATTGCGCTTGATTATCGACCGGTTGGTAGAGCTCGCCGGGCACCGTGTCGGTGGGCGCATTGGCCAAATCGGCGGGATTCTCTTCGCGCAGGTCGCTGATGGGTAGCAGCCTCAGGTCGACCGAGGCATTGGCTAATGCGACGAAATCATCATTGAGATCATCGAGTTCATGCTCTGCACCGGAGGGAGCCACGTAGAGCAGCTGCTTGACGCCCAGCCGCTGCAGCTCGCTAGCCGAAGGAATCTTCGCCAACCAGCGATTATCGAATATGTTCCCCGAGTCCGTGTAGGGCGTGAGCCGATTGGCGTCCAGCACGAGCATCATCGGCGCTGGCGTTTGACGTGCCGAGGCAGCGTCACGGAACAACGGCAACTCAAAGAGGATTGCCGCCAGCGTCAAGTGGGCGGGGACCACGCCGCGCGGGTGCGGACAGTTGTCCAGGCCAAAGACCGGCTCAAAGCGCCACGCCAGCGCCGCAGCAAGGGCCACGGCCTCGGGTCCTGGCAGATCGATGACGAGCAGCGTGTCCTGCGCCGAGGTCGGCATGGCATCGAAAAGCTCGGCGAGCGCGAGGCCTTTGCTGTAGGCCAAATCCATGGCATTGCTGTGAATTGGCTGTAGGGCCTGGGCCAGTGACGCATTGAGCGTCTGCCCCGGCGCGCGCAGCAGGGTGGGCACGTACCAGGGACGATACGCCTCGGTCGCGGGCGAGAGTTCGATATCCAACGTGGAAATGGCATTGCGCCACTGGGACTGATTGCTGGCATCTTGGCTCACGCCATCAGGAAAGCTCAGGGCCTGATTGGTGGCACCGATGTCCCAGCCTTGGGCCTGTTGCAGGGCCAGGGCGTCCTCGTGGGCGTCATCGAGAGGGTCGCTTGAACCGCTTGAGAAATCCTGAACAATACTGGCGGTGCACTTGCCGATCACCAGTAAGCCGATCCCCAGCGAAAAGATGGCGGACAGCGCCCCGCGACGGGTCGACACGGTCTGCACCGGTCGGTCATAAGGACCGGGCGCAGACTCCCAATCCTGAGAAGCGGCGCGGGTTTCCACCACGGACTGTTGCCACCAGCGGGCGCCCGTCAGCTCTGGGCTGTCCAGGAAGAACAAACGCTCGAAATCTTTGTTCCCAGGCCCATTCATGCCGCGACCTCACCGGACTGTGCAACTTTGACGGCGTTGGCCCCTGCTGATCGCTCGACCAAGACCGCGACGCTGCACGCGCCGGGGTCAGTCGCCTGAACCGAGTGGCGCGCATAAAGACCAGCCCCGCGGCCGGCCACCAAGAAAACCCCAAAATTCGTTTGCATTCCGGCCGTTCGCTGTGCATCAAAGTGAGCCTGCACCACAAAGCGCGTGGGCTTGGCGCTATCGACATAGTTGAGCCAATCAGCCTGAGAAACTTCTGCACCAACAACGACTTCTGAGCCCTCGGCTCCGTAATCAGACTTGAGCACCCACCGCTGGCGCTGGGCGCGAATGACCTCGAGGTCGCAGTGGTCCAAGCCCTTGGTTTCCGGCAGGTATCGCTGGACAGCCTGGGCCAGTTCGGCCGGCAACTGCGTCTGCATCTGCCACATTGACGCCAAAAACCGTTTGTTTTGCGGCACAACTGCGCCCATCGGATTGACGACGGTCGTCCTGCCTTGCAGTTGGGCCGCCAGCAGGATCGCCAACGGACCGTCCAGAGGCGCCGAATCGGCAAAGGGTTCATCGCGCTGCCAGACGGGCTGCCTCTCGGTCCACCAATCGGTTTTGTAGTGACGAATCAAGACGTCACACGGTTGGCCCCACAGCGCGGCGCGCCCATCGGCCCCCAGATGCAGGTTGAACGGCGAGCCATGCACCACCTGCCAGCCGCGGGCCGTTAAGTCGCGGGTGTAGAGCTCGACCATCGCCAAATCTTCTGTTAGTTCGGTGGGATACAGGATCCCGACCGACAGAGGCTGGCCTTTCCGGTCCGCGGGTGCCGTGGCCTGCAGGAGCGCGGCGTAGCGATCGAGCAAAAAGCGATTGGGATCAATAGCTTCTGGCGCATCTGCGGCGGCCAACTGCCCGAGGATGACGGCCTCTGGCTGCCCTGAGGGCGTATCGCAATTGACCTCGCAAATCCGCACACCGTCAGGGCAAAAGAACGCATCGGCGCGGGCAATGCCGTGCCAGCGACCCGCCGATGTCTGCCACAACATCTCTTGATAGGGCGTCAGATGCAGATCGGCCATCGCCGCCGGGTCCTTGGCCAGCATCCTGAGGGTGTGGTCCATCGCCGCGGCAAAAAGCTCAGCAGCTGTAACGAGTTCATTGACCTGAGCGGGGCTCAGACGCACCGGTTCACGGCCAAAGCGCGGTTTGCCGTCCACCCATGGGTCCGACAGGCCCGCGGCCATCAGCTGCTGCGCCAACGCCGCGTAATTTCGGCTGATCGGCTGAGGCACGCCCGACAATCCTGGGCGCAGCGCAGGTGTAGACCCGGCCTGCAGCAAATCCAACCCGCTGCTTGTGTTGGCACCCATTGAAAATGACTCCGGAATCTCTAGTGGTCGGCAAGGGCAATCCGCATTGCGCCTAGACGCCTGCCAAGTGCAAGAGCAGCGCAACGGCAATATAACTGGCGCATTCCACAGCAGCCGCGGCGACATCGCGCTGCCGAGCGACAGCCTCATCCAGGCTCACGCCGCGCAGCAAGAAGCGCTCCACCAACCAACGTCGCACAGGCAACAGCACGACACCAAAGAGCAATGCGCCGACAAAACCGCGAAGCCCAGGCACCCAGCCGGTGAAATCGCCCTGCACAGCGTGCCCGGCCAGAAGGCTTGCGGCCAGTAGGACACCGACATAACTCAGCGCAGCAGCAACGTTTCCGTCGACCACTTGCTCCGCATCGTCATACCGCGTCAGCGCGCGAAAGCCGATGCCCAACGCGAGCGCTGCCAGTTGCGCCAGGGCAAAGAAGGCGATCGAGACGTGGAGCTGGGAAAAATCACGACCGTAAACGCTGTGCGCGACAATCAGAGCCGCGCCCACATCGTGACCGGCTCCGGCCAACATTGCGGCATCATTGCCTTTTTCGTACGCACCACTGAGACGCTTGCCCAGCAAGGTCTTCATGCCCAGCCAACCGGCAAGCGTCTGTAAAACCACGGCAATCAGAGCGAAAGTGCCCACAGTGGTCGCGTCGCGCAGCCACGTGGCCGGCGTGTGCAAGTTGCCGGTGATGCCCTCCGCCACCAAACTACCTGAAATAATACACGTCGCTAGCACCTGCCCTGCGGCTGCCATGCCGTGCCCCGGACGCGGCTGCGCCACACCGATGAGCAGGCGCTGCAGTACGCGCGCGACCGCGAGCGTCACTAGCCAAACAAGCACCGCCACAATGGCCAAATACAGAGATTGTTCAGGCATAACCAAGACTCCCATCGCCAAGGGCGCGCCAAACAAGTTCAACGACGCGGTCGGCTGCGGCGCCGATCATACGCGGCTTGACTCGCCCGTGAAAGTGGCGTCAGCGCCTTAGGAAGATGGCACCGGCGCGTTCCCTGGCCTCAAAGCGCCGCGTCACACGGTTGAGCAGCGCGAATTGCACCGGCGCAACCAGCATCGTGATGAGCGCCAGAGGCAAGGCCATGCGCAAGACATCGCCATAGCTATTGAAACTACGATGGAAAATAGCCTCTAGCGCCAGAAATACGCCGGTCGACAGCAAGGACAGGGCCGCCGCTGTCGCCATCAGGGGCACCGGGCTACGCAGGTCGACGCGGCGCTCCAAGAGCTGGGCAGTTAAGGCAATCAAAACAGCGATTTCTGTGTTCAAGCCGATGGGCACACTGGTCGCAAGGCCGTCCTTGATCAGGCCGATGGCAAAGGCCGTGGCCACAGCACGCAACATCGGCGTGCGACTTCCCGCATAAAGCGCTGTTAGTAAAGCAATATCTGGCGCATAGAATTGGCTGTCCAAATGCCCGAGCAAAGGCGACTCGATCGCCAGCAGCGCGTAGGACACTAAGATCCAAACCAATTCCTTCACAGTTTGCTCCAGCCCTTGGCTATGGTTGACGCGATCGCCCTGCAGCTATGGTGGCGAGTCTGGGGTATTGGCTGGATCTACAGCCTTTTTCCCTTTTGTGGTAGGTGGCGGTTCAGCCGGCAGCGGCGCCGACCCACCCTGACCGGTGACGATCAGCACTTCTTCAAGCGTGGCAAAGGTCACCGCCGGAACCATCTGAAATTCCTGATAAGGTCCTGTTTGCAGGGCCTTTCCTTCGGCAACGTGCCCGACTTCCAGGCCGGCCGGAAACACGTGGTCATGGCCTGTCGTGAGGACAGCATCGGCCGCCTGCACGGCAACGGTATGGTCGGCGCGGTCGAGATAGACAAATTGCACTGTAAATTCATTCTTCTTGCCATGCCCCTGCACCGAGCCAATCACGCCTTTGCCGGCGATGGTGGCGTGCACCTGCGAGCGAGCATCGGTCACCAGCATGACATCGGCATAACTACCTGCAATTTTGTCAATTCGCCCAACAACGCCGTCATGAGTGATGACCGCCTGCCCTTCGTGCACGGCCGAATTCCCCTGTACATCCAACTGCAAGCGCATCACTTGGAAGAACTGCGAGACGTCCCGACCGACCACGCGCGCCGGCACGGTCTGCAAATCATCGCGTTGTGACTTGAATTCGCATAGTTGCTTGACGCGTTGCAACTCGTCTTCCAGGGTACGCTTTTCCAGCGCCGCGCCCAGCAGGATGCGATTCTGCTGTTCTAGCTCTTGGTTACGTGCCTCGGTGTCCACCAGGAGCACGTAGCTGCGCGCCATGTCGCGAACGCCCTGCACAACGCCATAGGTCAACCGCTGCCCAGGGGCCGTCAGGACCAGCAGAAACTTCTCAACCAGCGATGTATCTTTGCGTTCTTTGCCGTGCCAATACATCGACCCCACCGGCAACGCCAGGACCAGCGTCAACACCAGCGTTTGCCGATAGCGCAGCAGCAGTTCGCGAAACATCGCTTAGGCCAAGCGTTCCACCATGGAGCGCTGGCGCAGTCTACCCGGGTTGGCGCGCCGACGCACCTCAGGCACCATGGGCCTGAGCGCGAATCCCCCGTGCCCTTGCGAACGGACCCGACCTTGGCCAAAGCGACCCATGAATTGACACGACATTTGCCGCATTCGCTCAGTGTCCTGCTGGGCTTTGCGGCGCTCGCGTGGGGGCTTGCTACGGCGCAGGCGGTCCTGGGCACGACGCCTTCGCTGCGCAGTGACGTGGCGCTCAAGATGGCAGCTGGGCTCATCCTGCCGATTCCCCTTGGAATCCTTGATCTTTTGAGCACACCTCGCCATGCCGCGACCCGACGAATGCTGGGCGAATCACCGACCCACGCCTGGCAGCGGGTGCGGTGGCAAGCGGCGCTTTGGCTTGGCCTAGCACTGCTTAGTCCCGTGGCGACTTGGGCCATGGCGCCGGCAGAAGTCGACCTGCACCGTACGGCGATTTTAGGCGCAATTACAGCCATATGCGCGACATTTCTGAGTCTTGCCCTGGTCAGCGCTGCCTTGGCTGCCGTCGCCCAACTCGCCCGCGGTTCGAGCGGCAGTGTTTGGGGGCATCTCACCGGAGGCAGTGCCTTTGGACCTGCTGAAACTGCTCCGCTTTTGTACGCGCCGGCCTTCGCCTTTGTCGCAGCCCTGGTCCCCGCCACGTTTGCTGCGGCCCTGTGGGGGGCTGAGGCGCAGTTGGCGTCGGAATCTGTATTGACAATCCTTGGTTTGGTCGCCATCTCCGCTTCCGCCCTTGGCGCTGCTCGCGTGCGCAAACGCGTGGCTGCTTGCTGGCCGATGGCGCTGGTGGCGGTTGAACAGGCCCATGCGACGCGATTTGCCCAGCAGAATTGCCTGCCAGAACCGCCAGTTTGGTTGGTGGGGTCCAAGCCAAGTCTGGGCCTACTGACCCTAGGCCGAGCCCTGTGGCGGCGGCAACCGCTGGCCCCCTGGTGGGTCGTCGGGCTGACCTTGCTGGCCGCTTGGCTGCCGCGCACGCTGCAGGGGCCTTCCTGGGCAATGGCTGCGTCCCTAGTCTGCATGGCCACTGGGCTTTCGTGGTTTGCCCACTTGCAAGCGCGCAAGCTCACCCACGATGCGCTCTGGCCGGCGCTGGCTTGGCTGGGACAAGGGCCTAGCGAACGCCAAGCCAATCTTCGCACTTTATCCCTTCGTCTTGCGATGTTCACTTGGATCGCTTTGGGATGGATCGCCTTGGGTGCCGCGCCGTTACCGGTGATCCTGGGCCTAGTCGTCGGGGCTGCGCTGCCTACCGCCATGGCCGATTGGACCCGAGCCGATTCGCCATGGAGCCCGCGCCTAGCCCTTCTCGTATTTGCCCTTGGCCTATCTGGTGTTAGCCTCTGCGGCACCCCAGGAGTGTCCTGATGTCCCCCTGCCCTCTTAGCGCCCGCAACCTGCACCACGCCTATGGCCCGCGGACCGTATTGACCGACCTTGAATTGGAGCTAGAAGCCGGCAAAATCACGGTTATCTTGGGCGAAAATGGCGCTGGCAAGACCACCCTTTTGCGCATTCTCGGCGGCGATTTGCTGCCCCTGCGCGGGCAGTTGCTCGTCAACGGCATCGACCTGCATGGAGACCCGGAGCGGGCGCGTTCAGGGCTCGTCTATGTCGCGCAACACCCGCCTTTGGCTCCGCTTTTGTCTTTGCGGGAGCACGCCGAGGCACTGATCGCTTTCCGCCAGTTGCCCGCTGCTGATGCGCAGGCGCAATTGACCCGTCTTTGTCAGGAGTTACACCTTAGCCACGCCGTGGACTGGCCGGTCCGCGCCCTGTCCGGCGGCATGGCGCATAAGGCTGCGTTGATCTTGGGTTTCCTCGCCAAGACGCCGGTAATGATCCTCGACGAGCCTCACGCCGGTTTGGACGTTCGTTCCGCTTTGGCTTTGCGGGGTTTGCTAATGCAGGCCCGCCAAGACGGCACGGCCATTTTGCTGGCCAGCCATTTGGCCGAGGCGACCTTGGCCGTCGGCGACCGAGCCCTGGTCCTGGCGCATGGCCACTTCAGCCTGGACCTGGACAGCAAAGCGCTCACGCAATACCAAGGCAATGCACGGCTTTTTGAGCAGGATGTCCTACAAGCGATGGGGGACGTCACCCAATGACGCGCAACGCGCCCGGCACCGCTAAGTCGCGAAATCACGCTGAATTTCGTCTGCCATGGATCGCGGCTTGGGCATAGGCTCTTCGCCCGGCGGCGGCCCTTGCCAGACACTGGGCACCGGCACGACATCGGGCCCCCAGGCGACGCCGGCCAAATCGTCCTCGTGGGTACCTTCGGCAATAAACGTATAGCGTTGGCCGGTATGCGCCGAGGTGACTTCGTGGCCCAGGCGCAGTTCCCAAGGATCCTCGACAAGGATGCGGCGAAAGGAAAACCGTACCTTTTTCATCAGTTGCAGGGACCAAATCTGCGCCATCCGCGGCTTGGGCACATGGGCCTTGCGCACTTCTTCCAGTTCCGAGCCCAGCTTGCCGCCCAGACCGCGTGTCTTGCGCCAGGGCAGCCCGGCCTCTTCATCCACGCTCATCTCATAACGCCCAATATTTCGCAGGGTAAACTGCGGCATGTGGTTGTGTTCAATGGCCTCGAGCGTGTCGCCCGGAAGTTCATTGTCCGTCTTGGGCCGAATCGGCCGGGCATACGTCTGCTCGAAGGTCGCTCGCGCCATGACAGAGGCGCTGAGGTGATCGGGCTGGAAGTCGTGCGCCTCAAAGAAGGCGAACTTGTCGATGCGCAAGGAGTGGTCGAGCAAGGGCAAGCGTGTACGCGAAAAACGATGACGTTCTGCTAGGTTACTGAGCAACGGCCACGCGCGGCGAACTTGCAGCAGGTCACTGCCAATCGCTTCAATGCGTTCTACCGGTGGTGACGCTTGGCTCATGACCCTCAGTTCGCCAGCTGCGGTCCGCCTGAGACAATCGGTCGACACCAGACTGCCGGGAATCGACTCGTTCGCCTCAATGATCCAAGATCTAGGCGGCTAACCTTCACCTTGGACGGTCTCGGTCTGCTCATTGGCCTGGTAGAACTCGCTGGTGTGTTGGCGCGCCTGGACGATGCCGAGCGCCTCCTCGATTTCCCGGGTAATCCTTTCGCATTCCGCGCCCTTGACGCCTTTGACCTGGATCGAGACTTCGCCCTGTTCATTGATCGTGAACTGGATTTCCCGTCGCTGCGCCATGGTTCACCCCCGCCCGTACCCGATCTGCCGTTGCAGCGGTTCGCCGCCCCGATCTCAACCATCTAGCCGACTTAGAGAACAGTTAGTCATTCCAAGAAGATACAGTAACGTGGATTTGATTCTTCTCGTCCACTTTCTCTTCTTCCAGGGTGTAACCCCGCTTGGTGACTTCTTCTTTGACCGTGTGGTACGCGTACCGCTGCATCACCTTGCGCGTAAACTCTTCCTGGTTAAATCCCGCTGTCAATTCAACGAATTCCCAGTCTGCTACAAAGTTGACCAAGCCCGTTTGTGCATCGACGTTGACGCCAATCTCATAGGTCTTGCTGGCATGAATAACCAGCTTGGCACCAGTTGTCTGCCCCAAATAGCCTTTGACATGGACTAGTTGCTCGTCCTGCGCCTTGGTATAGTTGAAGGCTAGTTCCTTGAGAACCAGTTCCAACCGCGCCAAGTTGTTGATCTTGGTCTGTACCGTCGTGAAGTGCGACACAGGGCCTCCAGCTCTAGGCAAATTGCGACAAAGGGCTACTTTGTCCAGAACTTACATCTCCAGCTTAGGCTGGTTGTCGTCGGTCAGCGGCTTTTGGTCGTCAGCCGGCGAGGCACGGCGGGCCCGCGACTTGGACCACTCGCGCATCTCGGAAAGGCGCTCGCGCATGGTCTGACTCAGCGGAATCACTTCGCGAATCGCTGCAATCAGGCTCTCAGTCGAAATGTCTGTTTTGCCCTGCCCTTCGTCGAAAGTGTCATACAGGGCCCCAACCACCGCTTCTTCGAGTTCCGAACCCGAAAAACCTGCTGTTGCATCCGTCAGTTTGCGCATGTCGAACAATTGCGGATCGCGGTGACGCTTCTTGAGCTGGATGTGCAAAATCTCGTCGCGTTCCTGGCGGTTGGGCAGATCGACAAAGAAGATCTCGTCAAAACGGCCCTTCCGCAGCAATTCCGGAGGCAGCATCGACACATCGTTGGCCGTCGCGATGACAAAGACCGGCGAGGTCTTCTCTTGCAGCCAGGTCAGGAAGGTAGCAAACACGCGGGCCGTGGTGCCGCCGTCGCTTGAACCCGATGATTTTGTGCCTGAAAAGCCCTTTTCCAACTCATCAAGCCACAAGATTGCCGGTGCCACCGCTTCGGCCGTCTTGATGGCGCGGCGCATGTTCTCTTCGGACGAGCCGACCAAGGACCCGAAGACCTTGCCGACGTCGAGGCGCAGCAAAGGCATCTGCCACGCTTGAGAAATAGCCTTGGCACTCAAGGACTTACCACAACCCGGCACGCCGAGCAGCAAGATGCCCTTGGGCGGCGGCAGGCCAAACTCCTGAGCGATCGGTAGGAAGGCATTGCGCCGTTTGTTCAACCAATCCTTCATGTTGGTGAGGCCGCCAACGGATTCCATGCCCTGGCTCGTCTCGTAGAACTCGAGGATGCCGGACTTGCGGATGATGTGCTTCTTCTCGGCGAGAATCGTCTTGAGACTAAAGCCCTTGTCGCGCACGGCAGACTTCTTGAAGACCTGGGCCGCTTCCGCCTCGGTCAGCCCCAGGGCCGCCTCCGCAATCTCGCGCTGCATCTGCGGACTCTCAAGCACCTTATTGAAATTCTTACCAAATCGCGGAGATCGCGCACCCGCGAACGCCTGCTCGCGCACGATGTCTTCCAGGGTCTGGCGATCGGGCAGGTCAAAGTCGACCACGACCGCATCTTTCTCCATCTCCATCGGCAGTTTCACCACAGAGGACAGAAAGATCACCGACCTCTTGGCTTGGCTCGCGTCGCCAAAGACGTGAATCAGGTCGCGTACACGCCGCGCCACCATCGGATCATTGAAAAACGGATGAAAATCGCGGAGAACGACCACTGCATCGCGGGTCAGGTTGCCACTGATCCAGTCCAAGGCGCGGATGGGGTCGCGAATGTCCCCGGGCACATCGGCCGTGTCACAGCGAAAACCCTGCGAGCAAGACCACTTAATGAGCTGTCGCGGCTGCCAGTTGGTGACGTCCCAGCGTTCGCGCAGGCCCGGCGAATCCAAGACGGCTAGGTCACGCAGCCACTTTTCAACGCGCTCTTCTTCCGCGGAAACCACGTAAATCAGCTTATATTGCGCACGGATGAGGTAGTGCAGTTCATCTACCGCAGGCGGCACGGGCCGGTGCGGTGAGGCAGCAGTGGCTTCGGCGATCGCGGTCGCGGGCGAGGTCGTGGTCATGCCGTTGGCTCCCTAACGAGGCTGGGGACAGAGGCCATGGTGGGCGAATCTATCCAATTATCCAAAGGTTGCAACACCTTAAGACCCGTCGAACGTCGGGCGATCAGGGCACGCCAAGGTCGCGCTTGAGGGCCACCACCATGCGTTCCTGTTCGACGAGGTCTTGGGCCAGAACGATTGCGATGTCATTCATTAATTCAATCGATTCCTCGGCTTCCGGCACCGCAGCGCGATGTTTTTCCATCTGCTGAGCGTACCGCCGCACCAGGGTCGCATTGGACTTGGAAGCCGCCACGGCGTCGCCCAAAGCGTCGAGCGCTTCGACCGCGGCAGCAGAAACTTCAAACGCAGCAGGCGTTTGCGCAGCAGCCAAAGACTCACCTTGGACCAGTTCAGCCACGCGGGCTTCGGCTTCGTGCAGCTTGGCTTCCAGGGCTTCGACCTTGCGATGCTGCTGATTCAACTCGGCTTCTGCCTTCTTCATCGCCCCTGAATCTTGCTGCGCGTGCTCCAACTTGAGCTCAGAACGCGCCAGTTCCTTTTGCAGCCCGGACATCTCCTCGCGCAGCCTCTCGAGCTCGCGAACTTTCGCCTTGAAATCAGGGTGTTCACTGACATCGATAAGGGGAGCAGGCTTGCGCTCCGCCGCTTCCTTTGCGCTGTCGAGTTCGGCCTTGAGTTGGTCGACCTGTCGCGTCTGTTGCATGAGGCGGTCGTTGAGTTCGTCCACACGCCGCATGGCATTGTGGTAATCCTGCAACAACTGGCGCTTTTCGTGCTCTAGGTCGCTGATACCGACGCCCATGCGCACTTGGCGAATCTCGATGTCCTTTTCCCGCAGATCGACGCGCAACTGGTCGATTTGCGCTTCTTTTTGCTCGATGACGTCCTGCAAGAGGTTGATCTTACGCTCCAGACGCGTCTGATCATTGGCTTCGCGGTTGAAGCTCGTCTGCAGGGACTCGTTCTCGTCGCGCGCGGCGCGAAGTTCATACTCGAGCAGGTCGAGCTGCCGCTGCAACTCTTCAATCTGTCGATCTTTTTGCGTCAAACGCACTTTGAGGCCCGACAACTGCTCGGTAGCGTCGTTGGCCTTTTCGCGCGCGGCGGCGATTTGCTGCTCAAGCTCGGTCGTTTTGCGTTCCGCCTCAAAGGCTTGGTCTTCCCGCTGCCGCAATTCGCTGCGGGTCTTCTCCAGCTCTTGCCCAATCAACTGATTGTGTTCTTTGAGCTTAACGTACTTGTCCGTCAGGCTTTCAAGCTCCACCGAGTAGCGCATGGCCCGCGGCTCGATGTCCTTGACTTCCTTTTCGGCGCGCGTGGCACGGCTTTCTGCCTCGGCCAGTTGCTGCTCCAACTGCCGGACCTTTCTCTGCAATTCTGGGTCAGGACTCGCTGAACTGCTGCGCAACTGCACGGGCTGAGCCGCGGGCGTCGGATCTCGCGACGAGGCAATAGCAGGCTGCTCACGTGAGGAATCACGGCCAGAATCACGACTGTTTTCACGGTTGATCGGCAAGTCGCGCGGCGGCGGCATTTCCACCGCAGCCATGATGCCCGAATTGGCACGCCTGGTCGGCGCTTGCAGCGGCGAAGGGACAGGGCCTGCCGGCAGAGGCTGCCCACTTCTCGCTGCCATTTCGCGGACCTGATCGGCCTGCGACTGCACAACTTGCTGCAGCCCTTGCTTGGCAGCCACGGCCGCTTCGAGCCGCGAGCGGTCTTCGGGCCGCATCGACCCGGTGGCCATGGGCTTTTGCCGCGGGCGCTCTTCCGGGGGCAGGGCCTGCGTTCGCCGCTTGGGGTCGGGTAAATCACCGGCTTTGCAAAGAATTTCAAGAACTTCGCCACAGCGCACTGTGTCGCCATCGCGAAAGACCGCCCGACGCGTCCGTTCATTGTTGATGAAGGTGCCGTTGGACGAGCCTAGGTCCTTGATATAATAACCTTCTTCGTCCCAACCAATACGGCCATGGTTGCGGGAAACGGTCGTTTCCTTGGAATAAACCGTCGAGCCCGGATTGCGGCCGATGGTGATCGGCTCCATGTCGGGACTGATCGGGTGCTGCACCAGCGCGCCGTTGATGTCCCGCCACTCCAAGTACATGGGCTGCACTCCCTAACTACCAGTTCGCACTACCAAAGACGTCTAGCCTTGACGTTGACTCAGTGGGCAATCCACAGCGCGCCGATGCAGGTCGGCTCGCCAATTGGGCTGCAGCGGGACCGTGGAACCTTACTGCCGACGCCCCGTCGGGCGCAAGCGCACCGTTGACCTGCGCAGCCGGCCCGATTGGCGCTGCCCATGGAGCAGGCGTCCGCGCACAGAGCGCCTAATGCCCCTTGCTGCCCTTGCGGCTGGATCCGAGTAATTCATCTTTCAAAATACGAACATCAGACTGATAGATGTCAGCAGGGCGTGCCTGCTTCTGGTAATTCTCGACCGAGCGCAGGGCCGCCGTTGGCTCCCCCCGGTCCTTGTAGATCAGCGCCACATGGTACCAAGCCTCGGCCACATCGGCCTTACCCGAATTGCCGGCCAGCTCAAGGAAGTGAAGCGCTTCTGAGCTTTGGTGGCGATTGAGCGCACTCATCCCCAGTAGAAATGCAGCCTTAGCATCCCCGGGATGGCGCTGAAGCACTTTGGCCAAGACCTTGCCCGCCGTAGGGTCATTGACCGAATACATCGCATCCCCCAGTTTTTGCAGGGCTTCCCCGTCATCCGGATCTGCTTCCACCACCGCCTGAAGGTGCGGGATGGCCTGCTTGTAGCGGTGCAACTCGACATACTGGCGGGCCAAAAGGCGATGCACTTCAGCAACTTCTGTAACCGGATGGCCAGCGCTTGCATAGGACGCCTGCCCCGACAGAATCACCATCAACTGCTCAATGGCGCGATCGCGGGCTCCGTCGCGGCCCTTGAGATCGAAGAGTAACTTCGCCATTTCCAAGCGGTATTGCCAGGCGGACTTGTCGCCCTCAATGGCGTGCTGGAAGCGCACCAGGGCCTGGTCGACATCGCCCTGGCGGAAAGCCAAACGGCCGTATTGGAACAGGGCCTCGGGACTCTTGCCATTGGCGGTCTGCGTAGCGCGTTGCAACAAGGTCTTGGCGTGGTCAAAGTCCTTGGCATCAACCAGGTATTTGCCGGCAAGGGTGTTGAGATCGACGTCGGCGGGCGCGGCCTCGGCAAAGGGCAGCAGGGTCTGAGCGGCCTCGTCCATCTGCTGCTTTTTCGCCAAAGCTTCAGCCATTTGCACCGCTGCCTGACGGTCCAGGGCCTTGTTGCTGCGCAGGCGCCTCAAGAAGCCCAGAGCCCTCTCCACCTCGCCCTGTTTGAGGTCGAGCTGAGCTGCCCTGAGCAGGTAGGAACGGTTTTGCGGCGATGTTTTTAGCAGAATATCAAGCAGATGCCTGGCATCGGCGTCTCGTTTGACGGCCAAAAGTTCCTCAACCATCAAACGGAGAACAGTTTCGTCATCGCTGACCGTTTTTCTGGCATTTTCAAGAACTTGCAGAGATTCATCGTGCTTATCCGCCGCCGACAGCAGCTCCGCCAGCCGAACGATGGCGCGCAGGTGGCGCGGCTCCTTGGCGACCACCTGCTCAAACAGATCCCGCGCCGTCGCCACGTGCTGGGCCTTGTCCTCCACTTGCCCGCGAAGAAATAGCAAATCCACGGAGTTGGGATAGAGTTTGGTCGCCTGATTGGTCTCTTCCAGCGCGTCCTGAAGCCGATTGGCCCCCAGCCAGAACTCGACGAAGGCGACCTCAAAAGCGATCGACTTCATGCCGGATTTCTTAGCACCGACAAGGAGTTTCTGCGCATCCTGAGCGTGCTTCTCAGCATTGAGCAGGCGAGCCAGCCGCACGGTGCCGAGTTCATCACCCGCCACCGCCTGCAGCGAAGCCTGCAGCGACTTGATCATCGCTTCGCGATCGCCGCGCTTTTGGGCGATGCGTGCTTCGATCTGCCTAGATTCATGCGCTAAAGCCGGCACCTGCTGATCGGTGGCGAGACGAGCCGCCTCATCCGCCAGCGCCGTTGCCTGGTCGAGCTCTCCGGCCTCTAAGTGCGCAGAAGCAAGCAGCATCCGCGCCTCAATGTGGTCGTCGGCATGGGTCGCGATCGCCTCCATTGCAGCCACTGTGCCCTCATATTGATGCAGCCGATCGCGCACCAAGGCATCGAGGGCCTTGAACTTGGCAAACTGGGGCAACGCCGCCGTTTCAGGCAGCAGTTTATCCATCCATTCGCGCGCTTTCTTGAGATCGGGATCTCCAGCCACCAAGGCGCGCAGAGGGTCCACGTCTGCCGCAGCCGTCAGACCGGGCCGGGCCAGCGCCACCTCGATCTGGCGTTGCTCCGATAGGGCGACGGCATTGCGCACGGCGACGCCACGGTCATCCACCGAACCCGCAAGCAGGGACGTCATTTGCGCCGGCGTAGTCTGCAAGCCCTGATGCATACTGTCGAGCACGGCTAGACGTGGCGGCGATCCCACCGCTTTAGCCAAGACATCCAGGCGCTTACGGTAGGGCCCGCTCTCAGCCATCACGTGCGGGGCCCGTTCCAGCAGGTCCAAGTAGCGGTCCAGCAAGGCCTGCTTGGCCACCTTATCGGTGGGATGCAACGCGACAACCCGTTCCAATCGTTGGGCTTCTGCAAGATACGACTTGGCTGAATCAAACAGTGCGACCGGCAACAGCAGGGCCGGATCCATCGCTTTAGCTAGCTGAACCTTGGGCGGCTGCTTGATCCAGAACTTGCTGAAAAACCAGCCATAGCCGAGCAAGTAACCCGCCGCGCCCGCAATTCCGGCGACCAGCAAGAGGGTGCCCACGGCACGGCGCACAGCCGGACCCAGGGGTTTGCTGGGACGCTGCCCAGCGCGGGGCTGCATCCGTCGCTGCGCAGGTGCTGCCGCCTTGGCCGGAGCCTCACGCTCGACGACGGCGGCCTCAGTAGGGCCTGATTCAAAGAGGGAATCGTCCGCAGAAGCAGAGGGCCGACCTCCAGCCTTGGCGTCCGCAGGCGTGGCCACCGGCACGACGGCGCTGGGTCGAGAAAGCAGAGGCGCAGCCAGCACGGACTCTTCAGCAACGGTCGCACCACTGCGCGGCGCGGCGACACGAATAAAGGGGCTGCTGCGCGACGGGGCCGCGGGACCATTGCGTTTTTCCACCGCATCGACGGCATCGGACAGGAGCGCGTCAAAGTCGATTTCGCTGTCAGCGTTGAGATCCAACTGCCCCATATCACTGGCATTATGCCGGGCATTCTCCGGTTCGGTCATCGCCGGCGGCCGGACGGGCGCGGTCTTTGGGTCGTTCGGGCTCGACGCGCCTACGGGACCGGTGCCCCGCCCCAACGAAGGGGCCGAGGACATAGCACCCAAGACTGGCGCAACTGAGCCGGCGCTAAGGGGAATTGTCGATCGCGTCGCCGAGCCAAGGCCAACGCCGGCAGTGGGCACGGGCCCTGTCGTCCGTGCACCTGCAAAACCGCGACCTTGGACGACAGTCTGCGTCGGCCCGGTGGATTGGACAGGCGTGCCAAAGGACTCGAATTCATCTTCGGGGGAAGGACTTGATGCACCGCGCGCGCCCTTGGGCGTTTGCGGCATGGACTCCGTCTTCTCGTCCTTGGCCTCAAAACGCAGCAGACACAAAGGACATTCCACCTGCTTGCCGCCGCCGGCTGAGGGGAACACGGCACTGCAATTGGGGCACCTGACGTTCACGCATGCTCCCAATGTGATGAGCAGAAAGGTCTCGAAATTACAAACAAGTTCTCAGGAAAGCCTCGATAGCGTCCCGCGCCCTCCGGGCAATCCGCCCCAGAACGTAGCGTGCGCAGCGCTTAGGGTCAACCTTTGGTTAACGGCGGGCAGGCGTGGGCCGCTGCAGGGTAGGCCAGGCGCGTGAACGGACGCGCGGCGCTCAAAGTCCGGCCACGCCGACGAACCAGGAACAAAGTGGCCTACTTGCGCATCGCGCGGGAAGCCTTCTCGTCGGCCGTGTCCATGGGGGGCGGCTCCAGCGCAGCGGGCCCGACCGCGCCGCCCACGTAGGGAACAGGACTCCAGTCCGCCCATTTCTCACCTTGGCGCTGACGCATACGCGAAGGCGAAAACCCACGATGTTCTAGCTGCTTAACGAAGCGCTGCAACAACGTCTCAAAGTCCGGCGCTTCGCGAATGATGAACTGAATGACCAAGTGGAAAGGGTCCGAACACTGGGTCTCTGCGAACAGTTTCTTGCGTCGCCGCTCTTCCTTTTCAAATACAGTTACTTGGAACATGACGTCCCGGCCGAGCTTGCTGCATTCCAGTTGGAAGCGGGAGTGCTCGGCAATCACAGGTAACCTCGCAGGAAAACGGGTAATTGAGACACAACCGGCGACCGTCTTGCTGCTGTTGGCCGCGGGGCGGGCAGAGGGCAATTCAAGCGTCGGCTTTGGGATTGTCAGCACCGCCTGCCGCTGATGTCAAGATGGCCGGCCGGGATCGGTCGCGATGGACCTGGGGCAGGTCGCTCGCTATACTGCCGGATCTTGCCTGTTGTTCCGGCCAGTTGGCAGGACGGCGGCCAAGGGTTGACTCGGGTCCAATAATTGCTTTGTGAACAGGCACATGCCTGACGCAATCGCAGCCGATCGCTGGGCAACTCGCTCTGACGAAACACCTGGGGCCCTTGGAGTGAACCTTTAGAAACGTTTGACTAATTCGCCCCTTGAGCGTGCGCGTTCTTGCGCCGCCCCTGCTGCACGAGGCTACGCAATGCCGATTGGTCGTCGCTTGGCTCAGTTGGGTTTGACCACGCGAGAATACTTCATGACTTCACGTTCTTCCACGGCTTGCCGCCTACTTTGGGCGCTCACGGTCCTACTGATCAGCTTGGGCCTAGCCGCGGGCTGTTCGGGCAGCGGTAGCACCAAGACGGGCAACGGGGCGGATTCGGCCGACGCGACCGATGATTCGCAGGAGGTGGCCGCAGTCGACATCGTGCAACCGCCCACCTTAGCCGTCACGCTGACGCCATCGACCAAGGCCGGCAATGCGCCGCTCGATGTGACGTTCAAGGCCGCGATCACCGGCACGGACAAGGCCAACTGCTTTATTACTTGGGACTTTGGCGATGGGCTCGACCCCCAGATCTTCAACCTCAACCAGCCCGACATGGCCGACAAAGACGTGATTACACGCAGTTTCACGGGCAAGGGTGCCTATACCGTCAGCGTCAAAGTGGAGTGGAAGCCGAGCCCCAAGAAGGCCCACGCCGAAGCGACCACGGAAATCGTTGTATCGAGCCCTGCTTCGCTGCAATTCAGCAGTGATCCGCCGGTAGCGTTGAACTCGCCCGAGGTCGTGATTCCTGGCGACGATGTGACGCTGACTTTTGCCATTGTCAATCAAGGAGATGACGTCCCTTCGCCCTTTGCCATCGGCATTTACATCTCGGCGACCGATACCTTGGATGCATCGGCAATTGCCATTGCTTCAGTGCCAGTTGCGTCACTAGCGTCGGGTGCCATCAAGAGCTGGACGTTCAACGCCGATCCCGCGCAATCGACGGCCCTGGTTGCCAAGGTGCCCGCCATCGCTGACGGCAACTACTTTGTTCTGGTGGCCATCGATCCATCGTCAACCGTCAATGAAGACAATCGCTTAGACAACATCGCTTACGCCAACACGCAGTTGCAGGTCAATACCAAGGCGTCAGCAAAGCCCGATCTGGCTATTACTAAACCGCAATTCGCTGCGAACAAGGTGTATTCCCCTGGGGACAAGATCAACCTGAACTACGAGGTCTCCAATGTCGGCCAAGGCACCGCGACATCGGTCAAATACGGCATTTTTATCAGCAAAGACAAAGTCTTAGACTACGACCCGACCATCGCCGCCAACGACCCAAAGCAGGACAAGGGCAACGGTTTTGACTGGATGCTCACCAATTTGGGCAACTCGACGATCAAGTCCTTGGACCCCAATGCGTCGATTCCTTTCTTGCTCGCTGAATTAACGCCTGATTTGGCCGATGGCTCGTACTACTTGATCGCCAAGGTGGATCTGCTCGGTTCGGCCGACGAGACCAATGAAGACAACAACATCGCCATCGCCACGGAGCCCTTTGTCATCAAGAAAATCGTCAAGAATGGCGTGGACTTGGGCCTGGAAGCGATGACCGTCAAGCCCAAGGGTGTCGCCCTCAATGACAGCATCAACGTCCTGTACACCGTCAAAAACCTCGGGACCTTGCCAACGCCGACCTTCCCGGCAACCGTCTTCTTTTGTCCTTTCGCGGCGTTTAACGCGTCGTGCATCCAAAACAAGACCAAGTTCACCGTGCCGCCTCTGGCTGTGGGGCAATCGCTGAGCGATGCGGTCAAGGTCAAAATCGCTGCAGATACACCGATTCAGAACTGGACCATCTATCTGCAATTGGATCCGGACGACACGATCGCGGAGTTGGACGAGACCAATAACATTATGTATTTCAAGGACCTAAAGGTCGTCGCCCAATCCAGCGTCGACCTGTGGCCCGCAAACGTCGGCGTGCATCCCAGTGCCGTGCAGGCGGGGGACACGGTCAAAGTCGGCTACGTCATTCACAATGATGGCGTCACCGGTTCAGGCGCCTCGACGACCTACTACGCGCTGACCAGCAAAAATGCTTGCTCTCTAGCGGCTTTGGGCAGTGGCGATGCCATCCTGGTCAAGAAGGCGCCCCTGGCCGGCGTCGACCCGATGGACCAGACCAGCGTCGCTGAAATCGTTACAATTCCTCTGGGGTTACCGCATGGCATCACCGACTACAAGATGTGCGTCATCCTCGATGCCGAAAAGAACATCCCCAAAGAGACCAACCCGAACAATAACACGGCACTGGCCGTGGACACGCTGACGGTCAATGGTGCCCAAGGCGGCTGCTTTGAAGACGCCGGCGATTTGGCGAATAATCACAATGATCTCCAGACCCAGGCGCTGCCTTTGCCAACCGATGCGACCAACCTTGGCTCGTGCGGCAATGACGATTGGTGGAAAGTTAGCGTAGTCAAAGGCGATTCTCTAACAGTGACCCTGACGGTGACCCCGGACTTGTGGGTGGCCAGCGTGCCGAACGATTTGGATTTGGCCTTGGTCGGGCCGGACGGGACGACGGTCCTCGATGCCTCCAAACTGCCTGGATCGCCAAAGAAAGCCTCGGCACTGACCGTCACCGCCACTGGTGATTACTACATCCACGTCAACCCGCACGTCCCGGGTGCCCAGGCGCAATATGCCTTGGATGTCGCCGTGATCGGACCGCCGAAGTCCCCGGACCTCTTTGCCGCGGCCATCACCGTCAATCCGCAGGTGACCTTTGCCGGGGCGCTGATCAAGGTCAAGACCAAGCTTTCCAACCTCGGTGTGCAAGGGGCCGGCCCCTTCCATCTCCGCTATTTCCTTTCGCAAACACCGGCTGTGGACGTCACGACGGCCACGGTCCTCAAGGACGTCATCGTTGCCGGCGGCTTGGGTGGCTTGGCGACGCAATTTATCGATGATTCCATGGAGTTGCCCCAAGTTGCAGGCGGCAAGTGGTTTGTCGCCGTGCAAGCCGATGCCACCGATATGGTCACGGAGGCCAATGAGAAGAATAACATCGCAATTTCAACGACTTTAACCTTGTCGAGCCAGCTCGTGTGCGCGGCCGACACCTTCATCGGCAATCATACGGCCAACGACGCAGCGCCCCTGCCGAGCCAGTCCGCGGTCTATCCCAAGCTCAACGTCTGCCCGGGCTTGGAGGATTGGTTTGTCGTGCAAGTCCCTCAAGGCAAGGCGTTTTCAGCCGCCATGAACTGGACGTACAAGAGCGGCGCAGGACTAGTCGGCGTGCAAATCCTGGACAGTTCGAAGTCGGCCGTCGTCGCTGGATCGGCGCAACCTTTCAATGAAATTGCCAAGATCCCGTACACGCAGGTCGGTGGGCTGTACTACATCCACACCTACGTGTTGCCGGAAACGGGGACGCCGTCGCCCTATGACTACGCCCTGACCGTAACCATTGCCGATCCCGACCCGACCGATGTTTGCCTGGCGGACTATTACGAACAGAACAACAGCGCCGATTCGAGCCCAGAAGTGGGCTGTGGCGTTGCTAATTTGAGCCTTTGCCTCGGCGACGAAGATTGGTTCCACCTCACGATGAAGCAGGGCGAAGTGGTCACGTTCGATTTCCAGAATGCGGCAAATGCCTTCCAATTCAAAGTCTTTGCCAATGCCAACCTGCCAGCCGTTCAGACCTTGGCGGGCAATGGCACGCTGAAATTCATTGCGCCGAGTCAAGGCATGTATTACATGCAGGTTTCTTACAAGTCGCCCGGCGTCAAGCCGAGCGCATTTGCCTACACGCTCAAGGTCGATGGCGGTAAAGGCATTGATTTAATTCCTAAGATTGATTCAATCTTCCCCTCGCAGGTCGTGCAAGGCGAGGACGTATACGTCAAGGCGCATCTGAACAATGCCTGCCAAGACCCGGCGGGGGGCTTCAACTATGCCTATTACCTGTCTCAAGACGCGGTGTTGGACGCCAAAGATGTACAACTGACGCAAAAGGCCCTGCTGGGTCTAGCCGGCAAGACGCAGGCGGATCTCAATGACAAAGCGCCGGTGCCTATCGACTATAAGCCCGGGCCGGCATTCTTGATTCTCGCCGCCGACTCGACCAATGTCGTGGCCGAAAGTCAGGAACTCAACAACACCGACGGTACTGCGCTTGAAGTGGTGCAACTATGCCTAGCCGATGTGTTTGAGCCCAATGGCGCGCCGCAAATCGCTTCGCAGCTGCCGGCTGGCACCAATGCCGACCTGTCGCTTTGCCCCTATGACCTTGATTGGTATCAATTTTCAGCGACGACGGGCGAGACGATCACCCTGACGCTGAGTTTCGACGGATCCAAGGGCGATTTGGACCTGAGGCTCTATAAAGTCGGGCAGTTCGGTGCACCTGTGGCGGCCTCGGCCACCAAGAATGCGCCTGAGCAAATCATCTGGACGGCCGATGAGACAACGAAGTACTACGTTCGCATCAACGGTTTTGCGGGTGATTCCAATAGTTACTCGCTGGCGCTGTGCCAGAAGTTCGGCGGGTCGTGCATTGAGTGCAAGGACAACAGCGTCTGCGGCGCCAATCAAGTGTGCGATCCGACAACGACTTTGTGCGGTGCCAAGCCATGCATCGGCGGCGATGCCTCGGCCTGCAATGACGGCAATCAGTGCACCGTCGACACCTGCTCAGTGGCACAAAAATGCCTCAATACGCCAAGTATTGCAAGTGCTTGCAGCGACGGCAACGCCTGCACCTTGGGCGAGGCGTGCAGCGACCAAGGTGCGTGCGTCACCGCCAGCGGCACAACGGTCAGCACCTTGCCCTTGAGCGTCACCGGCACGGACATGGCTTCGAGCGCGACCACAACGGAAGGCGGCGGCTTGGCCATTGTCGGCGCCCGCGATATCGGCAACGGTCTGCAAGGCTGGCTGCAAGTGCGCGATGCGACAGGTAATGTGCTGTTCAATAAGGTCTATGACCAGTTGCCCTCGCCCTCGCACCTGCACAGTGTGGTGCGGTTGCCGGCTGGCCAACTGATTGCTGTTGGCGACGCGGCGGTCAATGGCGCCCCGGGCAAGACGCAGGGTTGGTGGCAGCTGATCGACGCAAATACTGGTACTACCTTGAATTCTAAGCTCTTCCCTGTGGCAGGGCAGACGACGAACCTGTGGGCCGTGGCCCTGACCAGTACAGGCTCGGTCGTCACCGGGCAGCAAGCGCAGGCCAGCGATGGCGTCAAGGCCGCGGGATGGACCCTGGCTCTGGACCCGGTGGGCAACACGCTGTGGACCGAGACCAATCTTGGTTTCAATCGTGATCTTGTGGTATTGCCAGGGGGCGATGTGGTGGTGGTCGGGCACTTGGACCTCGACCTCGCGCAAGTGGGCCAAATGCAGCGCCTCCATAGCTCAACTGGAAAAACGGTTTGGGCTCAACAGGTTCCAGGTGCAGATCTGACCCTGAACGCGGTGGCATTGGCCAGCGATGCGACGTTGGTTGTGGTCGGTGCCAAGGATACTGCCGCGCAAGGGCTTTCTTCCCAGGGACTTATCCTATGGCTGAACCTCGATGGCACCTTGCAAAAGCAGGCAACGGTGGTGGCATCAACACCCCAAAAGCTTGATTTTATCGGCACTTCGACCAATGGGCTCCTCGATGTGCTGGTGCGCGCCGATGGTACGCTGTGGCTGGCGGGCTGGACGGGTAGCAGCAAAGAGCTGAATTTCTCGATAGAAGGGGCGATTTGGCACTTAGGGCTTGATGCAGCGGTGCTCGGCGTTTGGGCGACCGGCGGTCCGGCAGCGGATGAACTCGACCAGCTTGTCGCTTGGGGGCAGGCGACGGTGGCGGTGGGTAGCCTCGCCGCCAACACTGCTGCAGCCGATGCGACGTTGCTGCAAGTGTTGCCACCCCAGGCCAACTGCAACGATGGAAATCCTTGCACAATCGACAATTGCGACGTGGTCAACGCCTGCCAGTCTAAGCCGGCTGCGGACGGGGCCCCCTGCGGCGTCGGCCTAACCTGCCAGCAAGGCGCGTGCCAGTAGACGGCCTCTAGACTGGCCAAGGCGGCAACCTGGCCCAGCCCCCCCATGCGCACGAGCCAGCCTGCTGTAGCGCCCGCGCCAAAGGCAGTCACCTGCACGCCTGGGCTTGCGGCGGCGATGGAAGGCATTGAGAGTACGATGACCAAGCATTCTTCAACGGCGACGCGGGGTCGCACCTGGCAGCCTCCACAGTTGGTTGTGACGGCGGATTTCCCGGGGGCTCAGGCTCCGGCCGAACTGCTGCGCCAAGGGCAAAAGGCTGAAGAAGCTTACGATTTTGACCTGGCCAAGACCCTCTACGCGGCCGCACTACGCCAGGCTTCGCCTCAGGACGCTTTGGCACGGACGACGGGCTATGCCCAGTTCTTGGTCGAACGTTACGGGCAATTTCAGGAAGTTGCGGCATGGCTGGATGATCCTGCGTTTGCGCCGCCGGCAGGCCTCCCTGGCAGGGCCCTAGCGCTCCTTTTGGTTCGGGCTGGCGAGGAAATCGGACATCCGAGAACCGCAGAACTCCAAGAGCAGCTTGCGGAATCTGGCGAACTCACGGCTGTAGCAGCTACGGCTCAGCGCTGGCATTCTCAGGGACGAAGTACACAAGCGCTTGCCATGCTTGAGAAATACGCTGGCAGCCTGCCCAAGGGAACGCCGGCCCAAGTTTTGCTGGGTGAGCTGCGGGCCGCCCAGACCACGGCGTGCCAAAAGGCGCTGGAACCTGCGCAAACCTGCTTGCAGCAAGGTGATTGGCTCGGCGCTCAGGCTGTTCTCGGGGCGGCGCAGGTGCAGTGGCAGCGGCATCCGCACTGGCAGGCAGTCCACCAACAAGCGGAGCAGGCCAAGCACAAGCATGAGGCCGATCAACTGCGCGTCCTGATGCAGAATTGGCTACGCGATGGCGATCTGGCGGCGGCCGAGCGACAAGGAAAGGTCCTGCTGCAGTCGCCGGCAGCGACCGACGCTGACCATAAGCAGGTCCTTGAAATAGCGCATAAACGCAAGCAAGCGAGTCTCAAGGAGTACCTGGGGCAGTTGGCCGCCGATCCCATCTTGGCCCTGGCTCATGCTGCCCAACTCTGCGCGCACGATGAGGAACTGACCAAGACCCTGCGCGAGGCGGTGCGGCCCCATGCGCCGCTGTGGGCCGCGGTGGAAGAAGCGGGCACCTTGGGCCTAGACAGCTTGGTCAAGCACTTGGAACCACTTAGAACGCTTGGGCAAATTCATGTGGCGCTAGCTCAGCAGGGACAGACGGGCCCTAGCTTGGCCGCGGTCAAGGCCCTGCCGACGGCATGGCAGAAGTTCGGCAGCGTGCAGCGCTGGCGGGTCGTGGAAAAGGCGAGGCAGGATGCGGAGAAACAGCAGGCCGAGGAGGGCGTGATCGCGACACTGCGAACCCTGCTGGACGACGAGCAACTCGATGAAGCTGCGCGGGTTTTGCACCAATGGATGGCGATTCAGCCCCTGCTTTCCGCCGAACTCAAGGCGCTGCGCAACGAACTGACGGGGCTGCGAGGCTTTGTCGAAAGGCGCACCAAGCTGCGCAATGACTTTGATTTGCATCTGGAAAGTGACAACTTCTTTGGCGCCCGCGCGGTCCTGTCCGAACTCAAGCATCTGGTGACGATGAACGAGCGCCAACTGCGCACCCAGACACTGGAAACGCGCTCTGCCCCGGCCCTGCGCGGCAAGGGACAGCCGCCTGGTCTGCAGAAACTCGCCGAAGCGCCCATTGCCGTGGGCCTGGGCCTGGACCGCCTGGTGCTGGTCCAAGACCGCATGTGGCTTACGGTAAATCTGAGCACCGGTGGCCTGCAGCCCTTTGCCCTGCCCGAGGCCTGGCCCGTGCAAGTCCATGCTTGGACACGGATTGCCGCGGTTGGCCATCGCTTGAGGCTGGTGGGGCTTTCTGGCAGTCGGTTAGTCGTGATCGAGCAGGTGCCCGGACAGGCCCCTGAAGTGGTCGGCGCGACTGAATTGCGCAATTTGTTGCGTGGAGACGACGTGTTAGCGGGCGCAGCGTTGCAGCCAGCAGCGCAGAGTTGGTGGCTCCTGGGCCAATCGAGCAAGAGGCCGCTGAGTTCGACCTGGGTGCGCATTGAGCCGCAAAGCCTGGAAGTGCTTGAGTATCGCCGGACGCAGCCAGCCTGGGAATTTCTTTGCGGAATTGACGGTGCCAAGAAGGATCTGGGCATGTTTGCGGTGTATCCCCGGCTCAGGCAGGGAGTGGCCGTAGGTGTGGTCGATGACAGCGGCGCCTTGGAAACAGCTTGTAGTGACAACGACTTGGAAGAAGTGGTTGCGGGCATTCGCAACGCCCAGGCTTGGCCAGAGCAAGATCGCATCTATGCCAGTTTTTCCACGCGCGATCCGTTTGGCCTGGACGCGCGGGTGCAAGATCCGGCGTCTTTGCTCGTGCTGCGAAGCGGCAAGATATCATTTATTTCCAGTGAGTTGCGCAAGCGTTTCTGCCCTCAAGACAAGGTCGCCATCGACCGGGCCTGGACGCTGGACGCGGCCCAAGGGCGGCTGTGGTTCGCGGCGCTCCCGCACGAAGGGCATGGCACCGAGGCGCTGATCTTGGGCGTCGATGCCAAGACGTTGCGCCCCGATAAGCCCGTTATCGTTCAAGGGGTTAGCCAGATTCTCGCCTTGATGCCGACGCCCGAGGGCGCCATCGCACTGGTCAAACTGACCGCGGGTGGTTGGGGGCTGACGCGCGCGACGGTGCAAGCTCCAGGACAGCCTGTGGGTTTGACCACGACCCGCTTGCCGTTGTAGAGTGCGCGGCCTTTTGCCAATGGGCGTAGGCCGTTCAACACGTTGCCCATTGGGTAGCAAAAATCGAAATAAAACAGACAAGTTCAGGTCGTTCGCGGCCCTTGTCACTCTGGAGGCGTCAATGGGTAGTGGAAGTGGTTCGCGCAAAATGCGTCGTATTGTCAGCCGCAACAAGAAGATCGCGCGTATCAAGCGTCGCATCGCGTCGGCCAAGACGCACAAGCCCGCCAAGAAGGGCTAAGGCAGCGTAATACATGGCTGCTTGCATCTTCTGTCGCATTGCGGCAGGTGAGTTAGGCACAAAGTTTCTGCATGCGGATGCGGATGTGTTGGCCTTTGCCGATCTGCAGCCGCAAGCGCCGGTGCACGTCCTGGTCATTCCACGCAAGCACTTGGTTTCTCTGGCTCAATCCAGCGGACAAGACGATGCCCTGCTGGGCCACGTGCTGGCGACCGCACGAAGTGTTGCCCAGCAATTGGGCGTAGATACAAGCGGTTATCGCGTAGTGCTCAATACCGGCAGTGATGGCGGGCAGAGCGTGCATCACCTGCATGCGCACCTGTTGGCAGGTCGGCCCTTGGGCTGGCCGCCGGGATAGCGCAAAGTCCGCGGCAACGGTGCGATGGGCGCACGGCAGGACATCATGGTTCGACTCAAGCGCGAATTGGCTGGCGTGCAGGTGCTCCACCGGGTGCCGGTGCCGAGTTATGCTTTAGATCCAGTGAGTTCTCGTGAGATTCTCCCGTGGCTGGACGCGTGGATCCTGCAACGCGAACCTGGGCGGACCCTGCTCGCCGGCTCACCTCGAGCGGATCTGGTGGTGGCACTGGCCCAGGCAGGTCATTGGCTGACGGTTGCCGACCTCGATCCGACTGTGATTGGTCAGTGGCATGAGCGCCTCGATCCCGCAGTCCTGGGACGCTTGACGCTGGTGGATAAGGCCTATGGCGATGCGGCCTTTGGGCCTTCCTCCTTTGACCACGTGATTCTCCTGGACAACTTGCATCGGTACCGCGAGCCGCAATGGCTCCTGCACAAGGCGCTCAGAGAACTCAAGCCGGATGCATGGTTAGCTGCGCGTGTCCTGGTGCAAGGCCCCCTAGTCGCGCAGTGGCAACCCTTGGTGGTTGCACCGACGACGGCAGTGCGACCATTGCAGCAAAAACTGGCGACAACTGGCGTGCAATACCTTGAAAATGCGTTGCAATCTGGTCTGGCAGCGGCCCTTGCGCCCCGCCCGACGCGGGAGGCTCTGCAGCGCGGCGCGTACGGCGGCGACACTCGATTTGCCCTGCAGTTTAGCGACGTAGCAGAGGCCATGGCGGCAGGCCTGAGTCTGCACTCGGTCGCACTGGGCGATCCATTGCGGTTGCGTGCGTGTAACCTTCTGGCCGGGCTTCGTTTTTCTGGCGGGGCGCCCATGGCCCGGCTGCTCCAGCAGACTCAGCCCCTGGTCGACGCCAGTGATGCCCGCACCGAACCGCGGGTAGTTGCTGTGGTTGCACGGCGTTCACTGGGCCTGCACGCCATGTCGCTGGCCTAGGGACCACGCCATTTCAGCCGGCGTGCCGGTCCGCTGCGTCGATTGACCCGGGCGCGGCTGCCGACTACCCTGAGCCTGCGCAGCTGCGCCGGAGGCATTGGTTTGTTCGGCATCGGTGGTCCAGAACTGGTTGTTATCTTGATCGTTGCGCTTTTGCTCGTCGGTCCCGATAAGTTGCCTCAAGTCGCCAAGACCGTGGGCACCGGGCTGCGCGATCTGCGCCGAGCTGCGAATCTCGCACAGAACGAACTGCGCGAAACAATGGATGAACTAACGCGAGAAGTCGACCGATTGGCCAAGGATGTCGACCCGCGCGACCCGCCCACTGCTGGCAAAGACCCAGCGGCCAACGTCGATGCTTTGAGCAAGGACCGCTCGCCCCACGCGGAAGCCGCACTTTGGCCCGTGGCCAAGGATGATTTTGCTGAGTCCAGCCGGCCATTTGCCCAAGCTGCGCCAGCCGTGTTGCCCAGCGCTGCCGCTGTCGCCGCGCCGGCCTTCACTGCAGGACCGCCGCCGGATGGGGCCGTGTTCGCAGTGGTGCAACGTCGACGCCCAGAAGGGAACCCCGCCTCCGAAGACCCCGTGCAAGCAGCTGCTTTGTCTGAACAATCGGCGCGGCGGGCCGATGAACAGCCCGCCCCTGCGACTGCCGAGGCTGCGCCCTCAGGTCGCGTCGTTGTCGCCGCCGCCGGGGGGCAAGCCCGCAGTCGCGCACCCCGGGCAGTTCGTGACGCCGGTGATACCGTTGAAACTACAACGGATGCTGCGGATAGTTCGCCGGCAGCGGATGCGATGGCCCACCCAGCGCCCCAAGCAGAGGCAACTGCGCCCACGGCCGAAGGCGACACAGCAGGCGTATGAGCGAAACCACCGCAGCTATGTCGTTTCGCGAGCACTTACGGGAGCTTCGCACTCGCGTCTTCAAGGCGACCACGGCCATTGCCGTCGGCTTCTTTGTCGCCTGGGCCTTGCGCGTCGAGCTCTATACCTTGCTCTCGGCCCCCATTCGCGAGGCAATGGCCAACAATAATCTGTTTGCGATCAAGGCATTGCAGATTACGGAAAGCATCGAAGTCTACATGAAGCTGTCGCTCTTCGGCGGCGTCATCCTGGCAAGTCCGTTTGTTTTCTACCAAATTTGGGCCTTTGTCGCACCCGGCCTACTTGACAAAGAAAAGCGCTTGGTTGTGCCGATCCTCAGCGGTTCGGTCGCCTGCTTTCTGCTCGGCACGGTGTTTTGCTATCTAATTGTCCTACCTTTCATGACCGATTTCTTGATCAAGCTGACGGTTGAAGCGCCGGGCATGACCCTGGAACCGACACTGGCGAGCACGATTTCCTTTAGTGTCATGATGTTACTGGCGTTTGGCGCCGTCTTCGAACTGCCCCTATTCATGTACGTCTTGGCGGCCCTGGGCCTAGTTACTGCCAAGGGATTCTTAGGTTTTTATCGCTACTGGGTGGTCATTGCCTTTATCATCGGCGCGGTGCTCACGCCGACGCCGGACCCCATCAACCAGACGCTGATGTCGGCGCCTTTGGTGGTGCTTTACGGCGTAGGGGTGATCATCGCTTGGCTGGTGCAAAGGCAGCCTGATCAACGGGTTTCCCGGCGCACCTTGGTGATCGTCGCGGCGGTATTGGCAGCGCTGGCGGCCACCGGCGTGTCCTACGCCCTGCGAGCGCGAGAGCCCGGTCCCTTGGACGCTGTGCCGGCCAATGTCCGACAGATCCTAGGGATTCAGGTCAATAGCCTCAAGCGCTTGCCGCAGCAGTGGCGCGCCGGTTCCGACGCCGCGCAGGGGCTCGGGCTACTGGCTTTGCTGCCAGCCTTGGACGTCAAACCCGATGATGCGCAAGTCTTTGTTGCCCGCTTTGACAAAGGCTCGGCCTTGGTCCTCAACGTCGCCGACGCGCCGGCTGTGGTACGGCGTCTGGCCAAGCAGCGCAAAGCCAGCGTAGTTACAACGGGTGCAGGCATCTCCGTGTGGTTTGCGGTGCCGGGATTTGGACCCTGGCGTGCGACCGCTGCGGGCAAGAAACTCCTGTGGCTGGGCGAAGATTCGGCGATGGAGCAACTGGTGCGCACCCGCACGGGCCAGCAACCGGCGTTGACCAGCGACCGAGCCCTCGCGCAACGCCTCGACGAATTGAGGACCAGTGCGCCGCTGTGGGCCTACGTCGGTTCGAGTGCGGGCGTCAGCGGTTGGATGCCGGCGGGTGCCTTGGCCGACTCGGTGCGCACGGCGTCAGCGTCGACTAGTCACGATGAGCATGAAATGCTTGTGCAATTGGAGTGCAAAGGACCTGATGCTGCGCTGGCCGTTCGCGACCGATTGGAGGCCTGGCTAGCGGATCGGCGAGGTGGTAGCGGTCCGATCTCCCGCGACGAACACCTGCGCGAACAAGTCCGTGAATTGGCTGATCTTGTTGCTCGTGCGACCGAGGCTGCGAGTCGAACTGCACCGCGAGGACCGGACCAGTTGCTCCTGGCCGCCAGTGCACAGCGGGCGGGTCGAATTGTCGTGGATCTCTCTGATTCAGCTACGGAAAGGCAGGCCCAGTCTGCTGGGCGTGCGCCAGACAACGCCCAAGACCGAGCCTTGGCCCAAGCCGCCCAGGCACCGACCGTTTCCAGCTTGACTGTGCAGGGCCCCACGGTACTGTGGTCGATCCGCGGCGAACCCGTTACTTTGCTTGATGTTCTGCTGGCTCCGGCCCAAGGCGGCCTGCCCACAGCTGCGGCAGTTGCGGCGGGTCAACTACCTTTGCCCAAGGCGGCAACACCAGCCGCGGCGGAAACGCTCCGTTCCAGTGCCCCCGGTGGCCGCCCGCAGACCGGTCCAGCCACACGCCCATCGACAGCTCCGGCACCATAGCCGCAAATACTTCGAAAAGAGCAAAGGATTCATGGACGCTGCGTCGCCCCTCAGTGCGACCCAACAGCTAAGGTCCTTGCGTTGATTCACAGCGGGTCGACACTGACTTCGGCAAGCGAAACTGGACACGCGGCGCGAATTGAGCGCATCATGGGGCACATTTAGTGCCAAAGGCCGCGGCGAAGGCCTTGAACAAGACCAATTGCAGCAGGGGCGGGGACTCTGTTGAAGACGGACAATTTCTTACAATCTTCAACCGGCCACGGGCCTGACGGCGACGCTGCCTCAATGCAAGATGCGTCCAAGCCAAGTGCACGAGTTCATTCGGAATCGTTCGCAAATGCCGACACGGAGTGGGCCGCATCCGCCGAGGAAGTCAAGGGCGCCGCGACGCTGCTTGGGCAGAGTTCCGAACTGGGGCAACAGGCCGATAGCGCGTCGGGCGACTCGCCCAAGTCCGGCACAGTTATCGAACATTTTCGCATCATTCGCCAGCTCGGTCAGGGCGGAATGGGCCAAGTGCTGCTAGCCCGTGATACCCGGCTGGGCCGTTTGGTGGCGCTCAAGCTCATCCGCTCCGATCTGACAGCGCAGGGCCATTCCATTGATTTAATGGGGGAAGCTCGGGCGATTGCCCGTCTTTCCCACCCCAATATCGTGACGATTCACCACGTCGGTCTGTTTGGCCAGTCGCCGTACTTGGCGTTGGAATATGTCGAGGGCGTGTCTCTGCGTCGACGCCTGCGTGAAGCGCCGCCGAGCCAGATCGAGGCCCTGCGCATTGCCCGCGCCATCGCCATGGCCCTGGAGTCTGCCCATGCAACTGGGGTGATTCACTGTGATTTGAAGCCAGAGAATGTGCTCTTGCCACCAGACGGCCGGGTGCGCGTCGTCGATTTTGGCATTGCCCAGGTGCTCGAAAGTCAACTCGGCGATGCCAAGTCCCAGCCGGGGCGAATTACGGGTACGCCGGCCTACATGGCCCCAGAACAATGGCTGGATTTGGCGCCGACGGCTGCCACGGACCTATGGGCGCTGGGGGTGCTGCTGTACGAAATGCTGGCCGGGCATCGCCCTTTCGACGGGACCGGCCAGGACAAAAGACCTTTGCAAATGCGGGTGTTGGATGAAGGCAGTCAGCCGGCACCACTAGCAGACCTGACGCCGGCCCTGCAGACCTTGCTAGGAGACCTGTTGGCCCGCGTGGCGCGCAATCGGCCTTCGGCAGGGGACGTGGTGGCCAGACTCGACGCCCTGCTGGATCGGCCGACCCTGGATCCTCAAGGCCAAGAATCGCCGTTTCGCGGCCTATTTGCCTTTGAAGAACAACATGCTGCCTGCTACTTTGGTCGCGGTGCCGATGTCGACGCGGCCATGGAACGGTTGCGGACGGTGACGGTGCTGCCGGTCGTGGGGCAATCTGGAACCGGCAAGAGTTCCTTTGTTCAAGCGGGCTTACTGCCGCGTTTGCGTGAGCAGGGACCTTTGCTGGTGTTGCCCGTCCGGCCGGGCAGTCAGCCGCTGCTCGCCCTGGCTTTTCGCTTGTTGCACAGTGAAGTGCCGGAAGGGGCGCCTGCGGGCAGCATTCCCCGGGAAGCCGTGGAGAGGCTGGCCCAAGAACTGCTCTTGCAGCCTGGTTTGGCCAATGTGCACCTGCACGGTTTGGCGGAGCAGACCCAGAAACACGTGCTGCTTTTTGTCGACCAGTTGGAAGAAGTCGTCACGCAAGGCTGCCAACCCCATGAAGCGCAAGCCTTTTTGCAGGCGGTGGTTGGAGCGGCGGACGCGGTCGATGAGTCAGTTCGTGTGGTGCTGACGTTGCGCGATGATTTCCTTGGGCAATTGGCCCAGTCGCCAGCGCTCGCGGCCACCCTAGGCAGTGTGCTGGTGCTTAGGCGGCTCGATGACAGGCAGCTGCGCGAAGCGGCACTGCGCCCCTTACAAGCCGCACAATATTCATGGGATGATGCAGGCGTGGTCGATCGCATGGTCACCGAGCTGACCGGACAGCCCGCCGCATTGCCGCTGCTGCAGTTCACCTGTGCCATGTTGTGGGAACGCCGTGACCGCGACCAACGTCAGCTCAAGCGCGCGGAGTATGAGGCCGTGCGCGGTGTTGCGGGAGCCCTGGCGAGCCATGCCGAGGCAGTCTTTGAAGGCTTGGCGCCGTCAGACCTGCGCACGGCCCGCAAAATGCTCTTGCGCCTCGTGACCGCAGCTGGCACGCGACAGTCGGCGCCGCGTCAGATCCTGGGTGCGGGCCTAGGACCGCGGGCGCAACTGGTTCTGGAACGGCTGATTACGGCTCGGCTCTTGGTCGTTCGGCGCAGTGCCGATGGCGGAGAGGACCAGTCTCTCGTTGAATTGGTTCACGAATCCCTCCTGCACACGTGGCCTCAGTTGGTTCGCTGGCTGGAGGAGAGCAGCGAACAGCGCGCTATTGTAGGTGAAATCGAGGCAGCGACGCGCCTGTGGCTGACGCGGGGCCGGCGTGGCGATGAGGCATGGCCCTTGGACAGCGTCACGGCCGCACGCAGTCGGCTCCACGGCGACGAAGACGTCTTGTCACCGCAAGCAACTGAGTTCTTAGCTATTTCCCAGGACCTCGGTAGCAAGAGGCGGCGGCGGCGACGCACCTTGATCAGCACGGTGGCAGCGGCGATGGCCCTCATCACGCTCGCGTCCGTGCTGGTGGCGGCGGAACTAGCCAGGCGCGAACGCACGACGCGTCTGCAGTCGGAGCGATTGATGTTGGCAGCTGCGGACTTAGGCTACGTGCGGCTGCAAATCGGCGTCGTGGACTGGGATGCGCAGACCCAGGCCTCTACTCCGGTGCTAACGCGCGAATTGCCCAACCTTCGTTGGTCTTTACACGAGGTCGATCGCGCCGACCCTACCGGCTTGGGCCCCAGCCGCGACGGGCAATTCGTTCGCGTGCGCAACCAGCAACTTCATGATCAGAAATGGCAATTCGATATTGAGACCCGTTCGGGCCCGGCAGTGCTGCTGGTCTCAGGGCGAGGGCGAGCCCGCGAAGACTGCCCTCCCGCCCGCGTGAATCTGCAATCATTACCTGGATTTGCAACGCGCAGCGCCACGCCAGTGAACGTTGCTGTCGTCGTGCCAAGCTGCAAAGCCACGGCGGCACAAACCCTTGAAATTGCTGCAGGACCATTTTGGCATGGCGGACCTGGTGAGCCTGAGGTGCATGGGCACCTTCCGCCAATTGCCATGCGACGCGAGGAGTTACCTGCATTCCGCCTGGACAAGACCGAGTCGAGCAATGCGTGGTACCGGGTCTATGGTCGCAATAGTGCATGGACTGGAGACCCGCCGCCGACGTATCCGCCGGAGGTGGGTGTACCCGATGCGTCACTGCCCGACCATCCCGTCACATCCATTGATTATTACACGGCTGCGGCGTTCTGCGGCTGGCAGGGCAAGAGGCTGCCAACCTCGCTGGAGTTGACCAAGGCGGCGCGCGGCGGCTGGACCCTGGACGCCGAGGCGCGGCAGGCCAACCCCCTGCCTAAGCGCAACTTCCCCTGGGGACAGGACGATCCGAAACAACGGATGAACCTAGCGGACACGCCGGACCCTTGGCCGGCCTCTGCGCCAGTGCAAGCTTTGCCGCAGGGAGCCAGTCCTTACGGTGCCTTAGCCCTGGCAGACAACGTGGCGGAATGGACGAGTTCGACCAATGCCAGTGATGTCGGCCAAGCCTTGCGCGTCATCCGTGGCAGCCAATGGTCTCTGGGCCTCGCCGACGGAATGTACGCAATTGACGTGGAAAATACACGACATCCTCGGTTCTTCTCCTTTGACCTCGGCGTCCGCTGCGTCCTGCCGAGCAGCCGCTAGCAACTGGCAAGGCGGGCAGAGGCCACCGGACAAATTTGAATTCCATGGACAAACGACTTAACGGAAGTGAATTGCCTGGAGACGGGCGACTGCGCGTGGAAGTGGCCTCCGGCGGCGGCAAGGTTCGCTATGCCTGTCGGGGCGAGCAGAGGCTGGTCATGGTGACTGGCGACCCTGACGGCGACCGTGAACTGCTTGAAATTCAGACAAAATGTCCATGGGCGATGACGGCGCGGCACCTTGAACAGGCCTTGGACCTGATCCTCGCCGCCCAGCAGCTACTCTGGCAGCGCGATCACCGATTTCATTTCGATATCATAGACTTGGTTGGCCACGGCACGCCCGGCTCGCTGCGCCTGGGGGCAAAGCACGGACATCGCTTCCAGGCTGTCTTGAGCCTGCATCCGCGCGCCTTCACGACGCTGAGTCCACTGCGGCGGGTGCTCGAAGGCGGGCAACTACGCTTGATCGCCTGCCATGTGGGCACGGAGCCGCCGGCGCATGCCCGCGAATTCGCCAATGACGGCGTGCTGCTAGCGATGGCCTTGGCCCGAAGTTTGCACGTTGCCGTCCAGGCCGCTCACACGGTGGTTCTGGCGAGCGATCTGGACAGCAACGGCAACCTCGATGAGTCCAAATTTACTTCATTTTCCGCGGACGGAGCTTACGAATCGGCAGGTCACGGCCGTGCACCACCAGCTGCTGAAACAGCAGGCTTTCCACCCAAGCCACGTTGAGCCACAAGGTGCCCTTAGCCCCGTTTTCAAAGCGTAAATTGGAATATTTCGGGTCCGGATAGATCTTGAGCTCCCCGGTCGTCGTTAGATCGGTCGGGGCCAGCTGGAGCGGATTCGGCGTGGAGTACTCCACCTGCGTGCCGTGATCGACAAAGTGGACGTGAAAGGAGACCAGGGGCCCAAAGGAACTGACGCAAGTAGCCGAAGCTTCAACGTAATCGTTCAGAGAGATCGGGCCGCTCAAACCGGCTGGCCACTTGATGGGACTGCCCGCCAAGCCGCCAAAAGTATTGAGAATTGAATCCGATAGGCAGAGCCAGCCCGCCTGGTTGGTGTTCGGATAGCCATTGGCATCCAAGGTCAATGTCGACGGGGACTTAACCCAGCTGACGGTGCGGTCGGCCCAGTCAATGGAGAACGACCGCTGCTGACGGTTGAGGTAGATGGTGCCGTAACGCCCCGCACTGCCATAAGCCGTCACGTAGGTAAGGTGGTATGGCTGCTGCTCAAACCAGTCACCGAGGCTGGGATCCAGGCCAGCATTATGGGCGCAGTAGGTACCGTTCAAATACAGCATGCCCGTGGCGTTGACAGCCCGGCTGATCGTCGTCGGATCGCCGACATGCACCGAAAAACCGACATCGCTGCCGGTCTGCGCGGCCGACCAATCGACGGTGTAGTTGGCGCGCCGGTACGAGAAAGTGACGCGCCCGTGTGCGTCGTCAATTGCGGTAATTTGAACCTGATATCCATAGTATGGCGTAGACATGTCACCTCCGCGCACGCCTACGTAGGCGG
The DNA here is from genome assembly GCA_903840165.1 of uncultured Myxococcales bacterium. Taxonomy (GTDB): domain Bacteria; phylum Myxococcota_A; class UBA9042; order UBA9042; family UBA9042; genus CAIMEY01. The sequence goes on along the minus strand of CAIMEY010000002.1, from coordinate 47,648 downwards.
CGAAGCGATAGAAATGAGGATAGTGGCTCGACCCCTCGAGTTGCCCCAAGGCTCGGGAGTTTGTTTGATTTTGTCAAGTCGGTGCGTGCTGGCTAGCAGGGCGATGGCGCGGCAAAGCCCAAGGCGCACGCCGAGCGGGACACGCCGGCCCCAAGAAGACAGCAAACATATCCGAATTCTTAGATAAAATCGCCAGCGCGTGATCAGCCGTGGTCGGCCAAGTACCAGTTGACGGTGCGGCGCAGGCCTTCGGCAAAGTCGATGCTCGCTGTGTAGCCCAGATCGCGACGCGCTGCCGTGATATCCGCCAAACTGTCGCGAATATCACCAGTTCGGGTCGGTTCAAACTGCGCCTGCAGGTCGGTACCAAGGGCCACGTTGATGGCGGCCACCAAGTCTAGAAGTGAATACCGCTGCCCACATGCGATGTTATACACGTGTCCCGGCGCATTGGCTGCGGTCAAAGCTTTCAGATTCGCTTCGACCACATTGCCAATGTAGCAGAAATCACGGGTTTGCCCGCCATCGCCGTAGATAGTCGGCGCGATTCCCTGACGCATCAGCGCGATAAACTTAGGAATCACCGCAGCATAGTCGCTATCGGGCGCCTGCCGAGCACCAAAGACGTTGAAGTAGCGCAGCGCCACGCACGGCAGGTCGTAAACCCGCGTCCAGACGGAACAATACTGCTCGCCAAGCAATTTTTGCACGCCGTAGGGACTTATCGGGTCGGGTGCCATTGTCTCGACCTTGGGCAAGGCTGGTGTTTCGCCATAAGCGCTCGAAGACGCGGCATACACCAAGCGCTGAATCCGCGCCCGCCGCGCCGCCTGCAGCACCTGCAACGTGCCGTTGACATTGACGTCGTGGGCCGCCTCCGGGTCCTGAACGCTGCGCACGACCGATGGCAACGCCGCTTCGTGAAACACGTAATCCGCGCCGTGCAGCACCGAATCGAGGGTCTTGGGGTCGCGAATGTCCCCCGTGACGACCTCGATTTGGTCTGCAATATCAGCGAGATTGATCGCACGCCCTGAACTGAAGTTGTCCAGAACGCGCACCGTGTCGCCACGATCCACCAATGCGTGCGCAATGTTAGAACCGATGAAGCCGGCACCGCCGGTAATTACGACCGTAGCCATGTGCGCTCCGTGCGGCTACTGGTTCATGTTGTCGAGGAAGCCCTGGTTGGTCTCGTACTTGCGGATCTTGTCCAGCAAGAACTCCATAGAATCAATGACATTGAGAGGATGCAGCAACTGCCGCAGCAACCAGACGCGGTTGAGCGTCCTCTCGTCAAAGAGCAGATCTTCCTTACGCGTTCCGGACTTATTGATGTCCAGGCACGGGTAGATGCGCTTTTCCATCAACTTGCGATCCAGGTGGATTTCGCAGTTGCCGGTGCCCTTGAATTCCTCAAAGATCACTTCGTCCATGCGCGAACCAGTATCGACCAAGGCCGTACCGATGATGGTCAGCGAGCCGCCTTCTTCAATATTGCGCGCCGCGCCGAAGAACCGCTTGGGCTTGTGCAGGGCGTTGGAATCAACACCGCCTGACAGGATCTTGCCCGAAGGCGGCACCACGGTGTTGTAGGCGCGGGCCAGACGGGTAATCGAGTCCAGCAAGATCACGACGTCGCGGCCGTGCTCGACCAAACGCTTGGCCTTTTCAATCACCATTTCAGCAACTTGCACGTGGCGGCTAGCGGGCTCGTCAAAGGTCGAGCTGACCACTTCGCCCTGCACGGTACGCTGCATGTCGGTGACTTCCTCAGGCCTCTCGTCGATGAGCAGGACGATGAGGTAGATTTCCTTGTGATTTGCCGCAATTGCGTGGGCGATTTCCTGCAGCAGCACGGTCTTACCGGTCCGCGGCGGCGCCACGATCAGGGTGCGCTGGCCCTTGCCTTGGGGGCAAAGCAGATCGACCACGCGGGTGGTGAAGCTCTTGGGGTGGTATTCCAAGCGCAGGCGCTGAGTCGGATAGAGGGGCGTCAAGTTGTCGAAAAGTATCTTGTTTTTGGCGCGCTCTGGATCCTCAAAGTTGATCTCGTCGACCTTGAGCAGGGCAAAGTAGCGCTCGCCCTCTTTGGGAGGCCGGATTTCACCGGAAATCGTGTCGCCATTGCGCAGGCCAAAGCGGCGAATTTGCGAAGGACTGACGTAGATGTCGTCGCTGCCGGGGAAGTAGTTGTAATCGGGCGAACGCAGAAAGCCGTAGCCATCTGGCAGGACCTGCAACACGCCTTCCGCATTGATCGCGCCCTCGCGGTTGGTCTGTGCCTGAAGCAAAGCAAAAATCAAGTCTTGGCGATGGAGCGCCGCCGCATCGTCGATGCCCAAGCCATTGGCCAGCCCGACCAACTCGCTCATTTTCATGTGCTTAAGATCATTTAGGTTCATCGCCTCGCTGGGGGCGACATTGTGCTCAGGAGGGGCGACGTTCGAAGGTTTGCGGGGCATGAGGATCCATCAGGCAGCCAGAGCTGCAAAGGAAGGCCTGAGGCCAAAGACAACAAAGGCAAGTCATTGGCGCGAGGGTCGGTTGGGAAAGGCAGGCCGCGATTGGGCCACAGTCAAATGCCGAGCCGGAATCCGGCTGGAAACGAGGTCGTGCAGGGGCAAACAAAGGTGCTGACAAACAGGCACTTGGGCAAGACTTGCTCGTAGGTGAGGCTCATGCTGACGCCCGAACGCTGACCCAGACAAAGTCTGCGCCGTCAGCCGATTCTGAAAAGGTCCAAGGGAACGGACGGAGGCCAGGGGCTCGTCGATCCAGGGTCGGCTGCGGTGACGAAAAGAATAGCGATCCCGTGGTCGATGTCAAGGCTGGAGGCGGCCGATCCGTTGGCTTTGGGACGGTTTGGCGTCGCCGGTCCGACTCGGCTTGAGCAGGAGTGGCGGGAATCTAGCCAGCTAAAGCCTTAAACTTCCTCAACAATCAGGGCGCATGGCTGCTGGCAGATCGGCACGCGTGTGCAGTCAAAGCGCAAATGATCATGGGGGGCCAGGACTTCAAAGGCAGCGGCTTCCACAGAGGTCGGCGGCAGAATCGGCGCGAGACGGCGGGCGATTTGCAGCAACATCACAGAACCTTGAACGAAATGGGAGTCGATCAGCCGCAATCGGTAGGCAAGAAGGCGAGCAGCTCGCGTCGGCACAAAGGCGATTTCGCTAGCAGAAACGCGGGTCCACAGCCCTGCGCGCACCATTTCGCGCACCAGCCACAACTGCGCCGTGGTGCTGCTGGCGCGTAACAGGCCGCTTTGCAGGTGGCCGATGAGCGTTTCGGCAGTCGGCGCCTCCGCAAGCACCGTGGGCAGATCTGCCTGCGCCTTGAGCGCTCGCCCACCTAACACCGCGTCTAGCAAACAAGATCGGATTTGGCTGATGGCAGGATCGGCCGTCGCCAGACCCCAGCGCACCAGCACATCGGTAAGGGCTTCGGGCCGGTCGAGTAGGATAGCGATCGGCAGCAAACCTCCGACTTTTTCTACAAGAATTTCGACCAATTGACCGTCTGCTCTCGCCGCGTACAGACGCGCCAGCAGGGCCGCTAGAAAGAGGTGGCGAGGCGCATCATTTTGCGCCATGCGTGCCTCCAGGCCATGGGCCAGCAGCAGGGACCCGCCCCCCAGGGCATTGGTTCGCCCGTAATCCCGCAGCGAAGCAATGACTTGCCCAACATCCATCGGCGCCTGATTGCAGCCATGGTCCAGCGCGGCTTGGCGCGAAGGGGACGTGCCCACCGTTGAATGTCGCGGCAGGGTCACCGGGGCTGGGTGAGCGATGGCCGGAGAAATCGCAGCACTGACGGTGGGTTTTGCTGAAGGGCCCCTACGTCCGGACGGCGACGATCGCGGCGGTTCCGCGGCAGCCTTGGCCGCTGCAGCTTCGTCAGGGTGCTGTAATTCTTGCTCATATCGTTCGAACACCGAGTCGTCGACCGGCTCTGCCTCGGGCGGCATGTCCAGGAATTCCTCAGTATCCGGATCGGCATCTGTCTTCTTCTTTGATTCCGAAGCCTTGCCAGAAGCCTTGGCCGCGACTGCCGCGACAGGCGCAGGCGGTGCTACAGGCGCGGCGGCGACATGGACGGGCGCGGGGGCGACGACTGCGCCAGCCCCCGATTCTGCATCCGCTTTTTCATCTTCCAAGAACTCGTCGGCATCAATGCTGCGCAGTCTGGGCACAGCCTGCTTGCCCAAATCGGTCAATCCCCAGCGGATGCCGATCAGCTTGACCCGACCGCTGGCGACGATCCACTTGATCCAGTTCTGAAACGGCACCAAATTCACGGGCTTACCCGGATAAACGTAGCTCGTCAGCATCCGGTTCATTTCATGGGTCGAGTGCAAACGACCCCCGCCCTCGGTATCCAGCGCCTCCAGGACGTACTTGACCAGCAAGGTATTTTCATCGACCAGGCGGCGATAGAGCAGGTCCTTGGCCGCCTCATCATCGGCCGCGGCAAAGAACTTCTCCGCCCAGGGACCCAGGCGAGCGACCCCATCGCTGTGAATGTCGAGCAATGTCAACACGCCCGGGGTCTCGTCCTTGTTGTACAGGCCCTCTTCCTTGAGCCAATCGCGCATCTCACGGGCCGACAGCTGGGACCTCTTGATGTGTCCGAAAATCTTATTGATCGTCGGGATATAGCCGTCCTCCCTAACACCGGGAAGGGCTGCGTACTCTACGCGCTGCATGGGGGCCTCGAACGGCACCAAGAATCGGTGCTTGTGACGCCCGGCACTGTACCGTAGCAAGGGCAGACTGCAAGCCGGGGTCGAGTTTCGCCGCGCCTTGGAACGCAACTGAGCATTACTACACCGATTCCCCGCGACTCTGCAGGTCAAAGTCTTAGCGCCCGCCGGGTACGTTGCTCGCCGATAGGCAATCAGAATCCAGGGGCGAAGGACCTGCTGACCGTGCCGGACGCCGCCAGGAGACAGAGTCTGGGGGCGCGCACGCTAAAAACTGCTTGCGATTTGCGTTGTTTAGCGCAACCAGCGACCGTTGGTTGACACCCCCGGGAGGCACCCCTAGCATCCAGGCTGCGCGCCCCCGCACTCGCAAGTCGTTTTGCTTGCGATCGTCGAGCGGCACGCGAGGAGTCCGGCCTTGCTCGCTCTGCCATGGCACCTCCAGGGGGCAGCAATGCCCAAGAGGGCTAAAACGCCCAATATCGTTGGTTTTTCAATGCCAATTCTCACCAACTTCGCCGCCCGACTGATTCCCTGGCTGATGCTGTTTGGCGTGCTGGTACCGGCTGCCGTCAGCCTGCCCTGCGTGAGCTATGCTGACGCGCCCGCAGCTGCTACTGGCAAGCAGAAGGTCTTGATTCTAAGGGCAGAAAGCGGTGCCGTGGCCGATGGGCCGCGCATGGCCCTGACCAAGGAAGTCTTTGGCCACGCAGCGAAGTATCGGCAGCTGGAAATCGTCCAAGCAAACGCTGACTTGGTTGAGGAAATGTTCGAGTTTGAGTGCACCGAGGCCGGTGTCGAGTGCCTGGGGCGCATCGGCAATAAGTACGGAGCTCAACTCGTTGTCTACTCGGAAATTGCCAAAGCTGGTGCCGGCTTACAGCTGAACATGCGCGTCATTGATGTGACGGCCGGCCGCGTAGCTCAGACCACCCAGCAGACGCTAGACCTCGACAAGCCGGCCTCCGCGATCGCGCGCGCCTTGGTGGTGCTGCTCGGGCCCGTGGACATGCCGAGCTCGACCGAATCTCCCGGGAAACTAAAGGTTTCCCTGTTTGGCGGTGGCACGGCGCTGATCTACGTTGACGATCAAATGGTCGGCAATACGGAGGACAAAGGCGGCCTGAGCGTCGCCGCCGGAAGCCATACGGTTCGCATTGTTCGAGCCGGATTTCGCGAATGGAGTGGCCGAGTTACGGTGCCGTCGGGCCAAACTGTCGAGAAGATGGTGGCCCTAGAGCAAATGGCCAACGTGCCAGCGGGCAAGGGCGACGGAAGTGACCGTTCCATCACGCAAAAATGGTGGTTCTGGACCATCGTCGGCGGCGTAGTCGTTGCGGGTGCTACTACAGCGATTTTGCTGGCCACGCAAAAGGCCAAAACGCCGACTGGGGCCGCCTCCTTCACTTTGGATAGCAATAACGCGCACTTAGACCCAGTATTCAGCTCGGGAACGGGGCAGTAGCGACCCCTCAGCCGGTGTGTTGAGGCCGCCACGCCTACCCTGCACGCCATCCACGGCCCGCAGGCACAGGCGAGGCGATCGCCGCCGAAGGTTTGGAGACCAATGGGATATTCCTCTGAGACACTGCGCATCTGGTCGAGCTTCGCAGCCGCAATTGCGGTCACGGTCGCAGGCTGCGCAGCCAATCCGAATTCACCTGCTTCTGCAGCCAGTTCCTCAACGCCGGGCGTCGGTGTGCTCTCGTTGGCCCTGACCGGGGCCCTGCCGGACGTGGACGCATTGCGCCTACGTGTCTACCGCGACAGCCCCAGTTCTCCTGTATTTGACTCTAGTTGCGTGCCCTACACGGCCCAGGAGGTCCTCACCGTCAATCCGCTGGAGACCGGCTCTGGCTACTCCATGCGCTTAGAATTGTTCAAGGGTGGCACGTGTACCACCTTGCGTTTCTTGGCCTTTCGCGGCGCTATTTCCGTGGCGGCCCAGACCAGCGGGCAGTCGCAGCAGCATCCTTACTATGTCCAGCCCTTGGAAGTAGGCCAATTTACAGGACTTCCGCTCGTTGCAGCCAGCGAGGATATCGCCAAGCAGGCCCAGGCAAAGTCCTGCAATTCTGACGCTGAATGCAAGGGCGTGCACAAGAACGCAACGTGCAGCAAGGGTGGAACCTGCGTGATTGACACGCTTTTTCCTCTCAATGGTGCCGTTCGCCGCGGCTTTCCCTCCGTCCTTAGCCTAGCCGATGGCACCGTCGCCGTGACTGGAGGCCTGAGTTCGGAAACAGCGGGCATTTGGAAGGCCACGGTCGATTGGGTCGAGGTTTTTGACCCGACCTTGGGCCTGTTCAGCGTCGTCCAACCCACGACGCCTGTGAATGAAGTGGGGCTCGGCAGCGCCGCGGCCTTAGCAGCTGGTCAGTTTGTCCAGGCGGGCGGAGCCAATGGCGCGCAAGTAGGTCTAACTGCTGGAACTAGTCTGACGACGACCCTTGACGCCAGCGGTTGTGTGGGCGGCGGTGGGGCCGGGTGCGCTGTGTCGCCTCAAGTCGCGGCCATCGATATCCACAATCAATCTGCAGCAGTAGCCACCCTAACTTCCTCGCTGGTCTTTCCGGCCGTCGTCCGCGTCAAGGGTGCCAACGGCGAACGCCTGCTCATCGCCGGCGGCGCGAAACTGCCGATTCAAGCAGCCGACACCCGCACCGGACAGGGCACTTTATGCACAATTTCAGGCGGTAGCGCCAGTTGCACCGAACAACCGGCGACCATGCAGACCGGCCGGGCTCGGGCAGCTGTAGCTTGCCTTGCATCGACAGGCGGATTATGCCAAAAAGTCATGCTGTTAGGCGGTCGAAAGAGCCCCGGGACGCCGCTCATTGAGATCTACGATGCTGCTAAAGATGTGTGGCTGGCCGCTTCGGTCTCGGGCGTCTTGGACAACACCGCGCTGGTGCACGGCGGCGACTTGGTCCACTTGGGCAGCGGCGACTGGTTGCTGGTCGGCGCGAGCAAGAAGGCGCTTTTCCTCGAAGATCAGGTCTCTAGCAGCGGCGCCGACTTGGGCGCTTTGCTCATCAAGGTCGACCTGACCAACGCGATTCCCACAGTTCTCATCAGCCCGGCCGAAGTAGGGGCCGTCAATGCTGCTGATTTGCAACGGCTTTTATCAACCGCCGTGGCCCTTGCCGATGGGTCCGCTCTGGTGATCGGTGGCCTGGATGCCGGCCTGCAAGTGCGCGGTGATGCCGTGTGGTTTGACAGCACCGGCAAGGGTAAGGCCCTGGTTGCCCTCGACAAACCGCGATTTGGTGCTGGTGCCGCACTCCTGACGGGCACAGCGCCACTGGCGGGCGCAGTGGTCTTGGCGGGTGGATTTGCCGTCGACGGCGGTGTCTTAGCGCCCCAAAATCACGTCGAAATATTTCTGCCCGGCCCCTAATCACCCTAGGCATCTGGCAACGGCTCGCGTACCGCCCGAACCGCACGCGCCCAGGCTGTCCACCTGACAAGGGTCCCCGTGGCCGACCGCCTCTCTGCCCCGCCCTCAGCGAACGCCTCCATTTGGCTGGCGCCCGCCCTGGTCGTGGCCGCGCTAACGGCATTTCTAGCACCTTCGGTCGCATGGTTTGATGCCGGCGAACTCGGTGCTTCTGCTGCGGTTCTCGGCGTCCCCCATCCGACCGGATTTTCCTTCTTTGTCCTCCAAGGCCATGTCTGGTCGCTCATTCCCCTGGCGAATCTGGCCCTTCGGGTACACCTCATGGGCGCGGTCGCTGCGGTGGCCGCTATAGCGCTGTGGCTGCGGGCCGACTGGCTGCCGGGCCCTGGCTTTCGCTGGCACATAGCTCCTTTGATTCTGCTGCCTTTACTGCAAGGGGCCCTTCTGATGCACGTGCGGGCGACCGAGGTCTACCCGCAAGTTTGGCTGGTCGTGGCCGCGAGCCTAGCGGTGTGGCACGGTCTGCCCCGTCCGCAGGCGCTCCTGGCGCTGCCGGTCCTGGCGGCGATTGGCACGGCTGTGCACGCAGAAGCCGGCTTGATTGCAGGCCTTTTCTGGATTCAGCTTGCCAAGCCCCTGCTCTTGAGGCGGCGGCCGGATGTGGTCTTGCCGTTGGCGTCGGCCCTGCTCGGCATTGTCACTTTAGCCATGCTGATCAGCTACTTGCCCCTGTCCGCCCATCGCATACCGGGCCTGTCCTGGGGCGACGTACGCAGCGCTTTTGCCCTGTGGCGCCACGTTTCTGCCGCCTCGATTCGCGCCGCTTTTGCCGACCGAATGGGCGCGGGCAGTGGCCCTCTGGCGCTGTGGCACTTCCTGGCGGCATCCAAGAATCATCTGATTTTCCTAGCTATTCCCGCCTTGTTTGGCGCGTGGCATGGCCTTGGCAACAGACGTCGCTGGACGGTCGCCACCCTGGGCATCATTGGCTGTGACGCCGCCTATTCAGCATGGGTGAACCCCATGGGATTACGCGATGATCAGGCCGGACTACTGGTCCTGATCGGCATCGGGATTCTGGCTGCTCAGGGGCTCGAAGGGTGTGTGCAGGGGCTCTATGCGCGGCGGAAGGTCTTGGGGCATGTCGGTGTTTTAGCTATATTCACAGGAACTTGTCTCTTAGGGCTCCTAACGCTCAAACAGGCCCCGATGGCCGATGTGCGGGCCGCGGGCCAAGGCGCCGACGACCTATGGCACGACGTCGAGCCCGGCTCCCTGCTGCTGGCCTCCGCCGATCACACCGCCTCGGCGTGCCTGTGGTCCCAGGTGGCGGAAGGTGTTCGGCCCGACAGCCTGTGCCTTCCCATCGTTTTTACACGTGATTTCTTTACCTTAGGCTGGCTTTCTGCGCGCACGAATAATCCGGCGTGGCAAGCGACCCAGGCCGCCGTGCGCAGTGGGGCCAGGCCGGCCGAGCGCCTCAAGACTTGGCTGCGCCCCGCTTTGGACCAGGGCCCGGTGCTATGGCAGCCCGGACAGCCCGAGGAAGATAGTCAAATTGCTGGGCATTTGCAGTGGGGGCTGCCGTGGAGCCAACTGCTGCAAGCCAGTCAGTCGCCCCAGAGCGTTGAGCAGCGCGTGCAGGCCCTTAGTCTTGCGGCGGAGGCCAGCTGCACGCGGTTCGATTGCGAACAAAGCCCCGTCTTTGCTAGTCATTTGTCGGCCCAGCTGGGCGTCATCGCGGCGCTGATCACGCCCCGGCAGCCAGGCTTGGGGGTGCAGTTGCTGAGGCAGGCGCATCGCTATAGCCCAGCAAGTGCGCCAATTCTTGGCAATCTCGCTGTGGCCGAACTGCAGGCGGGGCATGCGGCCCAGGCCCTTGAGTTGTGCCGTCAAGCGCTTGCGGCGCAACCGGATTATGACCGGGCGCATCGAACAGCGGTGCGTGCTGCCCTGCGATTGCGCCGGCTGGACTTGGCCAAAGAAGAAATATCACTGTATTTAAAGGGCAAACATGCCGCCCCGGAATTGCTCGCCTGGCTGCAATCGCTCGAGGCGGACGTCGATAACGCCGACAAAGGTGCCTGGCACGTTGCGGTCAAGGCCCTGGCACCCTAGCATGCCACAGGTGCAATCGGGGGCGAGAGACGGTCATGGCGCGGGTAATTCCTTCAGAAATGTCAGGACTAACACCTCCTTCCCATCGACGGGTGGTCGCTGCGCTGCGTGAACTGCCCGACGATTGGCTGGTTGTCTATGCGCCACGCTGGGTTGGCCGAGCGCGCCCCCACGAGCCCCTGCAGGATGGCGGTTGTGATGTGCTGCTGGCTCACCCCTTGCTGGGCCTGCTGGGATTATCCATCATCGACGGCGGTCTGATGTACGAGCCGAGCGGGCGGCATTGGACGCGCTTGGACGGGCTGGGGCAGCGCATCGATCTACCTGATCCTTTTGAGCAATCGCGCCTCGCCATGGGCCTGTTGGTCGGCAAGCTGGCCGAGCATCCGGCGGCCGTACCGAGTCGACCTGTGGCCGCGCACGGGGTGGTCGCGCCAGATATCCTCGCGCCAAGTCAAGGGTTTGCCGCCCACGCGCCGTCCGAGTTGGTGCTGGACCGCCGGTCGATGGACAACCTGGCCCAAGCGGCGAAAACGCTGTTGGAACGCCACGCTGCGCGACATCCGGCGGTGGGCAATGCTTCGTCGCGGTGGTGGTGGCGGGCGGTGGAGGATCTCTTCCTCATGCCCCGCCAAGCCCGCGTTTTGTTGCGGGATCGGATTGCCGAGGAGCAGGCGCAAATGGTGGCGTTGAGCCCGCAGCAGCTTGGCGTGCTCGACATGCTGGCGCGGGTTCGGCAGCAAGCCGTGTACGGCCCGGCGGGGACTGGCAAAACGCTGCTGGCGATGCACAAAGCACGGCTGTTGGCCAGGCAGGGAATGACGGTCCTTTTGACCTGTTATAACAAGGCGCTAGGCCATCATCTTCGTGCCACCCTGGCCGACGAGCCGCGGGTGCAGGCCATCCATTTCCATGAACTTTGTTATGAAATCCTGGGCATCGACCCCGGCAACCAGAGTCCACCGACGGAACGCGAGGCGGCCCGCCGGTATTGGGATGAGGAACTGGCCCAGCGGGTTTTGGCGGTCTCAGGGCGCCATGGCCCCAGCTTTGATGCCTTGGTAGTCGATGAATCTCAAGACTTTTTGCCGCTGTGGTGGCGAGCCCTCGACTCGCTGCTGATCGACCCGCACCGCGGCATTCGCTACCTGTTCTTTGACGACGCCCAACGGCTGCGCAGCGACGCGGCCCCCGTGCAAGGCGCGGACACGGCACTTGTGCTGACAACGAATTGGCGAAATACCCAGCGTATTCATGCGCATATGTGCCAAGTGCAGCCCGACCTGCAGGTGCATCATTGCGTGGCCCCGCTGGGCGTGCCGGTGGAGATCGAGCCGATTCGGCCGACCTTGGGCAAGGCGCTGCGGCGAGTTCTAGGCCGGATCTTGGGCGATGGCGGTGTACAGCCGGCAGATGTGGTGATCCTCACCGGACAATCCCCGAATCGTTCTGCGGTGTTGGAGCAGGATGCCGATTTACGTCCCTACCGCGTCACCACTGGCGATGAGCCGGGGGCCGTGCGGCTGCGTGGCGTGCAATCGTTCAAGGGCATGGAAGCTCCGGTGGTGATCTTGACGGGGCTGGACCATTATCCTCCTGAAAAAGCGCGGCTTTTGCACTACATCGGTGCCTCGCGCGCGGTCAATCACTTGGTGGTCATGGGCGACGCAACGGCTGCCCTGCCCCGTGAGGCTGTTTGAGATGCTGCCTGGCGCTCACCGCCTTTTGATTGTCGTTTTAGGCAGTTGCCTTGCGATGGCCTGTCAACGTACACCCTCGCCCGCTGGGTCCGCCGCCAAAGTGCAGTCAGCCGCGGTCGTGCCCAAGCCCCCTGCCCTGCCCGAAGCGCCGACCGACGATGGCCGCTGGCAACTGCTGCAGCTCGATGTCAAGGTTGAAACCACGCAAGATCAACAGGTTCACGGCGTAGACACCGGCGTGCTGACAAAAGCGGTGCGGAAAATCCTCAGCGATCATCCACAGATAGCTGCGATGCAAGATCGACCCCTGCAGACCATCGGCCTGCGCGCCGCGATGATGGTCACGGTTGCGTGGCAAATCCTTGATCTCCAAGGTGAACCCCGCCTAGCGAGTGCCCCTGCCCAGGCGGGAACTGTGCTACTGAGTGTGGTGGCCCACGCCGAGAGGCCAATCCCGCATGCTCAGTCGCAAGTAGCTGAAAGAACACTGATCGTTAGTCTGCCTCTGCCTCAAGAACGTGCGGAGCATCTCGCAGAATTTCTGCAAGAACGCAGCGTCGATGCGATCAAGACGGCCGTGGGCGATGCCTTGAGCGAACTGTGGGCGCGGACGCTGACAGATGAGCGAATTCTTTCGCTTTTGTCTGACACGCAAACCTGGCGAAAAGTCTGTGCAGCGCGTGAAGCCGGCGAGCGGAAACTGACCAAGACCCGACCTTTGCTGGAAAAAGCGGCGAAAGATTCGCGCCGGGACCTCTCTGCCGTGGCCGCAGCGGCCTTGGGACGCCTGGGCGATCCTGCGAGCATCGAAGTCCTGCAACATTGCATCGGTTCCTCGCATCCTGAGACGGTGGACGCGGCGCTCGAAGCCCTGCTCGACATTGGCACGCCCGCCGCGGTGGCAGTGGTCCGAGATGTGGCGGAACATAATGAAATGGAAGTGATTCGACAGCGTGCCCAAGCTCTGCTACAGGGGCGCGACGGACAGCCCGCGAGCGCACATGGGCGCCCCTAAGGTTTGCCAAGGAAATTACGATGACGCAAACGGTTTTGACTCCTGGGTGTTATCATTTGCTGGGCATTGGCGGCATTGGCGTTTCCGGCGTGGCGCGCCTGCTGCACGAGCGCGGGCTGCGGGTGCAAGGGTCCGACGTGCGCGAGTCGCAACTGACGATTTCACTACGACAAAGCGGCATTCCCGTGGCCATTGGCCATCGCGCAGAAAACTTGGGTGATGCTGATACCGTCATCGTTTCCACGGCGATTCCAGAAGGTAATCCAGAGCTTGTGGCGGCAAAGGCGGCCGGACTGCGCATTCTCCACCGGTCTCAAGCGCTCGGTGCCTTGCTGTCCCAACGGCGCAGCATTGGTGTCATTGGGACTCACGGCAAAGGCACTGTTTCTGCAGCGATTACTTGGCTTTTGGACGGCGCGGGACTGCAACCCGGCTTTGTCATTGGCGGGCTTCTGCAAAACTATGGCACCAACGCGCGCGACGCACTGGTGCTTGGCCCCGACGGCAAGACGGGGCTCTTGGTCGCAGAAGTAGATGAATCCGATGGGAGTTTGGTCAACAGCCAGCCCGAGATCGCCGTCCTCAACAACTTGGAACTCGACCACCTGCACTACTACCCGGAATGGCCCAAACTTGAGGCCGCGGTCCTGGCATTCTTCCATGACAATAAGAAGTTGCAGCACGCCGTGCTCAATCAAGATGACCCGGGCGTACAGCGCATTCTGGCCAAGCTGAACTTACAGAACCAGGCGCAATTGCATACGTTTGGCTTTGAAGGCACGCCCAGTGTCCGCGGGCGCAATCTGGTGTCGCGGCGCATGGCCGGACAATTCGACGTAGAATTGCGGGATAAGGACGGGGCCTACCACCTGCTGGGCCAGATTCAGATCGGTCTGCCCGGCAAGTACAACGCCAGCAATGTCTTGGCTGCGGTGACGGCGGCGCTGGCCTTGGGCGTCGATTTTGGCGAAATCCAAAAGGCTGCACCCACTTACCAAGGCCTCGAGAATCGATTTACCCTGGTGGACGCGGCGGGCGTGGAAGTGGTCAAGGACTACATCAGCCATCCCACCGGCATCGAAAGGGTGTTGGAAGCGGCAAAAAGCCAGGCGGATGGCCCAGTTGTGGCGGTGTTCAAGCCCTACCGCTTTACGATGATCCACTACCTGATGGAAGACTATCAGCGAGCGTTTCGCCTGGCAGATCAGGTCGTTATCACCGAGCTATACACAGCGGGTGAAGTGCCGATTCCTGGCACCGACGTTCACGTGCTGTGCGAGCGAATTCGGCGAGAAGTCAAGGATGTACAATACGTTCACGCCCTAGATGACATTCCCGCCTTCCTGCAGGGCCACGTGCAAGCGCCTGCGACGGTCCTGTTCTTTGGCGGCGATGACTTGTTTCAGATGGCCGACCGCTACACCGCGCAAAGACTCGGGAAATAACGTCGTCGCTCCACGGGGCGGGTTCCTTCGACCCGATCTGGCGATATCGGAGCGCTGATCGGCAGGCGCACGAGGTAAACCCATGAATCCAAAGAACTTACTCCTTCGCGAACGCAACGTGTGGGACAATGTCGAAGGCGCGAGCATCACGGTCGTGGGCTTGGGCAAGTCCGGTATCAGCGCCGCCAACGCCCTGGCCAGCCGCGGTGCCGACGTCTTGGCCGTGGACGACAAACGCGATGAAGAGCTGCAAAGTGCGCGAAAACAGCTGGATAAACGCGTGCAGCTGCAATGCGGCCCGGAGCAAAAAGGCCGGCGGGGCGACATCTTTGTCATCAGCCCGGGCATCGGGCCGACGACGCGACGGTACCGCGAAATTCTCGGCCTAGCCTGCCAGGTTATCAGTGAAATTGAGCTGTTCTATCGCCTCGATCGCGCGAGCCTGGGCGGCATGGGCCATCCGATCGTGGCGATTTCGGGCACGGACGGCAAAACGACGACAACGCTGCTTGTAGCCCATCTCCTCAAAACGGCGGGCTATTGCGTGGTGGTCGGCGGCAATATCGGCGAGCCGCTGTGCGACTTCTTACCTCAACTGCAAGACGATACCGTGGTAGTTGCCGAAGTTAGTGCTTTTCAATTGCTGACTTGCCAAGCCTTTGCCCCCAAGGTCGCGGTGGTCACCAATATCGCCGATGACCACTTGGACTACTTTGACAACGATAAGGCGGCCTACATTGCGACCAAGCTCAAGGTCGCAACCCACATGAAAGCAGGAGATTTTCTCGCCATCAATGCCGATGATCCGGAACTGGAGCCGGCGCGACTGGCCCTGCAACGTGGAGCTCGCCACGCCTGGGCCCCCTTTTCGACCCAAGGCCAGCCGGAACGCGGTCTGGGCCTATGGAATGGGCACCTGTGGGCGCAGGCAAGTCAAGGGCAATCCATTGATCTATTTGATTTTTCTCTGTTTGGCAGCCGGGGCAAGCATCCGATTACCGGCGTGCACAATGCGGAAAATGCCTTGGGCGCTGTGGCGATGGCCATACACCTGGGCGTGACGCTGGCGCAGATTCAGCAGGGGCTGGAAACTTTCTCCTTGCCGTCCCACCGCATTGAACCCGTTGGAACGATTGGTAATGTTCGCTTTTTCGATGATTCCAAGGCGACCAATCCCCACGCAGCGATCGCCGGACTGCGGGCCATGCAACTGGCCCAAGGCGAACAACTGATTTGGATCGGCGGAGGTAGTGAGAAAGATTCGGATTTCTCAGAGCTTGGCCAAGTGGTCGCGTCGACCGCAAGCGCAGCGCTGCTCATTGGTCAGACGGCGGAGAGAATCGCGGCCTGTTTGCCCCAGGGTTTCAACACTTATCGCTGCGCCAAGCTGGAAGATTGCATTCCGCTGGGCCTCGAACTCGCACCTTCAGGCGGCGTCGTCTTGCTGAGTCCCGCCTGCGCAAGCTACGACATGTTCCAGAGTTACGCGCACCGGGGCGACGTCTTTGCTGAGGCCGTGGCGCGCATGGCCCAGGCCCTCCGCTAGCCGGACAGGCGCCCCAACCCGCGAGTCTGCGATTGGACTTTGCAAACGCTTGATTTTGCCACGCCACGCACGTACCATTCGCGCCCCACTGCGGGCTATTGGCCCAAGGTGGGAAAGCTTGGAGTCGATGCTGGCGCCTGAAACATCAGGCATTTCATAGGTTAGCAGTGGTTGCTGACCGACCAGCCTCTCGAGCGCGGCAGTGCAAGCCTGTACTGCCGGTGACTTCAACAATCGCGTGAAGTGCTTGAACTGTCAGTGATACTGGCGATTGAAAGCCTTTTGCGCAGAAGGAGCAAGCCATGGCAAACGGACTGTTCGGCCGCAAGGTCGGAATGACTCAGATTTTCGGGCCCGAAGGCAATCGCGTCCCCGTCACGGTGCTGCAGGTCGGACCATGCCCGATCGTGCGCGTCAAGACCGCGGAAAGCAGCGATGGCTACAACGCCATCCTCATTGGCTTTGGCACCAAGAAGCTCAAGCATGTCAACAAGCCCCAGCAGGGCCTGTTTGCCAAGGCGGGCATCGAGCCCCAAGCGCACCTGCGCGAAATGCGCGTCTCGGCTGAGGACGTGCAGGCAGTGGAAGTGGGCATGATCCTTGATGCTTCGGCGTTTCAGGCCGGTCAGCGCGTCGACGTCGTCGGCACCACCAAGGGCCGCGGCTTCACCGGCGTCATCAAGCGCCACAACATGCACGAGCCCAAGGCAACCCACGGTACGCACGAGGTATTCCGTCACGGCGGCTCCCTCGGTACGCGCACCACGCCGGGTCGCGTGTTCCTGGGCAAGAAGATGGCCGGCCACTACGGCAACTCCCGCGTTTCTACGCAGAATTTGCTGGTTTCCTTCGTCGACGTCGAAAAGGGCCTCGTAGCCGTGCGCGGCAGCGTGCCCGGTGCCAACGGCGGCATCGTCTGGATTCAGGAAGCCACCAAGGGCATCAAGGCCCCGGTTTAGGCCAAGAGCGACGCCCGGCAGTGCGCGCGGCAAGAAGTCGCAAAACGCTACATGAACGCTGGGTTCTAGGACAATGCGCGGCGATCGGTCTGCTCAGCGGGCCGGTCGCCGTGTCGCTTGACGCGCAGCACGAGGCCCATGCACCCGCTGATTCGCCGCCGGACTGGAACTGGGGCGCTCTATGCCGACAATCGGGGGCGCAGCGTGCGCTCTGCCTTGCGGAGGACCCCTCGGCAAGCGATGATGGCGCGCGGCAACAATCGGCAAAGAGCTTGGATGGACGGTGGTTTTCCCGGCCCCGTCACGGCGAGTCCCGACATGTCCGACCTGCAGGGCTGGCTGACGCACCTAGCGTCGGTGGCCCATGGCTTGCTCGACGCGGTACGGGAAGTGGGTCATGATGTGCAGCGGTGCCGGCGACTACGCCAAGCTATGCCCCAGGAAGTCCTGAAACATCATGGTGATGCGCTAGATTGGTACATTGTGTTGTGGGTGGTTGGGGTGATTGACCGCCAGGGCGTTTGCCTGCTGGAGCCGCCCGCCGGGGAACGAACGTAAGGGCAGCAGTTGGAGGACGCAGTGCGCGTTGTGTTTCCAGCGATCCTAGACGGGTTTGCCTGTGCCGATGCCGATTGCGCCTGCCGACGTGCATTGCGGGCCGGCCTGCTGCCAGACGTTCCCGCCAAATCCAAAGGAAAATCAAGCAAGTCCAAGTTAGGGCCCCCACCTGCGGCGGTGCCTGCCGGCCAGGCTTTTCCCTTTGCCGCCGGCGAGGCCGCCTTGATCCGTGGCGCCGCAGCTGCGCCGGGAGATCCTCGCCTCGACGCGGCCGAATTGCCTGGTAAGATTGGGGATTATCCCCTGATTGCCCAGCAAACGCCCCAAGGGGTCGAGCTGACGGTGGCCACCCTGTGCCCCAGCGTCCGGGCCCTGCTGGCTGACAGTGGCGAGCCGGTCACGATTGCCCGGGCGGAAGGCGGCTGGCGCGCGCAACTGCACGTGTTTGCTGCACAAGGCAAACGCAAAGACGTTAAGCTGGTTGCAGGGACAGCGATCAAGTGGGCTGAATACGCGCAACTACGCGACAATCTTTTGGATTTGGTGGCAGAGCAGACGGCACCATTGTTGGCAAGGTTGACGCGCGTCGCCCTGATGCTGGAGTTGGCCGTGGGTGAACGTACGCCGACGGCGCCGCCTCCCCTTTTGACCGGACGCGGCTTTCTTGCCTACCGCGGCTTTCTCGAATCGCGCATGGCGGCCGCTAACCCCCAGGAAATGGCGGAGTTGGCGCTGCGAACTACGAGTTTGCATGGCGCTGAGAGCGGCCTGTCGAGCGCCCAAGGCCCCGAGCTGCTAGCGGCGCTGGCGGGCGATTGGCGTGCAGATATGCTGGCTTGGCTTGTGCCCTATGAACACGAGGTCACGCCGGCGGTTGACGGTTGGTTGGGGGTGCGCGTCTATGCAGCGCCTTTAGACCGCGACCAGTCCCTAGCCCGCGGATATGCTGAGTTTTTGGAAGGATTCGCAGTTGGACTCCGCTATGCTGCGGCGCTTGCGCATGTGCGTGGCCGGCAGGTCGACGCAGCCCTTATGCTCGCTGCCCTGGCATTGGGCGAGTTCTATGTCAGCTATCGCCAAGAGGATTTACCGCTATTCGTCCCACCTTCCAGCAGCCATGATCGCGGTCCCCGAATGGCGGATCTGGACATGACGCTGGCCAGCGTTTGCTGAAAACGTCTTTTTCTCAAGAGGAAACATGATCATCGGTACCCGTGGCAGTGAACTGGCCTTGTGGCAGGCGCGGCACATTCAAGCGCGACTCGGTGGCGAGCAGGCTGGCGTTGCGTTGCAGATCATTAAGACTTCGGGCGACAAGCTGCTTGAAATTCCACTGCAACAGCAGACGGATAAAGGGTTTTTCACCAAAGAGCTCGAGGTGGCACTGGCGGACCACCGCGTCGACTTGGCGGTCCATTCGCTCAAGGACCTGCCGACGCAGATGCCGCCGGGCCTAGTGCTCAGCGCGATTCCGGTGCGTGCGGATGTCCATGACCTCTTGCTTGTCCGCAAAGAAGCCGTTGACCTTTCTCGCAAATTGCCCATACGCGCCGGCAGTCGTGTCGGCACGGCGTCGATGCGGCGCATGGCCCTGCTCAAGCACGTCGCCCCGGACGTGTTGCCGACGTTCTTGCGCGGTAACGTCCCGACACGTTTGAACAAAGCCATTTCTGGTGAGATGCAAGCCGTGATCTTGGCGCGGGCCGGATTGGCGCGGCTGGGTCTGGATACGGCTGATCTGGCTGTTTTCGATTTGAATCCAGACCTTTGGCTGCCAGCTGCGGCCCAAGGTGCCTTGGGTATTCAAGCGCGCGGCGATGACCCGGCGGTGCTGGCAAAACTGGCGTTACTGCGCGACGCCAATACGACGCAAGCCGTTGAATTAGAACGGGGTTTGCTTCGGCAGTTAGAGGGCGGGTGCCATGCAGCCTTTGGGGCCCATGCGACGCCGATCGCTGGTTCTGACGGCTGGCAGTTGCTCGCCGGTCTGGAAGATGCGGCTGGCAATTGGCGTTCGGTGGCGGTGCGCGGACCGGTGGAGACCCTGGTCCTCGCTGCCTATGCGCAGCTGATTGCTGAGCCATTCCCAGAGGCTTCCCGCACAGCCCAAGGGCTGTTTGAGGCACAATCGTGGTACGCACCAGCGCGCGCGTGGTCCTAACCCGTAGCCGCGCGGACAACGCGGCCCTGGCTTTTGACCTGCAAGCGCTTGGAATCACCGTGATTGAAGCGCCGACTGCCGAAATCCACGCCGTCCCCGTCGACCCACCGATCGAGACGGTCAGCGGGTGGCTGGCCCAAGCGGGCGCGGCCGTGGCCACCAGTCGCCCAGGAGCTGAGGCGGCCTTGGCGCAGATTGGCGCAACTACTTTGGCTGAATTCACCCATCGCGGTGGGATCTTAGCGACCGTAGGGCCAAGTACCGCCGCCGTGTGGCAGCAAGCCGGCCTTGAAGTGGCTGTGGTGGCAACGGCGCCCGCAACAGCGGACAACCTTTCAATCTTATTGAATAACACGCTGACGCCGGGCAGCGCCGTCGTGCATTTCCAAGGACGCCAAGCACGGGCAGAGTTGCGAGCTGGGCTGACCGGTGGCGGCCACACTGTCCACGGCGCGGTGGTCTACGAAAATGCAGAGCCAGCCCCACCCAATGCAACCGTCCGAGATCAATGCGTTCATGCCGACCTCGTTTTCTACGCGGCCCCGTCTGCGGCGGCGCGAGCGCTTGCGTGGATGCCAGACTTGCGCCATGTTCCCGCCGCGGCGCTCGGACCGACTACGGCGGCAGCCCTGCGCGACCTCCATGGGCTTAGTTGCGTCGCCATCGCAGCAAGTCCAAAGGAATCTGACGTGTTGGCGGCCATAGTTGCCGCATTGGCCTAAGCCCAAGCCTTGTCCGCCCCCCTTGAGGTGGCATCGGGACCAACAGCAACAAGCCCCGACAGTGTAAGGCTTTTTCCGCGACGAAACGATCCATGGTCACCCTGCCCCGGCGGCCTGAACCCAGCAAACCGGCAAACGGAGATGCGATGAGCTCGACGAATTCCCCTAAGACTTGGCAGCGTTCTCGTTCTGACGCCCTGTACGATCAGGCCTGCGCGCTCATTCCCGGCGGCGTCAACAGCCCCGTGCGCGCCTTCAAGTCCGTGCACGGTCGACCGATCTACTTTGCCAGCGCCCAAGGTGCCAACGTCACGGACGCTGATGGCAATGAATACATTGACTTCTGCAACAGCTGGGGCCCCCTGATCTTGGGCCACGCCGATGCCGATGTGGTCCGCTCGGTGCAAGAGTCGGCCGTGCGCGGCTTGTCGTACGGCGCGTGCCACGTCGGTGAAGTGCGCATGGCTAAAGCGCTTGTCGACGCGTTTCCGGGCATGGAGATGGCGCGCCTGGTCTCCTCGGGAACCGAGGCGGTGATGACGGCGCTGCGCCTAAGCCGCGGGGCCACAGGGCGATCGCTGATCGTCAAGTTTGAAGGCGGTTACCACGGCCACGTTGATGCGCTGCTGGTCAAGGCCGGGTCTGGGCTGATTACGGCGGCGGAACCTGGGGCAGAAGCTTCATCTGCTGGTATTCCCAAGGAAATCGCCCATACGACAGTGGCCGTTCCCCTGGGTAATCTCGACCAGCTGCGCGAGTTGTTCGCCCTGCACGGCGAGCGGATCGCTGCGATTATCATTGAACCTTTGCCGGCCAACAACGGTCTGCTGGTGCAGAGCAAAGCCTTTTTGCAGGGGCTACGGCAGTTGTGCGACCAATACGACAGCCTGCTGATCTTTGACGAAGTGATTTCCGGCTTTCGTTTGCATTACGGCGGCTTTGGCCACCTGATGGGCGTGCGTCCGGACCTCATTACGCTCGGCAAGATCATTGGCGGCGGCATGCCTGTGGGCGCTGTGGTCGGACCCAAGAAGATCATGGAGCTATTGGCCCCTGTTGGCCCCGTTTACCAAGCGGGCACCTTGTCGGGCAATCCAGTGGGCATTGCCGCGGGCCTCGAGACGCTGTGCAAGCTGGCAGGACCTAAGGTGTATCCACACCTGGAGGCGCTGGGGCAGCATTTGGAGACGCGGTTGCAGCAGACGGGCATTCCATGGCTGCGCGGGCGGCGAATTGGCTCGATTTTCTGGCCCTATTTTGACGTGGGCGAAATTCCCACCGATGCGGCCAGCATCTCGCCCGTGGCGGTGCGCCGATTTAACGCGATGTATCAACAGGTTCTGCAGGCGGGCTACTACCTGCCGCCCTCGGCCTATGAGGTCCTATTCCTGTCCTATGCGCATCAGCGTGAACACATCGACGGTCTGGTGCAGGCACTGGCAAATGCTGCGCAAGGCGTTGATTAGACGCAGGTCTGGGGGCTCCACATGCGGGTGCAGACCGGTCGGCTGCAGACAACAGGCTTTGTGCTGTTTGCCATGGCGGCTGGGCTACTGGTCGCGCTGGGCGCCTGGTGGTTCACGTACATCACGGATTCCATTGATCGGGAACAGGAATCGGCGATTCTTTCCGCACGGCAAACGGCCCTGCTGTGGGCGGCGCGGGTGCGCATGAAGCCCCAGCCCGATCAGGCCAAGCAACTCCTCGCGCAGACTCAGGGGATGTTCGGCCTGTATCAGGTTCCGGCCTCTCTCCCCGTAGATATAGCTGGATTTGTTCCGGAGATTGTCGAGGAGTTGGTACCCTATCCGACACAACCGCTGCAATTCCTGCTCGGTCACGCGCCGCCGATGGCGGGACCCCAGGCCAATGCGGTGATGGCGACGCCCAAGACGGTGCAGAGCATCCTCGAGCGCCGACATCGCAGGCGGTCCATGGTGTTTGGCGAGGGCGGACTGCTGCTGCTGCTGCTGACGGCGGTGCTGGCCATGCTCTGGCGCTTGGTGCAGGCAGAGCGGCGATTTCGCATGGAAATGTCTGATTTTCTCGGGCGAGTGACCCACGAAATGAAGACGCCCTTGGCGGGCATCAAGGCCGTGCTGCAAACCATCGAATCGGGCAGGATGCCGCCTGAGCAACTCGGTGAAATCGCTCGTCTTGCACTGAGAGAGTGCGAGCGCGAAGAGCACTTGGTGCAAAACATTTTGCTGGCCCAGAAGATGCGCCTGCCCGACCAGCGTCTCGCCCACGATGTCGTGCAGTTGCGGGAGACCTTGGCGCGCTTTGTCCGTCATCGCACCGAAGTGCGCGAATCTGTTCCATTTGAGCTGAACTGTCCCGAGGATGCCTGTGTCGATTGCGACCCCGCGGCCCTGTGGACCATCCTGGAGAACCTGACCGACAACGCGATCAAGTATGGTGCCAATAAGCTGATATTTCAGGTACAAGCCAGTGACAAGAGGCTGACGCTGATGGTCACAGACGATGGCCGCGGCTTCGAGCCAAGCTTAGGACCGCAGTTGTTTCAAGCCTTTGTCCATGCTTCCAGCGGCGCGCCGGTCAAAGGGCACGGCACTGGGCTGGGGCTGTACCTCTCGCGGCGTCTGGCCCAACGCATGGGCGGCGATCTCAGCGCGAGCAGTCAGGGCGTCGGCAGCGGCGCGACGTTTTCCTTGGTACTACCGCGCGCCAACTCGCTCACAACAAAGGCTGTTTGACAGTCCGGTCGCGGCCGGATACACAGGGGCCTCGGGCCATTTGGGGAAGATCGGACGATGCGTTTGCTGCTTGTGGAAGACGACCAGTTGATCGGCACTATGGTGCGGCTGAATTTGTCGCAGGAAGGCTATGAAATCACCTGGCACAAGAACGGCGAGGATGCGCTGGTTGCCCTCAAAGCGTCACGCTACGATCTGATTTTGCTGGATATTGGCCTGCCAGGACGCTCTGGAATCGAGACGGCTCGGGCGGCGCGGAACTACGGGGTGGGCACGCCCATCTTGATGCTGACGGCCCGCGACGACGTGCAATCCAAGGTCAATGCGCTGGATGCGGGTGCGGATGACTACCTCACAAAACCGTTTGATATGGCAGAACTTTTGGCTCGAGTTCGCGCGCAAATTCGCCGTAGTCAGGGTACCCTGGAAGTGCCGACCGATCGGGAAGTGACCCTAGGCGAGGCGCGGGTGGACCTTGAACGGCGAGCCCTGCAGACCGCCCACGGCGAGTGGCATGAACTCAGCGATAAGGAAGCGGCTTTGGTGCGTTTTCTCGCCCGCAACCCGGGGCGCGCGTTGAGCCGGGCCGATATCTTGGAAGAGGTTTGGGGCATGGACGCCAGCCCGACCGAGAGGACGGTGGACAATTTCATCGTACGATTGCGGCGTTGGGTGGAACCGGATCCTGAACAGCCGCGCCACATTCTGACCGTGCGTGGCTGGGGCTATCGCTACGAGCCTTAGGCGATCAGTGTAGTTTCAAGCGCTTGCACGGCCGATCACGGGCCGCCCACCGGCACCGTCGGAATGATGAACAGAGCCGTCTTGCTCTGCACTTTGCTTTGACTATCGGTCACTTGCCCAGAAAAGAAGAAGCCTTTGAGCGTGATCGCCGTCAGCGGCACTTGCACCGTCACCACCAGCGACGCGTCGGTCACCGAACCGGACAGGGTGCCATCCTCGGCCAGAGTCAGGCCTTTGGGCAAACCCGACTTAGGAATCAACGAGTTCACGATGCCAGGCAGAGGCTGCTCGGTCCAGTGGTATGGTTTCTTGCCGCCGATCGCCTGTAGCTGCGCGTTGTAGGGCACGGGCACTTTGTCGACGACGATGATCAACGGCAACACGATGATTTTCGTGATGATCAGGTTGATGACCTGCGAGCCAGCGATGTCCAGCGGCGCTAGGCCCACGGTAAGGGTGAAGGTCTTCTTGGCGGACAGTGTGGGATCACCGTTATCAAAGACCTTGACATCAAAGGTGAAATCTCCGTCTTCACTAGGTGTTCCACTCAGAACGCCGTCACCGGTCAGCGTCACACCGGCTGGCAGCTTGCCGGAGACGATGCCAAAAAAGTAAGGCGCAACGCCACCTTGCGCGGCAAACGTCACGGGAGCCATGGCCTGCCCCTCAACGATTGGCTTGAGGCTAGCAGTGGTGATGACAAGACCCGCCGCCATGACTTCCAGGCTGAGCGCTGCACTCGCCGTAACACCTTGACTATCCTTAACTTGTATGGTCAGCGGACTGACCCCAGCCTGCGTCGGCACGCCCGTGATGGTGCCAGCGGGGCTCAAGGTCAGGCCCGGCGGCAATGCTCCGAGACTAACCGACCACTGCAGCGGCGGCTGGCCACCGCTGGCTTCAAGTGTAGTTTGATAGGGTTGAGCAACAAGCCCGGTAGGCAACTTGGCCGTCACGACCTGCAAGGGCGAGGAGGTGCAACTGCCGGCTTGGCAGTGCTGGCCGGCGCTGCAGTCGGTGTCGCCAAGACAGCCTACGCAGGTGCCGTCGCTGCAAAATAGCTTGCCTGGACAGGGACTTTTCTCGAAGGCGCTCCCGTCGGCCGTGCAAACGTAGCGGTCGGCGCCCAAGCAACCTGCGATGTTGGGCTGGCAAACGCTGGGCCCGGTGTCCACGGGCGCGGACGCGTCGGCAGAGTCGGCCGGGACAGCGACGTCAGGGGTAGGTGCAGCAGCGTCGGCTGCGTCAAGGCCTTGGGAATCAACAACCTCGCTCAACCCGCCTGTGGCAGAGACGTCGGCTGTTTGCGTGGCTGGGGCTGTCAGGCCGCTCGATGCCGCATCCGTACAAGCAGCGACACCAAAAATCAAGAGTACTAACAAGCGATTGAAGGTCCAATTCATGCCAAAGTCCGCCCGGTTTGGGGCAGTCGACCGCAGCGCATTTGCAAATTCCACATTAGAATTAGCTAGTTACGCCAATATCGACCACAGCGCCTGCGAATTCGGGGTGATCTTCCACCGCTAGCAGCCCCGCAGGCGACCACAGCGGCAATCTAGTGGCATCGGCTAGCGCTTGGCAAGAACGCGGGGCGAGACCTGGGGGCGCAAAGCACCGTTTGGGCGGGCTACTGCCCATGGAGCCCTATGAGTCAACCCCTTTCACCTGCAAAGAAAAATTGCGCGCTCATCCACGTGGGCGCGTTTGACGTACCGGAGCGCGCACGCGACACTCGCCGCCCCGTGCGCGGTCAATTCGGTCCCGCACGACGGTTCGGCGCCTACCGAGGCAACCCGGGCAATGGCGCGCGGCGACAATCGAAGAACGGAAAATGATCAAGTACTTAGGCTCAAAACGAACCCTATTGCCCCTCATCTGCCGCATTGTTGAGCAGTTGGGCGAAGTTCGTTCCGTGGCCGACCTATTCTCCGGGACGTCGCGGGTCGGGCATGCGCTTAAGCGTCAGGGCTATCAGGTATTTGCCAATGATCACAATGCCTATGCCGCCACGCTGGGTCGATGCTACGTGCAGGCTGACCTGCAGGACTTGGGGCCCCGGGCCGAGCAGCTCATTGCCGAGTTTAACACCCTGGCTGGAAAACCTGGCTATTTTACAGAGACTTTTTGTGAGAAGAGCCATTTCTTTCAGCCTCACAACGGTGCCCGGGTGGATGCCATCCGCGAAGCGATCGCGCAGAAGTGCCTGGAACCAGAGCTGGAAGCGGTGCTCTTGGTGGCACTGATGGAGGCGGCTGACCGCGTCGACTCGACCACGGGCGTGCAAATGGCGTACCTCAAACAGTGGGCGCCGCGTTCCCTGCGCGACCTGGAACTGAGGTTGCCTGAGGTTCTTTCGCGCGCAACACATGGAAAAGGTTCGGCTTTTCAACTTGATGCCTTGGAAGCGACTGCGGCGATAGAGGCCGATGTAGCCTATTTGGATCCGCCCTATAACCAGCATAAATACTTAGGGAATTATCATATTTGGGAGTCGCTGGTTCTCTGGGATAAGCCCGAAGTCTACGGAAAAGCGTGCAAACGCATCGACTGCCACGATCGCACCAGCGCCTTCAACCGCAAACGCGGGGCCCAACCGGCGTTGCAGGCGATCATCGACGGCGTCCGCGCCAAACATCTGGTGGTTTCCTTTAGCAATGAAGGGTACTTGCGACGCGAGGACCTGGAGGCGATGCTGGCGCGGCGGGGGCATGTGCTGGTGCTGAGCCAGGACTTCCGCCGCTATGTCGGCGCGCAGATTGGCATTTACGGACCTCAGGGCAACAAGGTCGGTGCCGTCAGCCATCTGCGCAACGTCGAGTTTATCTACGTGGTCACGCCGGATCCGGTGCGGCTGGCGGCGGTGGATGGGATTATTGCCAGGAGCCCTCAGGGCTAACTTCTTGTTTTGCAACTTTCTTTTCGGCAGCGCTCGGTGGGGGACGGTCCTCGCCGTGTAGGGCCGTGGAATCGGGCAGCCCCGCTGACGCGCATGAGGAGCCCTTTGAGTCAAGCCCGCATCCTTACAAGCAGAACGTCGGCGAGGCTTTACAAACCCTAGGCCTTCTGGCCCACTGCGCCGCCGCGACAGCGTCCGCTGGTGCCCTTGACTCACGGTGAACGTCACAATTCGCCGAGTTCCCCTGCCCGCGCTTGACGGATGAGCGCCTTAGGTTGGATTTTCTCATGCTATTTCAAAATGTTTCGATCGTCGGCCTTGCCCATGTGGACGCGCCGCATCGAGTCACGTCCGCGGAGTTGTCGGCGAGGTTGGCTCCGGCCCTTACCCGCCTGGGGATGCGCCTGGATGTGCTTGAAACTGCATCTGGAATTGGCGCAAGGCGCTACTGGGATCCTCAAACCCAGCCGAGCGACGCAGCAGCCATGGCTGGCGAAAAAGCGATTGCAAATGCTGGGATCGACCGCAATAAGCTCGGCATCTTGGTCAACACGTCGGTCTGTCGCGACTATATTGAGCCATCGACGGCCTGCCTAGTTCACGAGAAGCTCGGCCTTTCAACTAGTTGCCAGAACTTTGATATCGGCAACGCCTGCCTGGCCTTCCTTAGCGGGATGCAAGTCGTTGGTAACATGATTGAACAGGGCCAGATCGACTATGGTCTGGTTGTCGATGGCGAATCGGCCCGCTTTGTGCAGGACGCCACCATCGCGCGGTTAGTGCAACCCGACACAACGGCTCAGGAATTTCGCGACCAATTTGCGACGCTGACCCTGGGTTCGGGGGCGGCGGCCATGGTTCTGGCGCGTAGCAGTCTGGCGCCTCAGGGCCACCGCTTCAGTGGGCTCGTCAGCCAAGCCGCTACGCAGCATAGCAATTTATGCCGTGGTCAGGTGGACAAGATGGTCACGGATGCCAAGACCCTGCTGTTCGCTGGCTTGGAACTAGCAGCAAGGACGTGGCAATTGGCGCAGGACGAGCTGGGCTGGCGCGACAATCCTCCTGCTGAGTTCGTGCTGCACCAAGTCAGCGCTACCCACACGGCCAGCCTGTGCCAGGCACTGGGCATCGACACCAAGAAAGTAGCTACGATCTTTGGCGAATTCGGCAATATCGGACCTGCGGCGGTGCCGATCGCTTTGTCCAAGGCGGTTGAAGCCGGGCGGGTGGAAAAAGGCTGTCGAATCGCGTTGATGGGCATCGGTTCGGGGCTCAATTGCTCGATGGCCGAAGTGATCTGGTAGGCGGGGATTGCTGCGATGAAGGCTGTGGCGCACAACCTATACCCGTTCGAGCCGCATTTCCTGCAGTTGCGTGCGGCATTGCGCATGCACTACGTGGACGAGGGCCAGGGGCCCGTGGTGCTGATGGTCCACGGCAATCCGTCCTGGTCCTTCTATTACCGCAATCTTATCAAAGCATTATCTGGCACCCATCGCTGCATTGCCCCGGACCACATCGGCATGGGCAAGTCTGACAAGCCATCCGACGCCAACTACGCGTATACATTGGCTCAACGGGTGGACGACCTGCAAACCTTGGTCGATTCGCTGCAACTGACGGGCCCGTTGACGCTGGTGGTGCATGATTGGGGCGGGATGATCGGCATGGCGTGGGCGGTGCGGCACCCTGAGCGCGTGAAAAACCTTGTGATTTTAAATACTGCGGCCTTTGGGCTGCCGGCCGGCAAGAGGCTGCCTTGGCAGCTGAAGCTGACGCGCACGCCGCTGGGTGTAGTTTTGGTTCGTGGTTTCAACGCTTTTGCCCGGGGCGCTGCGCAAATTGGCTGCTCGCGCACACCGATGCCCGCGGACGTGTTGCAAGGCTACCTGGCTCCCTATGACAGTTGGGCCAATCGCATTGCAACCCTGCGATTTGTCCAGGATATTCCGCTGCAGGAGGGCGCTGCGGGCTTTGAACTGGTGCAGGAGACTGCCGCGCAATTGCACCTGTTTTCGCAGACACCGATGCTGATTGTCTGGGGCGAGCGGGACGTCGTCTTCGACCATCACTTCCGCCGCGAGTGGCAGCGGCGGTTTCCCGCGGCGCAAGTGGAATCCCTTGCTGATGCAGGACATTACGTGCTTGAAGACGCGGCTGAACAGGTCACTGCGCGCATCGCCGCCTTTGTGCGCAACGGCTGACTGCAGGGGCGTGGCCATGCCTTCGACCAGCAACATCGCAGCTTTTCTACCGAAACTCGCGCTTGAGCGGCCCCACGCCCCGGCCATTGTATTTCCGCAGGGACGCGACAGCCAAGGTCGGCGGGCCTACACGCACCTCACTTACGCCCAGCTCGATCGAGAAAGCGACCGTATTGCAAGAGGTTTGCTCAAGATCGGCCTGAGGCGCGGCACCCGCACAGTGCTGATGGTGCGGCCAAGTCTGCCGTTTTTCGCTTTGACTTTCGCGCTGTTCAAGGCGGGGATTGTACCGGTCATGGTCGATCCCGGGCTGGGTCTGCGGCAGTTGAAGACCTGCCTAGCTCAAGCGCAACCACAAGCATTTATTGGTATTCCCCAGGCACATGCCGCGCGAATTCTGCTCGGTTGGAGCCGGGACTCCATCGAACTGTGCGTAACCGTTGGACGATGCTGGGGCTGGAGCGGTCCGACATTAGCGGAGGTCATCGCCCTGGGCGAGGCAGAGGGTCCAGCGGTACTGGCTGACACCCAACCCACTGAAACAGCTGCGATCTTGTTTACGAGTGGCAGCACGGGCGTTGCCAAGGGCGTTGTCTACCAACACCGCCATTTTATTGCCCAAGTGGAACTGATTGCCGCCACGTACGATATTGAACCGGGCGAGATTGACCTGCCGACTTTTCCGCTATTTGCCCTATTCGATCCAGCACTTGGCATGACCACCGTTGTCCCAGACATGGACTTCACGCGCCCCGCGCAGGTGGACCCCGAAAAACTCCTTGAAGCGATTAATGATTTTGGGGTAACGAACGTCTTTGCCTCGCCGGCCCTGCTGCAAGCCGTGAGCTTGCATGGTCAGGCGACAGGCACGCAATGGCGTACCGTCAAACGGATTTTGACCGCTGGCGCTCCCGTTCAGGCCCAAACACTGGAGCGCATGCGCGCGATGCTGCCTGCAGAGGCACAAATTCATACGCCTTTTGGCGCCACCGAGTGTCTCCCCGTGGCCAGCATCGAAAGCCGCGAAGTCTTGACGGAAACGCGGGCACGCACCGAATCGGGCGCGGGCGTCTGCGTCGGCCGCGTCGTTGCGCCTAATATCGTTACAATCATAGGGATTTCAGACGGACCGTTGCCGACTTGGGCCGATGTGCGCGTGTTGCCGGCAGGAGAAATCGGCGAAATCGTTGTCGAGGGACCAAGCGTCACGGCAGCGTACTTCGGCCGCGACGATGCTACGGCCCTGGCCAAGATCGCCCATGGCAACACGATTTTGCACCGCATGGGCGATGTCGGCTACCTCGATGGGCAGGGACGGCTCTGGTATTGCGGGCGCAAGTCGCACAGGGTAGAACTAGCTGATAGAACACTGTTTTCAGCACCCGTTGAGGAGATCTTTAATCCGCACCCGTTGGTCAAGAGGACGGCACTGGTGGGCGTGACGCTCAGCGGCGTGCGGCAGGCGGTGCTGTGCATTGAACGCCAGGACGATTCGACTGTGACTGACGCACAAATCGTTGATTCGATGAGGGAAATCTCAGAAAGACATCCGGAAACGGAAGCGCTGCGCCACTTTCTTTTGCATCCGCAATTCCCGGTCGATGTGCGCCATAATGCCAAGATTGGCCGCGAGAAGTTGGCCATTTGGGCGAGAGAAAAACTACAATAACACGGAGTTATCGATGATTCTGGTCACGGGCGGCAGTGGCTTTGTCGGCGGCGCGATTGTCCGTCAACTGGTCGCGCGCGGCGACCTAGTGCGGAGTCTGCAACGCCACGCGGCGCCAGGCTTGCAAGCCCTTGGCATTCAGACGGTTTGCGGCGATCTGGCCGATACTGAGACGGTGCTGCAGGCAGCGCGTGGCTGCGACGCGGTGATTCACGTGGCGGCCAAGGCGGGCGTTTGGGGTAGCGCTCGGGACTATCAACTTGCCAATGTGCGAGGGACGCGCAACGTCCTCAATGCTTGCAAAACGTTGGGGATTCGCAAGCTCGTGTACACAAGCACCCCGTCGGTGGTGCACAGTGGCGGTGACGTGGAGGGCATCGACGAAGCGACGCCCATCGCCACGCATTTTTCGAGCCCGTACGCGCAAAGTAAGGCAGATGCGGAACTGCTTGTTCTGCAAGCGAATAGCCCTGACCTTGCCACCGTGGCCCTGAGGCCACACCTAGTCTGGGGGCCCAATGACCCGCAGCTCACGGGACGGATTCTGGCGCGTGCGAAGTCGGGACGCCTGCGCTTGGTAGGAGGCGGGAAAAAGCGAATCGATTCAACGTATATTGACAACGCGGCGCTGGCCCACGTGCTGGCCCTGGACCGTGTCAGGCCGGGGGCTGCCTGTGCTGGGCGCGCGTATTTTATTGCCCAGGATGAACCAATGCCGCAGCGGGATTTGATCAACGGCATCCTGGCCGCGGGCGGTCTTCCGCCTTGTTCCCAAAGCGTTTCACCGCGCATTGCTTGGCTCCTTGGCGCGCTGCTCGAAGGGTTCGGACATCTCCGACAGCAGGCGCATGAGCCGATGATGACACGGTTTTTGGCCGAACAGTTGGCTACGGCCCATTGGTATGACCTGAGCGCGGCGCGGCGCGACCTCGACTACGTTCCTCAACTCACCGTTGCGCAAGGACTTGTGCGACTGCAGCAGTGGCTTACCGAGCAAGCGTCAACAGACCGCGATGCCGTCAGGGCCGGTGTGGGCATATCGACCGCGACTTGAACAACCCGTAATATCAATAGGTTGATACGCTTTCCTGATGTGCAGGGGCCTCGGAAAGGCGACCATGAAGCCGGTACACCTCAGCGGCGGCACGACCCCAGGTCCAATATCTGCTTAATTTACAATAATGTACGGCTTCTTGACCAGGGCAGGTTCCAGGGTCATCCTTGGGCGTCCCATTCACCCGCCAGCAGGGTGCCCGGGTCCTGTCTAGGCGGTCGCAAATGGCTCTGAATTTCAAGGATTTACGACAGAGGGCTCCTACCGCCGTGACGGTGCCCAGGGCCAGCGCTCCCAGGCCCGAGGTTTCTGGCCTGCCCGCTCGAGACCTTTCAAAACCCTCGAATTCACAGATGTTTTGTTCCGCGCAACCACGCGTCCTGCGGGCGTCTATTTGCGTACTGGCGCTGATTATCGCCTTGCCGTCGCCCTTGCACGCTGCGCCACCGCCGACTGGCCACGAGAAGCTTCTGGCCACGATGGCGTCTGCGGCTAAAAAAGCCTTTGATGATGGGGCATTTCAGCACGCTGGCGAGTTGTATTTGGACTATTTCGGCCAGGAACATGCGCCAATCGCTTTGTTTAGCGCGGCAAGGTCCTTTCACCTCGCTGGCCTCATCGACAAAGCTGACGAATTATACAAGCAATTCTCCGACATCCGCACGGCGGAAGCCGGCCAAGTTCAAAAGGCTGCTGCGTATCGCCTTGAAATTGCAGAAAGACGGGCAGATCGCAAGGCGGAGGAGGCGGCGCGTGCTGAGCAAGCCGGCCACTATCTGGCGGCAGCGGAACTCTGGGCCGATGCACGGCGCGATGCACCGACGCGTTGGTCTCTGCTTGCGCGCCAGGGCCGAGCGACGCAACTCGCCGGGCAACAACAGCAAGCGTCTGTATTATTTCGGCTTTTCTTGGATTCCGCTCCGACCGATGCAGCGGACCGCCCCGCGGTACTTCGTTGGCAAGCCAGTGTCGAACCACCCGTTGCTGTGGAGCCGGCCAAGGCGGCGACGGGCAGTGACTCAGTCGGGCAACCCACTGTAGTGCAACTACTTCCGCCGGTGATGGCTGCTCCTGTTCGGCGTCCAGCAGAACCTAAGCCAATCGCTGCCTACGCGGCCGTCGCCCTAGGCTCAGCAATGGAAATTGCTGGCTTATTGACGTATTTGGCCGCGCGCGGGAGTAGCGATGATCTGGTCTCGCGCCTTGCCCAGGTAGACAAGAACGGACTGGTTGTGGGCGTGACTGATCAGCAGGCGAGGACTAAATCTTCTGATATTGCACGTGAAAAGACTATTTCCGCCTCGATGGCGCTGCTCGGTGCAGCGGGGCTTGGGTTGGGGATTTGGCTATGGCACGATCAGAGGGGACAAATCGGCACGCCGGCCAGTGCTCAATTGCTCTTGACGGACAAGGGGATAGCGCTATGCGGCCAGTTTTGAGCCCCTCCTTGGCGGGTGCCATGCTCGATTGGTGCTGCGCCTGGGCGCTGCTGCTAGCCACCGTGGGCTGTGCAGAACCGATTTCGGCCGATAACTACTTATTTTCGTGCACGAGTAGCAGCCAATGCGGTGGAGGCAAGACGTGCGTCGCAGGGTCCTGTCGCCTGCCTGGGGCTGAGGTCGCCAGCGATGCCGACATTCAAAGCGGCGATGACACTGAAACGATGGAATTACCCTCGGCTTGCACCAGCGCGCAAGCGTGCGACGACGGCAATCCGTGTACGGTCGATTCCTGCGTGCCGGCAAGTGGTTGCACACACAGTCTGCAGGCGGTGGGCAGCGATTGCGGCGACGGACGCAGTTG
The DNA here is from genome assembly GCA_903840165.1 of uncultured Myxococcales bacterium. Lineage (GTDB taxonomy): Bacteria > Myxococcota_A > UBA9042 > UBA9042 > UBA9042 > CAIMEY01. The sequence goes on along the minus strand of CAIMEY010000002.1, from coordinate 14,232 downwards.
CGATGAGACGGGCGTCTGCGTCCAACTTCCGACGGACAAGCGGTACGTGCCTGGCGGCCAGTTCCAGATGGGCTGCGCGGCCTTAGACAGCAGTTGCGACCCCGCGGAGGAGCCTCAGCATCCGGAAACCCTCGCTGCCTTCTTTATCGACCGGCAGGAGGTCACGGCCGGTGCCTACGAAAAGTGCGTTTTGGCCGGCAGTTGCACTGCGCCGTCGACCACCGAAGATGCCTGCAGCGGCGACTTGGCCACGTGGAACAGCTGGAACGGCATGACGGGCAAGGCTAAGAATGGACGACAGCAATTCCCTGTAAATTGCCTTACTTGGACCCAAGCTGCGGCGTACTGCGCCTGGGCAGGGGACCGTCTACCAACCGAGGCCGAATGGGAACGGGCAGCGCGGGGCGGACTGACCAACCAACTCTACCCATGGGGCAGTGGTATTGATTGCGATCACGCGGTGTTTGACGACGGTTCGGCGACGGACAACCAGGGATGCGACGCCAACGGCCCTATCGCGGTGGGCAGCAAACCCGCAGGTATCAATGGTTACGGTTTGCTCGACATGGCCGGCAATGTCGCTGAATGGGTTGCGGATTGGTACGCGGCGGACTACTACAGTTCGTCGCCCGCGGCCAATCCCAGCGGCGCTGCGACTGGCTCGATGAAGGTGCTGCGTGGCTCCGACTTTGGCGGCGTGTCACCGTCGATGCGCGCCTCGGTACGCGACATTGCTCTACCGACAACCGTTAGTGTCTATAACGGATTTCGCTGCGTACGGTCCCTTTAGACGGTGCGTCTTGTCCGGACACGTGCGGCACCGCGCCCACCAGCAGCCAGTGGAAGCCGCCCTTAGCGACGGTCCCCCGGGCGCGCACCCGCAGCGCGTTGGCCGAAAATCCTGCCTGCTTCAACCGCTCGACAAAGGGCGGACTTTCGTGCGCCGACCACACCACCAACTGCCCGCCCGGCTGCAATAACGTGCGCATATGACGCAGGCCCGCCGCGCCGTACAGCCATGCGTTGTCCGAATGCGTGAGGGCATCGGGGCCGTTGTCCACGTCCAAGAGGATGGCATCCCACCGCTCGGTCGAGTTCTGCAGCAACGCCGTGACGTCGCCGATCGCGAGGTGGGCGCGCGGATCGTTGATTGCAAAATCAGTAAGTTGACCCAGAGGGCCCCTATGCCAATCGACCAGCGGCTGCATCAATTCGCACACCGTGACCTGGGCCTGCGCCGCGACTAACGTGAGGACCGCACGCAGCGTGTAGCCCAGCCCCAGCCCAGCCACCAGCACGCGCAGGTTCGGCCGGTCTAGCAGCGATTCCAGGGCCACGGCGGCCATCTGCGCCTCGGACCCCGACATCCTGCTGGACATCAGGAGGGCTCCACCCACGCGAACGACCAGGGCGCCCCCCTCCTCGGTTAGCGTGAACGGTTGACCCTGGGGCGTCAGGGCGCGGCCCAACTCGGTGCGCGGCTGCATGGACGGGTCCTCTGTGAGACGCGGTATCGGCCGCGGCAGCGCAAGCGTAGACACATGTGCGGGAGCTGGCAAAGCGGGCCAAAGGGGTGGGCCGTGGTCGGCAATACTTTTCGGGGGTTAACTCTGAGGGCTCCTAGGGCGACGCGGCTCGGAAGGTCGTGGCGGCAGGCAGTCAGTTCCGCAACGGGCCCCGGAATATGCTGGCATCGAAGGCCGTTTTGCGGCCCCGTTTGGAACCCCAGCAGCCGCACCTATACTACATACTTTCAATGAGTTTACTTCAAGGGCTCCTTATGCAATGCCTCTATACAATGCCTAGTCGCCCGGGACCCTGCGGTCAGCCGTGCCTACCCGCCCCATCGGCGCCTAGCGGCCTTGCCGCACGCCAAGAAGCCTGCGATTCTAGCCGAACTTCGGGGACAACCCCGAGATGCGGTCACCGTGGTCTTTTCTTCAGCGCCCTTTGTGTTTCTCGCCCTGCCGGCCCTGTTGCTGGTCTACTACGCGCTGCCATCGTGGGCCAAGAACGCTTGGCTCTTGCTGATTTCCCTGCTGTTCTACGCCTGGGGCGAGCCCCGTCTGCTCTGGGTGATGCTGGCCTCCGTCGCCGGCAACTGGGCGTTGGGGCTGTGGATGGGGCGCGTGCACGGGACGCCGGCGGCCAAGCGGGTGCTGGCTCTCGCAATTGCCCTGAATTTACTTGCGCTTACGTGGTTCAAGTACGCGGGCTGGCTCACAGCGTCGGCCAACGGCGGCCTTGCGTGGCTGGGCGTGGCGCTGCCTATTCCCAAAGTTCTGTTGCCATTAGGCATTAGTTTCTATACGTTTCACGCGTTGTCCTATGTCATTGACATCTACCGCGGCGATGCGTCGGTCCAGCGCAATCCCGGAAAAATCGCTTTATATCTGACCCTTTATCCACAGCTTATTGCCGGCCCCATTCTTCGCTACCATGACATGGCGGGCCAGCTTGGCCGCCGGCCGCTAGCATTGGCCGACATTGCCTATGGTGCCCAGCGGTTCACGGTCGGTTTGGCGAAAAAAGTCTTGATAGCCAATACATTAGCCCGTCCTGCCGACGCGCTCTTTGCCCTGCCCCATCAAGAACTCTCGGCACCTCTGGCTTGGCTGGCCGTGCTGGCCTATACGGGACAGATTTACTTCGACTTCTCCGGTTACTCCGACATGGCAATCGGCCTAGCCCGGATGCATGGCTTTGTTTTTACAGAGAACTTTCGCTGGCCCTACGCTGCAACGGACATTCGGTCGTTTTGGCGGCGTTGGCACATGTCGCTCTCGACCTGGTTTCGCGATTACCTATATATTCCGCTAGGTGGCAATCGTGTAGGCGAATGGCGTGCCCGGGCAAACCTGCTGATTGTGTTTCTGCTCTGTGGCCTATGGCACGGCGCTTCTTGGACATTTGTCGTCTGGGGACTCTGGCATGGTGCGTTCCTGGCGCTCGAGCGGACCAGTTGGGGCCGCATCCTGACGCGCTTCCCCTTGCCCTTGCGGCACTTGTACACGATGGGCGTCGTCATCGCCGGCTGGATTGTCTTTCGCGCCGACAGTTTTCCCCAAGCAATTGGCATGGTTCGCGCCGCCGCTGGTGCAGCCCCGGGAGACACGACGCGGTGGCCCCTGGCCTTGTACCTCAGCCGTGACGTCGCGACGGCGCTGCTGCTGGGTCTTGTCCTGAGCCAACCCGTCGCCCCGTGGTTATCGAAGAAAATCAATGCTTTTTCCAGCCAAGACGGCAAAGCCAAGCTTGGTCGACTAGCCCTGGTACAGGTTGCCATGGTCGGCGCCCTCGGTGTGCTGTTGGTAAGCGCGTGCGTCGTGTTGGCCAGCGCCACCCATAACCCGTTTATTTACTTTAGGTTTTGACCATGAGTCTGACCATCGACCGCCCGCAATCGCTCCTGACTCGGCCTGGGCAATTCGCCTTTGTGGTTGTCTTTGCATTGGTTTTGCTGTTGCCGACCTTCGATTGGCTCTCGGCCATGGACCCGACGCCGCCCCCTCAAGAAAATCGCCACCTGTCCTTGCCCCCGGGCCAACCCCAGACTTTGGATGCGCTTTTTGCGTGGCCGGTAAAAGCGGAGTCCTGGTTTCGCGACCACTTTGGCTTTCGCTCGAGCCTGATTGCCCTGCATTCCTCGTTAATGCTGGATATTTTGGGTGTTTCTCCGAGCAAGGACGTTGTCATCGGCAAAGATGGCTGGCTATTTCTCGGCGCGGCCAAGAACATCGATGCGTACCGCTGCGTTGCCCCGTACACGCCTGAATTGCTTGCAGGAGCGCGCCACGACCTGGAATTGCGGCACGCGTTCCTCAAGGCGCGAGGCATCGCTCATGCGAGCATCTGGGTGCCGATCAAAGCGAATGTTTATCCTGAGTTCTTGCCCTCTGGCCTGACAAAGCTGGATCAGCCCTGCCGCCTGAAGCAGTGGATGCGCGAGATGAAGGCGCACGACCTGCCCGTCCTTGACCTGAGCGAGGCCCTCCTTGCGGCAAAAAAGGCTGGAAGTCCAAGGATGTACTTCAAGACGGACACACACTGGAATCCGCGCGGGGCCTGGACGGGCTATCAGGCCCTTGCGCCGTGGCTGCAAAAGATTGCCCCCGAAATGCGCATAATTGCCAACAATCGCGTGGACTTTATGGACCATAGCGTGGCCGGAGGAGACTTGGCGCGCCTGCTCGACATGGCTGAGCGCTATCGAACCAATGAACCAATTCTCCTTCTGAAACAGCAGGTTGCCCACCGTGTCACTCCCGTTGTGACTCGACCTGCCGGGGTCAAGTTGGAGGCCTTCGCCTGCCCGAGTTGCGGGCCCCTGAAAGTGGTGATGTTGCATGACAGTTTCGGCAATGGGCTCATCCCGTTCTTTGCCGAAAGCTTTGGTCGATTCGTCGCCGCGGAGTTTGCGGGGTTTGACCAGGCGCTGATTGACGCCGAGAAGCCCGACCTCGTGATCGAGCTGGCCCTGGAGCGGCAGCTGACGCCGGAACGGTGAGCGCGGGTGCCGCGGGCAGGGATTGACCAACGCAAACAACGGGTTTAGCCTAAGGGCTCCTTGGGTGCTAAGGCCGGGTCCTGTCGTTTACCGGGTGGTCGGGACCTGGCTTTGCCCTCCCGGAAGACTGGGCCTTGCGCAAACTACGGTTCATGCAAAAACAAGCACTTACCCCTTAGGGCCCCTCGAGTGCTGTCCGTTGGAGATGTCCTGGGCGATGCGGTGGGCAAGGGCGAGCTTATGCTTTGAATAACAAGGGCTTCACTCTAAGGGCTCCTAAGAATCTAAGCGGACCAATTGGCCAAGCTTGTGCTGACGCACATCATCAGGATCACAGCAAAAAAGGTCATAGCACACCACAGGCTGCTGCTTGCCGCGAATGGACAGTGCGCCCAGCGGTCGGGCCATCGCTGCCAAGGCCGGACTGAGGCGCTCGAAGACGTCGTGGCTGACGAGAAGCCACGCATTGTGCTGGCGGGTAAGGCGCTCCAACCGCGCGCAAACGTTGACGGCGTCGGCAATCACGGTGGGATCGATTCGGTTGGGCGTGCCGACGATGCCGAGCACGGTCGGGCCCCGGTGAATGCCGATGCTGACCTGCACCGGTTCGGCAAAGCCACCGCGTTCCGAGCCCATTTCGCTGAGTTGCCGAACACGTTCAAGGACTTCATACGCGGCCGACACGGCTTCGTCCGGATGACGCGGGAACAAGGCCAGAAGGCCATCTCCGAGGTATTTATCAACAATTCCAAAGTGTTGATAGACAATCGGCACAACTGCCCCGAACACGCGGTTGAGTAGCGCGAAAGTTGGGTCGCTGCCCAGACGCTCTGACATCGCCGTGAACGAACGAATGTCTAGGAACATCAAGGTCATGTCGCGCTCAACATGGTCGCCCCGCTCCACAGTGACCGGCGTGTCGTGCCCGAGCGTGGACAACATCTCCTGGGGCTCAAAGCGCCCAATTGAGGCAAGTAACTGACTTTGTTTGGCATGCATTGAAGCCAGATGCTCGCGTTGGTCAGCGATGAGGCGCAAGTCCCGCCAAGCGCGAATGCTGCCGACGACTGAAGTCACAAGGCGTTGCGAAGTCAGTTCAGCTTTGGGTTGGTAATCATTGATATCATAGCCCAACATCACGTCACGCTCGGGCGCTACCCCGGGCTGTCCAGTGCGCAGGATGACCCGAGTCTGGCGATTCCGCCTGACATCGCGAAGCCATTGCACTAGGCGGAGCCCGTCGTCCTCCGTGGCCATGACAACGTCGACTAGCGCCAGCGCCCAATCGTCAATTTCAGAAAGAAATGCGCGGGCTTGCTGACCGTCATAGGCGTGAACAAAGGACAGCGGCTTGCCATCCACAACAACATTCTCCAGGGCCAGCACGGTCACGGTGTGAACCTGCGGGTCGTCATCGACCACCAGCACACGCCATGCACCGAGGGTTGGATCCAAAGCCGGCTCATCGGCCGCGGCCGACTCCGGCGCAAAGACTATGAAATCATCTTGTTCCGTCATGGCAAGGACTCCTCGGGCAGACACGGTAAGTACATCGCGATGGCCAATCCTTCGCCCGGGCTGGTGCTGGTATCAATTCGGCCCTGCAACTGGCCCACAATCAAGTTCCAAACGATGTGCAGGCCCAGGCCGCTGCCCCCCTGCCCGCGCTTGGTCGCAAAAAATGGTTCAAACATACGGGATTGCACGTCAGGAGACATGCCGACTCCGTTGTCCACGTAGGCTAGCAGGGCGTCCTTGCCAACTCGGTGAACGGTCAGGCGAACCACCCCCGCGCGCCCATCCGGAAAGCCGTGGCGCAGAGAGTTGAGCACAAGGTTGCTGACCACCTGAAAGACAAATCCTGGAGATGTCTCTAGTTGGACGTTGGGATCCCCGCTGACATCGACCAGCACCGAACGCCGCCGCCACTCCGGCCCGAGACTGTGAACGGCCGCTTGCACGGCCTCGAGCAGCCCAAATTGTTCAATGGCATCGCTGGACTGCTGGACGGCGACCTGCTTGAAGTTGCGCACGAGCAGCCCCGCTCGTGCCAAATTGCTGGTGACCACGTCGGCTAATTGAAGGCCAATGTCCAGAAATGCTTCAAGTTCTGAGCGCTTCATCGTACCTCGCAGGAATTTCTCTCGAATTTCGCGCGAACGGTCCTGCCACAGCGTCGCACCCGTCACCGAAACACCGACCGGCGTGTTGATCTCGTGGGCCACACCTGCGACTAAACTACCCAATGCTGCAAGCTTTTCCCGCTCGACCAGTTCCTGCTGCGTCGCCTGCAAACGAGCAAGCGTTTCTGTCAGCGCCCGGGTTCGCTCCGCCACAAGGTCTTCGAGGTTGGCGTTGACCTGCTCAAGGCGGTCCTCAGCGCGTTTTCGCTCCGTAATATCGGCAAAACTACCAACCATTCTAAGCGGTTGACCGGCCGCATTGCGCTCAACGACGTCGCCGCGATCCAAGACCCAAATGGCACTGCCGTCCTTACGGCGCATACGATGTTCGTGTTTATAAGGCGCTTTTCCATTCAAGCAAGCCTGAACGGCAGCGAACACGGCCGGCCGGTCCTCCTCAAACAGACAGCGTTCGAAATCCGCCATCGTATTGGTAAGTTCCTCGGGCACTAGGCCAAGGAGCCCCGACCAACGCTCATTGTGGGCCAGCGTGCCGGTCTGCACGTGCCAGTCCCAGACGCCTTCCCCGGTCGCCTTAAGGACGTACTGCAATCGCAATTCGCTTTGAATCACACGTTGTTGTGCGTTTCGGATGTCCGTGACGTCGTGGGCAATCACCAAGATCTGCGACCGACCGTCGGGACCTCGAAACGGCCGCTTTATCGAACGAAATGCACGAACCGTCCCGGTCTGTTCGTCGGTCGATTCCTCAAGGACGATTTCGGTCTCGCCCCGAGCCATGACCGCGATCACATTTTCGCGAAAGAAAGCAGCTTGTTCCGGCGTGGCGCTGAAGTCGCCGTCGTCCTTGCCGACCAATCCTTCAGGGGTTGTGCCATAGAAGTCGGCCAATGCCTTGTTCCCTAGCAGGAAATTGCCCTGATGATCCTTGAGGATGATGAAGTCGGGAATTTCGTCGAGCACCGTCCGCAGGAGCTGGCGCTGCGCACGAAGGTCCTCTTCGACGCCGGCGATCTGCCCGGCTGCGACGACGGACTGGCGCAACCTCTCTTCCAAATCGGTAATCCGCCGCGTAAGTTCCGCGACACGGCCCGCCTGGTCAGGCGCAGTGGTCGAAGGCATGGCAATGGCTCAAGCTGGAGAGAGCAGGCAGGCAACTGGTCTGGGAAGCTGGGCGGCGCATCGGCTGCAGCGGGACGAGTGTGCACGGGGCACTCAGACAGATCAAGCCTGGTGGGGACGGGCGGGTGGCCTGCGGGCAGTGCCGTTGCGAAAGGCCGTTGCGAAAGGAGCCCTATGAATTAACCACTTATAATGAAACAATTTCCTTCAACCGGACCGGCGGCGTCTCTTCAGGCATCTCTTCTGGAGCCCTTAGAGTAAACAGCTTGATGTGAAAGGGCTTCCAGCCAATTGCGCCCGCCCCCCAACTCCCTGCCAACCTTTGGCCGCTTCGGGCACCGCGGCCAGACCAGGCAATCACCAACTTCCTGGCATTTCAGCAGGTTAACCTAAAGGGGTCCACTGACGCCCTATGGCAGCCCCGCCGCAATCTCGCCATCGCCAAGGGAATAATTGAACACCTTGATTTCGTCCAGAACGCCGCTCCAGGACTGGGTGCCGTCAAGGCAACCGCCAACACAATCCTGGTCTTGCGCGAGCATGACTTGGCCGCCCGTGACGGCCAGGACGTTGCCGGGCGCCGCGTAGATGATGCTGTCGGTCAGGACGCCATTCTTGTAGACATGGGTGGTTCCGCCAATCCGACGCAGCACGATGTGCACCCACCCCGCGTCTGAAACCGCGTTCAAGAGCAAGTAGTTGTCGTTGCCTGGCACCGCCAAGGAGAAGGTAAACGGCTGCGTGTTGCTGGCCACCTGCCGCTGCCAAAACGACAAGGTGAAATCCCCCAAGTTCTGAAACGGCGCGACCGGTAACAACGCGTAACTATTAACATTTCCCGCAAACTGCAAGCACCCGCCAAACTTGCAGTTGTTGGCCTGCCAGTTGGCTCCGACAGAACTGCCTTTATTCGCGGCGTTGAGCGGGTCATTGAGGTCGACCCCTTGGCCCTCGTCCAAGGGCCAGTAGGCGACCATTTGGTGCGGGCTGTTGAGTTCGACCCAGGCCGTGCCCGTACACCCCCAGAAGATGCCGTTGGCGAACCGAAGTGCGCCCGCGTTGCCCGCTGAGCAGGCGCTATTGTCTGTGCCAACGCGAAAACTACCTGCAACGGTTACGTTTTGGAACTTGTTATTGGCGGCGAAGACATTGTCGCTCCCCGTCAAGGCAACGCCCGCCGGAAGCGCATTAGCCGGCAATAACCCTGTCAAATCAGATGCTTGCCCGCTAGTCGCAACTTTGGCCAGTCCGGCCTTCTGGGCAAACACCGAAAGATCGGGGTAATTGATCAAATCCGCGTAATTACCAGTTGTTGCAACATTAGCGAGTTGGGTCTTTTGCACGAAGATGCTGAGGTCGGGATAGCCAGACAAATCTGAATAATTACCGGAAGTTGATACCTTAGCCAAGCTAGCCTTGGTCGCATAAGGAGCAAGCACAGCCGGGTCGAGTTGGGCAACGCCGACACAGCCCGTGCACGCCAATAGGTCGGCTGTATCTGCGTGAACAGAATACGGAACTAGCCCAAGCGGCACCCGAGCAAGCTCCGGCTCACCACCAACCTGAACCCCGATCCATCCAGCCTTTTCCCCTGTAAAAATGTTTAGATCAACGGGCTTAAGCACGCCAAGCTGTACAGAAAACAGACCGTTCTTGACGGCCGCACCGGGAATTGCGTCCAAATACAGCGGGTCAACATCCTTTGCACCTGCGTAAATCCGCACGGTCAAACCGTAATCGCCGTCTGGTGCCGGAACGCCAGCCGATGACTGCAAAAAGCCCTGTAGACCCAGGGACGGAGCGCCAAACGCTGCGACGGGCGCAAGCAGGCTGGCGAGGGCCACGAGCATTGCACAAGTTGGCATTTTTCTTGAGTTCATCGGCAAGGTCTCCAACGGCCCATGCGGCCTGAACAGCCCACATGGATGGTTCCGACTCGTTGCTATGCATCTTGGCCTAGGCACGCGGGATTGTCTAGCAATTTGGCGTTTCGAACCAGTTACGTCGCGGCCTTGCTCCGGTCGCCGCGCTGGGGAATCGCTGCGAGTCCCCGGGGGTTGTAGCCCTGGTTCCCTCGTGTCAATCTGGCCGGGTGACCTGCTTGCAAAGGAGTCATCGTGACCATTCGCGTCTCGCTCAAGACCATCCTTTTGCTAATGATTGCAGTCACTTTGGCAGTGCCTGCCCTGGCGCTCGAGCCGCGCAAGTCGGCAGCGAAACCCAGCAAAGCGCGCCGGGAGACGGCTACTGAGGAATACGCGGATGACGTGACTGCCCTGTCGCCGCAGACCCGAGAGCTGCAACGATCGGCAAGTGGTCGTTTTTCCTATTGTTTACGGAGTACGGCCGCCTACGACTGTCTGGCCTACGGGCAAGATGGCGTAGTGCGCCACAGGCGCCTAGAGGTCACGGCCCATGGCACTGGATTCGCATACAAGAAGGTAGGTAATGATTCGTATCTCTTGACAAATGACCATGTCGTGTCTTGGCCGGCCGTGACCACCGACGACAACGCCGTCACGGACGTACCGGCGGGGTGCAAGCGAACGGAAAGCACTGTGCGCATCGTGGCCAACGAGTCGGACTCCAACGAGCGTGATGACACGGCGCTTTCTTTGGTCGTGACCGACCCGCTGCTCGATGTCGCGGTGCTTCGCTCCAAGGTGCCACTGCAGATCATGCCGTACCGAATCGGGCGTAGCGCTGACCTGCGGGTGGGCAATGCTGTGACAATTCAAGGATATCCGCTGGGCATCATGGAAGCGGTCAACACCGGCAAAGTGATCAACACGGCCGACCACGACACCTCCAACGACCGCGATCACCTCGACTTTGTTGTTGACGCTCCGTTGTCATCGGGAAATTCGGGCTCACCGGTCCTGGCAATATCTAAGACTTCCGGACAGTTGGAGCTGGTCGGCATTTTCCATGCCGCCTACACTCGGGGCCAGGCCCTCAACGTCGTCGTGGCGATTGACCAAGTACTCGACCTGATGACTTGGTTCCGCAAGACGCCGCGCCCAGAGGCCGTGTTTGACCGTCTGGGTGCACTCGAGCGCCGTGAATTCGCGCAATGGCTCACGCAGAACGGCGGGCAAATGTTTTTTAATCTCAGCAGTCTAATCGCATGCGCGCACCTTAGCCCTAACGGCAATCTGGTCTTTGAGTTGTTCGACCGAAGTTGGCCCTTGACCGAGGACCGAATGCTCATTGTCGTCGATTCCCCAGACTCCGCCACCTTCGGCACCATCGCCCGCGTGTATCTGGGGCGCAAGGGCCTTCTGCGTCTGGCCGATCCCCGCCCGCCCGACACGGAGATTCGCGCGCAGCTGCAACGGATTGCTCAGCGAATTCGCACTGCCGCAGTGTGGACCATGCGTTGGCGAAGCGCAGCCGGGACCAGCGGACAGGAACGCGACCAACGCACGCTCGACCGCTGGCGTAGCAAGAACCAGTCTCAAGATGCCGAGGCTGGCGCGGCGGCGGCGGACCTTGCAGGAAAGGCCAGTGGACGATGGGATGAAACGTGGCTGCCCGGTCCGGCGCTGGCCGCCAGGGAGGTCGACTTAGCTGATACCTCGACGGCGACGCAGGGGCGCGGCCACTGACGGGGCAATTGGGGGGGATACGGCACTGACGGTCTGGACAGCTGCCGGAATTTCGCTAGGAGCCCTTATGGATAAGACGTTGAATATGAATCGAAATACATTCCCACCTTAGCACGTCAGCCCCTAAGGCTTGCGCCCCCTCAACACGACCGATACAGTCGGGCGCTCCGCAGCCGCAGGAAAAGGGCGCCGCCATGCGCCATTCGGTCGCTGGATAGAAGTAGGTTATGGGTGCACCGATCGCGATCGACTTCAACGCGATCAGCTGCTCCTTGCCGAGATCGAGTCCGACGTTCGGACTGCAGCTGTGATCCATGTACGAAAGACACGATGGAATCAATGTCGCGTGCCTATCTTCTTGAATCTGAAGCGTATGCCGACCGGGCACAGCCAGGGGTGCACTCAACGAGAACACAGTGACCGTGTCGCCGCGGGCGAAGGATTGCGTCGAGACTAGGCGTCGCGCATGTTCGCCATACGCAACTACCTGTAATGCAGAGGGCCGAGCCATTAGGAACTCCAGGGGTCAAACGCTCCTCCTACAGACGATGCCGCAACTGCGACGAGGACTCAAGGCCTAGGGCCACGGCGTGTTGGCCGCAGAACCCACCTGTATTCACGCTGTTGCTTGCTCTGGATGCTGTCACCAAGACGCGCTACGGCCCAGCTGGGATGACTTTCCGATTGTGGGCTCAAGGGCCCTGTTGACCATCAGCTGATGCCCTACGGTGCCCATTGCCCCAACCCCCTGGAATCGCCCGGCTTGACCGCCGTCCCTGTCGCGAAGTACAACGAAGTCGCGCTCGTAGCAGCCTGCCCTGGCGCTATAGAACACGAAGACGCGCGCGGGAGACGCCATGAAATCATTCTATGAAGAGGACGGCCCGTACCTGCGGGCGACGCCGCTGACGAGAGGTCCGTGGAGCGAGGACGCCCAGCACGGCGGGCCTCCCTTGGCCTTACTCGGACGCGCCATTGAGCAAGCCGCTGGCGATGGATTTGTTTCTAGAATTACGGGTGAATTGCTCCGCCCCATACCGATTTCCTCGTTTACAGTCGACGTCGAAGTCCTGCGGTCGGGGCGCAAAGCCAGGCTGATTCAGGCAACGCTCCGCCACGAGGGGACTGCGTGCGCCAAAGCTACTGGCTTGGTATTGCTTGAAAATGCAGTATATTTGCCTGTCGGGCTTCCGCGGCCTAGGCTCAAGGCACCGGCCCAGTGTGAGCCATTCGATTTCACGTTCTTTCCCAACCCCGTCGGGTACCAGTCGGCGATGGAAATGCGTATAATTCAAGGCATTTGGGGGAGTGGCGCTGCCGTCGCTTGGCTGCGAATGCGCGTGCCGCTTGTGCTTGGCGAGGAGCCATCGCCGCTGCAGCGGGTGCTCGTGGCAGCAGACGCGGGGAACGGCGTCTCGGCCCCGTTGCCGATTGAGGATTACGCCTTCATTAACCCAGACTTGACAGTGTACGTGCACCGGCGGCTGCGGGGCGAGTGGGTGGGCCTAGACGGGATTACGCGAGTCGAGCCCAATGGCGTAGGGTTGGCACAGGCGGAGCTCCATGACGAAGAAGGCCCGATCGGGCGGTCACTGCAGGGGCTTTTGGTGGGGGTGCGACACGACATCGTAAGGAGCCCTAAGAGTTAAGCTCTTGTTATTCCTTTCCTCTTGCCGCATCCTTGACTCGTTTTCGCCAGGGTCGCAGCACGCGGAAAAGCCCGACGACCGGCAGGAACACCAGGGCGAGCCACGGTACCAGCGCCACCGAAACCGAAAGCGAGAACCGCGCGAACTGGCGCAGATTCTCAAGCGAGTTCGACCAAGTCTGCGCGAGTTCCGAACCCAGGGAGGTTGGGACGGGAGGGACATAGTGCTCAACGACCCGCAAATGTAGCGTTAACGTTGCGAAATCAATTCGATTATCCAGCAGCTTGAGCTTTCCCTGGAACCCCTCGATGTCGGCCCTGACCCGGGCCAGTTCTTTCTCGACCGCCAGCAGGTCCGCAACATCATCAGTCTTTTGCGCCATGATGCCCAGCAGGCGTAACTCAGCTGCTTTGGAGTTGGCCAGCCTAGCACCCAAATCTGTCCACGCCTCGGTCACGTCTTCCGCTGTGATCTTCTCGGATTCCGTATGCCCCAGTTGCCGCACCATCGCCAGTGCCGCGTCGAGGTCAGGGGCGGGAAGACGCAATACCCACGTCGCTGAGGAGACGTCGCCGACGTGGTGAGACACCTCCGCAAGCGATACGTATCCACCTGATTGTTTTGCTAATTCTGCCAGAGCGGTCGCCGCGTGCGCATAGGACGGAACGGCCACCTCGACAGTCGCATCGCGAATCACCCGATGGACATCGACAGCCGGCTTGCCCACCGCCGGTGTCGCACCTTGGGAATCCTTCTGCGCGGCAGGGGCTTGCGCTGCAGCAACGTCAGCCGGTGGCGCGGACAAGTCCGGCTCTCTGGACGACTTTGCGCACCCCCCGCCGATCAGCGGAAGGCAAAGTAGAAGCATGACTGCAAGTCTCATCGGAACCTCCTGATGCTTGGACGCTTGAGCGGAGTGAACGGTTTGGTCGGCGTGCGGCCGCGTTGACTGTCAATCAATTCAAGCTCTTCACTCTGAGGGCTCCTAGTGGTCCAAGGCCCGAGACGAACTGTCGTTGAGTCGCTTCTGCGTCGGCGGAAAGGCGCTTCGCGCAGTCCTCACGCCACCACCGCCCCAGCATCGACCGCCGGCTCGAACAGGCCCGGTTGTTTCGCATCGCCGACCAGCCACGGTGCGACCGGCGCGAAGCTGTGCCAGGGGAAGTGGGGGGCGCCACGCCGGCCCTCACGGTACGCCTCGG
>CAIMEY010000001.1 GCA_903840165.1 uncultured Myxococcales bacterium | reverse complement strand
GGCCAGATCTCGCTTGACTCGGGCTTGAGCCGGGTGCAGGATTGGTCTGCAGCCGACGGTCGGCGGCGGATTTGGGCGGAAAATGGCACGGACTGGCGGGGCGGATGGTGGCGGATGGCGTTTGCAGATCCTACGCGCCGGCGCTCCATTGGGACTCGGTGGTGCGGCTGTGGATGTCGATGTCCACGAGGCGTTTTCGCTGTGGGCCGGAGCCGGAAAAGGCATGATGGGCGGGGACTTGCAAGTTGCAATCGGCGGGCGCTGGCACCTGTGGAAGCGCGACGACGGTCGGTCCATGGGCTTCGGGACTGGAGCCTCGTACGGCCGCGTCTGGTTCATCGTAGTCGAGGACGGCACCGAATGGTCGCCGGCGCCATGGATATTCCTGGAATGGTTCATGGAAAAGCGGTGGCAGGCTGGCCTCCGCATGCGTTTCGTGCTCGGTGGTTCGGCGCATCTGGGGACGAGTGATTGCGTTGCCGCGGCGTACACCTTTGAGGCAGCGCATTGCACTTCGCCTGTGCAAGTGCTGCCTTACGCGGGGTTGGCGCTCGGCTGGGGGATCTGATTGAGGCGTTGACGGTCAAGTTTCGGACGTGGAAAGGCAAAACCCACGCCGTATTCCGCAGCCGGTGTCCGATGACGGGGTCTTGGCAAAAAATCAGTTGACAATTGCACCCTTGCGCCGCAACTTGGTTGTGCAGCCCGTTCCGCGGGGGTGGGCTCAAAACATTCGGCTGGCTCGCGCTCGCCCGATCTCGCAGATGAGAAGAACAATGAGCATTGTCAGTGAGATGGAGGACAGTGAGACGCTTGACATCCTCGAACGCCGGCGCGAGGCTCGTGTTGCCAAGGCGCGGCAAAGTGACGGCCGCTGACGTATAACCCGCCGCCTCCGCTCAGAGATCCGCCGACAACCGCAACGCCGCTTGTGCTGCCGCCTACGGAAAATGGCTTGACAGCTGCCCGAATGGGGCGCATTGTACCGGCCAAGGCCCGGGCGGGCCCTGTTGCCGATGGTGGCGGTTTCAGGCGGAGTCGGCGGCGGACTGCTGGATACGCTTTGCGTTTCGCAGTTGATGTAACCAGAGGGAATTATGTCAAATTCTAGTGCTTTTTTGCTGTTGTTGCTGAGTGCGACCTTCCTTGGCCACTGCGGTTCAACCGCGGCCTCATCCGGCGACCAGACGCAAAACGACGCAGCCGCTGGCGACGCAGTTTCAAGTGATGCCGCGCCCGACGCAGCTGCACAATCGGACGCCGCTGTTGCTGATGCTCCAGCCGATGTGGCCAAATCGGAAGACGTTTCGACTGCTGGTGCGGACACGCCTGATGTTGCCGCAGTCGATGCAGCTGTTGCGGAAGATGCCGTCGATGCTCAAGATGCAGCGGATGCAGTTGCAACGGACGTCGCACCTGTCGGCGATTGCAAAGTGGATGGCGATTGCAACGATGGCAACGGCTGCACCGTGGACACCTGCGGCGCGGACACATTCTGTAAACACGTGGCAGCAAGCGGAGTTTGCGACGACGGCAACAAGTGCACCAGCGGCGACACCTGCAGCGACAGCGCCTGCAAGGCCGGCACGCCGACCGCATGCGACGATGGTCAAGTTTGCACCAACGACAGCTGTGACGCGGCAAGTGGTTGCCAACACGCCAACAATACAGCAGTTTGCGATGACGGCAGTGTGTGCACAGTGGACGATGCCTGCGCCGGGGGCAAATGCGCCGCGGGCGCGCCCAAAGTCTGCGACGACAATGCGGTTTGCACGGACGACAGCTGCGACGCCGCAAAAGGCTGTCAGCATGTCAACAATTCGGGCGCGTGCTCCGATGACAATGCGTGCACGGTTGGCGATGTATGCGCTGCCGGTGCATGCGTCGCCGGTGCAGCCAAAGATTGCGATGACAAACAACTTTGTACCACTGACAGCTGTGACGCAAGCGGCAATTGCAGCCATTTGGCCAACAACCTCGGCTGCGACGACGGTTCAAAATGCACCATGGTCGATACCTGCGCTGACAAAGCCTGCGTGGGCAGCGGCGCGCTGGATTGCGACGACAAATTGGCTTGTTCAGTCGACAGTTGCGACGCCAAAACCGGTTGCGCGCACGACATGAGCGCGTGCCCTGTAGTGACGACCTACGCAGACGTCAAGCCGATTTTCGCCAATCGCTGCGCGGGTTGCCACACCGGAGGCGGATCAGGTGGCCACAATATCGGCACCACTTACAGCGATGCACTGCTGGATTCCTATTACTGCCCTGGAAAGAAGAAGGGCCAGTGCGCGCTGGTTCGGATTCAGAACGGCTCCATGCCGCTGGGCGCAGGCTGCACCGGCAACCCAGTCTTGGATGCGGGCAAAAATGCGTGCGTCACGGCAGGGGAACAGGCCAAGATTGCCCAATGGCTGAGCGATGGTATGAAGCAGTGAGCCCCCATGATCTTTGAGCACTTGCAGCTTGTCGCGGGTGATCGTCTCGGGCGAGCCTTCAATCGTCAGCTCAATGCCGTGGTCTAGCCGCACAGTGGCATGGATGTGCTTGAAAAGCTTATCGAGTTGCGCTGCAGTAAGGTAGGTTGGCGTACCGCCGCCGATCATCAGCGAGCGCACCGGGCTGCGGTCGTCTAAGCTCGACCAGCGCGCGGTGATTTCCTTTTCGAGTGCCCGCAGATAGCGCTCGGTCTGGTCTTGCGAGGGATTGACCTCGATGGCGTAGTGGCAAAACGTGCACCGCCCCGTACAAGGGGCAATATGCACGTACAAACAAAGGGGTCCGGGCGGCTGGGCCAGGCGATCGGCCACCAGATCGCCGGCGGCGTGATCGCGGGCCACCTCGGGCGGCACGATGTGCACCAGCAGGTTATACAGGCCCGGATCGCGGCGTAACCCCGCACGCGCCAAGCGGTCTAAGCCAAGCGCGCCCAAGTCGTGGCGCAGCTGCTCTAGGGTCGGCAAGGGTCGGCTCACAGGACCTCAGCGCAAGAAAGTGAACTAAAACGGCGAGTCGGCGTGCCCGCTCGGCGCGGTCTGCGCATCATCGGCGGCCTGCCCAGCGGCGGCAAGTCGCATCGCCCAGTGCACCAGCACGTCTTCGGGCAGCTCGCACTGGTTGATCGGCGGCGGCTGCAGCACCGCGCCGGGCAGCTGCGGCTCCGAAAACTTGCGCAATAGGGCCGCTTCGTCGCCGATCTCGCCGCGCGCCAGCGTCTGCCGATACAGGTCGGTACCGGGCAGGGGCAGCGGAAAATGCACAGATACGCGCACTTGCATGTCGCGCACAAAACGCTCGGTCGCCGCTAGACTGTCTTCGGTCTCGCCGGGCAGGCCCACGATCAAAAAGCCCGAGATCGCGATGCCGTGCTTGCGCGCCAGCTCGATGCAGCGGCGGTTTTGCGCCACTTCGGTCTTCTTGTTGGCCAGCGAAAGCACCATGTCGTCGCCGCTTTCGAAGCCCACGCGGATCTCGACGCAGCCGCCCGCCGCCATCTTGCCCAGCACGCCGTCGCTCATCATGTCGGCGCGGAGCAGGCACGACCACGGCAGTCCGGGCACTTTGCGGGCCAGCGCATCGGCGATCTTGCCCGGACGGAACAAGATGTCGTCGCGGAAATACATACCCTCAATCGCATACTTATCGCGGTACAGGGCGATCTCGTCGGCCACGAGCTCGGGGTCGCGGGCGCGCACGCCAGGGTACAGGTCGGGCACCTGGCAAAAGCTGCAGCGCCAGGCACAGCCAAGGGTCGTAATCGTCGATAAATATCGATTAATCCGGCGCTTCTTAAAGAATGGTTGCTTGCCACCCTGCAGGTACAGCTCCACCGGCAGCAGCTCCCAATCGGGCAGCGGCAGGGTATCCAAGTTGCCCCACGCCGGCGTCGGCCCCGTAGGCTGCAACGTGCCATCGGCGTG